>NZ_JBGGKR010000001.1:0-624017 GCF_041287235.1 Mycobacterium sp. pR1184 | reverse complement strand
ATTGTCGCTCAGAGGCGGGCACATCACCGCGTGGTCCGAACACCGCAGGGCGGGCCCGCCAGACAGCCACCACGCCCACACCCACGGCGATTGTCGCTCAGAGGCGGGCATAGCGACACACGGCGACCGTCCCGGCGGACCCGCCGTGGCGCCCTCAGAATTTAAGGCCGGAGTACATGACCTGGTTGGGATCGTACTTCTGACGCACGGAGTTCAGTTGCGACAGATTCGAGCCGAAGTAGCGTGACGCCGGGCTGTTGGGCTCCAGATAATTGACGTACCCGCCGACCGAAAACTGTTGTACCGCTTGGTGCGCCGAACTCAGCCATTGCGTCGCGGCCGCGACCTGGCTGGCGGCGGGCTCGACATACCATTGCAGGACCGCGGACTGCTGGCGCCACGGAAACGCCGAATCCCCCGGGGCGACGTCGGCGATGGCGCCACCGAGCGGGTCTACCAGCAGCGACGCCTTTCCGGCTGATGCGGGCCACTGCCCGATCGCGGTCGCAATGGCATGGGCCGCAGCGGAATTCACGGTGGTGATCACATCTGATCCGGCCACGAAACCCCGTGGCGGCGATGTCGAGCTGCCACCGGCCAGATACGTCACGAGGTCCATTCGGTTCATCGTCTTGCTGGTCACCGCACTGGGCTGCAAACCGACCGCGGCCTTGATCGCGTCGATCACTCCGGGCGCGCCGCCGGCCGGACAGGTCGCCAGGATATGGCAGTCGGGCTGGACCGAGCCGATCGCGAGATCGACCATGCCCCAAGCGTTTCGGTCGGCCCCGTTCAGCCAGTTCTGCCAGCCGACGAGTACCTGGACTGCCGATGACGGGGCGAATTCCAGCCGGATGACGTCGGTGTCGCCGGTCGGGAAGGTCGCGAAAGTCATCGACGTCGTCACCCCGATGTTGCCGCCACCGCCGCCGCGCAGTGCCCAGAACAGGTCCGGATGATCGTTGGCGGACGCGGTGACCACGTCGCCGCTGGGAAGCACCACGGTGGCCGACTGCAACGCGTCGCACGCCAGGCCGGCATGCCGGGAATCTGCGCCGATCCCCCCACCGAGCGTCAGCCCCGCGACACCGACGGTGGGACAACTGCCGGTCGGCACGCCGCGACCGGCGCCGGCGCTGGCCTGGTGTACTGCCCACAGATTCGTCGCCGGGGTCACCGTGACGTTGCCGCCTTCGAGGTTCGCGCCACCCGGCAGTCCGCGCAGGTCGAGCATCATCGTTGCGTTGGCGTTCGATGCACCGATGTAGGAATGCCCGCCGCCGCGTGGCGCCACCTTGAGCTTGTTCGCCGTCGCGAAGGCGACCGCCTTCTGGACGTCGGCTTGCGAGGACACCGCCACGATCGCCGCAGGGCTGGAGTTGTTGTAGAACGAGTTGAAAACCTGCTTACTCGAGGCGAATTGGGCGCCGTTGGCCGGCAGCACGACAGTGCCGCCGATGGTGGAGGCCAAACCGTTCCAGCTCGCGACGGCGGCGCCGGGGTCGGCGGCAGCCCGCGTGGTCCCGAGCACCGCGCCGGACGCCAACATTGAAACGGCGCCACGCAGAAACGTCTGGCGCGAGATGCCACGATCCATGATGGCGAATTCTTAACCATTTCTCACCGCAGGGCACGGCGCCGGCACATGTGTCGGATCACAGTGTGGCTTCGATTGGCCGGGACGCGATCCGCCTTCGCCGGTAACGCTTTCCGTGCAATAACCGATGTCTCAGAAGCATCGCGCTCACGAAACGCATAGTGTGCAAACCTTGATCTCGCCGTGTCGTAAATGTGACAGCCATAGATCAGTCTTTCCAGAGTGATTTGAGTGCCTTCCGAGCACTCCGCGACAGATGGGGAAGCTGTCATGAAAGCAGTTGCAGCTGCGCATGGTTGGGTCTGGATGTTTCGTCAGCAACCCCTACCGCTTCGCGTGCTGACCGCAGTGGCCGGGCTGCTCGCCGTGGCCACGGCGTTCGCCTCGCCGCCGGCCGAGGCGGACGCCAACGCCGACGACAGCTTCATCGACGCGCTGAACCACGCCGGCGTCGACTTCGGCCAGCCCGGAAACGCGATGGCCGTAGGCGAATCCATCTGCCCGATGCTGGCCCAGCCCGGCGGCAGCTTCGCCGGGGCCGTCACCAGCGTCAGACGCCAGGGCATGTCGCCGGCGATGGCTCAGATGTTCACCACGATCGCGATTCAGTCGTATTGCCCACAGGTGATGACGAACTTGGCCAGCGGCAATATGCCCACCATGCCGGGGGGCGGCATGATGCCCGGCGGCGGCATGCCCAATATGCCGGGCGCGATGCCCACTATGCCGGGCGGCATGATGCCGGGCGCCATGCCGAACATGCCCGGCGCCATGCCGAACATGCCGGGCGCGATGCCCAACCTGCCCCAGATAACGGGCCCCGGGATCTAGCCCGTCCCGAGCGGATCGATGGTCCAGGCGATATAGACCATCGCGGCCCCGACCGTCGCGGTCGTGATGAAGTCGATGCCCTTGCTGCGCACCACCAAAAGGCCGGCGCGATCGTCGGATAGCACCAAACGCAGTATCGCGGCGACACCGACGGCGATGCCGATCAGCAGCGAACCGCGACGCCAGAAGTTGGCGCCCACCAACGCGAATGCCGTCACGAAAATCAGCCCGACCAGCAGGATCGGCCACTGGGCTTTCGCCCCGGTCTTCGCCGAACTCATTGCCGCTCGGCCAGCTCGACCACGTTCGTCAGCAGGAATGCCCGCGTCAGCGGGCCGATGCCACCCGGGTTCGGCGACACGTGACCGGCGACCTCCCACACGTCGGGATGCACGTCGCCAGTCAGCTTGTCGTCCACCCGGCTGACACCGACGTCGAGCACCGCGGCGCCCGGGCGAACCATGTCGGCGGTCACCAAGTGCGGCACGCCGACGGCGGCGACGATGATGTCGGCCTGCTTGGTCAGCGACGGTAGGTCGCGAGTTCCGGTGTGGCACAACGTTACTGTCGCGTTCTCCGAGCGCCGGGTGAGCAGCAGGCCCAGCGGCCGGCCGACCGTGACGCCGCGTCCGATGACGACCACGTGGGCACCGGCGATCTCGACGTCGTAGCGGCGCAGCAGGTGCACGATGCCGCGCGGGGTGCACGGGAGCGGAGCCGGGTTGTTGAGCACCAGCCGGCCCAGGTTCGTCGGGTGCAGGCCGTCGGCGTCCTTGGCGGGATCGATGCGCTCCAGCGCGGCGTTCTCGTCGAGCTGCTTGGGCAGCGGCAACTGCACGATGTAGCCGGTGCAGTCGGGGTTGGCGTTGAGCTCGTCGATCGTCTCGTTCAGCTTGGCCGTGGAGATGTCGGCGGGCAGGTCGCGACGGATCGAGGTGATGCCGACCTTCGCGCAGTCGGCATGCTTGCCGCGCACGTAGGCCTGGGAGCCCGGGTCGTCGCCGACCAGGATCGTGGCCAGCCCGGGCGTGCGCCCCGCCGCGGTGAGTGCCGCGACTCGTTCCTTGAGGTCGACGAAGATCTCGTCGCGGGTGGCCTTGCCGTCCAGTGTGATTGCGCCCACGCCTGCCAGTCTGGCATGTCACAGGTTTAGGCTCCTCGCATGGCATCTGCTCAGCTCCAGATTCCCGACGTATTCAGCCCGGCCAAGCTGGGTCCGATCACGCTGCGCAACCGGACGATCAAGTCCGCGACGTTCGAAGCACGCACGCCCGGCGCTCTGGTGAGCGACGACCTGATCGAGTACCACCGCGCGCCGGCGGCCGGCGGGGTCGGCATGACGACCGTCGCCTACCTCGCCGTCTCCCAGGGCGGCCGCACCGAGGGCAACGGTCTCTGGATGCGCCCCGAGGCGGTGCCGGGATTACGCAAGCTCACCGACGCGATCCACGCCGAGGGCGCGGCGATCAGCGCGCAGATCGGCCACGCGGGTCCGGTCGCCAACGCCAAGTCCAACAAGGCCAAGGCGCTGGCGCCGGTGCGGTTCTTCAACCCGATCGGGATGCGCTTCGCCAAGAAGGCAACCCGCGACGACATCCAAGACGTGATCGACGCACACGCCAACGCGGTCCGGCTAGCTATGGAAGCCGGCTTCGACGCGGTCGAAATTCATTTGGGCCACAACTATTTGGCGAGTGCGTTCCTGTCGCCGTTGATCAACCGTCGCAACGACGAGTTCGGTGGCTCCTTGGAGAATCGGGCCAAGGTCGCGCGCGGCATCGTGATGGCCGTTCGCCGCGCGGTGGACAAGGAAGGAACGCCGATCGCGGTCACGGCCAAGCTCAACATGGCCGACGGTGTGCGCGGCGCGATCAACACCGAAGAGTCGCTGATCACCGCCAAATGGCTGGAAGAAGACGGCGGCCTGGACGCGATCGAACTGACCGCGGGCAGCTCGCTGGTCAACCCGATGTATCTGTTTCGCGGCGACGCGCCGATCAAGGAGTTCGCCGGCGCCTTCAAGCCGCCGCTGCGCTGGGGCATGCGGATGACGGGCACGAAGTTCTTGCGCGAATACCCTTACCGCGAGGCCTATCTGCTGCGCGACGCCAAGCTGTTCCGGGCCGAACTCAAGATGCCGCTGATCCTGCTGGGCGGCATCACCAACCGCGAGACGATGGACCTCGCGATGGCCGAGGGATTCGAATTCGTCGCGATGGCCCGCGCGCTGCTGGCCGAGCCGGACCTGATCAATCGGCTCGCGGCCGACGGCGCCCAGCACCGCGTCCATTCGGCGTGTACGCACTGCAATCGGTGCATGCCGACGATCTACACCCGCACCCGCTGCGTGGTCACCGGAGCACCCGACAACAGCTGATAGCGCGACCACAGCCGACCCGACGTGCCGCGTTGGTGCCAAAGGGGAAATAGGTCCACGAGCTAGAGTTGGGGCGATGAATTCACCAGCCCCGCCGGCGCTGACCGTCCGGTACGACGGGTCGGAACGCACCTTTGCAGCCGGTCACGACGTGGTGGTGGGGCGCGATCTGCGGGCCGACATGCGCATCACGCACCCGCTGATTTCGCGTGCCCACCTGTTGCTGCGCTTCGACCAGGGCCGGTGGCTGGCCATCGACAACGGTTCGCTCAACGGCACTTTCGCCAACGGCAGGCGGGTGCCGGTCGTCGACATCCACGACGGGCAGAGCGTCAACATCGGAAACCCGGACGGCCCGTTGCTGACGTTCGAGGTCGGACGCCATCAAGGGATGGCCGGGCGCCCGCCGCGGACCGAGTCGATGGGCATCCCGGTCGCGGCCGGGCCCGCCGCAACGGCGTGGCCTTCGTCACAGGCGTCCGGGCAACCG
Organism: Mycobacterium sp. pR1184; assembly: GCF_041287235.1. Taxonomy (NCBI): domain Bacteria; kingdom Bacillati; phylum Actinomycetota; class Actinomycetes; order Mycobacteriales; family Mycobacteriaceae; genus Mycobacterium; species Mycobacterium sp. pR1184. The sequence goes on along the minus strand of NZ_JBGGKR010000001.1, from coordinate 618,722 downwards.
GGGTATCCGCCGGCCGCTCCGCCCGGGCGCCAGACCGCCTGGAGTGGGAATCCCGCGCCACGTCCGCATCCCGGCGCGCCGGCGCAGCGGCCGGGACCGCCGGGGCAGCCGGTGTATCCGACGTCGCTGGGGCGCCCACCCGCCTATCCCCCGAATGGCCCGCCACCGCCCGGCGGCCCGCCTCCCCCACCCGCGCCGGCCGCACCGCGAACGCAGATGGCACCGGTTGTCGCCGAGGCCAAAGCAGCGCCAGAGGTGGGGAATCTGGCGACCAAGATGTTCCAGGCGCTGCTGCCGTCCCGGTCCGGCGCGATGCAAAAGCCCACCGGCGCGCAAACGATCGGGCGCGCGACCGACAACGACATCGTCATCCAGGACGTCTTGGCCTCGCGCCATCACGCGTTCTTGCTCCAGACGCCGCTGGGCACCGAGATCCGCGACGCGCACAGCATCAACGGGACCTTCGTCAACGGCGTCCGCGTCGGCTCGGCGGTGCTGACCGAGGGCGACGTCGTCACGATCGGAAACGTCGACCTCGTCTTCAGCCGCGACACCCTGGTGCGCCGCACCGAAGCGGCGACGCGCACCGGCGGCCTCGAGGTCAACTCGGTCTGCTACACCGTCGAGCAGGGCAAAAAGCAACTGCTGGACCACATCTCGCTGACCGCTCGCCCCGGCACCCTGACGGCCATCATCGGCGGGTCCGGCGCCGGCAAGACGACGCTGTCGCGGCTGATCGCCGGCTACACCAGCCCGACGTCGGGCACCGTGACCTTCGAGGGCCACAACATCCACACCGAGTACGCGTCGCTGCGCAGCAGGATCGGGATGGTCCCCCAGGACGACGTCGTGCACCGCCAGCTCACCGTCAACCAGGCGCTGGGTTACGCGGCCGAACTGCGGCTGCCGCCGGACACCAGCAAGGCCGACCGCGAACAAGTGGTGTCCCAGGTGCTCGAGGAACTCGAGCTGACCAAGCACGCCGACACCCGCGTCGACAAGCTCTCCGGCGGGCAGCGCAAGCGCGCCTCGGTGGCCCTGGAATTGCTCACCGGGCCGTCGCTGCTGCTGCTCGACGAACCCACCACCGGTCTGGATCCGGCGCTGGACCGTCAGGTGATGATGATGCTGCGTCAGCTGGCCGACGCCGGCCGCGTGGTGCTGGTGGTCACCCACTCGGTGTCCTACCTCGACGTCTGCGATCAGCTGCTGCTGGTGGCCCCCGGCGGCAAGACGGCGTTTCTCGGTCCGCCCAGCCAGATCGGCGCCGCGATGGGCACCACCAACTGGGCCGACATCTTCGCCAAGGTGGGCGCCGACCCGGATGAGGCCAACCGCCGCTTCCTGGCCGAAAACCAGCAAAAGCTGCCGCAGGTGCCGTCCGAGCACAGCCCGGCGGCCGATCTCGGTGAAGCGCCACACGCCAATGCGTTTCGCCAGTTCTCCACGATCGCGCGCCGCCAGATAAGGCTGGTCATCTCCGACCGCGGCTACACGGTGTTCCTCGCGCTGTTGCCGTTCCTGATCGGCATCCTGACCCTCACCGTTCGCGGCAACAGCGGATACGGCATGTCCGATCCGCTGGGCAACAATCCCGCCCAGCCCGACCAGATCCTGGTGATGCTCAACGTCGGCGCGGTGTTCATGGGTACCGCGCTGACCATCCGCGACCTGATCGGCGAGCGACCGATCTTCAAGCGAGAACAGGCGGTCGGCCTGTCGACGGGTGCCTATATGGGCGCGAAAATCGTGGTGTTCTCGACGTTCGCGATCGTCCAGGCCGCGATCGCGACGATCATCTCGGTGATCGGGTGGGGCAAGCCGATCTCCAACGCCGTGATCCTGGGTGATGTCAACTTCGAACTGTTCGTCACCGTGGCGGCGACGTGTGTGGGTGCCGCACTGCTCGGCATGGCGCTGTCGGCGCTGGCCCAATCCCAAGACCAGATCATGCCGATGCTGGTGGTGTCGATCATGAGCCAGCTGGTGTTCTCCGGCGGCATGATCTGGGTGACCAACCGGGCCGTGCTCGACCAGTTGTCGTGGGTCACGCCCGCCCGCTGGGGCTTCGCGGCGTCGGCGTCGACGATCGACACGCACCGGCTGATCCCGGGTCCGACCGACCCCAAAGACCAGCACTGGAATCACACCAAGAGTGCATGGCTGTTCGATATGGCCATGCTCGGAGTCCTGTGCATAAGCTATAGCGCGATCGTGTGGTGGAAGATCCGGCTGAAACGACGCTGAACTGATGAATGCGCCTGCGCAATCGATACTGACCGTTCGATCCAACCGATCGGAGGTCAGTTTCGCTCCCGGCGGCGACGTCATCGTCGGTAGCGACGTCCGCGCCGACCTCCGCGTAGCGCATCCGTTGGTCGCGCGTGCACATCTGTTGCTGCGCTTCGATCACGGCAGATGGGTCGCGGTCGACAACAAGTCGCGGGGCGGCATCTTCGTCGACGGACGGCGGGTGCCGACCGTCGACGTCCGCGACGGCCAGGGCATCAACCTCGGCGCCCCCGACGGACCGCGCATCGTCCTGGCGATCGGCCACCACCGCGGCAACGTCGGCGTGCTGCCGCCCACGTCGCAAGCCGTTCCGACGGTCCCGCCGGCCGACCCCGGCGCGCGGCCGGTGCCGCCGCAGCACACGCCCTACGTGGACCCGCCCACCGACGCGGTGCACACCCGAGCGGTGCCGATCGTGCGGCCCACGGTGACGACCCAGGCCGTTCCGAACGATGCGACCCGGGTGGCCAAGCCGACCGGCACGGACATGTCGCAGTTCCCGACCAGGGTGATGAAGATCGTCGGACCCGAATCGGGCGTGCAGGCGCCGACCGGGGGCACCGCCTGGATCGGTCGCGAACTCGACAACGACATCGTCATCCACGACGTGCTGGCCTCGCGCCACCACGCATTCCTGGAGCCGACCCCCGCCGGCATCGAGATCCGCGACGCGAACAGCATCAACGGAACGTTCGTCAACGGGGTACGGGTCGGGCAGGCCCTGCTTTCCGAGGGCGACGTGATCACGATCGGCAATGTCGACCTGGTGTTCAGCGCCGGCCTGCTGGCCCGTCGCCAAGACGCGGCGACCCGCACCGGCGGCCTGGAGGTGCACGGCGTCGGCTTCGCGATCAACGGAAAGGATCTGCTGCAGCAGATCACGATGACGGCCCGGCCCGGCACGCTGACGGCCATCATCGGCGGGTCCGGCGCCGGCAAGTCGACGCTGTCGCGGCTGATCGCCGGCTACACCACCCCGACCGCGGGCGCCGTCACCTTCGAGGGCCACAACATCCACACCGCCTACGCCTCGCTGCGCAGCAGGATCGGGATGGTCCCCCAGGACGACGTCGTGCACCGCCAGCTGACCGTCAATCAGGCGCTGGGCTATGCGGCCGAACTGCGGCTGCCGCCGGACACCAGCAAGGCCGACCGTGACCAGGTGGTGGCTCAGGTGCTCGAGGAGCTGGGGCTGACCGCGCACGCCGAGACCCGGGTCGACAAGCTCTCTGGCGGGCAGCGCAAACGCGCCTCGGTCGCCCTCGAGCTGCTCACCGGCCCGTCGCTGCTGATCCTCGACGAGCCCACCTCGGGGCTGGATCCCGCGCTGGACCTGCAGGTCATGACGATGCTGCGCCAGCTCGCCGACGCCGGCCGCGTCGTGCTCGTCGTCACGCACTCGCTGACCTATCTCGACGTCTGCGACCAGGTGCTGCTGATGGCGCCCGGCGGCAAGATCGCGTTCCTCGGCCCACCCAGCGATATCGGGGACGCGATGGGCACCACCAACTGGGCCCAGATCTTCGCGAAGGTCGGCGCCGATCCCGACGAGGCCAACCGCCGGTTCCTGGAACGCCAGGACCACACGCCTCCCACCCGGGCCGAGACGCCGGCCGATCTGGGCACCCCGTCGCGCACCAGCATGCTGCACCAGTTCTCCACGATCGCGCGGCGCCAGATTCGGTTGATCATCTCCGATCGCGCCTACTTCGCCTTCCTGGCGGTGTTGCCGTTCATTCTGGGTGCGCTGTCGCTCACCGTTCCCGGCCATAGCGGCTTCGGGGTCGGCGACCCGAACAGCGAGACGCCCGACGAAGCCGCCCAGATCCTGACGCTGATGTCGATCGCCGCCGTCTTCATGGGTACGGCGCTGACGATCCGCGATCTGATCGGCGAGCGCCCGATCTTCCAGCGCGAGCAGGCCGTCGGCCTATCCACCGGGGCTTATCTGTGCGCCAAGATCACCGTGTTCTGCGCGTTCGCGATCATTCAGGCGGCGATCGCGACCGGCATCGTGCTGATCGGCAAGGGCGCTCCCAAACAGCCGGCGGTGCTGCTCGGTAATGCCAGCTTGGAGCTGTTCGTCACGGTCGCCGCGACGTGCGTGGCCTCGGCGATCCTCGGGCTGGTGTTGTCGTCTATCGCGCGCTCCAACGAACAGATCATGCCGCTGCTGGTGGTGTCGCTGATGCTGCAGCTGGTGCTCGCCGGTGGCCTGATTCCGGTGACCGGCCGGCTCTTCCTCGACCAGCTGTCCTGGCTGATGCCGTCGCGCTGGGGCTACGCGGCGTCGGCGGCCACCGTCAATCTGCGGCTGCTGGTACCGATCGGTCCGAAGGACAGCCACTGGGCGCACACCGACAGCGCGTGGCTGCTCGACATGGGAATGCTCGGCGCGCTGTCGGTGATCTACTCCGTCGTCGTGTGGTGGCGCATCCGGCTGCGCCGTTAGTCCGACTTGGCGTCTGGGCCCCCGTCTAGGCGAAGCCCGTGCGCCAACGCGAATGCCATCGCCTGGGGCACGTCTACCCGCACACCGGTCAGGGTGGCAGTGCGCCACAACGCCGGATCCGCCGTCGCGCCGCGCAGGTCGGCGTCGTCGAGGCGGGTGCCGGTGGTCCGCGCACCGGACAGGTCGGCGCCGCGCAGCACGGCCTTGCGCAGGTCGGTCTCCACCAGGCTGGCCTCGCGCAGCCGGCAACCGCTCAGGTCGACGCCGCGCAGGTCGTTGCCGCCCAGCACGGCGAGCGTGAAATCCACCTCGTCGAAGGTGATCGGCCGCAGCCGGCACTGCACGAAGACCGATCCCAGCATGCTGCACTGCGCAAATGTGCTGTGCCACAGCGTTGCTCGCTCGAACTTGCAGTTACGGAAGGCGCAGCCGCGGTGCACCGACTCGGCCAGGTTGACGCCGCTGAAATCGCACTCGTTGAACACCACCCGTTCGGTGCGCAACCGGCCCAAGTCCTCGTCGCGGAAGTCGCGGCCGGTGAACTCGCAATCGGCCCACTGCTGCGCCGCGGTCAAGCCGTCAAGCTCTGCAGCGCGTACTCGCTGATCGCGATCAGCGCGTCGGTGGCCGACCGGCGATCCCTGGCGTCGACGCCGATCACCGGAATGTGCGGGGACAGAGCCAGCGCTTCGCGTATCGCCGCGACGGGATACCTTGGCGCACCGTCGAATTGGTTGACCGCGATCAGGAACGGCAGATTGCGGTGCTCGAAGAAGTCGACCGCGGCGAAGCTGTCCTGCAGGCGGCGGCAGTCGACCAGCACGATCGCACCGATGGCACCGCGCACCAGGTCGTCCCACATGAACCAGAACCGCCGCTGGCCCGGCGTGCCGAACAGGTAGAGCACCAGGTCGCGGTCCAGGGTGATCCGGCCGAAGTCCATCGCCACCGTGGTGGTGCGCTTGTCGGGGGTGGCTTCGAGCATGTCGACGCCCGCCGAGGCGTCGGTGACGATCTCCTCGGTGCGCAGCGGCATGATCTCCGAGACCGCCCCGACGAACGTGGTCTTGCCGGCGCCGAATCCGCCGGCGATGACGATCTTCGTCGAGGCGCTGGCGCCGGAGTCAGAGTGCTTTAAGGCCACGCAGGGTCCTTCCTATCAGCTCGTGGCGCTCATCACGGGTCGACTGCTCGGTCAATGTTGCGTGCACCCGAAGGTAACCGGACAGGACCAGATCGCCGACCAGGACGCGCGTGACTCCGATCGGCAGGTTCAGCCGGGCCGACACCTCGGCGACCGACGGACTCGTCACGCACAGTTGGATGATCTTGCCTTTCGGATCGTCGGCCGGCCAGCGCTGCGCCTGCCCGGCCCGCAACGTCTGAACCGGCGCTTCCAGCGGAATGTCGACGCCCGCGTTCGTCCGCCCGGTCGTCAGGGTGTACGGGCGGACCAGGCTCGCCTCACGCGCGGGCGGGCCGGCTTCGCGTTTGTCCATCGCGGCTCACGAACGACTAGCGGAACGGCGGGTGGACTGCACGACGCCGCCCACCCGTTCGACAAGGATCGCCATCTCGTATCCGATCTGGCCGATGTCACACGACGTCTCGGCCAGTGTCGCCAGGTGCGACCCATCCCCGACGCGCATCAACAGCAGGTAGCCGTTCTGCATCTCGACCACCGACTGCAGCACCTGACCGCCGTCAAACAGCTGCGCGGCACCGGTCGCGAGGCTGGCCAGCCCGGAGGCCACCGCGGCCAGTTGGTCGGCTCGTTCGCGGGGCAGCAGCTCGCTGGCGGCGATGGGCAGCCCGTCCACGGACACCAGCAGCGCATGCGCCACGCCGGGGACCTCGCGGGCGAACTTGGTCACCAACCAGTCCAGTGAACTGCCTGCAGACGTCATTCCTCATCGGGCCCTTGACTCGAGTGGCGGGCGTGTGACCGTCCGCTGCGCACGCCGCCGAAGTGGTTACTGAACGAGGCGCGAACCGCCTCGGGGTCGCGGGCCGCGTGCAGCCCGCCGTTCGATCCTACGAGGGAATCGTCGCTGTCGGCGGCGCCGGGCACCAGCCGGGCTCCGGGCGTACGCACCGGCAGCCCGTGGTCGGCGGTGCGCTGCTCGACGGGCTTGTCGTCGGCCTCGGCGGCCAGCGACCAGCCGCGGTCCCACACCGACTGCCAGTCCAGGTCGGGGCTGTTGACCAGGTCGTGCGGGTCACCCATCATCTCCGAGAGCATCCGCCGATAGATCACGTCGTCCTTGGACGGGCCGCCCTCGGGAGGGCTGGGCCTAGAGGGCCGGGCCGGCGGCGGGGCGCCGGTCCCGCGCGAGCGCGCAGCGAAGAACGCCGAGGTGTCCGATACCGCCGGGGCCGGCTTGGGGGTTGGCTTGGGCGTCGGCTGCTGGGCCGGCGGCTTGGGGCGTGGCTGGTTCTCGTTCTCCCACCAGGCGGTGGCCAGTTCACGCCGGCGCTTGGGCAGCGGCGGCTGGGCGGCGGGTGCGGCGGGCACGTCGGTGATGCCGCTGGAGCCGGGGCTGCGGCGGGGCAGCAACGAGATCGGTGGCACCTCGCCGGAGCCGTTGTCGCGGGTGGCCGCGACGGGGCGTTGACGCGTCGCGCCGTTGCCGGCGTCCGGCGATCCGCTGGCCAGCTTGGCGCTCGGCGACGAGACCGCCCGGATCCGCTCCCGCGGTGCCGCCGAGATTTCGGCCGGGCCGCCGTCGAAGCCCTCCAGCACCGCCGGTGGCAGGTAGACCTCGGCGGTCGTGCCGGTGCCCGTCTCCCCGGGCGCCGGACCCCGCAGCCCGACCCGGATACCGTGCCGGGCGGCGATCCGCCCCACCACGAAAAGCCCCATGTGGCGGGCATTCTCTGGGGTGACCTCGCCGCCGGCCTGCAGGCGCATGTTGGCCATCCGGCGATCGGAATCGTTCATGCCCAGGCCGGAGTCGGCGATCCGCAGCACCACGCCGCCTCGAGGATCCACGCCGCCGCGGGCCCCGGAGATCCGGACGTACGTCGACGGTGGCGAGTAGCGCAGGGCGTTGTCGATCAGCTCGGCGAACAGATGGATCGCGCCACCGGCGGCCGCGCCGACCAGCATGCATTCGGGCAGCTCGCCCAGCTCGACCCGACGGTAGTCCTCGACCTCGGAGACGGCCGCGCTGATCACCGTCGACAGCGGAACCGGCTCGCGCTGGTCGCGGGCCAGCTGCGCACCGGCGAGCACCAGCAGGTTCGCGCTGTTGCGGCGCAACCGCGCGGCCAGGTGATCCAGCCGGAACAGGCTGTCGAGGCGGTCGGGATCCTCTTCGTTGCGCTCCAGCCGGTCGATCAGCGACAGCTGCTGGTCGACCAGCGAGCGGCTGCGCCGCGACATCGTCTCGAACATGTCGTTGACCAGCAGCCGCAACCGCGCCTCATCACCGGCCAGCAGTAGCGCCTGGGTGTGCAGCTCGTCCACCGCGTGCGCGACCTGGCCGATCTCCTCGGTGGTGTAGACCGGCAGCGGAGCCGGAATCGCTTCGGCCTCACCGGCTTTGACCCGGGCGATCTCCTCCTCGAGGTCGGTGTGGGCGACCTTGAGCGCGCCGTCGCGCAACAGCCGCAGCGGCACCACCAGCGCGCGGGCCATCAACAGCACGATGATCAGTGCGATCACGATGGCGGCCAGCACCACCACGCCGTCGACGATCGCGGAGTTGCGCCGATCGTCGGCCTGGGTGTGCACCGACCTGGTCACCGCCGCGGTGGCGTCGGTGATGACCTGCTCGGCGATCGCGTCGGTGGTCTGGATCGAGCGCAGCAGGTCCGGGTTGTCGACGAGCACCGCGGCCGGATCGGACATGATCGCCATCCGGGTCACCATCTGCTGCTGCAGCGTCTTGGCTTCTTGCGAGCCGACACCGAGCACCTGGCTCATCCCGAACAGCGTGGACGGTTCGGTGCCGGCCAGGGTGATCATCGAGGTGCGCAACTGCGGCTCGGGCAGGTCGGCGCCGCGGGTCACCAGGATCTCCTGCATCGTCATCTGGCCGCGGGCCCCGACTGCCCGGCTCAAACCCTGTGCCTGCGCCCGGATCTGCTCGTCGTCCACCTGCACGGACGCGTTGATGACGTCCTCGGCCGTCAACAGCAGCGGCGCGTAGGTGGTCACCCGGTCCCGCAAACCGATGCTGTTGTCGGCCACCTTGTCCAGCAAGGACTGACCGCCGCTCAGCAGCGTGCCCACTCCCGTGCGGACATCGGGAGTGACGTCGGTGTCCGCCAACCGGGTCTGCAGCTCACCCTTGCGGGCGTCATAGTTCTTCTTCGCGCCCTCGACGTCGCGCCCGGTGGAGTTCGCCAACAACGCGACATCCAGTGCCGACATGTATTTGGTGAGCGCCGGCAGCAAGTCGGCGCGCGCGGCGGCCAGCCGCAGGCCGCTGGAGGACGACATGGCTGTGTTGACGCGCAGCCCGCCGAAGATCGCCGCCAGGGTAAGCGGGACCAGCACAATCGCCAGCACCTTCCACCCGACCGGCCAGTTGCTCGGCGACCAGGCCGGCGGACGTTTCGCCGGGGCCGACGCGCGCGCCTGGGCCTTGGCCGTGGCGGCGGGGGTCGCCTCGGCCGGACTGGCCGGGCGGTTGAACATCGTCATGTGGTACCGGCCGCTGCGCCGACCCTGCGCATCGAAAGAAACGAGAGGCTCATGAACTTCCTGCTTTTATTCCGCTCCCCCCGCGCCAAGACGCGCGAGCGGTAAACGCGTGGCAATTCGACGAGTATGACAGCCCTAGCCGTGTGCCACCAGAATCGTTACCGAGCAGATAGCCAGGGCCTACGCCGGCCGCAGGATCGCGACGAGGAAGTCGGAGTCGTCGGTGAACGGTCGCAGATCCCAGGTGGACAGCAGCACATCGGGAGCGAACCCGGCGGCCGCCGCGTGCTGAAGAAAATCGGCGAACTCGTAGTCGCGCCCGGCGCCGAATCCGATCACCGCCCGACCGTCGTCGGCGACGTGGGCGCGTAGCCGCCCGAGCACCTGCCCGCGAGTACTCGGCGCGAGGAACGCCATCACGTTGCCGGCGGACACGATCACGTCGAACGGTTCGGCGATGCCGCGCGCGGGCAAGTCCAGCTCGGCAAGATCGCCGACCAGCCACTGCGGGCCCGGATAGTCCTGCGCGGCCGCGGCGATCAGCGCCGGGTCAACGTCGACGCCGACCACGTGATGCCCGACCGTGGCCAGATAGCCACCCACCCGTCCGGGGCCGCAGCCGGCGTCGAGGATACGGGCGCCGCGGGGCACCATGGCGTCGATCAGGCGTGCCTCGCCGACCAGATCCTGGCCGTCGCGGGCCATGGAGCGGAAGCGCTCGATGTACCAGTCCGAGTGCCCCGGATCGGCCGCAACCTTGCGCATCCAGATGCTCTGCTCGACCATGCCGCCATTATCGCCGTGTGAAGATGGCCGTGTGTTCCGGCTGCTGTTCTACTCGCCGCGCATCGCACCTAACACGGGCAACGCCATCCGGACGGCCGCGGCCACCGGCGCCGAATTGCATCTGGTTGAGCCGATGGGCTTCGACCTGTCCGAATCCAAGGTGCGCCGGGCCGGCTTGGACTACCACGACCTGGCCTCGGTCACCGTGCACGCGACGCTGCAGGCCGCCTGGGACGCGTTGCTGCCGGCGCGGGTGTACGCGTTTACCGCGCACGCGTCGACGTCTTACGCCGACGTCGGCTATCAGCCCGCCGACGTGTTGATGTTCGGGCCCGAACCCGACGGGCTGGACGCGGCGACGCTGGCCGACCCTCACATCACGCAGCAGGTGCGCATTCCGATGCTGGCCGGCCGGCGCTCCCTGAACCTGGCCAATGCCGCGGCGGTCGCGATCTACGAGGCGTGGCGCCAGCACGGCTATCCCGGCGCGGTGTGACTACCAGGTATTCCAGTGCGTCAAGGTCTCGGCCGGCAGCCGCTTGGCCGGGCGGAAGTCGGTGCCTTTGGTGTAGGCGATCGGGAACAGCCCACCCTGGCTGAACTCTTCGTACGGGATGCCGAGCACCTCGGCGGCCTTGCGCTCGCCGTCGCCGAGCAGGTGCAGCGTCGTCCAGCAGGAGCCCAGCCCGCGGGAGCGCAGCGCCAGGCAGAAGCTCCAGACCGCCGGGAACAGCGACGCCCAGAACGAGACGCCGCCCAGTGGCGACTTGTCTTCGCGGCCCGCGATGCACGGGATCATCAGCACCGGCGCCTCGTGGATGTGCTCGGCGAGATACATCGCCGAGTCCACGACCTTGGGCATCCGCTCGTTGCGGGTGTCACCCTCGCCGTAATCGGGCTTCGGCGCGGACAGGTAGGGCTGGGCGTGCGACAGGTAGATCTCGCCGATCGCCTTCTTCTTCTCGGCGTCCTCGACGAACACCCACTGCCAACCCTGCGAGTTGGAACCGGTCGGCGCCTGCAACGCCAGCTCGAGGCATTCCATCAGGACCTCGCGAGACACCGGCTTGTCGAAGTCGAGGCGCTTGCGTACCGAGCGGGTGGTGGTGAGAAGTTCGTCGACGGACAGGTTGAGGGTCATGTGTGGAGACTACATTCGGGATACATTCGCACTTATGAGCGTCCAACTGACACAAGAGGTTTCCGACAGGCTGACATCGGATCAGTACGGCTGGCTGACCACCGTGGCGAAGTCCGGGCTACCGGTCCCGCGGCTGATCTGGTTCTACTTCGACGGCGCCGCGCTGACGGTGTACACCATGCCGCAGGCGGCCAAGGTCGCCCACATCAAGGCGCACCCCGAGGTGAGCCTGAACCTCGATTCCGACGGCAACGGCGGCGGCATCATCGTCATCGGTGGCACGGCGGCGGTGGACGCCACCGGTGTCGACGGCCGCGAGGACGGGCCGTACTGGGCGAAGTACCGCGAGGCGGCGGCGAGTTTCGGCCTGACCGACTCGCTGGGCGCCTACAGCACCCGGCTGAAGATCACGCCGACGAAGGTGTGGACGACGCCGACGGGCTGAGCCCGGGGTCGCTAGGGCGGAGGAGGCGGCCCGTCGGGCGGAATCGCGCCGCCGCAGCCACCCGGCGGGGGTGGCCCCGGAAGGGGTTCGTCGCCGCCGACGCAGTCGTAATAAAATTGTGGGCCGACTATCCAGGTTTTCATCCACTGGTGCCAGAACGACCCGTCGGGATACTTCTCGCCGTCGCACACGGCCAAATTGCCGTAACCCCATCGACCACCCGGGCAAAAGCCCTTCGTCATGTCCGGCTGGTGCGGGTCGGGCGGATCGGCGCTGGCCACGGCGGGAGAAAGAACAAGCGCCGCAGCGCAACCCAATATCGCGGCGCCGCGGCGAACGAGCGTGAATTTCATTGGCGAACCCCTTAAGAAATGCCAGGCGCTGATAGTTTATGCCGCGGCGGAATTGGCCGGGTTCAAAACCGAATACACAAAGCGGCGCCTTTACGACGAGAAGCGCCGACCGTGCTCTCAGTGCCAAAATTGGCGAAAATCTCGCGGTGAGAGCACGTTCGGCGAAGAAAGTGAGCCGGAAATCAGCGGAAGTCGCGAGACTTGGAGCCGACGGCCAAGGTGATGCGGCCCAACCGCTCGGCCACGACGGTGACTGCGCCGCTGGCGTTTTGGACCTGACCGCGGACCAGCAGCGCAGGTGCCGTGTTCGCGAGCTTGCGGTGTCGCGCCCACACCCCGGGCGTGCAGAGCACGTTGACCATCCCGGTCTCGTCCTCGAGGTTGATGAACGTCACCCCCTGCGCCGTGGCGGGCCGCTGCCGATGGGTCACCGCACCCGCGATCAGCACGCGGTCGCCGTCGGGCACCTCGAGCAGCTCGTCGGCGGGCACCACCCCCATCGCGTTCAGGTCGGCCCGCAAGAACTGGGTCGGGTAGCTGTCCGGGGAGATGCCGGTGGCCCACACGTCGGCGGCGGCCAATTCCAGTTCGCTCATTCCGGGCAGCACCGGGATGTGCGACGACGAGCCCACGCCGGGCAACCGGTCCGGCCGTTGGGTGGCAGCGGCTCCGGCCGCCCACAACGCCTCGCGCCGCGATGTCCCGAAGCAACCCAGCGCCCCGGCCGTCGCCAGCGCTTCGGTCTGCGGCACCGAGAGCTGCAACCGGGTGGTCAGGTCGAGCAGAGATACGAACGCGCCGTTGACTTTTCGCTCCTCGACCAGTTTTTCGGCGAGGTCGTCGCCGATATGACGGACCGCACCCAGCCCGAGGCGGACCTCGGTGCCGGCGTTCTCGAGTGTGGCGTGCGCCAGGCTGGCGTTGACGTCCGGGCCGTGCACCAGCACGCCGTGCCGGCGCGCATCGGCCACCAGCGACTGCGGTGAATAGAACCCCATCGGCTGGGCCCGCAGCAGCGCAGCGCAGAACGCGGCCGGGTGGTGCAGCTTGAACCACGACGAGTAGAACACCAGCGACGCGAAGGACAGCGCATGACTTTCCGGAAACCCGAAATTGGCGAACGCTTCCAGCTTTTCGTAGGTCCGGTCGATCACCTCGTCGGTGGCGCCATGCAATGCGCGCATGCCCTCGTAGAACCTGCCACGCAGCCGTTGCATCCGCTCGGTGGAACGCTTGGACCCCATGGCGCGGCGCAGCTGATCGGCCTCGGCGGCCGAGAAGCCGGCGCAGTCGACCGCGAGCTGCATCAGCTGCTCCTGGAAAAGCGGCACTCCCAGCGTTTTTCGCAGCGCCGGCTCCATGGACGGATGATCGTAGACCACCGGGTCGATGCCGTTGCGCCGCCGGATGTAGGGGTGTACCGACCCGCCCTGGATGGGCCCGGGCCGGATCAGTGCGACCTCGACGACCAGGTCGTAGAAGATCCGCGGCTTGAGTCTGGGCAGGGTGGCCATCTGTGCGCGCGACTCCACCTGGAAGACCCCGACGGAATCGGCGCGCTGCAGCATCTCGTACACCGCGGGCTCGGAGAGGTCGAGGCGGGCCAGGTCGACCTCGATGCCTTTGTGTTCGGCCACCAGGTCTTTCGCGTAGTGCAGCGCGGAGAGCATGCCCAGCCCGAGTAGGTCGAACTTCACCAAGCCGATGGCCGCACAGTCGTCCTTGTCCCATTGCAGAACGCTGCGATTCTCCATCCGCGCCCATTCCACCGGGCACACGTCGGCGATCGGGCGGTCGCAGATCACCATGCCGCCGGAGTGAATTCCCATGTGCCGCGGCAGGTTCCGGATCTGGGTGGCCAGATCGATCACCTGTTCCGGGATGTCCTCAATATCCGGCGAATCGACCAGCCCGTTCCAGTGGCTGATCTGCTTGCTCCAGGCGTCCTGCTGCCCCTGCGAGTAACCCAGGGCCCGCGCCATGTCGCGCACCGCGATCTTGCTTCGGTAGGTGATGACGTTGGCGACCTGGGCGGCATAGTCGCGGCCGTATTTGTCGTAGACGTACTGGATGACCTTTTCGCGCTGATCCGACTCGATGTCCATGTCGATGTCGGGTGGCCCGTCGCGGGCCGGCGATAAGAAGCGCTCGAACAACAACTCGTTGGCCACCGGATCGACCGCGGTGACACCCAGGGCGTAACAGACCGCGGAGTTGGCCGCCGATCCCCTGCCCTGGCACAGGATGTTGTTGCACCGGCAGAACCGGGCTATGTCGTGCACCACCAGGAAATAGCCCGGAAACCTCAGTTGGGCAATGACTTTCAGCTCATGCTCGATCTGGGCATACGCGCGCGGGGCGGCCTCGGGCAGCCCGTAGCGGTCGCGTGCGCCCGCCATCACCAACTGCCGCAACCAGCTGTCCTCGGTGTGCCCGTCCGGCACGTCGAACGGCGGCAGCGAAGGCGCGATCAACGCCAGCCCGAACGCGCACTGCTCGCCGAGTTCGGCAGCGGCGGCCACCACCTCGGGTCGCTGCGCGAACAGCCGGGCCATCTCCTCGCCGGAGCGCAGGTGTGAGCCACCCAGCGGGGCCAGCCAGCCGGCGGCCGATTCCAATGACTGCCGGGCCCGGATCGCGCCCATCGCCATGGCCAGCCGCCGGCGCGACGGGTCGGCGAAATGCGCTCCGGTGGTCGCGACGACGCCGACCCCGAACCGCGGCGCCATTCCCGCCAGTGTCGCGTTGCGCTCGTCATCGAGCGGCTGGCCGTGGTGGGTCAACTCGATGCTGACCCGGCCGGCGCCGAAGCGGTCCACCAAATCGGCCAGTGCCGCCGCCGCGGCGTCCGGACCGCCGCCGGAAAGCGCTTGGCGGACATGGCCTTTACGGCACCCCGTCAGGATGTGCCAATGCCCGCCCGCGGCTTCGGTCAGCGTGTCGATGTCGAAGCGCAGCTTGCCCTTCTCGCCGCCGGCCAGATGCGCCGCGGCCAGCTGCCGCGACAGCCGCCGGTAACCCTCCGGGCCGCGGGCCAGCACCAGCAGGTGCGGGCCGGGTGGATCCGGGTTCTCGGTACGAGCCTGCGATACCGACGAAGAGCCCAGCGACAGCTCGGCACCGAACACGGTTCGCATGTCGAGTTCGGCGGCGGCCTCGGCGAACCGCACCGCCCCGTACAGGCCGTTGTGGTCGGTCAGCGCCAGCGCCCGCAGATCCAGCCGGTCGGCCTCCTCGACCAACTCCTCGGGCGTGCTGGCGCCGTCCAGAAAGCTGTACGCCGAATGCGCGTGCAACTCGGCATACGAAACGGAATGAGCGACCGACGAGCGGGCCGTCCGGCCACCGACCGGTGGCCGATAGGCCGGACGCTTGTGCGAGAAGGGGGCCTCTTGCGCCGGCCCGGATGGGGTGGGCGCGCCGGCATGGCGCGGCTTGCCGTCGAGCAGCCGCTCGAGTTCCGCCCAACTCCGCGGCTCATTGCTGAAACCCACGCCCACAGTGTATCGAACAAACGTTCGATTACGCGCGCGGTTGTTAAAGCGGTTGTTAAACGGGTCTTCAACTTCTAAACACAGTCTTAACGGACTGGGACCTACCGCGACGGGGCCGTGGCGACCGATACTGGTACGGGGCAACTAGGGCGGGAACTGAAAATGGTACAGCTGACCACAGCGTTGGATTCGGGCTTTCGCACCGCGGCGGACCCCGATCGGCAGGCAAGTACGGCGACGGGCGCGGTCGCCATCGTCGAAGGCGCGGTCCCGAACCTGGGATGCCTCAAAGCGCTTCTGGCAGAACGTATTCAGTCGATACCGCGATGCACCCAGGTGTTGCGGACTCATCCGTTCAGCGGCGCCCAGCACTGGACCGACGATCCGGGTTTCGACCTCGCCCATCATCTGCGCCGGGTCGCGGTTCCCCGCCCCGGCGATGAAGCCGACCTGTCTCGAGCGATCGCCCACGCCCTGGAACGCCCCCTCGAATTGGACCGGCCGCTGTGGGAGTGCTGGGTCATCGAGGGGTTGCGGGGCAAGTGGGCGATCTTGATGAAGGTTCACCACTACCTCGCCGACGCCACGCCGGCGGCCCACCTGCTCACCAGGCTCTGCGACGACGCCGACAGCGAAATGTTCGCCAATCACGTTGTAGCCAAGGATGATTCGACCCCGCGGGGCTGGGCCGAGACGCTCTGGCGAGCTTCGACCGCCGCGACCACCGTCGCCAGCACACTGGCCGAGACGGTCTGGACGGCGGCCCGCGCGTCGTCGACCGGCCCGGCGGTCACGATGCGGCGCTACAGCACGGTGCGCGTTCCCCTCGCCGCCGTCGACGCGGTCTGTGGCAAGTTCCGGGTGACCACCAACGACGTCGCGCTTGCCGCCATCACCGAGGGCTTCCGGGCCGTGTTGCTGCACCGCGGCGAACAACCGCGCGCGGGTTCGTTGCGCACCCTGGGGAAGAGGTATCTGCCTGTCGAGCACGACGATCCGGTGCAGCGGCTGCGCATTGTGCACAGCAGCTTGAACCAGCCGGCGCCGGTCCACCAGCCCACGAGCATCGTGGACCTGGCCACCAGTTCCATGCCATTTACTTTGTGCGCCAAGGCAGTTCGATTGGTGATGAGCCGGCTCCCGCAACCTGGCATCGTGACGCTGGCCACCAATGCGCCGGGACCTCGGCATCGGCTGGGGCTGATGGGCGCAACCGTGGAACGTCTGCTGCCGATCCCGCCAACGGCTTCGCAGCTGTCCAGCGGAGTCGCGGTGCTCAGCTACGGCGACGAGCTGATCTTCGGGATCACCGCCGATTACGACGCCGCCCCCGAACTCCAGCAGCTCGCCAGCGGGATCGAACGCGAGATGGCGCGACTGACGGCACTCAGCCAAGACTCCGTCCTGCTGTTCACCAAGGATCGCCGCAGGCGCCGGGCCGGCACGCCGCGGGGCGGCGTTCCCCGCGCCCATCCGACCGCGCGAGCGCGCCACTGACCCAGCCCGGGCGGCATTGATCACCGTGAGAAGGTTGGTCGATGTCAGTATCGGAGCCAGTATCGGAGCCATCGGTCACCATCGACCCACGCCGCCACGACGCGGTGCTGTTTGAGCTGGACGCCGACTCCGCGCCGGTGCCGCAACTGCGCGAGGCCGGGGTGCGCGTCGCCCTCGGCGTCGACGACCCGGCCGCGACCGCCGACCGGCTGGGCGTGCGGGCAGGCCGCAGTGTGGTCGTCGCGGCCAGCGAGGCGGTGGCCGCGGCCGCGCGCGATGCCGGATTCGCCTTGGTGATCGGTGCGCAGGAGCTGGGTGATGTCACGGTCCGCACCGGAGACCTGCGGATGTCGCAGCTGCCCGACGCGTCGCAGCTGCTGGGCGAGGACCTCGCCGCCCGACGGCCCGCGGTGTTCTTCGACTTCGACGGCACGCTGTCGGACATCGTCAACGACCCGGACTCGGCGCAGCTGGTCGCCGGTGCCGACGACGCACTGCAACGGTTGGCCGCGCGCTGTCCGGTCGCGATTCTGTCCGGGCGCGACCTCGCCGACGTCACGGCACGCGTCGGCCTGCCCGGTCTCTGGTACGCCGGCAGCCACGGCTTCGAACTGACCGCGCCCGACGGAACGCATCACCAAAACGACGCCGCGGCCGCGGCCATACCGGTGCTGGAATCCGCGGCCGCCCAGCTGCGCGAGCGACTCGGGTCGATTCCGGGGGTCAGGGTGGAGCACAAGCGGTTTGGCGTTGCCGTGCACTATCGCAACGCGGCGCGAGACCGCGTCGGCGAGGTGACGGCAGCGGTGCGCGCCGCGGGTCAGCGCGATGCGCTGCGGGTGACGACCGGCCGCGAGGTCATCGAGCTACGCCCGGATATCGACTGGGACAAGGGCAAGACGCTGCACTGGGTCCTCGAGCACCTGGACGGATCGGCCGGCCTGACACCGATCTTTTTCGGCGACGACATCACCGACGAGGACGCGTTCGACGCGGTGCACCCGGACGGAATCCCAATCCTGGTGCGGCACAACGACGACGGCGACCGGGCCACCGCCGCGCTGTTCGCGCTGGACAGCCCGGCCGCCACGGCCGACTTCGTCGGCCGCCTGGCGCGGCAGTTGGCCGACGCCGGTTAGCTCTGCGCGTATTCGACCGCGCCGTCGTCGAGCACGACTCGTCCCGCCTCGGCGCCCTCGGCACCCGAAGCCGTGGTGCGAAAGACGGCCTTGCCCGGCTCGGTACGCCAGATCAGCGTGGTCAACGTCTCGCCGGGAAACACCGGCGAGCTGAAGCGTGCGTCGATCGAGGTGATGTTCGCGGCCTGCCCACCACCGAGCTCGGCGACCAGCGCGCGCCCCGCCACCCCATAGCTGCACAGCCCGTGCAGGATCGGCTTCGGGAAACCGGCCAACTCCCGGGCGAACCACGGGTCGCTGTGCAGCGGGTTGCGGTCACCGGAGAGCCGGTAGATCAGCGCCTGGTCCTCGCGGGTGGGCAGGGCCAGCGTGATGTCGGCTCGCGATCCGGGAATTCCGGCGCGACGGGGCGCTGACCCGGTTGCCCACCGAACCCGCCCGCGCCGCGCACCACAAAGGTGGTCGACGTTTCGGCGATCAGCTCCTGAGTATCCGGGTCGGTGCCGCGGCCACGCAGCATCACGACCGCGTTCTTGCCCTCGCCCTTGTCCTGAATGTCGGTGACCTCGGTGACCACCGACAGCTTGCCCGCCGGGGGCAGCGGCGCGTGCAGCCGGATCCCTTGCGAGCCGTGTAAGAGCATCGCCCAGTTGAAATCACCGATCTTGCCCGCCGCCCCGAACGCCGGGCAGCAGATCACCGCGTAAGTGGGCAGCACCTGCTGGGTGATCTCGTGGCTGTTCTCGGTGGTGAACGACAGGTCGTCGAGCCCCGCGCCAACCCCGAGGGCGTAGAGCAGGGTGTCCCGGTCGGTCCAGTCGAACAACTTCGGCTCGGTCACCGCACCGACAGCACTCGGGTCAATCGCCATGCGAGTCTCCTCTCGACTACCAGATTCACGCTTTTGCGCACTCAACCATTGCAAACCCTTCCCCATGGGGCTGTCGGCAGGGCAGGCTATCGACATGGCCACGCGCAGCATGATCGGAAAGGCCTTCTGGAAAACAGGGGCCGTACTCGCCGCAACGCTCATCGTCGGCGCCTGCGGGGGGTCGACGCAGGCGCGCGCCATCACGTTGACGTTCATCCGAAACGCCCAGACCCAGGCCGATGCCGACGGCATCATCAACACCGATCCCCCCGGGCCCGGCCTCACCGCCGAGGGCAGGGGCCAGGCCCAGCAGCTGGCCCACCAGAGCGGTCGCAACGACTTCGACGCCGTTTACGCCTCCGCGATGGCCGAGGCACAGCAGACCGCCGGGCCGTTGGCCAGTGAACTCGGCAAGCAGGTGGAAGTCCTGAGCGGCGTGCAGGCGCTCAATGCCGGCTGGTACAACGGCAAACCTCAATCGATGGCGGCCACCACGTACCTGTTGGCGCCGGCGGACTGGATCAACGGCGACATCGCGGACAGCATCCCGGGATCGGTGAGCGGCAAGCAGTTCAACAACGAGTTCACCGCCGCGGTGAACAAGGTTTACAACAGCGGCCACAGCAAGCCGGTGGTGTTCTCCCAGGGCACCGCGATCATGGCGTGGACGCTGATGAACGCCCGCAACGGCAAGAGCAGCCTGTTGAGCACCCATCCGCTGCCGAACGTCGGCCGCGTGGTACTCACCGGAAACCCGACGGACGGGTGGACGCTGGTCGAGTGGGACGGCATCCGCAGCTTCAGCTGATCCCCGCTACCATGACCCCATGCGGTATGTCGTTACCGGCGGTACCGGGTTTATTGGTCGCCGCGTCGTAGCTCGCCTGTTGGACACTCGGCCCGACGCCGACGTGTGGATCTTGGTCCGGCCCCGGTCGCTGGGACGCTTCGAACGCCTCGCTGCACAGTGGGGTGAACGCGCCAAACCGCTGGTCGGTGAGCTGCCGGAGCTGACGCTGACCGACGAGCGGCTGGCCGAGCTGGGCCGGGTCGACCATCTCGTGCACTGCGCGGCGATCTACGACATCACGGCCGGTGAAGCCGAACAGCGCGCCGCCAACGTCGAGGGCACCCGCGCCGTCATCGAGCTGGCGCGGCGCCTGGACGCGACGCTTCACCACGTGTCGTCGATCGCCGTCGCGGGAGACTTCGACGGCGAGTACACCGAAGACGACTTCGACGTCGGCCAGCAACTGCCCACCCCGTACCACCAGACGAAGTTCGAGGCCGAACTGCTGGTCCGGTCGCAACCCGGGCTGCGCTACCGCATCTACCGGCCGGCCGTCGTGGTCGGCGACTCGCGCACCGGCGAGATGGACAAGATCGACGGCCCGTACTACTTCTTCGGCGTGCTGTCCAAGCTGGCCATCTTGCCGTCGTTGACCCCGATCATGCTGCCCGACACCGGGCGCACCAACATCGTCCCGGTCGACTACGTCGTCGACGCACTCGTCGCCCTGATGCACGTCGACGGCTCAGCTTCCTGGGATGGGCGAACTTTCCACCTGACCTCACCGAAAACCATTGGGCTGCGCGGCATTTACCGTGGTGTCGCCAAAGCCGCCGGACTGCCCGCGCTGCGCGGCTCGCTGCCCCGCTCGGTGGCCGCGCCGGTGCTGAAGGCAAGCGGGCGGGTCAAGCGGGTTCGCAACATGGCGGCCACCCAGCTCGGGATTCCGGCCGAGGTGCTCGATCTCGTCGACCTGATCCCCACGTTTGTCAGCGATAGGACGCAAAACGCGTTGCGCGGCACCGGGATTGAAGTGCCCGAGTTCGCCAGTTACGCGCCCAAGCTGTGGCGGTACTGGGCGCAGCATCTCGATCCCGACCGCGCCCGCCGCGACGCTCCGGACGGCCCGCTGCACGGCCGGCACGTGATCATCACCGGCGCATCCAGTGGCATCGGCCGGGCATCGGCGATCGCGGTCGCCGAACGGGGCGCCACGGTGTTCGCGCTGGCGCGCAACGGCTCCGCACTCGACGAGCTGGTCGCCGAGATCCGCGCGAACGGCGGTCAGGCCCACGCCTTCACCTGCGATGTCACCGATTCGGTATCGGTGGAGCACACCGTCAAGGACATCCTGGGCCGCTTCGGTCATGTCGATTACCTGGTGAACAACGCGGGCCGTTCGATCCGCCGTTCGGTGGTCAACTCCACCGATCGACTGCACGACTACGAGCGGGTGATGGCGGTCAACTACTTCGGTGCCGTCCGAATGGTGCTCGCGCTGCTACCGCATTGGCGGGAGCGCCGATTCGGCCATGTCGTGAACGTCTCCAGCGCGGGCGTGCTGGCCCGAAACCCGAAATACAGCTCGTATCTGCCGACCAAGGCCGCACTGGACGCGTTTTCCGACGTGGTCGCCTCGGAGACGCTGTCCGACCACATCACGTTCACCAATATCCATATGCCGCTGGTCAAGACGCCGATGATCGTGCCGTCGCAGCGGCTCAACCCCGTGCCGCCGATCAGCCCCGAACGGGCGGCCGCGATGGTGGTGCGCGGACTGGTCGAGAAACCGACACGCATCGACACCCCCCTGGGCACCCTGGCCGAGGCCGGCAACTACCTATTGCCCAGGACGTCGCGGCGAATTCTGCACCAGGTGTATCTCGGTTACCCCGATTCCGCTGCCGCGCTGGGAGTTTCGCCGTCCGGTGGCGCTGTGCAGAAAAGACGGCCGAAGCGCCCGGTGCGTGCCGTCGGCCGCATCGGGGTCCCCCGACCGGTTCGCAAGGCGGTCCGCCTGGTGCCCGGGGTTCACTGGTGAGGAAGGTGGGTCGGCATGGTCGAGATGCACCTTGAGGTTCACGTCGTCCCCGTGACCGACGTCGAGCGGTCCAAGCAGTTCTACGAAAGCCTGGGATGGCCGCTGGATAGCGACATCGAGCCCGGCGGCGATGTCCGCATCGTGCAGTTCACGCCCCCGGGTTCGGCCTGCTCGGTCACGTTCGGCCAGGGCATTACGCCGGCCGCGCCGGGTTCCGCTCAAGGTGTGCTGACAGTCTCGGACATCGAAACGGCCCACGCGGATTTCGCCGGACGCGGCATCAAAACGAGTGACATGTGGCACGGCGCACCGTTTCCGCCGGAGGCGCGGTTGCCTGGACCGGATCCGGACCACACCAGCTACCAGTCGTTTTTCTCCTTCAACGATCCCGACGGCAATAGGTGGATCGTCCAAGAGGTCACAACGCGTCCTGCCAACCCATAAAGGCTGAGTATCGTTTCCGCAGTGAATCCCGTTTTCGCCGACGTCGACACCGGCGTCGATGACGCGCTGGCCTTGATCTACCTGCTGGCCGGCCCGGACGCCGATTTGGTCGGCATCGCATCGACCGGGGGAAATGTTGGCGTACAACAGGTTTGCGCCAACAACCTTGGCCTTCTGGAGCTGTGCCGAGCCACCGGTGTCCCGGTGTCGAAGGGCGCCGACGAAGCGCTGGCCGGCCCACTGCGCACCCCCTCCAAAGTCCACGGCCCGCGCGGCCTGGGGTACGCCGACGTGCCACCGAGCAACGCGGCGCTGACCGACTACGACTCGGCCACCGCCTGGGTGCGCGCGGCGCAGGCGTTCCCCGGTGAGCTGATCGGCGTGGCGACCGGCCCGCTGACCAATCTGGCGCTGGCGCTGCGCGCCGAGCCCGCGCTGCCAACGCTGTTGCGCCGGTTGGTCATCATGGGCGGCTCCTATGACCACGTCGGTAACACCACCGCGGTGGCGGAATGGAACATCAGCGTGGACCCCGAGGCGGCCGCCGAGGTGTTCGCGGCCTGGTCCAGCGAAAACCTTGGGCCGCAGCAGCTTCCGATCCTGTGCGGCCTGGATCTGACGCGCAACGTCGCGATCACACCGGAAGTCCTGGCGAGATTGGCCGACGCCGCGGGATCGACGTCGACGATCATGAGCGTGGACGACCGCCGGGGCACCCGATCGACGGCGTCCAATCCGGTGATCCGAGTGATCGAAGACGCGCTGCGGTTCTACCTCGAGGGTTACTACGACAACGGACACGGATATCTGGCGCACCTGCACGATCCGTTGGCCGCGGCGGTCGCGCTGGATCCCGAACTCATCGCAACCCGCTCGGGACGGGTGGACATCGAGCTCGCCGGCACCCTGACCCGCGGCATGACGGTAACGGATTGGCGCCGAGAACCTAACGCGCGCATTGGAGTTGGCGTCGATCCGGCGACATTCTTCGACCGGTTCATCGAACGAGTGGGTCCCTTCGCGCGGCGGCTGGCCTCCTAGAGTCGCTGGCCGCCGACTTTCGTTGACAGAAACCGCCCAGCAACGATGGAATAGGTGGATATCTACGCGAGGTTGCGTTAGTCAACACTGGAAGGACCTTCGCGATGACAGAGCTGGTAACGGGGAAGGCACTACCAAACGTAGTGGTCACCGGCATTGCCATGACAACCTCGGTGGCGACCGACGCCGAGAGCACTTGGAAGTTGTTGCTGGACAGCCAAAGCGGTATCCGCACGCTTGAGGACTCGTTTGTCGAGCACTATGACCTGCCGGTACGCATCGGCGGGCACCTGCTGGAGGATTTCGACCACGGTTTGACACGTGCCGAACGTCACCGAATGGGCTGGTTGCCGAAGATGACCACGGTTCTGAGCCGCCGGTTGTGGGAGAACGCCGGATCGCCCGAGGTCGACCCCAACCGATTGCTGGTGTCCGTCGGCACCGGCCTGGGCTCGGCCGAGCAAATAGTGTTCAGCTACGACGACATCCGCGCCCGCGGCATGCAGGGGGTTTCGCCGCTGGCGGTGGCGAAGTACATGCCCAACGCCCCCGCCGCGGCGATCGGGCTGGAACGACACGCCAGGGCCGGGGTGCTCACCCCGATTTCGGCGTGCGCCTCCGGCTCCGAAGGCATCGCACAGGCTTGGCGCAGTATCGTCCTGGGTGAGGCCGATATCGCCATCTGCGGCGGTGTCGAGGTCAAGATCGAAGCGGTTGCGATAGCGGCGTTCGGCCAGATGCGCATCGTGTTGTCGACGAAGAACGACGACCCGGCCGGGGCGTGCCGCCCGTTCGATCGGGACCGGACCGGCATCGTGTTCGGTGAGGCCGGCGCGTTGATGGTCATAGAAACCGAGGAGCACGCCAAGGCCCGCGGTGCCAACATCCTGGCCCGCATCATGGGCGCCAGCATCACCTCGGACGGCTTCCACATGGTGGCGCCGGACCCCAATGGCGCACGCGCCGGGCATGCGATGAGCCGGGCGATTCAGCTGGCGGGGCTGACTCCCGGCGACATCGACCACGTCAATGCGCACGCCACCGGCACCCTGGTCGGCGACCTGGCCGAGTCCAAGGCCATTAACAACGCGCTGGGCAGCAACAAAGCGGCTGTGTACGCGCCCAAGGCCGCGCTGGGCCACTCGGTGGGGGCGGTCGGCGCGGTGGAGTCGATCCTGACCGTGCTGGCGCTGCGGGATCAGGTGATCCCACCGACCCTGAACCTGGAAAACCTTGATCCAGAGATCGACCTGGATGTGGTGACGGGCAAGCCGCGGCCCGGCAATTACCGGTACGCACTCAACAACTCGTTCGGCTTCGGCGGCCACAACGTCGCCGTGGCCTTCGGCCGGTACTGACACCCCTACTCGTAGATTCCTTCGAGGTACCACCGCCGCTGGCGATAGCACAGCAGCAGCGCGCGTTCGCTTTCCAGCAACACCTGGGCACGCGCGGTGCGGCCCGGCGATCGGTCCGGATCCCACCACCGCTCGTCGACCGGCCACGGGCCGGCCCACCAGCGCAGCGCGTCGTCTCGGCCGCGGGAGACCAGGCGCACCGGGTCGGCGGAGAACATCCCCCGGCCTGTTACCCGTATCGAATTCCCCTGGGCGTCAAGTAATTCCACCGGATCGTCGAGCAGTACCGCCGGCGAAGGGTCCGGCAGCTGACCGGGCCACGGCAACCCCGGGTCGGCATCCGGAACCGGCTCGTCACCCAGCGGAGTCAGCGTGATGCGTTCGGCGGGTCCGCGGCCTCCGGACAGCACCGGCACCCGCACCGCTTCCGGCCCGAGCAGGCCCTGCACCCGCACCAGGGCGCGGCGGGCCCGCTGCCGGTCCTCCTCACCGAGACCGCCCCATAACGGCAGCTGCAGCGCCTCGGCGGACACCACCTCCACCGCCTGCAGCCGCAGCGATGTCACCGGCGCCGTCGGGCGGGGATTGCGGGCGGCCCGGCTGCTCAACCACCCGTCCAGTTGCCAGCGCACCCGATCGGCGGTGGCGTCCTCGGTCAACGGCTCGGCACACCGCCATACCCGGTTCAGTTCTTCGCCGTTGGCGGTGACGGCATGAATGGACAGCCGGGTGCATCCCACCCCGGCGGATATCAACATCTGGTGCAGCGTGCCGGCCAGCGAGCGTCCGGCGAATGCCGCGGCGTCGACCCGGTCGATCGGCGGATCGCAATCCAGCACGGCCTCGAGTTCAGCCGGGGGCTCTCGCCCGGACGGGCCTCGCTCGGGTTCGCCGCGGGCGAACCGGTGTGCGCTGCTCCCGTCGGCGCCGAACCGGGAAGCCACGTCGGTCGCCGACAGTGCGGCGAACTGACCGATGGTGCGAATCCCTAACCGCCACAACAGATCCGTGAGCTCTTCTCGCCCCGGACCGGACAGGCTCGGCTCGGTGGCCAGCTGCCGGATCGACAGCACCGACAGGAACTTGGCATCGCCGCCGGGTGCCACGACACGACCCGCCCGAGCGGCGAAGACCGCGGTGGACAGCTGGTCGGCGATCCCGACCTGACACTCGGCCCCGGCTGCGGCTACGGCGTCGATCAGCCGTTCGGCGGCCTGTTGTTCGGACCCGAAATAACGGGCCGCTCCGCGCACCGGCAACACCAGCAGGCCGGGGCGCAGCACCTCGGCGCGAGGCACCAGGTCGTCGACCGCCGCAATCACCCCCTCGAAAAAGCGGGCGTCACGATCGGCGTCGGCGGTGGCGACGTGCAGTTGCGGGCAACGGGCGGCGGCCTCGCGGCGCCGCAACCCTCGTCGCACTCCGGCCGCACGCGCAGCCGACGAGCAGGCGATCACCCGATTGGCCAGGGTGACCGCGATCGGGGTCGTCATGGATTTGTCCGCCGCTGCCGCCGCCGCGACCGCCGGCCAGTCCATGCACCAAATGGCCAGCACCCGGGAAGACATTCGAACTCACCCGGTTCGCGTTCGACGGCCGGTCACCCGTCTCCCCGCGCACACCCCGCTGACCTGCAGCCGCACTCCGCTGATGCGTCCGAATCCGCAAACCGGGGCGTCGCGGTGACCCGCCGTGATCTCGTAGCCGCTGACCCGGGCCTTCAGCCGGGTCGGCGCCCCCTGCCAGTCGCCGTCGGTGACCAGCAGGGTGCAGCCCTTGAGACGGGCGCGAGCCACCACCGCCCGCGCCCGGGTCAGCGGCACCCGACGCCCACCCAGTCCGAGCACCACCAGATCCATGCCGTCGATGAGCACCGCGGCCACTTCCACCGGATCGGTCCCGGGATCCGGTATCACCGCGAGCCGGCTCAGATCCGCCCCCATCTCCACCGCGGCCAGCAGCCCGATATCCGGCTGACCGACGATGGCCGCGTTTCCGCCGGCCGCCGTCACCGCCGCCACCACGCTCAGCAGCAGCGACCGGGCCCCCGACAGCACCGCCACCGTGCCCTTGGGCAACGGGACCTGCAGCGCGTCCGCCAGCCATTGCGGGAGGGCCAGGTGGGACTCGCACGCCGGCAGCAGGTCGTCCGTCGGGGCCACCGCGGGGGACCCGGACATCGTGCTGCGACCAGACATCTCAGCAATCCGCCGCCGCAGCGATTCCAGCTGCTCAGGCCGGGTTTCGGGGTGAGGATTGGAGGCGAGAGCCGCAGTCATGACAAGCCTCCCGATCACTGATTTTCGAAAGTATGTTCGATACCCTTCCGCAGTAAACACTCACCCTCTGACAACCGTCAAGCAACGCAAGAGGCGGCTTTATGCGCTCGATGCTGGTGTGACGCGTGGTCGTCATGTGACGCCGTTTTCTCCGCCGAAAACGGGCATTCGCCGGCAACGAATACGCGACTAGTGTTCGATCGGTGGAGCGATCCCAGCCCCCCTCCCGAAGGGCGTCCGACCAAGCCATGCCAGCAGAGCGGTTCGGAAAGTATCAATTGCTACGGCCGCTCTCCCGAGGGCGCTGCGAGGTCTACGAGGCCGAAGACACCACCACCCGCCAGCGGGTGGCACTGAAGATCTTCCCGCGACGGGATTCGGTCCCCCCGGTCCCGATGCGCGTGCAGCGCGAGGCGGGCATGGCGACACGGGTGCTGACAAACACGGCCGCGCCGCACTGGGTGCTGATCGACGACGCCGGCGAAATCGACGGGCGCCTATACCTGCAGATGCCCCTGATCGAGAGCGTCGATCTGCGCACACTCTTGGCCCGGCAGGGACCGCTCACCCCGGCGCGCGCGGTGGAGGTCCTCGGCCAAGTCGCCGCGGCGGTCGACACCGCACACGCGGCGGGCCTGGTGAGTCGGGAAATCGCGACGGAAAACATCCTCATCGCTCGGGATGGCGTCGCCTACTTGCTTTGTCGCCCGTACGCGCCGCCGCTCACCGACGCCGGCCAGCCCGACGAAACACCCAGTCTCACAACGGGTTCCATTCCCCCCGAACAAGTTGCGGGCACGGTCGACGACCTCATCCGCGCCGCGACCTACTCGCTGGCGTGCATCCTGTACGAGTGCCTGACGGGTGCGCCGCCCTTTCCCGGCGACGCCAGAGAGCAGGTCATCGGGCACCTCACGAAGGATCCGCCCGAACCGAGCTATGTGAACCCCGCCGTGCCGCCCACGTTCGACGGCGTCATCGCCCGCGGCATGGTGAAGAAACCAAAGTACCGCTACGCCAGCGGCAAAGCGCTCACCGACGCCGCCCACGCCGCGCTGCAATGGCCGGCGGACCCGCCGAGGAAGAACAAGCACAAGGCGCAGTGAGCGGCGCCCCCGTGCCCTTGGGTAACACCCCGCCCTCCGACACCGTCAAGAGACGGGAGAGGCTGCTTATGCGGTCGGTGCTGTTGTGGCTTCTGGCGCTCATTTGCTGCGCCATCGTGGTGCCATCGCCGGCCCGCAGCGAGGTCGGTAGCTGTCAACCGGCCGAATTCTTCGCCGCCGACAACGGTGATCCCTTTTTCGAGCCGGAGGCCGACCTGACGTTCGCCCTCAACGGCGTGACGGTCACCGGGTCCACGCCGCTCGACGGGGCGTACTGGTCCGATGCGCAGCAGCGAATCACCCTGGAGCGTTCGCATGAATTCCAGCTGTGCGGCACCGAGGACGCCCTGCACGCCGCCGCCGCGGCACTACGCCGTCAGTTCGACCAGGAATCGGTGCTGTCCTTCGACTACCTGCCACAGGCCGCACCGCAGGAGAACGCGCTCATGATCACCGTGCCGGATGTCGACATCGAGCGCCTCGCCACCGCGCTGGCGGCCGATCTTTCGGCCCGCGACCGGCTGCGCGGCGGATCCGTCACCGCGACCGACCACACCCTGGTTCTGATCGCCGCAAACGACGACCGCGACCTGGCCCGCCGGCTCGTCAGTGCGGCCGGCGGCAACTGGCAAGCAGCTGATATCGCTTACGGCAGAAGAGAATTCGTCAAGTAGCTGCGCGAAAAACTATTCCCACTCGATGGTGCCGGGCGGCTTGCTGGTGATGTCCAGCACCACGCGGTTGACCTCGCGAACCTCGTTGGTGATCCGGGTCGAGATGCGTTCGAGTACTTCGTAGGGCACCCGGGTCCAGTCCGCGGTCATGGCGTCCTCGCTGGACACCGGCCGCAGCACGATCGGGTGCCCGTAGGTGCGGCCGTCACCCTGCACGCCCACCGAGCGTACGTCGCCCAGCAACACCACCGGGCACTGCCAGATCAGGTTGTCCAGGCCCGCGGCGGTCAGCTCCTCGCGGGCGATCGAGTCGGCGCGCCGCAGCGTGTCCAGCCGCTGCGCGGTGACCTCACCGATGATCCGAATACCCAGCCCAGGCCCCGGAAAGGGCTGGCGCCCAACGATTTCCTCTGGCAGACCCAGTTCCCGTCCGACCGCGCGCACCTCGTCCTTGAACAGCAACCGCAGTGGCTCGACGAGTTTGAACTTCAGGTCGTCGGGCAGACCGCCAACGTTGTGGTGGCTCTTGATGTTCGCGGTCCCGCTGCCCCCGCCGGACTCCACCACATCCGGATACAGCGTGCCCTGCACCAGGAAATCGACCTCAGAATCGGTGTCGCCCACAATGTCTCGCACCGCGCCCTCGAAGGCCCGGATGAACTGGCGGCCGATGATCTTGCGCTTGCCCTCGGGGTTGGTCACCCCCGACAGCGCCTCGAGGAAGGTGTCGGCCGCGTCGACGGTCACCAGGTTGGCGCCGGTGGCGGCTACGAAATCACGCTGCACCTGCGCGCGCTCGCCGGCGCGCAGCAGCCCATGGTCGACGAAGACACAGGTCAGCCGGTCCCCGATGGCGCGCTGCACCAGCGCCGCGGCCACCGCGGAATCCACCCCGCCGGACAGCCCGCAGATCGCATGGCCGTCGCCGATCTGGGCCCGTACCTGTTCGGTCAACGCATCGGCGATGTTGGCGGCGGTCCATTCCGCACCGAGCCCGGCGAAGTCGTGCAAAAAGCGGCTGAGCACCTGCTGCCCGTGCGGAGTGTGCATCACTTCGGGGTGGTACTGCACCCCGGCCAGGCGTCGGGCCCGGTTCTCGAAGCCGGCGACCGGTGCACCTGGACTGCTGGCCACCACGTCGAATCCCTCGGGCGCGGCCGTGACCGCGTCACCGTGGCTCATCCAGACCGGCTGCGCCGCCGGCAGTCCCGAATGTAATTCGCCACCAATCACTTTCAGCTCGGTGCGACCGTATTCACTGGTACCGGTATGGGCGACTGTCCCGCCCAGCGTTTGCGCCATCGCCTGAAACCCGTAGCAGATGCCGAACACCGGCACGCCGAGGTCGAACACCGCGGGGTCCAGTTGCGGGGCGCCCTCGGCATACACACTGGCCGGCCCGCCGGAGAGCACCAGCGCCCCCGGATCCTTGGCCTTGATCTCCTCGATCGAGGCGGTGTGCGGGATGACCTCGGAAAAGACCCGCGCTTCCCGGACGCGACGGGCGATCAACTGCGCATACTGCGCGCCGAAGTCGACGACCAATACCGGTCGGGTCGCGGGTCGGACTTCGCCAAGATCGGGGTCGAGGTCAGCAGGTTCAGCCACGGCAACGAGTCTAGTGTTCGGTCGCAGGCTGGATGGTGAGGCCGGGGACTTGGCCACGGATCACATCAGGTAGGTCGGTTGGGAAATGCCGAATCGGGTGTTGGCGTAGCGCTTCAGGGCCGACGGGCTGAAGTAGGCGTGCTGGCCCAGGGTGTGCAGATCCCGAAAGCAGCGTTGCAGCGGGTGATTCGCGTGTACCGCGCCCGCACCGGTCAGCCCGAACGTCGTATCGACCACCTGACGTGCCGCGCGCATCGCCTCCAAGGCGGCCAGCCGGAAGCCGGCCCGCTGCTCGAGCGACGGTGGGTCACCGGCGATGGCAGTGTCCCACAACGCACCGACCTCGTCGAGTACGAATGCCCGCGCAGACCTCAAACCGGCTTCGGCACTGGCGAACTCGACCTGGACCGCGGCATCCTGCGCCAGTGGCTCGGGCGCCATGGCGCGCAGCTTCGTCGTCGCGAGATCGGTGAATTCGTCGAGGGCGCGCCGCGCGATACCGAGCGGGACGCCGACCATGCCGATCCCGGCGAGCGTGAAGAACGGAATTCTCCACAGGGCGCCGTCCTGGCGGGCAGGATGAAAGAACGGGCTGATGGTGTGCTCGTCGGGGATGTTGAGACCCCGGGCGGCCACGTCGTTGCTGCCGGTGGCGCGCAAACCCAGGACGTCCCAGTTGTCGACGATCTCGGCCTCGGCGCGCGGGAAGAACGCGAGCCGCTGGTCGGGCCCTTGCTCGGGGATCATTCGCGGCTGGTCGCCGTCGAAGACGAAGACACCGGCCAGTATCCACTCGGCGTGGCGGCAACCACTGGCAAACGGCCATCGCCCGTCGATGGCGAGCCGGCCGTCGCCGTCCGGGACGGCACGCCCGGTGGGCGCGAAGATCGTAGCCGATGAGAAGTCAGCGTCCGAACCGAACAGCGTTGTGGCGACGACTGGTTCAAGCCAGGCGGTGAACGCCGGTGCGCCGCCACCGATGGCGGCAACCCAGCCGGTGGAGCCGTCGGCACGCGCCAGTTCCTCGACCATCTGGATGTGGTCGGCCGGGGCTATTTCGAATCCACCGAGCGAGCGCGGCTGCATGGCGCGGAACACGCCGGCCGCGCGCAGTTGCTCGACCAGATCGAGGGGCAGTGTCCCGAGCGCCTCGGCGTCATCGGCGCGGCGGGTGATCTCGGGCGTCAGGGCGCGCGCCACCGCGATCGCGTCGGCACCGTTCGACAGGCTGACGGCGGGGCATGTTGCACTTGTCATGTCACGTTCCCTATTTTCATACAGTTACTAGTATTCAATACAGGAGCATGTACTTAATTATGGGATCTGTCAACAAGCAGGCCCCCCGCCGCTACGACTCGACCCGTCGGCGCGAGCAGGCCCAGCGCAATCGGGACGCGGTGCTCGCGGCCGCCCGGCAGCGGTTCCTGGCCCAGGGCTACGCGGCGACGACGATCGCCGAAATCGCACGCGACGCCGCCGTATCGGTCGAAACGGTGTACAAGGCGTTTACGACGAAGGCCGGCGTGCTCAAAGCGCTGTTCGATGTGTCCGTCGCCGGCGACGACGAACCGATCCCGATGGTCCAGCGAGACGTGATCCAGGCCGTTGCCGATGAAACCGATGCGGCCCGCAAACTGGAAATGTATGCCAAGCATATGGCTGCGACCATGCCGCGCAGCGCTCCGGTGCAGCTGCTCGCGCGCGATGGCGCCGCGTCGTCGCCGGACGCCGGCGAGGTCTGGAAGCAGACGCGGCAGGAAACGCTGGCCGGCATGACGATGTTCGCAACAGATCTCGCCGGGACGGGACAGCTGCGAGTCAGCGCCAAGGAAGCGCGCGACATCCTGTGGACCTACCACGCACCCGAGCTCTACGAACTCCTTGTGCTGGAACGCGGTTGGTCGGCCACTCGCTACGGCAGGTTCCTCGCCCAAGCATTGATCGGCGCCCTGCTCAAGCCCAAGAATTGAGGCTTAAAGCGAGAACACTTGACGCAGGGTGCCGACGGTTTCGGGCTCGCCGGTGAAGGCGATTCGCCGCAAAGCAGCCTTGCGCTTGGCGTCGCCCGTCGCGAGACGGGCCGTCACGAGGTCTGCCGCACTCGCGGTGATCGTCACCGCGGGCTCGCCGCGCGCGCCCGCCAGGCGCCCCTGTGTGATCACGAAATCAAAACGACGACCGTCGATTTCGGCCCGGCACGTCGCTTCCAGTCCCGCCGCCTTGCCCGAGTCGAAGCCCAGCAGGATGCCGGCCAGGAACCCGTTCAGCGGCGTGACCGGCCCTTCGTCGATCGGATCCAGCCGGTCCAGACCGAACCAGGCGATGCTCTGAATGATCGGCAGCACCCGCTGCCAGCCCAGGTCGCTCAGCGCGTAGACGGTGCGCCCGATGGGTGCGGGGAGGTCGGTTCGGTCGACGAGCCCGGCCTCCTGCAGCTCCTTGAGACGCTCGGCCAGCAGATTGGTTGCGATGCCGGGCAATTCGGCGCGCAGGTCGCCGTAGCGCCGCGGTCCTCCGATCAGCTCACGCAGGATCAGCAACGTCCAGCGCTCACCCAAGACGTCGAGCCCCCGCGCGATCGGGCAGTTCTGGTTGTAGTTGCGTGTCCGCACCACCGCAGTTTACCAGCGTCAGACATCTTTTTCTATCTTATGGTTGATTTATTTGTCTATCAGATTTACCGTCTTGTCCATGGGTAAGAATCTCGCGCTCGCTGTCATCTGCCTCGGCGTCTTCGTCATCAGCGTCGACGCCACCATCGTCAACGTCGCCCTGCCCACGCTGGCACGCGAACTCAATGCCGACACCTCACAGTTGCAATGGATCGTCGACGCCTACACCCTGGTCATGTCCGGGCTGTTGCTGTCGGCCGGCAGCTTCAGCGACCGCTACGGCAGACGCGGTTGGCTCAATGCCGGCCTCGCACTATTCGCGATCACCTCGGGCCTTGCGGCACAGGCGAATTCAGCGGATCAGCTGATCGCGGCGCGGGCCGCCATGGGCGTGGGTGCCGCGCTGATCTTCCCGACCACACTGGGCTTGATCACCAACATCTTCACCGACCCGGTGCCCCGCGCCAAGGCGATTGGGCTATGGGCGGCGATGGTCGGTGTCGGCGTGGCCGTGGGGCCGATCAGCGGTGGTTGGCTGCTCGAACATTTCTGGTGGGGCGCTATCTTCATGGTGAACATCCCGATCGCGGTGGTCGCCATCGCCGGCGCCGTCCTGTTCGTGCCGACCTCTCGTGACCCCGCGGCGCCACGCGTCGACGTGCCCGGCTTGGTGCTGTCGGCGGCCGGCGTCACAGCGCTGGTCTATACCGTCATCGAAGCGCCGACGTGGGGCTGGACCAGCCCCCGCGCCGCAGTCGGATTCACAACCGCCGCGGTCCTGCTCGCCGGATTCGCATGGTGGGAGCGCCGCAGCACCCATCCCATGCTGGACGTCACAGTGTTCGCCAATCGCCGGTTCTCCGGTGGCAGCCTCGCGGTGACCGCGGGCTTTCTGACGTTGTTCGGCTTTATCTTCGTCATCACGCAGTACTTCCAATTCATCAAGGAGTACAGCGCTTTTCAGAGCGGCGTGCGGTTGCTGCCGGTCGCCATATCGATCGCGTTGGCCAGCATCCTGGGGCCGCGACTGGTCGAGTGGATCGGCACCACCGCCGTCGTGGCCGGCGGACTGGCCGTGTTCGCGGCGGGTCTGGCGTGGGCATCGACCGCGGACGCCGCGACGAGCTACGCCGAGATCGCCGCGCAGATGCTACTGCTCGGCGGCGGCCTCGGCCTGACGTTTTCGCCGGCCACCGAATCGATCATGGGTTCGCTGTCCGCGGACAAGGCCGGGATCGGCTCGGCCGTCAACGACACCACGCGTGAGCTCGGCGGCACCCTGGGAGTTGCCATCGTGGGCAGCGTCTTCGCCTCCGTCTACTCGGCACACCTGGGCTCCGCGTCCGCGCTGGCCGTATTGCCGGCCGGCGTCACCGCCGCGATGCGTAACTCAATGGCTGTGGCGCACAAGGTGATCGAACAGCTTCCCGCGGAGCACGCCGGCCCAGTTCGCGACACCGTCAACCGCGCCTTCCTGGACGGCCTGCACGTCGGCTCGCTGGTTTGCGCGGGAATCGCACTGGCCGCGGCGATCGCCGTCGCGGCCCTGCTACCGGCACGGCAGTTAGAAAGCGCTCCTCACATGGAAAGGCAAGCAGCATGAACACCACCCAGGGAACCCAGTATTCGACCGGCCTCTCCCAGCACAACATCGAGCAGGCGTTGCTCGCCGCCGGAAAAGACCTCGAGCACCTGGTGCCCGCGGACCTCGGCCTGCTGGAGGACTTCCACACCATGGGCCGCATCGCGACCGCTGCGCTGGTGGACCTCGCCGGGATCACCAGTTCCAGTGCGGTGCTCGATGCGGGCAGCGGGGTCGGTGGCACCGCGCGTTACGTCGCCGACCGCTTCGGCTGCACCGTCACGGCCGTCGACCTCACCGAGGAATACTGCGAAACACACCGCTGGCTCAACCGGCTCGTCGGGCTGGGCGACCGGATCTCGGTTCACCAGGGCGATGTCACCGCGCTCCCCTTCGCCGATGCCGGCTTCGACGTCGTGATCAGCCAGCATGTCCAGATGAACGTGGCCGACAAGGCGCGCCTGTACGCCGAAGCCCGCCGGGTGCTGGTCAACGGCGGCCGTCTTGCCCTGTGGGACATCACCATTGGCGATGGCCGCGAACTCTCCTACCCGCTGCCGTGGGCCGACCAGCCCGCACACAGCCATCTGGTCTGCCCCGACGACTTGCGTTCGGTCATCGAGTCGTGCGGATTCGTCGTCGAACAGTGGAACGATCTCACCGACCAGGCGGGCGCCATCATGCAAGCCCTGCTGGCTCAGCCCGCCGGCCCAATGGGCCTGCACGCCTTCGTGGCCGACTTCGCCCGCAAGGCGCAGAACCTGACCGGCGCTTTGTCGGACGGGCGGCTACGGGTCATCCAGGGAATCGCCCGAGCGGACAGCGCGGGTTAACTACCTTGAATGCCTGCCGGTTGGGGGGTCGTGGGGTGGCGGCGCTGTCGGTTTGGTAGTTGGCCCGACGCGCGCGCGATACGATAATTATGCCGGGTGAAGTGAACGAATTTCCTTGTGCACCAGCGTGTTTGATATTCAGCACCGGTCCCGGTGACCGGTCTAGTTGGTTGGTGGTGGTTGGGGTTGGAAGGGTTCGTACCACCACCAGTCTGCGCGTTCGCCGGTGGGTCCGGGGCATGGTGGGACGGCGGGTGGCGGTTGGGTGGGTGGGCGTGCCAGCGATCCCGGTCTCAGTAATCGGCCGTCCTCGTCGGTGATGGTGAGGTGGTCGGCGGGTCCGGTGAGGGTGATCAGGCCTCGGTGGTGCAGCCGGTGGTGATACGGGCAGAGCAGCACCAGGTTGGTTGCAAGTCGTTCATCTACCTGCTTCTTGCCTGCATTCTCCCAGGGTGGCGGTGTGAGCGTGAGCAGAGCTGGGTGAGCGGCAACGTACCCACTGAAGGCCGTACACGATCGATGCGGTTGTGCTGCCTCCCTTTGAGTGAAGTCTCTTTAGATGTTGTTCATCGCCTGCGGAGCATGCAGCCAATGACGATCCGCTTGGCCTGCTCGTACTCGGCCTAGGCGGTCCAGCGCTCCCGCGAAGGTGAACTAACGCCGACCGATTGAGCCCGACGCAGGCTGCGACCACAGGCCCAGAGTTCGCATTGCGCCTGGGCTATCCAACGGCTCTTCCCGATCGCGTCCGGAATTACTGCCATGCGGGCTTGTCGGCGTCGGTGCCTGGCTTGTTTACTCCCAGTGAGCCGTGGACTTCTTGTGAAGGATCGTTAATCAATCGTACGACGAGTGCCGCGATGCTTTTTCGGGATACCTCGGTGCCTTTGAAGGGTTCTCCTTTTTGGGTGATCTCGTAGTCCACTTCGTCTTTGTCTGTAAGCCATGCGGGTCTGATGATGGTGTAGTCAAGGCGCGAAGACTCGATCACTTTCGCGGCTGCGGCGTAGGTTTCGAGATAGCCGCCGTCGAGCATCCGGTGGTTCCAACGGCCAAACTCGCCGGGGACTTCGTCGTAGATCCCTAGCGTCGAAATCCAAATGAGCCTTCGCACGCGAGCGCTCTCAAGCGCAGTGACGACCCCACAGGCTTGGTCCACGATATCTTTACCGCCAAGGTTGGCATAGACGATGTCTTGTCTCTCGACCGCTTGTTTCAGGAGATTTCCGTTAAGGACATCACCTTCTACTACCGTTGCACGGAGGTCGGGCAAGTTGTGCAAGCGTTGGTCGTTCCGTAGGTAGAGGGTGAGATCGACGCTCTCGTCGTCGAGCAGTCCGCGTACTGCGATTTGCGCGATTCTGCCTCCGGCGCCAAGTACAAGAACTCGTGCCACGAATGCTGCTCCTTCTGTTGTCGTGTCTGGTGGGCGTTATAAGCGGCCAGCAAGGTATTTCCTACTCGGCCGAGTCCGGCACGACAAATACTGGCGAGCTGACGGGATCCTCGCTTGTGCTGATCGCATCCTGCGGGAGAGCACGTCCCTATCGTGCAGGTAACCGCCAGCAGTGACCATCCCGCACTGCTCCAGCAATGGGGGAGTTAGCGATTCACGTCAACGATGATGCGGCCCCTCACTCGGCCCTCAAGAAGATCTGTTGAAGTGGAGATGGCCTCACTGAGGCCGATCTCGTGGCTGATCTCGCCTAGGTGTCCGGCGTCGAGGTCGCTGCTCAGCCGGCCCCACGCAGTGACGCGTTTGGCGTAGGGTTGCGTGACACTATTGATACCCAACAGGCTCACCCCGCGCAGGATGAATGGCGCAACAGTGCCTGGCAATTCCATACCTTGAGCCATGCCACACGCGGCGACCGCACCCTCAGCACTGGTGGTGGCGCACACATTGGCCAATGTGTGGCTGCCCACAGAGTCGATAGCGCCGGCCCAGCGCTCGCTGCCCAAGGGGCGGCCCGGTTCGGCGAGCTCGGCTCGGTCGATCACCGCAGCCGCACCCAACCTCCGCAGATAGTCAGCCTCAGCGAGGCGGCCGGTTGCCGCGACGACCGTGTAGCCGTTGCTCGCGAGCAGCGTGACCGCGATGCTTCCGACGCCGCCACTGGCACCGGTGACGAGTACTTCACCGTCGCTAGGGGTGACCCCGTGTTGTTCGAGTGCCATCAGGCAGAGCATCGCTGTATAGCCCGCAGTGCCGATGGCAGTGGCCTGCGCCTCGGTGAACGAGGCGGGAAGTGGCACTAGCCAATCCGCCTGAAGCCGAGCGATCTGCGCAAGCCCTCCCCAGTGGGTCTCGCCCAGTCCCCAACCGTTCACCAGAACGCGATCACCCGTTCTATAGCGCGCGTCATTGCTGGCCTCAACGACGCCGGCCAAGTCGATTCCCGGGACCATCGGGAAGCGGCGGACGACGGGGCCCCTACCGGTGATGGCCAGGGCGTCTTTGTAATTGAGGCTGCTGTATGCGACCCGGACGGTCACTTGCCCCTCAGGTAGGTCGTCGCTGCCGAGCCGCCGCATTTCCGCACGGTAGTCCGTGTTGGTCTTCTCAACCACAATCGCGCTGAACATCGTATTCCCTTCTCCTACGCGCGGGCACACGCGAGGAATCCACTGAAAAACATGTCGAGCGGTTCGACTGTCCGAGCAAGTTTGGCGCGCAATACCGCGCCCTCCCAACCGATCCAGAAGAAGCGTGATAGCGCGGCGCAGTCGGTGTCGGCCGGAAGATCTCCTACGTCAACGGCCAGCCGCAGGCAAGCATGTAAGCGCTGTTCCCAGTCCTCAAGTGTTTCTTCGAGTTTCGTGCGATAGCTCTCGGGAAGTGTCCGAACTTCTTGCCCAAGATTGCCAACAAGGCATCCACGATCAAACCTGTGTCTAGCCATTCCGGCTTTCGCGTCCTCGACGAAAAGGGTCAGACGTTGCAGTGGTGGCAGACTGTGGTCCAACAGCCAGCGATCAAGTTTGCGCGCGAAATACTCCGCGTAGCTCTGCAGCACCTCCAGACCGAAGGCGTCTTTGCTGTCGAAGTAGTGATAGAACGAGCCCTTCGGTACATCGACGCGCTTGAGCACCGATTCAATACCTGTCGCAGTGAGGCCCTGCGCAGTCAGGATTTCCATCCCGCAGCGAAGCAATGCTTCCCGCGTGTCCTCGCGGTCACGGCTGACTTTTGGCGGCCGTCCACGACGAGGCCGGACAACGGGAGAGCTCATGGTGATGATATTAGACCGATTGTCTCTAAATGTCCACGGTGGGCGTCCACCGTCCCCAACGAGTTCGTGCTACGTAATGGCGCACCAAAAAGGCTCATCTGACCGGATATGTGCGCCTGGACGCGCGTGGTCGAGTTGGTGTCATGCGGTCCCTGTTCGGTCAGTTACTCTGCTCCTGTGCCTCGCCCGGGGAACCCGGATATCCGCAGGCGGTTACTCGCCAGTGGACTCGAGCTTTTCTATGCCCGTGGCGTCAACGCGACAGGTGTCAAGGAAATTGCCGATCGTGCCCACGTGCCGAAGGCGGCGTTCTACACGTACTACAAGAGCAAAGAGGCCTTTGTTGTCGCAGTGCTGGAACAGTACTGGCTCGAACTTCAGGACCGGTCGGGATCCTTACTGCTAGGTCGCGGGAGACCGGTTCGCCGCCTGCAACGCTACTTCGCGGTGATCGCCGACGAACACGAGCGCCACACCTTTATGCTCGGCTGCCTAATTGGCAATCTCGCGCTCGAAGTCTCAGCCACCAGTGAGTCGGTCCACGAAAAGCTACGCGGCATTGTTTGTGCTTGGGAGCACGAACTCGCCGCTGTTTTCACAGAGGGAACGCCTCAACGGCGTCGCGAAGTCGCAGGTTTGATTATCGAAGCGTGGGAAGGGGCAGTGCTTCGCGCCAAGATCGATCGCACCCGCGCTCCATACGACCGTTTCTCACGAATAACCTTGCCGCAGTTGGTGGGTTTGGTCGGCACGCCCTGAAGTCCCGCCTCCATCATCGAGGTCCGAAAGGCCGGACTTGTTGATATCCGACCGGTCGTCTATTTATACTTGTCGGGCGCTGCGGTGTGTCGCGCACTAGCGCCCGATAGGAAAGGGACTCCCATCCAATGTCGACTTCATCCGTGTACGACGAGCCCGCAGAGCCCGGACTTCCGCCATCTGGCTTCCACCTTGACGTGACGCACGCTGCACTCGTAGTGACTGATGTCGACGGCACGTGAAATCTGACCCCGGCGCGGCAACTGAAAATTGACCCCCTGGTCCGGTGGCCTGGCTTTAGTCGAGCCAGGAGGACCAGAAGGGAATGTTGTCTGTGGAGGATTGGGCTGAGATTCGTCGTCTGCGTCGGGCCGAGGGCCTGCCGATCAAGGTGATCGCTCGGACGTTGAACATCTCGAAGAACACGGTGAAGTCGGCGCTGGCTGATGATGCACCACCGAAGTACGAGCGCGCGCCGCGGGGTTCGGTCGTCGATGAGGTCGAACCGCGGATAAGGGAGCTGCTGCAGGTCTACCCGAGGATGCCGGCGACGGTGATCGCCGAGCGGATCGGGTGGCAACGCTCGATCCGGGTGCTTTCGGCGCGAGTGGCTGAGTTGCGGCCGGTGTATCTGCCACCGGACCCGGCCTCGCGTACCGCCTACGCCGCTGGTGAAATCGCCCAGTGCGATCTGTGGTTTCCCGACGTCGAGATTCCGGTCGGCTTCGGCCAGACCCGCACCGCGACTCGGCTGCCGGTGCTGACGATGATCAGCGCCTATTCGCGCTGGCTGCTGGCGATGTTGATCCCGTCGCGGCGAGCCGAGGACCTGTTTGCTGGGTGGTGGGAGCTGATCAGCGGGCTCGGTGCGGT
Source organism: Mycobacterium sp. pR1184 (assembly GCF_041287235.1). Classification (NCBI taxonomy): domain Bacteria; kingdom Bacillati; phylum Actinomycetota; class Actinomycetes; order Mycobacteriales; family Mycobacteriaceae; genus Mycobacterium; species Mycobacterium sp. pR1184. The sequence goes on along the minus strand of NZ_JBGGKR010000001.1, from coordinate 578,368 downwards.
GCCGCGGGCGCTGGTCTGGGACGGTGAAGGCGCCATCGGTCGCTGGCGTGGCGGGCGGGTCGAGCTGACCCAGGAATGCCAGGCATTCCGCGGCGTGCTGGCCACCAAGGTCATCGTCTGCCGGCCCGCCGACCCGGAAGCCAAGGGCCTGATCGAACGCTCCCATGACTATCTGGAGCGCTCCTTTCTGCCGGGACGGACGTTCGCGTCGCCGGCAGACTTCAACACCCAACTGCAGGACTGGCTGGCGGTGGTCAACACCCGCACCCGCCGTGCTTTGGGCTGCGCTCCAAGCGAGCGGATCAGCGCGGATCGGGCGGCGATGCTCGCGCTGCCTCCGGTCGCGCCGGCGGTGGGTTGGACTGCGGCGTTGCGGCTGCCGCGCGATCACTACATCCGTCTGGACGGCAACGACTACTCGGTGCACCCCAGTGCGGTGGGTCGGCGGGTGCTGGTTCGCGCCGATCTGGATCAGGTGCAGGTGTTCTGCGACGGGCAGAGCCTCGCCGCCCACGACCGGATCTGGGCCACTCACCAGACGATCTCTGATCCCATCCACATCGAGGCGGCGAAGGTGTTGCGGCGCAGACGAATCCAGATTCCACCGCCACCAGCCGAAACCGAGGTGGCGGTGCGGGACCTGACGGCCTACGACGCCGCGTTCGGAGTCGATCTCGACGGCGGAGCCGCCTGATGGCCACCACCAAAACCAGCACGCCCGGCCGCGATGTCAGCGCCGAGCTGGCCTATCTGACCCGCGCCCTGAAGGCACCCACCCTGCGTGACTCGATCGCCCGGCTCGCTGAACGCGCCCGCGCCGAGAACTGGACCCACGAGGAATACCTGGCGGCCTGTCTGCAACGCGAGGTCTCCGCTCGTGAGTCCCACGGCGGTGAGGGACGCATCCGCGCAGCCCGCTTCCCGGCCCGCAAGTCGTTGGAGGAGTTCGACTTCGATCACGCCCGCGGACTCAAACGCGACATCATCGCCCACCTCGGGACGCTGGACTTCGTCACCGCCCGCGACAACGTCGTGTTCCTGGGTCCACCCGGCACCGGAAAGACCCACCTGGCCATCGGACTAGCGATGCGAGCGTGTCAGGCCGCCCACCGCGTCCTGTTCGCGACCGCCGCCGAATGGGTCGCCCGGTTAGCCGAAGCCCACCAGGCCGGACGCATCCACGCCGAACTGACCCGACTCGGGCGCTACCCACTCATCGTCATCGATGAAGTCGGCTACATCCCCTTCGAACCCGAAGCTGCCAACCTGTTCTTCCAACTGGTCTCAGCCCGCTACGAACGCGCCAGCCTGGTCGTGACCTCCAACAAAGCCTTCGGCAAAGCGCACTTGTTCGCGCGAACCTGTGCGGAAGTGGCGTTGAAACGTGACATGTTTGCAGGTATCAGGGTTGCGCGAGGTGGTCGGGCAGTCGGCCCTCGTCGAGGTGATCGGCGAGATAGATCATCGCTCCTTCGGGTCTCATCCCGAACGCTGCCGCGACGAGTTTCGGGTCGATCGTATTGACCAGATCGGCCAGCCGGGTACTGCGCAGCATCTTGGGTGGCAGGCCGCAGGGATCGAGCAGATGACTCATGTAGGCCTCCGACGCCGGTCGCCGGTCGGCTTTGGTACCGCGCGTGACGATCACGTGCGGGTTGTTGGTGCGCTGGGTGTCGCGGTGATCGAGGCTGCGTTGCAGCGCGTTCCAGCTGACCGGGTCCAGCGGCACCGGGTGGGGGCGCGTGCCGAGGCGGATCGAGCGGTCACTGGTGTCGATGTGGTCGACCTGCAGCAGGCGCAGCTCACGGCTGGAGACACCGTGCAATATGGCGAGGAGCCCGAAGAGGGCTTCGTGCGGATGCGCAGCGGGGTCGGCGCTCCAGCGGCGAAATAGGTCGCGCTGTTGCGTGATGGTGAGTGTGCGGCCACGAAATCCCCTGTGCCGCTTGGCTGACATGCCGTGTGTCGGGTCCACGAGCACCACGCGACGATTGCGTGCGAACCGGAAGAACTGGCCCAACACGGTCAGACGTCGCGCTCGGGTGGTGCGGCAACTCGGCGAGGAACGCCTCGATATCCGTGACGTCCACGAGTGCCCAATCCTGCTTGCCCCGTTGCGCTTCGAGGAAGTGAGCCAGGTCTCGCACTATCGTCAACGCTGACTCGATGGTGCGGTCGGAGCGGGGGCGGGTGCCTGCACGCCGGGCCCGGTCGCGGTTGTGCAGCATGGATTCGGCGAAGGCCGCGACAGCGACGCGCATCGGACCCGGTGTGGCGTCGATCCGTTTCTGCCGTCGTCCGGCGGCCAGCCGCTGGTCCTGGTCGGTGGCCATCGCCAGGCCGTGCTCGGTGAAGAACGCTTCCAGAGCGCGAGCCAGTGATCCCATCGACCGGCCAGGTCGGCGGGACCGCTCGAGCACGCTCTGCGGGTGGTTGGGGTGTTCGTCTTCGAGGAGTCGAGCCAGCGTGGCGATCATCCTGCAAGCGCGAGCGGGGCAGTGACGGGCGGCCAGATACGCGACGAAATCGCCGAGCCAGCCTGGTGGTTCAGCGAGCGCAGCGGCCAGGGTCTCACCGCGCACGAACGGCCGGTCCGGGTGGCGCTGCCAACATCGCCCGCACATGCCGTGCGCGGCGTGGCGGCGCAGCTCACCGCAGGACACACAGATGCGGGGCGGATACTTTGGTGGGCGGGGCCGCGAGCACGGGCCGCACCACCCCGTCGACTCGCGCAGATAGCCGGGCTTTGCGCAGCGCGGGCATGTCGATTTCGCGGCGGCGAGCGTGGCCCGCTTCTGACATGGCCGGCATACCGTTTCACCGCGGAATTTGATCGGACCGCCGCATTCGCGGCAGCGGCGTGAGCACAGCATGCACCGGTCTGTCTCCGGCAGCACGATCCGGTCCCAGCCGCAGCCCGGGCATCGTGCCTTGGCGGCCTGCGCCCGCAACCGGCGGGTGCAGTGGCAGCAGTGCTCGCGGCCGATGTATCCCACCGGTGCGCCGCAGTCAACGCAGTCTCGTTGTCGTTTCCCCACCAGCCGCACCCCGTTCCGAAACGTTGGGTGGGCCTACATTGGCGGCATTGATCGGCCCCGCGCGGTGGCGGTCTTGGGCTGCGAGGCGACCGGGCGCGGTCGTGCGGCAGGCTGTTCGACTGGGGTGGTGTCGATCTCGAACAGGTCATCCGGGGTGCAGTCAAGCGCGGTGCACAAGGCGATCAGCGTCGAGACCTTGATCTGGCTTGGCTCCTTGGTGAACAGCGCTGACACCGACGCCGCCGACAACTCCAGACCCGCGCGCTCGGACAAAAGCCGCCGCAGTTCGGTGCCGGTCCATACCTCGCGCTGGGCCGCGGCCATCCGCAGCCGCCAACGAATCCTCATGCCGTCCCATCCTCTCCGCTCAGCTCGGCCAGCGTCGAGGTGACCGCGCGTCGGTAGGCGTCCTCGATGAACGTCGCCGACGGCCGCACGTACCGCATGGTCGAGCTCACCGTCCAGTGCCCCAAAAGCTGTTGAATCGCAACCAGATCCACACCACGCTCGTAGTTGTGGGTGGCGCAGGCCCGGCGCAGCGCGTGCGGGCTGAATCGCTCGGTCGCCGGTCGCCCCTCCAGCTCCATCAGATACCGCAGGCGGTTGCGGATCGTGCCCCGATGCAGTGCGCCACCGGACTCGTCGGCGAACAGCACCGGCGAGTTCGGGAACTTCGGCCGCACGTCGGCCAGGAACCACTGCAACAACACATCCAGACCGTCCAGCATCGGCACCCACCGCGGCCGGGGACCGGACATGTGGGCGGCCTTGCCGAACCGCACGTGCAACTTGCCGAACGGTCCACGATCGAAATGCACGTCCGGAATCTCCAGCAGCGCTGACTCTTCCGACCGCAGCCCAGCGTGATACAGGGTCCGAAACATCGCATAGTCCCGCGCGGCCGGCCCGTACTTGCGGGCGGTGGCAATCCGAGTCTTCAGGAACTCGAAGAATGCGCTCACCCGCTCCGGGGTCGGCGGCGCCGCGACTGCCGGCGAGTCGTCGCCCACGTGCCGGGACGCGTTGAACTCATCCACCGGGCACACCAGCCGCGCCCCGAACGCGGCCTCGATCTCGGCAGCCTTGCGGGTCTGCAGGAACCGATGGAACCCCTTGAAGATCTGCACGTACTCCCGCCGCGTCGACGCCGCCCGCCCCGCCATCGCCAGCTCACCGACCACCCGATCGATGTCCTCGCTGGTGACCTCCCACGCCGGACACCCCAGCGCCGTCAAGGTCCGCTCCAACAGCCCGATATCGTTGTCGATCGTCACCGGGCTGAATCCTCGGGCATGCCAGGACGCCACGAACGCATCGACGCATTCACGTTGAAACACAACAGGATCGGCGCCAACAGGCTCGACCGGTGCGGCGCCACCGGGAATCAGCCGCAGGCCCTCCACTCCCCGCACACCTTCTTCCCGCCTAACCAGTTAAGGCGACACCTAATATATCGCGATCACGCCTTGAAGATCGCTAAGACACGCAGAACAGCCGAAAGCCCAGCTAGCAGGAGAAATCAGCCACAACGAACATGTGCCAGCTCCAGTTCGCTGGGGCGAAGTATTCGGCGACGACGTCGTCGCCGCCGCCATGATCGACCGCCTCGTCCACCACGCCGAAGTCATCACGCTCAAGGGAGACAGCTACCGACTCAAAGACCGAGACCTCGGCCGCACACCTACCGCGGCCACCAATGCTGAGGAATAATCACCAACCACCCCGGGCAGGGGGTCAATTTTCACCTGCCGCCAGGGGGTCAAGTTTCAGCCGCCGTCGACAACTGACCCGCAAAACGACTTTCTCAGCCCCGATGGTGCGACATGGTCGGTGTTCGGAGCCAGCGTCGAAGACAACGGTACTGTCGAGCACATCGACCAACTACTGTCAGCCGCCAAGAAGGCAGGGATCACGGTTGCGATCTCTCCGCACTATTACTATCCATCCGATCAGGACTGGCAATTCGGCGGACCGCTTGAGCGCTTCATGCACAGCGTCGGAATGTTCGCACGAACGCATCCGCTGCAGCTGGAAGGGTTCGACGGTTCGGGCGCGGACTACCTCGAGCGGTACAAGAACCGCATCCTGGACGGAAAGACGGTGGTCGCTTCTCCCCATAAAATCGTGGGCCCGCAGTCCAACGATCTCGTACTACAGCTTCGCAAACGCGCTGTGACCCAGGTTCTTCTGGCTGGAATGGCCGCGAATCTGTGCACCGAAAGCCACTTGCGTGAGCTGATCGAACAGGGCTTCGAGGTTGTCGTCATCCGTGACGCGACTGCGGGTGCACGGTTGCCCGAAGGCGACGGATACTTGGCCGCCCTGATTAATTTCCGATTCCTCGCCTCAGCTATCTGGACCACCGATCAAGCGGTGGCTGAGTTGGCGCAAGCCACCTAAAGATCGATGGGCTGGCGGCAGCAAAGTTGGTGTATCCATTGTTGCTGAGCTGAACTCGGTTGCTCACCCCCCCAGGAGTCGACCACGGACCGGTGGCCACCCTCCGTGGTTGATTCTAGGCACCCACGTGTGAATTCTGCGAAGCTCAGCGGCGCCGTTGATGAAAGTGCGCCGATAACGTATCGCGCAGCGTGCTCTTGAAGCCGACCACGGGGATCTGATTCAAGATTGCGATCGTCGATATGTATTGAGTGCGATAGTTCGCGCATCCATCGCACTCGGACAGGTGCGTTTCGAGCCTCATGTGGTCGCTCGAACCGAGCGAGTCGTCCAGGTATTCGATGAGTAGTTCGACGAGTTCGTTGCATCTCATCTGTCTGGCATCCTTTCATGTAGTGCATGAGCGACCGACTCGCCGGCGACCTTGGTCCCCGGTGCTTGAGGAAATATTCCCGTGGTCGGCTTCGTTGGTCCGACTCCTCGTCCAGTTTCTCGCCGTCAAGGGACTGCGATCTTTCCTCCTACGAAAGTTCGCTGACGACCCTGTGAGCCGAGGTGACTAGTCCTGGGAAGAGCCGATTCCTTTGCGTAAGAGGTGTCCTTGGTAAGGGCTTCGGTGATTGGGTGTCGTTGCGTAGTCGCGTGCGAGGCGTGGCGTCGTCGGGCTTGCAAGTCGACAACTTGCACGAAGCCGCCCTCGTCACCCGCACGAAGCAAGGTGACGAGGGCGGCTTCGGTCTCAGCGGCGTGTGAGTGCATCGACCAGCGTCCAGGCAGAGATTCCGAGCAGTGCGACGTCCTTGATCAGGAACTGACCAGTCGACGACAACACCGGGAAACCTCCAGCTGATGCTTCGAATGCACCAGGGGTACTGAGCACGAACGTCAGTGTTGTGGCGAACATACCGATGGCCATGAGACTACCGATCGCTGAGGTTCGAGGGAACCACGGTTTGACGGCGAGCAAGACGGCGATTGCGATCTCGACTACACCGAGTAGCGACGAAAAGGTGGTGATCGAAAAGATGTCGTACAACCAAGACATGAACGGGCTGTTCGACACGAATGGCGCAATGCCGTTGGCTTCGTACTCTGTAAACTTCAGCATTCCGATCCAGGCGATGACGACGACCAGCCCGTACCGTGCCAGGCCCGCGCCGCTACGTGCTACTGGCGACTCTGGGCGCACGCCGGCTTGAATCTGCTCGCGGATGGTAGCGATCATGATGACTCCCTTGCTAGTTGGGTTGACTACACGGCTGAGTGCTATGCACTTCGGAAAGCGTTACAGCGCAGCCGCTTAGGTGGGTGTGCGGTACGTCATAGCTCCTGCGGGGATCTTGTGGGTCGAGATCGACAACGCGGAGTGCGAGGTCTCGTCCTCGACCATTGACACCATTTGGGTGCCCGCTGTCGGCTCCGGTCGAAAAGTGAGCAAGTAGTTCGGGAGCAGACTGCGCAGGATTCAACCGGAGCCGACAGCCCGCGCCCTTCCGCGCGGCGCTGCGGTCGACGCCAAGTTCCTTTTAGTCGCGGTAACGGCACAAGTCGGCTTACCCGCCCGTCGGGGCGCAATCACCTGCGCAGTTCGGCGAGTCCCTATTGAGTAGGGATCGTCCGAGTTGAGCCGCGCAGCAGGGAGCGCACCTCAAGCACGGTCACGCACCGACGGCCACCAACCAGCCGACCCGACGGTGTTAGTTAGCGCAACCAGGCACCTCGGCCCTTGCCATCTGGATATCGCGCTATTGGGATATTGACGTATCTCGATATCTAGGTTAGAGTCGGTGGCACCACGTCGTCAGGGGTGGTGAACAACGAAATCGCGGAAGAGGTTGAGCCGGTTGCACTTCCGGCCCGCCTGTCCGCCAATCAGAAGGAGAAGCGCGCCATGTCCACGTCCCAGTACGCTCCGGACCGCAGCTACGGAATGTTCATCGACAACCAATGGGTGGACGCGGAGTCCGGGGAGACGATCGACAGTATCAATCCCGCGACGGGTGAGGTGCTGACTCGTATTCCCAGTGGAACAGCCGCTGATGTCGATCGCGCGGTCCAGGCGGCGCAGCGTGCGTTTGCGGGCTGGAGGGCGACCACGGTGACGGAACGGGCGAACGCGTTGAACAAGATCGCCGACCTGCTGGAGGCTGACGCCGAGCGTTTCGCGGTCCTGGAGTCGCTGGATGTGGGCAAGCCGATTCGCGAGTCGCGCGTTCTCGACGTGCCCATCGCCATTGATCACTTCAGGTACTTCGCCGGAGTGATTCGCAGTCACTCAGACGAGGCGGCCGTGCTTGATGAACAGACCCTCAGCCTCGTGCTCAGCGAACCGCTTGGTGTGGTTGGTCAGGTGATCCCCTGGAACTTTCCGTTGTTGATGGCAGCCTGGAAGATTGCCCCGGCAATCGCCACAGGGAACACCGTTGTGATCAAGCCATCGGAGATGACGCCCGTCAGCATTTCCGAACTGGCAAAGATTTTCGCGCAGGTTCTTCCCCCCGGTGTCGTCAACATCGTCACCGGCACAGGTCCGGTTGCCGGCCAGGCAGTGCTGGATCACCCGACGGTACAGAAGCTGGCATTCACCGGTTCCACCCGCGTCGGCTACACCGTCGCTGAAGCTGCAGCCAAAAGGCTGGTACCAGCAACACTGGAGCTGGGCGGCAAATCGGCGAATATCGTTTTCTCCGACGCTAATTGGGACAAGGCCGTGGAGGGAGCAGCGCTGGCGATTCTATGGAATCAAGGTCAGGCCTGCGAATCCGGCGCCCGCCTCTTCGTTCACGAGTCGATCTACGACCGTTTTATCGAGGAATTGAAGGCCAAGTTCGCCACGGCCCGCGTGGGGGATCCCCTCTCACCAGACACCCAGGTGGGATCGTTGATCAGCAAAGCCCAGATGGAGCGCGTGTTGGGCTACGTCGAAACCGGTCGTGCTGAAGGTGCCACAGTTTTGACGGGTGGTCGCCGGCTCACTGGCGGGGAATACGATGCCGGATTCTTTGTCGAGCCGACAATATTGGTCGATGTGCGCAACGATATGCGCGTTGCATCCGAAGAGATCTTCGGCCCCGTTCTCGTTGTTATCCCATTCAAGGACGAGGATGAAGTCGTCGCCTTGGCCAACGACTCAGAATACGGACTCGCCGGCACGGTCTGGACCCAAGACATCAACCGTGCACTTCGCGTGGCACGCGCGGTCGAGACCGGTCGGATGTGGGTGAACACCGCCCATGAGATCCCTGCGCATGCACCTTTCGGGGGCTACAAGAAATCCGGTCTGGGCCGCGAAGCCTACAAATCCATGCTTGACGCGTACACCCACAAGAAGAACATCTACGTGAGCATGAACGAAGCTCCGCGCGGACTGTTCTAAATCGCGTATCCCATTGCAGCACAAGATTGAAACCATCACACGAACACCAGAAAGAAAAGAAATGAAAGACTCAGTTCTGTTCACCGCAACCAAGCTCGGCCCCTACGAAGTCAGAAATCGCATCGTTCTTCCCCCGTTGACCCGTTCGCGCAGTTCGCAGCCCGGCAACGTACCCAACGAACTCATGGCGGATTACTACACGCAGCGCAGTGGTGCCGGGTTCATGGTAACCGAAGGTACGCAGATCGAACCGCGTGGGCAGGGCTACGCCTGGACACCCGGGATCCACAACCTTGAACAGGTTGCGGGTTGGCGCAAAGTCACGGATGCGGTTCACACCGCCGGTGGGGTGATCTTCAACCAGCTCTGGCACGTGGGACGGGTGTCGCACACGTCGTTGCAGCCCGACGCCGGCGCACCAGTCGCCCCGTCGGCCATCACCGCGGACGCCGTGAAGGTTTTCGTCGAAACGGGCCCGGGAGCCGGAGCGCTGGCGCCGCCGTCGCCGCCGCGGGCTCTGACGACCGGCGAGGTCAAAGACGTCGTGCAGCTCTACGCCGACGCCGCGCGCAATGCTCTCGACGCCGGATTCGACGGGGTGGAAATCCACTCCGCCAATGGGTACTTGGTCAACCAGTTCATGTCCACCCACACTAATCACCGCGACGACGAATACGGCGGTTCCCTGCAGAATCGCCTCCGGTTCCTGCGCGAGGTGGTCGAGGCGGTTGCCGGCGTCGTCGGTAAAGACCGTCTGGGTGTGCGGTTTTCGCCATTGTTCACCACCACAGGCGAAGACCGTGTCTACCTTGGCCTTGTCGAAGACGACCCCCATGAGACCTACATCGAGGCAGTAAAGATCCTCGAAGAGGTTGGCATCGCATATGTGTCGTTGGCCGAGGCCGACTGGGACAACGCTCCTGAAATGCCGGAAAGCTTCCGTGTCGCAGTACGCGAAAACTTCAGCGGAACCATCCTACTGGCGGGCAAGTACACCGCCGAACGTGCAGTCCGGGCTATTGAGGCTGGCTGGGCTGACTTGATCGCCTTCGGCCGACCGTTCATCGCCAACCCAGACCTGCCCGAACGGATCGCCAACAACTGGCCGCTCAACACCCCAGACCCGACCACCATGTACGGCGGTACCGAGAAGGGCTACACCGATTACCCCACCTACCGTAGCTAGCAACCGAACCACGTCTTGCCGTGCAGTCGATCAGGCTGCACGGCAAGACGAGTCCACCTCGGACACTCCGCAGCCCAGCCGAACCGGCTACGAGGAAACGTTTCATGCGGACCCAACCGCGGAGTCGCCAACGAGGTACGACATGCGGCGACGACGATCACCGATGGGCCGCGCAGCGTTCTGGCCAACTACCCAGCGCATCGGCACAAACTCGCAGGTACGCTAGCCGTTATACACGACAGGATCCGCAACATGTCCGTTCTCGAGCTCTCGGTGTGTCGAACTAGCAACGCCGCCACTGGATGTAGGCCCACGTTTACTAACTACTGTGCAACATCCGTCAGATTGGCGGCCCACCCGCGTATCATGACCACGAAAGGGATCATAAATGCTGAGTACTTCGCCTGAGCCTACTAATGTCCAGAATTCAATAAGTATTGATGTTAACGAGGCATTGAAAGCCCTCGATAACTCTACCCGATTAACGATACTCAGTTGGCTCAAGGATCCGCGAAAAAATTTTCCCGAACAGGAAATTGATCCACAAGAAGTCGGCGTGTGCGTGAGTATCATTCAAAAGCATGTCGGATTATCACAGTCGACAGTGTCATCATATATGGCAGTTCTGCAACGCGCGCAATTGGTAACCTCCCAACGGATCGGGCCCTGGACATACTACAAAAGGGACGAAAAGAATATTGAGTCGCTGCTGGAGGCCTTGAACGCGCTGATTTAACCGCTGCGCGCCCTCCTTCGCAGGCCAACTGAGCACGAGTCAGCCAGATAATAGCCTGCGGTAAAATCGACAGCCGTCATTTCGCTTTTAACTGAACAGGCGAGGACGCGGGGCTACCATCCTAAACTGAGACGGCTTGATATTGCCTCGCGCAGCCCAGCCGGGCATCCACGTCAACGCTATACCGTTACAGAGGCAACTCCACTATGTCACCAAGTTCTGACAAACAGATCGGCGCCGCCCCAATCGCTCTTCCCGAACGTTCTCGATACATCCGGCACATGCGGCAGGTCAGTCATTTCACGGAGTATCGATGACGCCAACGCCTGTCGTATTCAGCGACCTGGACGGTACGCTATACGTTGGTGACGAGCTCGTTCCCGGCGCGCCCGAGGCTGTGACAAGACTCCGAAACATGGGTTGTACGCTCCGCTTTCTCACCAACACCGATACTGTGCCACCACAGACCCTCCAAGAAACACTGCGCGAGCGCGGATTCGACGTTCGTGTCGGCGAAGTTTTCACCCCCGTAGCCGCTGCCCTGCAACTCTTTGAAGCAACGCGCGGCCGGATCAACGTATTGCCGGTGGTGTCAAGCGCCTTGCTTCCGACATTTGCCCCCTACCGCCACGCCGGCGGTGCGATCACCCATGTCGTCGTCGGCAACACTCACGACACGCTAACGCATCAGCTACTCGACTTGGCGTTTCGCGCTCTCGAGCGCGGTGCGACCCTTATAGCACTCCAAAGAGGGAAGTATCGAAAACGCCCCGACGGCAACCATATCGACACCGGTGCGATCACGGCAGCACTTGAGCACGCCACCGGCGTCACCAGCAAACTTCTCGGCAAACCATCACCAGAATTTCTGCGATCCGCCGCAGCGAGCGTGCCCGTCAAGCCGAACGCACTCTGGCTGATCGGCGACCAACCCGCCACGATATTGCCATGGGAAACGCGGTAGGCGCACACACAATCCAGGTACGCACCGGCATGTATGCCGACCAAATCGACCTTACCCAGACACATCCCGCAGAAACCACTCTGGACTCCATCGTTGACATGCCCGCTTGGCTAACGCGCAACGAGCACCAGCACTGACAGCCATCTAGCCGTACGACGGTGCCTGCGCTGTGAGTGTGGCAGTAACCGGTGTACGCGGCTTTACGGCCCGTGCCGCCAGACGTGCTCATCCACCCCGCGCACCGCCACGCCATCCAAGCGGGCCTGGTCAGCGATGAGCAAACCGCTGGCCCACCGTCAGTTCGGCTGAGAGCGCCCCGCGGCGCCTTCGGCTCACACCGGACCGCCTATGACCGATCAACCGAAAGGCCCGCTGGCACTGGGAAGCCGTCCCACCCGGCGCCACGAGACCAGCAACCGCGACCCGCCCACAAGCCTGACCCCGTCAACTGCGACCCGGAGTCCGGCGACCATCGCCTTGGACGGAAATCGAGACTAAGACGCCCTAATACCATCTTCCTAAATATACCGATATCACGATATCTAGATTAGAATCGTAGGAGTGACGCTCCGATCGGCAATTAATCTGCGAGGGCCGCAACTGACGCGGTGCCCAGCGAAGGTCGCCCAGCTGCTACTTGCCGGGTCGGCGTGCGTCGCTGCGATAGTATTCACCGCAACGGCGACAGCTGAGGATTCTGCTAGCGATGCTGGAGCTGAATCGCCCAGCATCAGAATGACACTCGGCGAGACGACGACCAAGACGACAGCTCCTTCTGAACCTCGCACGCCGTTCGCTGAGCCAGCCGTCAAGGCAATGGTGCCCTGCGGATTCACATTCGGCTGTTGAGCGTGCCCAAGAGGCTGTCAAGCTCGTCCCAATCGATCCAAACGACAGACCCAGTCTAGCCACCCGGATCTCTCATCCGAAACCCGTGAAGTGAAAGGTGTTTCGTGATCAGCAAGGACATGTCTGAGGCTGGGCGGCCGTCGCTGATGGCCATGTCTAACGATTTGACCACCAAGGTGGCAATCGCCTTCGAGTCTATCGGTCAGCCGGCAGTGCTGCGACTGACCCTGTCGATGACAGCGCAGCAGTGCAACAGCCTTCGATGCTGCGGTGTTGGACATATAGCATTGGCCCGCAACTTATTTGGAACGAGATGCTGTAGCAGGGGCTGACCAGATAATCGACTGTGACCACACCGCAGTGGACGTTGGAGCCACTCTGGTCCGGGCAAGTGTAGATGCCGGTCAGCCGTATCAGGGACCGACTTGGTGCGAGGGCTCCCTCATCGGGACACCTTGGCGCACTTGGTGTTGGATGTCGTTTTGCTTGGTCCATTGAGAAGGGTGACCGGGTAGATGCCCAGATTGCCGGCGGACTAGCTCGGTGAAGTTCCCCGAGAGCGTGGAGGCATCGACAATAGGGGTAGAGATGCCAGAGAAACGGAAGAAGTACGACTAGGAGCTCCGTGAGGGTGCGGTCCGGATCGTCGAAGAAACGGGTAAGCCGGATCGCCCAGGTTGCTCGTGACCTGAGCGCGTATGAGGGCACGCTGGGTAGCGCGGGCACGGGAGGCCCGCGAGGGTCGCGGTGAGCTGACCCAGTCTAGCTGTATGTATCGCGCCAGTGGATCATATCTTTGAGTTCGCGAAAGTCGAATCCGTCTGCGTCCGGGTGGATTTCAGTGGTAAAGAACGTTACCCCCATACTCGCAAATGCGTCGGCGTCGGCGCGGCCTGTCCAGTGCACTGCGCGTTCAATCGCCGACTCATCGCGCCCTACTACCTGTGCCAACTCGCCAAGCAGTGCATTCTTACGCCGGTACTCGGCGGGGCTGGCGAACGTATGCCAGATATCGGCGTACCGTGCCACCAAAGGCAGCGTGCGGCGCACCCCCATGCCGCCGATGAGAATCGGGATGCTGCGTGTCGGAGCCGGTATCAGTTTGTCGAGCCGCTCGCTTATGCGTTTCAGGCTGCTCTCGAATAGGTCCATCCGTGACTTGACGGTACCGTACTCGTAACCGTAAACGACGTAATCCTTTTCATACCAACCGGATCCAATCCCCAGAATCAGGCGGCCATCGCTGATGTGATCGACTGTGCGGGCCATGTCAGCGAGAAGATCCGGATTGCGGTAACCGACACCAGTTACGAGCAAGCCGATCTCGGCGCGTGAGGTGATCTCGCCCCATGAGGCCAGCGACGTCCAGCCTTCGAAATTATTGACGTCGGGCTGCACGGGTAGGAGCTCGGGCAACCCGTCGGAGGTCGGGGCGGTTGCGGGCTTATGGAAATGGTCGTAGCCGAAGATTGCGTCTACGCCGAGTTGTTCAGCGGTGATCACTGCGTCGCGCCAAGTGCGGTAGTCAGGGGTGTCTCCTGGCCACAGCTGCACACCGACGCGAATAGGCAGGTTCCGACGGCTAGACATATTGATATACCTCATATTTCAATGGGATGAACAGGACACGTATTAATCGATGCACGCTGCATTCGGCTCCCGTGTGATCGGAATTGATGGCAGCATGGACTGTGCGGTTAGCTGGTGTTCAGACGGCGGTGCGGCCGCCATCTACAGCGAGGGTGACCCCGTGGATGTAGCTGGCTTGGTCGCTCGCCAAGAACACAATCGAGTTGGCGATTTCTTCAGCCTGCGCGGGACGGCCCGCGGGAGCAGGGCCAACCAGCCTGCGAAGCCCCTCACCCATAGCTGCGGTGCCTTCGGTGAATGTCGGTCCTGGACTGACCGCGTTGACCCGTATGCCCCGCGGTCCGTACTCGGCTGCCCACGTTTTGGTGAGGGATACGACCGCAGCTTTGCTGGCGCCGTACAGGCTGGTTCCGACGTTTCCGTACTCGGCAACCATCGTAGTGACATTGACGATCACGCCATTGCCGCGTTCGGCCATCTTGGGGGCTAGTTCGGCTACCAAGAAGAACGGAACGCGAACGTTGAGATTGAACACCGCGGTGAAATCTTCTTCGGTCATCGATTCGGTTGGTCCGAACGGATAGATGCCGGCGTTGTTCACCAGCACGTCGATATGGCCGAGCCTTGTAACAGCCTCAGCAGCGAGCAGCCTCGCGGATTCGGCGTCGTGCAGGTCACTGCTGAGAAACTCGGCCTTGCCGCCCGTGGACTCGATCTCTCCTACTACCTGTTGCCCACGCTCCGCGTTCCGGCCTGACACTGCCACTACGGCACCGTGACTAGCCAGAGAGACGGCAACAGCCCGCCCGATTCCGCTAGTTCCGCCGGTGATGAGAACGCGTGCCTCGGACAGTTGGACAGCCATCGTTCATCCTGCTTTCTTATGGTCGACCGGATTGTGTGCCGCGGCCAAGGTTTTCTTCGTACGATCACATGCGACCAATGAGTGTGTGGACGACGGTCAAGCGTTACAAGTCTCGGCCGTCCCGCAGAGTGCTATAGGGTTCAGCGTGGCGATGCTCGCGCTGGAGCACCGTGTGTGCAGGGTCTGCTGGCAAGCCGATCCCGAGTGGAAGGACAAGTATTGCGTTCGTCGGGCTTACGACCCCGCCCACCGGGAACTGGACACCGCGGGCGGACTGACACATCCGGCCAGTTCTAGCGATGAGGAGGTCGTCCCGATGAGCAATTCAGAACGCGTGACGTTCGCTGGCAGTAGCGGTTCGCTGTCTGGGCGGCTGGAGACTCCAGAACAGCCGCCCACGACGTGGGCGGTATTCGCGCACTGCTTTACCTGTGGAAAAGACAACTCGGCTGCGGCGCGAATCTCTCGTGCCCTCACCGGCAGTGGTATCGGCGTCCTACGCTTCGACTTCACGGGGTTGGGGGACTCCGAGGGCGACTTCGCCGCGACAGGCTTCAGTTCCAATGTCGATGACTTGGTGTGTGCAGCCGACTTCATGCGAGCGAGCCACGGTGCGCCAACGATGCTGATTGGGCACTCCCTCGGAGGGGCTGCGGTGCTTGCGGCGGCGTCGCGAATCAATGATGTCAATGCCATTGCCGTTATTGGTACACCGGCAGATCCCGGTCACGTAGCGGGCCTGCTGCGCCAGTCACGCGACGACATCGCGGCAGGTGAGGCGACTATATCTATCGCCGGTCGCGAGTTCCGTCTGCAGCGGCAGTTCCTCGACGACATCGCAGCACAGCCCCAGCGGGAACGTATCCGAGCGGCCGACGCTGCACTCCTAGTGTTGCACTCGCCGACCGACCAGGTGGTCTCAGTCGACAATGCCCGAGAGATCTTCGACATCGCGCGGCACCCTAAATCCTTTGTCGCACTTGACGGCGCTGATCATCTGCTCAGCTGCCGCGACGACGCCGAGTACGCCGCTACTGTGATAGCTGCCTGGGCTGGCCGTTACCTGAAGCACCATGCGAGCACAGCTCTGACTCGCAGCGGCCCTCCGCCTAGTGACGACGGTGTCGTACGGGTCGCAGAGCGGGGTGATGCAGGAAGTCTCACCCAGGACATCACGGTCGGCTCGCACCGCCTTGTTGCGGATGAACCTCGTCCGATCAGCGACGACATGGGCCCCACCCCGTACGACCTATTGCTCGCCGCGTTGGGAGCCTGTACGTCGATGACGATCAGGATGTACGCCGAACGCAAACGATGGCCACTGGAAAGCGTGGTTGTCGATGCCCGCCATTCCCGTGTCCACGCGCAGGACTGTGCCGGGCTCGACAAAACGAAAGGGTTCATCGATCGCATTGAACGCCACATTATGTTGCAGGGACCACTGAGCGCCATCCAACGCGACAGGCTCATGGAGATCGCCAGCAGGTGTCCAGTGCACCGCACTCTCCGCTCCGAAGTGGACATTCGCACCACCGGGCGACTCCGTGACAGTAATCATTCCCAGCTTTCACCAGCATCCTCCATCATCGGCGACCGCTGAGCCACCCACGAGCCCGAAGCGCGGATCATGGGCCGCGAACGCTTCATCGCATGAGCCCATTGCGTCCCGTTGGCGTCGTTCGGATTAATGTCCGGTACAGAAGTGGTGACAGGATAGTTTGCGCGAATGCGCGTCCGACCGGGCACCGTGGCGCGCCGGAACCGCCCACAGGTAGCCTGAACCCCGCGGCGATGAGCTCGAAACGACTGCGTTGCTGTGCCGCAAAGTACGCCGATACTTTTTCTCACGAACGCGATATCGCGTTCCTTCTCGGCGATCCCCGTACGGAACCGGGCGCCAACTCGGCACGCTCGATCGCGGTCAGCCACCGTCCGGTGGAACCCTGTGCGCATCGGTGGCAGCGCCGTCCCGGAGCCTTTCGGCCGTCACCCATTGACGTAACAGGTGCTCGTGAACATTGAGCTCCCGGCCGATCTCGGCGCCCGGCTGGGCCACCATCAATCGCCCGCCGAGCGGCCTGAGCCTGGAACTCCGCCGTGAACGACCGACGAGTCCTGGACATACCCACATCCTCCCAGCGGAACCCCGTGCCCCGCTATCTCGGGTGTCCACTGAAACTGGGGAGGCTCACCATACACCAATGCCGTTGACCAAGAGCGTAAGCATGCAAATAGTTGCGCACGAATAGGTTTGGTCAAGTTACTCGGGACGAAGCCCGCTGCGACCTTCGCAAGCCGATGCCCGAGTCAAATAGCGCCTACCAACAACTGTGGCGCCATCCCCGCACGATCGCGCGTGCTTGCCAGGCGCCGGGACTGCTTCATTTGGCCCGCAGGTGGCACTCTGTGGTTGTAAAAGGGTGTCACCGCCAATCCTTGAAAGCCTCAAGTAGTTGCGCGCGGAATTCCGGTGCCAACTCGGTTTCACGGATCCGGCCGACCGTGCTGATAGTGACCCGAAACTGCTGCAGGTAGTTATCGCATCCGTCGCATTCGAGCAGGTGCTCGTCGAACCGCGCCCGCGTTTCGAGGTCGAGTGAGCCGTCCAGATAGGCAGTGACAATTTCGACGAGCTCGTTGCAATCGAGAGGGTTCACGACGCATCTTTCAGGTAATTTTCGAGAGCCTCTCGAATGACCGCACGGCCACGATGAAGCAGTACCCGCTGGTTCGCAGCGCTGATCTCGAGTAGTGCACAGACCTCATCGGAATCGAGACCGAGCATGTCGCGCATCGTCACGACAATGCGCTGACGCTCAGGCAAGGTATCGAGATTGCGCTTGGCGACCTCGGTGAGTTCTCTGCTGAGAGCCGAGCCCTCAGGGGTGTCCGGGAAAGGCGTCGGTGTCTCCTCCGCCTTCCAGTGCCCGGGTAGCTCGTCGCCAGCAGCACGGAACCGCTCGGGGTCAACTGTGCCGCCGGTGAACGCTTTGATCTGAGTGTCGACGTGCCTGCGTTCCTTGAGCCCTCTAGTCTTGGCGATATTGACAAGAACCGTAAAAAGCCAAGTACGTAGGGACGACCGTCCCTCGAATCTGTCCAAGCCCTTGAGGAGTGCGATCCACGTCTCCTGCACGACGTCCTCGGCATGCTGCTCACTAGGCACGTAGCCACGTGCCACCCGCAGCATCGCCGGAGTGTGACGATCGACCAACCGAGCAAAAGCTCGATGGTCGCCGGCGCGAAGTGCAGCGACCAAAGCGCCCTCGTCTTCCGAAACCGTGGCTGCGGTCATGGTCACTCAGCGACTGTACCTACCGGTATAGCGATGGCGCTACCGACGGCTCAGCCATACCCGTCATACCTCTATTGACCGGGATTCCCAATCGGGTGCGAGCCGAATTGCCTACATTTCGGCAGGCCTGCGCTCTCGAACGATTTGGTGAAATACATGTACAGTTCGGCCGGACGATGCGGCCGCGTGGTCTCATCCTTGATAGCAGTAAGGAAACTTATCACCGCGCAGGTCAGGCCTCTTGAATCACCTGGTGGTTGGCGGCGGACGGAGGGCGAAGCGTAGCGACCGGCGCGGACGGGAGCGCCAGCGGACGGGAGCAGAGGGAGCGAAGCGAAGACCGCAGGTAGCCGCCGGATGATGGTGACCCGATTGCGTGGACGCTGTGTGCTGGCGCTGTGTAGCCGCTGCGGCGTTTAGGTGGGGCTCGTAGGCTGGCCGGTATGAGTGGGGCACTGGCGCGGCGAGCACGGCGGGAGGCCGAGGCACGGCTGGTCGGGCAGCCTCAGCGGTTAGCGCATGTGCGCGGCGTGGCCGCTGCGGCCGAACGGCTGGGCCGACATTTCGATGGCGAGACTGCGCAGTGTTTGGTGGCGGCGGCATGGCTGCATGACATCGGTTACGCCCCCTCGGTGCGCCGGACCGGGTTTCATCCTCTGGACGGCGCGGTGTTTGTCCGCTCGACGGGTTTTGGCGAGCTGGTCGCCTCCCTGGTGGCCTTTCATACCGGAGCGCACCTGGAAGCATCCGAGCGCGGCGTCTCAGGACTATCGGAGTTCGGCGAACCGCCTCGTGATGTTCTGGATGCGTTGACGTTTTGCGATTTGACAACCGGGCCCGACGGGTCGCCGGTGTCAGCGGAGGACCGGCTCAGGGACGTGTTGGCGCGCTATGGGCCGCAGGATCCGGTGTATCGGGCGGTGGATGCTGGCCGCGAGGAGTTGCTGGCGGCGGTGGGACGGGTGCACGACTGGCTGTAGCCCCTGTGTGGGTCAGCCCAGGTAGGGCCTGTCGCGGTGTTGCAGGTAGTGCTCGATGCGCAGCCGCATCGACGGGTGCATATCCAGGCCGGCGATGTTGTCGGGATCGGTCCAGGCGATGTCGGTGCTTTCCTCGTCGATGGCCAGCTCACCGCCGAGCACCGTGGTCGTGAATAGCAGGGAGAATTGTTGGCGGACTTCACCATCGGTGAACGCCACGACGTGGCGCGGGTTGGTGTAGACACCGACTAGCCCGGTGACCTCGACGTCGAGCCCGGTTTCCTCTTTGACCTCTCTGACGGCGGTGTCGGCGATGGTTTCGCCGATGTCATGTCCGCCGCCGGGCAGTGCCCACAGGGTGTTGTCACGGCGTTTGATCAGCAGGATGTGACCGTGTTCGTCAGTGACGATCGCCGAGGCGGACGGGACAACACTGTTGGGTGCGGGGGCGTTCGGGTCGTTGTAGTAGTCGGTGCGCATCGACAGGTGTCAGCCTTTCGTCGTCAGAGGTGTGGCCTTGTCCCAGACCTGGGTGAAGGCCTGTTCGAGAGTGGCCCAGAGCCGAGGTTCGTGGTGACGGGACAGTACGAGGACCGGGTTGTTGCGCCCAGGTGAGCCGTAGATATGGAAGTTGACGATCACGGCGTCATCAACGCGGAAGATCGACGTGTAGAGCGTGGTGTCGTGGGTGCGGATGTCCAGTCCTGGGGTGCCGGCGTGCGGGGTGAGCAGTTCGACCGAGGTGCGGCATCGGGCGATGACGGCCTCACCGATGCCTTCCTCCTGACCGCGCAGGATCATGGTGGCGGTGTCGGGGTTACCGACGAGGAATCGCACCGCCACGCCGCGGGCGGCGGCGTCGAGCAGGGTGTCGAGGAATCCGTCGAGGGTGTCGAACAGGAACGTGGCGGCCAGGACGAGGATGTCGATGCTGGTGGTGGCGTCGGCGAAATGCTGCTGCCACGCGCTGATCGGTAGCTGGGTGCGGCTGGCGTACAGGGTCGCGGTGAACGGCCCACTGGCCGGTGACATGGTCGCCAGTGCGCTCGCCGCCGAGGGCGGGTATTGGTTGGGCCACAGATCGTGCGGGGTACAGCCGAGCAGCGTGGCGGCGCGCCGCGCGTTGTCCTCGCGGATGTTGTAGTCGGTGTTGGCCAGCCAGCGGCGCACCGTCTTGACATCCACGCTCATCGCGGTGGCGAACCGCTGTGGGGACAGTCCCTTGGCCTGCAGCCGCCGGATGAGGCGATTGTTGGGGATCGCGGCGCCCTGGGCTTGGTCGTGATCGTCCATCGTCTCAGCGCACATCTTTCCGTGTCGTCTATGTCTATCGCCAGCGCGTGGCTTCCAGTTTGCCATGCCACCGTCGCGCAGCGGTGGCGGTAGCTGCGTGGCGATGTCGGTAGGTATGTCGGTGCCATGTCCGAAATGTCCGCGGCGATGTCGGCAATGCCGCTCGATGTCCCTGGCAACGTCGGTGGTGTCCACGTGAACTGAGCTCAGCGCCCGACCAGGCGCAGTCATTTCACGAAAGGACCAGTAGGACAATGCGTTTGAGAATCGATACATCAGGAACCCGGTTCATCGTCACACGGGCGGCGGAGCCGCGGCTGAACTTCGAGACCGGCAGCCCGAAAGTCGACACCGCCACCGGGATGCCACTGTTCGCCACCCAGGTGTTGGCGTTGGATGACACCGGCGGTGAAGTCCTCAATGTCACGGTGGCCGGGGATCCGAAAGTGACAGTCACCCAACCGGTATCAGTGGCTGGCCTGGTAGCCATCCCGTGGGCCCAAGGCGATCGCAGCGGGGTGGCGTTCCGCGCCGACGCCATCACGGCCGGCACATCAAGTGCTGCGCCCAGTGCACAGGAGCGTCCGCAGAAGTAACCCCCCAAGCGGTGCGGCGCGCGGTGAGACCGATCATCGCGCCCCACCCCAGGGATCTTCTGTCGACCAAATACTTACGGAAGGGCGCGCCTGTCATGGCATCAAACACGAAGAACACCAACAACACTGAATCGAATGACGATGACTGGCTGGGGGATCTGGTCACCTCGCTGTTCACCGCGGCAGGGTATCTGCTGTGGTGGGCGGTGCTGTTCCCGGCCATCAGCATCCCGGTCATCGCCAGCCTCGCCCTCGGCCTCACCCACGGGCCCCGCGCGGGCGTGGTCTGCGCGGTCGCGCTCGGTGTCGCGTATGTGAGCTGGGCATGGCTGGACCCAGCCTGGTTTCGGGCCTGGGTGACCGAACCGGTACGCCGACGGTGGCTGACCTGGTCGCGCTACACCCGCACCTGGGAATCAACCTGCACCCTGCACGGCCTGACCGCCACCCTCGGTGACCGCACCCTGACCCCCACCCTGCGCACCATCACGATCGGCACAACCACCGATGTGCTGGCGGTGCGGATCGTCACCGGCCAATCGGCGGCCGACTGGCACAAACAATCCGACGCCCTGGCCGCCGCGTGGCGCGCCGACCGGATCACCATCGTCGCGACTGCACCCGGCGAACTGAAGATCACGTTGATGCGCGGGGACGTGCTCGCCGAACCCATCGGTCTGCCGATGCCCACCGCAGCGACACCGGTGGATCTGGGGGCCGTGGCGGTGGGGATCACCGAAACCCGACACCGCTGGCACCTACCACTATTGGGTCATCATGTGCTGATCGCCGGGGCCACCGGCGCGGGGAAAGGCAGCGTGTTGTGGTCGCTGATCGCCGGCATCGCCCCAGCGGTCAAGACCGGGCTGGTGCGGCTGTGTGTCATCGACCCGAAAGGCGGCATGGAACTCGGGGCCGGGGCACCCATGTTCACCGTCTTCACCCACGACGCCACCGACACCACCCTGGAGTTGCTGCGCCAACTCGTGGCGGTGATGCACGCTCGCGCCAATCGGCTTCGCGGCCGCACCCGCCTGCACACCCCGACCCCGGCTGAGCCGTTGTTCGTGGTGGTGATCGATGAGATCGCCGCACTGACCGCCTATGTCACCGACCGCAAGATCCGTATCGAAATCGAACAACTCCTGGGTCTGCTGCTCTCTCAGGGCCGCGCGGTGGGGATCAGTGTGGTGGCCGCGGTGCAAGACCCGGCCAAAGACACCCTGCCGGTACGACAGCTGTTCACCGTGCGGATCGGGTTGCGACTGACCGAAGCCACCCAAACCACCATGGTGCTGGGGCAAGGCGCCCGGGATGCCGGGGCAGAATGCGACCGGATCCCCGACACCACACCCGGTGTCGGCTACATGCTGATCGACGGCACCGCCCAGCCGCAGCGGGTGCGGGCCTTCCACGTCACCGACCACGACATCACCACCCTCGCGCGCCGCTTCCGCCGCCCCGCCAGCCGCCCGAACAGCACCCGCCCGTCGCGCACCACTGACACCGGCCACACCCCGAGCGAGGCTGGCGGTGAATAACTCGACACCGCCGGCGCAGCTCGCACTACCGGGAGTGCCCGCCACAGTCGATACCGCGAAGGTGATCAACGAGATGGTGCGCCGCGCATCCTCGATGGGATACGAATCATGGTGGCGGCGCGCGGAATCAGTCGGATTCTGCGCCCACCCCATCCAACTCGTCGGTGCCGACGACTACGGGCGGGCGCGGGTGGTGTGGACGCGATGCAACAACCGCCGCGCCCACATCTGTCCCTCCTGCTCCGACCTCTACGCCCGTGACACTTGGCAACTCGTCCATGCCGGCGCTGCCGGTGGCCACCACGACATGCCCACCACCGTGGCCGACCGCCCGCAAGTCTTCCTCACCCTCACCGCCCCCAGCTTCGGGGCCGTCCACACCGCACCGAAGGAAGTCAGTGACAAGAAGGCAGCGTGCCGAGATCACCACCGCCTCGGCGGCTACCGACGCTGCCCGCACGGAAACCCCTTGTGGTGCAGCACCGCCCACGACAACGGCGACGACGTGGTGGGCCAGCCGCTCTGCCGGGAGTGCTACGACTACGTCGGGCACGTGTTATTCACCTGGCACCTACCCGAACTGTGGCGCCGCTTCACCATCACCCTCCGACGCGCCCTCCGCAAAGAACTGAGATCCACAGGTGTGGACCCGGATGCGGTGCGGGTCAGCTTCATCAAAATCATCGAACTGCAAGCCCGCGCCATCCCCCACATCCACGCCCTCATCCGCCTCGACCCCTCCGAGAACAGCCGTGACGACCCGGATCAGACCGATTGGGAATCGCCTATCAGCGCAGGCGAACTCGCCACCATCATCCAGCACGCCGCCCGCACCGTCACTCTCACCGTCGACGATCCGTGTACTGATGGCACTGTCCGGGCGATCGCCTTCGGCACACAGATCGACACCCACCCCGTCACCGCGCCGAACGAGTCGATGAATTACGCTTCAACCCAGAACAATTCGCCACAGGATAGGTCGCTGTCGGGCCGGCGGGTGGCGCGCTATCTCGCGAAATACGTCACCAAGTCGTTGGCCGATCTCGGGATCAGCGCACGCCGACTCTCAACCGAAGCCATACCGGACCTGGAGGTGTCCGAGCATGTGCGCGCCATCCTGACCACCATCAGCGCGCTCGCCGACAACGGGCTATCCGGGATCAGGCGATGGCTGCACACCCTCGGGTTCCGTGGCCACATCACCAGCAAATCGCGGCGCTACTCCACCACCATGACCGCGCTACGTGAACGGCGCGCCACCTGGACCCGCGAACAACACTCTAAAAACACTGCACACCAACGTGATCCAGGATCGTTTCCCGGTTCCAGCAGCACTGCTATTGATGACGATCTGGTGGCGTGGGAGTTCGACCGCGCCGGCCACACCAGCCTCGGTGAGCGCACGTTGATCATCAGTGCCTCGCTGCGGCGCATCCAGCAGCGCCATACCGCCCGCGAGGCACGGCAACATCACCGGCGCGATGGTGCTATCGAGGTGCCCGATGGCTAGCCCCCAGGCGCACGCAACCGGACGGCAGCGCGAAAAGTCTTATAGTCATGAAGAATTCACGGCGTGGCTTGTCCAATCCTGTGAGCGACAACAACTACCGGTCACCATCACCAACCCTGCTGTTGTTGCCGACATCGCCGTTCTGCTCCGGTGAGTCCACAACCGACTCATCCGAGCGGACGAAGAAGCCTCAGCGTCTCCGTTGTTCTTCGCTTGGGTCGTACCAGCGCAATCACGTTGGCTGACAGTTGATGTCAAGGCCAACGCCGCGCGCGGTCAACCCAGGGGTTGAGCCTTGACGCCAAGCGTCAGTAAACACACGCTCGACCGCGACCAGGCTACAGCGACAAACCGTTCGTCACAGGGCGATGCCTCCGCGCGGTGCACAGTCCGTTGAGCGCCACATCTCCGGAAACACAGGATGGGGGATCGCCACGCGGGTAGTTGCGCCCCGATCACCAGTTCCGGCGTGCGTCGGATCCGGCGCCACCGCACCGCCAAAGATGTGCTCCGGTCCGCACGGGGTGCTCAGTCGCGACAGTTGTGTCACGCGGCCCATATGTCGTTTTGCGTCAGCCTTGCACCCGACCGCGGGCACGGTCACGGGCCTGCTCGCGCAGCCTGGCTCGCACCTCATCGTGGATGGTGGTTGAGGTCCGTTCGGCAGTCTCGACAGAAACGACAAGCGCGTATCGAACTTTCTTGCCCGCCCGGAGTCGCTGAGCGTCATCCATGCACTCGACATGGATGGGGAACACGTCTCCTTCGCCGAACACCATTGCGCTTGTGCCCTGGATGATCTCGTGCTGAAGACTGCCTCGCCTGACGGTGTTGTGCTCGGCGCCAGTGCGGTCCCCTCCAGCGAGATCCGTGTCAGGGGTGGCGAAGTACACTTTTGCGCCTCGGTACCGGGTGAGCTGGCCAACGGTGGGCACCATGTATGCGAGGGTGATCGTGAACCGGTGCCATTCGGCGCGTGACCGCAGAGATGGCGGCATCGGCAGCTGGTAGGTGTGACGCTCGTTGCGTGCAATGAGCCCGCCGGTGAGGAGCACTGCCCTGTTCGTCGCGGCCGTGCCGAGCCGCGTGACGTCGACTCGGCCGTAACCGAGGAGCGCAGTCAAGTGGCGGCGCGCCTGCTGATTATCCAGGCCGAGCTCGCGGCGGAGCCGTGCATCCCACTCACCCCAGCTACTCGCATGGGCGAGCAACGCCCGCACGAGCAATGGGTGGTACTGCCCGTCAGGCAACGGTGTGTCCTCAGGACCGAGCACCACAGATTCGAGGATGTCGAACAGTCGGCTGGCTTCACGGGTTACCAACGCGGTGGCGTTACTCGTGCCCGTGGTGAACACGGTGTTATTCGTCGCTCCTGCCCGCCCAGGGGCTGCGACCTGAAGACCGGGGCCTGTGGTAGCGGTGGGGGCGATCTCGACGCCAACCGTTTCGTCGCCGGATACGGTAACCGGGCGTGTGTAGAGCGCGCGGCCGCCGACATGGTGCAAGTCCGGCTTAACGGAGCGATCGACACCGGGTCCGGTCGCACCGTAGTGGGCCGGCGCTCCCGGCTGCGTGATATCCCAGACGGTGTCGGGGATATCGATCTCGCCCAAGCCGTCGTCATGGGTAGCACCGACGGTGAGCACATTGAGTGCATCCCCTGGGGGAAGAATGCCTCGCAGGAGAGTCGCGTCGTAAACAGCACGTGTGGCGGCGACCCGCGCAGTGACGGGATCGTTGGCGGAGTCGGCAGGGATCGTGATCGGGTCGAGGTGATTGCCCGCACTGACAACGAACAGCAGGTTGTAGGTGTGGGCTAGCCAGTCGAGCAGGTGTCCCACCGGACTCATTCGCCGCACTAGCGCTCTGGCCTGGGTGCCGATAGAAAGGTTGATGATGCGCACACTGGGGGCGGTGGGCTCGCGGCCAGCCTCTCCTTCAACGATGCGCCGGACCGCTCGGTGGAGCAGATCAGTGAACAGCCGGTTCGGGAGAACCTCCTCCGATCCTGCGGCAAGCTCGTGGGGACGCATGATGGGCCGCACATACAGCGGTCGATCGAGCGGCTCACCGGGCACCGACAGATCGCCGTGAATGATCAGCGACGCCATGGCGGTGCCATGGTGGCGTGAAGACAGCGGGTAGTCCTCGCCAAGCCCATCGGGGTCATCGACCAACAACCTGCCAGCCAATACGGCGTGATTCGAGAATGGCAGCCCGTCCATCAGCGCGATCCGAGGAAGCCCATCGACGCGCTCACCGGGCGGCAGTTGCACAGCCGCGACAGGGTCGAGAGTGGGCGGCGTGACACTCATCGGGATAAACGGACTGACGAACATGACCTCGTCAGTGGTGAGGAGCCGGATCGACTCGGCACCATCGTTAAGTACAGAGTGAACCTGCTGTATGGGCAACTCGGCCAGCAGTGCGTGATAGCTGATGTCGGCGATCTGGGCGCGGTCGAGGATGCGCCCGCCGCTCGTTGTTATGATCTGCGCCACATGCGACTCGGCTGTTGTGCGCTGGGCAGCGTCCCGCCGATACCACAGCTCCGCTTCGACCAGCACAGTGCTCACGGCCTCGCCCACGACCTGGAGGGTTTCCTCCCATCGTTCCCGCAGGCCGGTCTCGCGGATTCGGTCCTCAGGCCCCCAGCGGCGGATTGCGGTTAACTGCTGGAATGCGCTCTTGAACTTCCCTAGCCCGCGTTCGAACGACATCGACGGATCGTGCTGCCACAAAGCGAACAGCCGCAGCAATTCGTCGATAGCCCTGGCGTTCGACATCACGAGATAGAGCGAATGTGAGACGGGCTTGTCGGTACGACCCACATCGCGTTCGGTCATGTAGAAGTCGTCGTCGGGATCGGTTCGGTCGCCGAGCAGCTCCGAGAGGAATTCCAATCCGTCGATCTGGTTGATGGCGTTACGAAAATCTTTGATGCTGCCTGCGAGGTCGAACACGACAACCAAGGCGGGATCGACCTCGTCAGGGGTATCCGCGCCCAGACTCGCACGCTCGGCGTCGAATGCTGCGGCCAGTTCGCGGAATAGCGGTGTCAGACGCTCTCCCTGCCGGCCCGCACCAGGTTTGGACAGGCGCGGCATGTCCCGCGGGGATTGGGTCGGGCGTTCAGAGACGACCGGCGGCCCGAAAGCCAGCAAGGGACGAAGCTGTCCGGTCACTCGGCGGCCTGGCCACGTCGGTGCTCAAGCCGTTCTTGAACGATGCGGCGCAGGTTGTTGTCCGGTAACTCCAGTACGGCCCGACGACGTACGTCCAACGCGAACTCCTCCAGTTCGGCGTAACTCGCCCCGGCGAGTTTGTCTGCGAGTGTCCTCGGAGTAAAACCCAAGTCGCCACCTAGCCGCGCGGCCAGCCGCTCCAGGAACCGGGTGGCTTGGGAGCGACTGGGCGCTTCGAGTTCGGCGCGAATCTGGAAACGCCGCCACGCCGCACGGTCGAGCAATTCGCTGTGATTGGTCGCACCAACGAAGAGCACATGGGCTGGGAGCCCGTCAATCTGAAGCAGCAACGTGGAAACAACCCGTTTGATCTCGCCTGTCTCGTGTGCGTCGGAGCGCTCCTTGGCGATTGTGTCGAGTTCATCGAAAAACAAGACACACCGGCGACTTCGGGCGAATTCGAAGGCGCTGTCGAGTCGGGCGGCGGTCTCGCCAAGGAAGCTTGACACGACCCCTTCGTAGCGAATCACGTAGAACGGGAGCATCAACTCGGCGGCGATCGCTTCAGCGACACTGGTCTTACCGTTACCCGGCGGTCCGGACAGCAGCAGCCTGTTACGTGGCTCAATCCCATAGCTGCGCAAGAGCTCAGCGCGCTTCTGCTCCTCAATCAACTCGGACACAACGCGCCTGGGAACTGGGGCGAGTTCCAAGTCGTCCAACCGCCGGTTCGGCACCACTTCATGGACAAGGTCGCGAATCGCTGCGGCACGATCGTCCCGGACCAGACCCTGCCCAGTGGTGGTAATGATCTCGGATAGGCGATCAGCGAGCAGGTGGTGCTGATTGGCGCGTTCCTCCGCGATCACAGCCTCAACGAGGATTCGGAAACGATCCCGGTCGCCGCGGCGCTCGGCCTCCACGAGGTCAAGCAGGAGGTCTCCACGTGCCATCTCAGCCTCCCTCAAGCCCTATAACGTCATCTGTGCCGTGATCCTATCGTCGGCACTTTCGACGCTATAGCGCCGCGCCGACAACGAGGTGACTTCGAGCCGGTGGCCGGTCGCGCTCGGAGGTGGCGCAACAACGCGCACGGCGATCAGATTTCTCCGGAATCACCGCGGTCATAGGCGTGTGTCCAGGTTTGCCGATCTGCCTCAGAACGCTGCAACGTCCAAGATGTCGTTGCCCGCTATACCTTCCAGTGGGGTTTAACTCGGTTGATGTCAAGGCTGCGGGATCCGGGGGTGCCCGCAGCGATCACTGCGTGATCGAGCACTGATTTGATGATGGCTTGTTGGCGGTCGATGTCGAGGTCGTCCCATTGGCCGCGCAGCACCTCGCCGGTGCCCACCAAGTCCACGACGGAGCTGGTGTCGGTGGCGGTAGCGATGGCGCGGCGGGTTTGGGTGATGCGGTCGGTGATGGGGTCGCGGGCCGTGATCCATTCCCGCGCCGATACCGCCCCGTCGGCATAGAGTGCGGCCAGTTCATCCAGGCGGGCCTGGTCGGCTTCCAGCTGGGTCGCTAAGGCGGCGACATCGGCGTCGACTCTGGCTTTCCCGGCCAGGGCGTCGGCCAGCTGCGGGGAGTCCAGCCGGGTCAGCACCGCGTCAGTCAGCAGTTCCTCGACGGGTTGCGCGACCACGGTGAGTCGTCCGCAGCCGCCGTGGTCGGGGCCTTTCAAACACACGTAGCGGCGCACTCGGTTGGTCGGATTGTTGTGGCGGGCTTGGGAAAACAACCGGTTCCCGCAGCGTCCGCAGCGCAGCATCCCCGACAGCAGGTAGGTGCGTGGGGCGCGCGTCTTCGTTACCGCCCGGGCAGTGATACGGGCGAGGATGCGGTCACGCTCGGCGGGGGTGATGATCGCCGGCCACGCTGCCGGGCCGATCACCTCGCCGTGATGCTCGCGCAGCCCGGCAATACGTCCCGACGCCAAAATGTGGCGGACGGTGGTGGTCTGCCAAGACGTGGACGCGGGCGGGACGACACCCGCATCGTTGAGCCAGATCGTCAACGATCGGATCGAGGCCCCGGCCAGGTAGCGGTCGACCATCTCTCGAATCACGTTGGCTTCGGCGGGGCGGATCGTGATCTTGTCGGGTTCGTAGCCGAACGGGCGCGCCGGGCCGTGCGGCAATCCTTGTTCGGCGTTCTGCAGCATTTTGCGGCGGATACGGGCGGATTTGCGGCCGGATTCTTTGGCGGCGAACGCGGCGAAAATCCGGGCCATGAACAACCCATCATCGTTGCCGAGGTCGATGTCGGCGGTCACGGTGGCGACATCGCGCACCCCGACCGACTCACACAGGGTGACGAAGTCTTCCAACTCGACCGGGCGACGGTGCAGCCGGTCGAGGTTGTAGACGATCACCGCATCCCGCGCACCAGATTTCAGGTCATCAAGCATGCGGGCGTACTCGCGGCGGGGCTTACCCGAATAGGCCGAGACGTCGTTGTCGACATACTCATCGCCGACCGGCCAGCCCCGATCGGAAGCCAACTTGCGGCAGTCCTGCACCTGCCGGGCCACCCCCAGCCCGGTGCCCTCCGCATCGGCGGAGATGCGGGCGTAGATCGCCGCTGACTGCACCGCGGCGCGTTGACCGGGGTTTTTCGCTTTCGCCATGAGGGTAGTTTAGCGACAGTTGACCTTGGTTAGTTCGGTGGGGCCGCCGTCTTCCCAGTGCCGGAGGTGGTGGGCGTGCAGACCGCGGGTGGCACCGCATCCGGGGACCGCGCAGCTGCGGTCGCGGTGCTCGAGGGCGCGACGGAGCCGCCGGTTGATCACCCGGGTGGTGCGGCCGGCGCCGATGGGCTCGCCGTCGCGTTCGAACCAGACTTCACAGGTGGCATCACAGGTCAGGTATTGGCGTTCGGCGTCGGTGAGTAACGGGCCCAGATGCAGTGCGGCGGCACGCTGCTGCACGTCGAGGTGCACGACCACGGTGGTGTGCTGCCCGTGCGGGCGGCGGGCCGCTTCGGCGTCCCATCCCGTCTCGACCAGGCGCATCAACGCCTCGACGGTGCCCGGCAACGGCGGCCTGTGCGCGGGGTCACTTTCGGCGTGATCGCGTTTCCACTCGGCGAAAAGCGCGTCCCGGTGTGAGGCCAGTGCCGCCTCGAACTTCGCCGCGTCCAGGTGCGGAAGTTTGATCCGCCAACACGTGAACTCCTCGTCCGAGGTCTGGGTGATCGAGGCCTGCGGGTCCGGCCGGGCAGCATCGGGTTCGGGTCGCGGTTCCAGCTTGACCGCGGTACGCAACTGGCTGACCGTCGCGACCGAGGCCAGCTCCGCATAGTGCGCATCGGATCCCTGACCCGCCCGCGCCGCGATCACCCCGACCTGATCCAGTGACAACCGACCCTCGGCCATGCCCGCCGCGCAGCGCGGGAATTCCTCGAGCCGACGCGCGACGGTGGTGATGGTGTGGGCGTTGGCCGAGGACAGGGCGAGCTTCCAGCCCAGCAACGCCGCCACCGACCGCGCCCCCGTCATTCCGCACAGTTCGTCGCGCTCGATCTCGGCGGCGATCTCTACGATGCGCCCATCGATGGCATTGCGCTGACCCGCCAACTCCGCCAACTCCTCGAACAACACCCCCAGGCGATCCGCCGGGCGCGATTCCACGGCACTAGACGAGCCGGTCGAGGACATAACGACATCATCGCCAACAAGTACGACAAATCCCGGCCGCTCAAGTCCGCGCCGCACACACCTCGCGTCCCTATCCACAGTCACGGATTTGTCCACAGACTCTGCCGACCGAAGCGAGCCGCATCGTCCGGCGGGTGGCAAGTATGTGGGATCGCTGGCGACCTGCGGTCAAGCATGGTGGAGTGGTATCGCCCAACTACTCCCTACAGTGAGGATCCTTTGTGCTGGGTCTGCCAGAGAAGGTGCGTGCTTGCCTGTTCGACCTCGACGGGGTGCTGACCGACACCGCAAGCGTGCATACCAAGGCCTGGAAGGCCATGTTCGACGCTTACCTGTCCCAGCGAGCCGAGCGCACCGGGGAGAAGTTCGTGCCCTTCGATGCCGCCGCGGACTACCGGACATACGTCGACGGCAAGAAGCGCGAAGACGGGGTCCGGTCGTTTCTGCACAGCCGCGGAATCGAATTGCCGGACGGCGATCACGACGACTCCGGCGACGCCGAAACCGTTTACGGCTTGGGCAATCGCAAGAACGATATGTTCCAGAAGGTGCTCGAGCGAGACGGCGTCGAGGTGTTCGACGGGTCGCGGCGCTACCTGGAGGCGGTCTCGGCCGCGGGCCTGGGCATCGCCGTCGTGTCGTCGAGTGCCAACACCCGCGAGGTGCTCGAAATCACCGGCCTGGAGCGCTTCGTCCAGCAACGCGTGGACGGGGTGACGCTGCGCGAGGAACACATCAAAGGCAAACCCGCACCCGACTCCTATCTGCGGGGCGCGCAGCTACTCGACGTCGCTCCCGACGCGGCCGCCGTGTTCGAGGACGCGCTGTCGGGTGTGGCAGCAGGTCATGCCGGTAACTTCGGCTACGTGGTCGGTGTCGACCGAGTCGGCCAGGCCGAGGATCTCCGTCGCAGCGGCGCCGACGTCGTGGTCACCGACCTCGCAGAATTGTTGCAGGCATGATCACCCAGGAAGCCTTCCCCGTCGAACCCTGGGTGGTCCGCGAGACGCGGCTCGACCTGAACCTGATCGCCCAGTCCGAATCGCTCTTCGCGTTGTCCAACGGGCACATCGGGCTGCGCGGCAACCTCGACGAGGGCGAACCGTACGGCCTGCCGGGCACCTATCTGAACTCGTTCTACGAGATTCGGCCGCTGCCCTACGCCGAAGCCGGCTATGGCTACCCGGAGGCCGGTCAGACGGTCGTCGACGTGACCAACGGCAAGATCATCCGGCTGTTCGTCGAGGACGAGCCGTTCGATGTCCGCTACGGCGAACTCGTCTCCCACGAACGGGTTCTCGACCTGAAGGCCGGAACGCTGACCCGCAACGCGCACTGGCGTTCGCCGGTGGGCAAGGAAGTCAAACTGACCTCCACCCGGCTGGTCTCACTGGCACACCGCAGCGTCGCCGCCATCGAGTACTGCGTCGAAGCGGTTGACGAATTCGTCCGCGTCACGGTGCAATCCGAGCTCGTCACCAACGAGGATCAGCCGACGACGTCAGCTGACCCCCGGGTGGCCGCCATACTGGAAAGCCCGCTGGAGGCCGTCGAACACGACGAGACCGACTGCGGTGCGCTGCTGATGCACCGGACCCGGGCCAGCCAACTGATGATGGCCGCGGGAATGGATCACATCGTCGAGGTGCCCGGACGGGTCGAGGTCACCAACGACGCGAGTCCCGACCTGGCGCGCACCACCGTCATCTGCGGGCTGCGCCCCGGCCAGAAGCTGCGCATCGTCAAATACCTGGCCTACGGGTGGTCCAGCCAGCGGTCCCGGCCCGCGCTGCGCGACCAGGTCGCCGCCGCGCTGCACAGCGCCCGTTACAGCGGGTGGGACGGGCTGCTGAAAGCCCAGCGCGAGTTCCTCGACGACTTCTGGGAAAACGCCGACGTCGAGGTCGAGGGCGACTCGGAATCCCAGCAAGCGGTGCGGTTCGGGCTCTTTCACCTCGTGCAGGCCAGCGCCCGCGCCGAGCGGCGCGCCATCCCCAGCAAGGGTCTGACCGGAACGGGTTACGACGGCCACGCGTTCTGGGACACCGAGGGTTTCGTGCTTCCCGTGCTCACCTACACGCTGCCGCACGCGGTCGCCGATTCGTTGCGCTGGCGGGCGTCGACGATGGACATGGCCCGGGACCGCGCGAAAGAACTCGGCCTCGAGGGCGTGAGCTTCCCGTGGCGGACGATCCGCGGCCAGGAGTGTTCCGGTTACTGGCCGGCCGGCACCGCGGCCTTCCACATCAACGCCGACATCGCGATGGCCTTCGAGCGCTACCGCGTCGTCACCGGCGATCAGTCGCTGGAGGCCGATTGCGGGCTGAAGGTACTGGTCGAGACGTCGCGGCTGTGGATGTCGCTCGGACACCATGACCGCCACGGCGTCTGGCACCTCGAGGGGGTTACCGGGCCCGACGAGTACACCGCGATCGTGCGCGACAACGTCTTTACGAATCTGATGGCCGCGCACAACCTGGTGGTCGCCGCCGATGCCTGCAACCGTCACCCCGAGGCGGCCGAAGCGATGGGCGTCACCCACGAGGAGACGGCCTCCTGGCGCGACGCGGCCGACGCGGTCCACATTCCCTACGACGAAGAGCTCGGTGTCCATCAGCAGTGCGAGGGCTTCACCAAGTTCGCGGAGTGGGATTTCGAGAACAGGCACAAATATCCGCTGCTGCTGCACGAACCGTATGTGCGGCTCTACCCGGCGCAGGTGATCAAGCAGGCCGACCTGGTGCTGGCGATGCAGTGGCAAAGCCACGCATTCACGCCCGAGCAGAAGGCGCGCAACGTCGACTACTACGAGCGGCGCACCGTGCGCGACTCGTCGCTGTCGGCATGCTGCCAGGCCGTGATGTGCGCGGAGGTCGGGCATTTGGAGCTGGCGCACGACTACGCCTACGAGGCCGCACTGATCGATCTGCGCGACCTGCACTCCAACACCCGCGACGGGCTGCACATGGCATCGCTGGCCGGCGCCTGGATGGCGATCGTCGCGGGCTTTGGCGGCCTGCGCGACGACGACGGCATCCTGGAGATCGATCCCGCGCTGCCCGACGGCATCACCCGGCTGCGGTTCCGGGTGCGGTGGCGTGCCTTCCGGCTGATGGTCGACGCCAACCACAACGACGTCACCTACACCCTGACCGACGGGGACAGCGGCGAACTGGCCATCCGGCACGCCGGCGAAGAACTCGTGCTCAAGACGGACTCGCCGAAAACCATCGCGGTGCGTCAGCGCAAAGCACTGCTCCCGGCACCGCCGCAACCGCCCGGTTGCGAGCCCACGCACCGACGCACACAGGCCCACCAGCTCGGGGGCAACTGACGGCGGTTACACCACCGGTGCACCGTCTTCGGTTGCGGCGGAAGCGATCTCGTTGTCGAGTAGCTCGACGATGCGTGCCGTGACCGCGGCCGCGGTGGGATGTTCCCACAGCAGCGTCGGTGGCAACGCCAGCCCGGTCTGCTTCTCGAGCTGACGCCGCAGCGCCACCGTCATGATCGAGTCCACGCCGATTTCGACCAGCGGCATCCGGGCATCGACGCTGTCGGCGGGCAGGCCGAGTTCGGCGGCCACCGCCGTGAGCACCTGCTGGCTCACCCACTCCTCGGTGTCCATGTCGCCCGGTCCCACCACCGCGAAATCCTGATGCGGCAGAACCGAATCCGCGGCGACCGCGGCGGCGATGTCGGCAAGGATCGGCACCGACGCGGCCTCCGGGAGCACCGGTAGCACCACCGGGTTGGCCTCCTGCGACCGCATCGCGATATCCAGGGCACGCAGCGCGTCGTCCGAGCCGATGGTGTCCATGCCCAGCGCATCCAGTTGCGCGGCAACGTATCCCGAGTCCGATCCCATACCGAGACCGCGCCAGGCGGTCCAGGCCACGCTCGTCGTGACATCGCCGAGACCACGCCGGTGCCGGGCCAGCGCATCCAGGAAGGCGTTGCCGCAGGCGTAGGCGCCCTGCCCGGGGAAGCCGGCCAGGTATCCGCAGGAGGAATACAGCACCATCCAGTCCAGTTCGCCCGGCGGGAACATCTCGTGCAGGGCCAGCGCCCCGTCGACCTTCGGATGCATGGTCATCGCGATCTCGTCGATCGTCGTATTCGCCAGGAACACACCGGCTTCCACGCCGGCGGCATGAATCACGCCACGCACCGGCGGCAGGCCGGCCAGCACCGAGCGCAGTTCGTCGGCGGCACCAGCGGCGGCGATATCCAGGGCGACCGAGTGCACCCAGACCCCGCGCTCCTCTAGCGCGGTCACGGCGCGGATCTGCGCCTGATTGTCCGCGCTCGCCCACTGTGCGCGTTCCGGCAGGCCGGATCGCGACAACAACAGCACGCGGCGCGCACCCAGATCCGCCAATCGCTCGGCGATACGCAGGCCCAGCACGCCGGTCCCACCGGTGACCAGATAGGTGCCGGCCGGGCTGCATTCCATCGCCGGTCCGGCCGCGCCGACGATGCTGGCCATCCGGGCGGTCAGTGCGGCGCCGCCGCGAACCACCACCACAGCGTGGCCGCTGAGCGTTGCCAGCACACCTAGCGGCAGCCGGTCCTCGGCGAGATCGAGCACGCCACCCCACAGCGTGGGATGCTCGGTGGCGGCCACCCGCGACAAGCCCCACAGTGGGGAACGGCTCACATCGGTCCCCTCGTGCACACCCCGGGTCAGGGTCCACAGACGAGCCGAGCTGTCATGGCGCACAAGCGCTTTAAGCGCTTCCAGCACCGTGTCCACGGCTTCGAGCGGGCTCTCGGAGGCGCGGGGCAACACCAGCACGACGGACTCGGAGTCGAGATCGGCGGGGATGTCCGCGGGCGTGGCACACACCCGGTGGGCGACGCCGGCGGCTTTCAGGTCGCGTTCGCACCAAGCGCGGACGGCCGGATCGCCGCCTACCAGCACCACGTCGGCGGGCACGGCTTCGACATCGAATGATGTTGACTTCCAGTCGATTCGATGCACGACCCGCGCTACGTCGCCGCCGCTGTTCTCGAGCTCCTCGAACGTCATGCCGGTGACCTGCACCAGCGGCCGCCCGGTCAGCGAGGCGATGGTCACGTCGGTGCTGGTGCCCTGATCGCGACGGCGAACGTGCAGCAGCACCGAATCGGACTGTTTGCCAACGACTCTCACCCGCTCGATGCGAGCGGGCATGCGCAGCCGGGGCACTCCGTCGAATACCGTGGACGCTACCGAGGTGGCCGCATCGAGGAGCCCGGCCCACGTCGAGGGATGCGACCCGTCCGGTTCGGCCCGCACCTGCGCCAGGAATTCGCCGTCACCGGCCCACAGATCGACCACCTCCCAGCCGAAACCCATCTCGGCGACACCGAGTTTCGCGAGTTTGTCCACCACGCTGTCCGGCGGCAACTGCTCGGTGCAGCGGACCCGGATCGCGGTCTCGTCCAGCCGTGGCACCTCGCGGCCATCGGTGGCGGCGGCGACCGCTGTGCAGTGCGTCAGCCAGCCGCCGACGTCGGAACCGTCCTCGTCGACCAGTCGGGTGGCGATCGCCAGCGCTTGATCCTGCAGCACCACCTGCACGTCGCGGGTGCGGCCCGGCGCAACGGGTGTGCGCAGATGCACCTCGGTCAGATCGGTTCCCGCGGCCGTCAGGAAGGTGTTGAGCAGCACCGCGGCCGGCACGATCTCGGTGCCCTGCACGGGATGGTTGCCGGGGTAGGGCCGGGTCGACATGTCCAGCCGGGTCTCCCAGACTCGCGCAGGAACCGTGCCCGTGACGTCGAGTCGGCCCCCGAGCAGGGTGTGGCTGTCGGCGTCGTGGACACCGCGGCCGGCGGGCGGCGCGCTCGGGATGCGCCAGAAGTCGCGGTGCTGCCACTGGGTGCCCGGCAGGTCGCCGGCCCACGGCGTGGCCGCGGTGACCCCGTGGTCGACGGGCGCGCCATGGCAGTGCAAGGCGGCAACCGCAGCGGCGATCGAACGCCGGGTGGGTTGGTCGCGGCGTAGCACGCCGACGGCCGCGTGCGCCTCGATATCCAAGTGCAGCAACGTTTCCGCAATGGAGTGTGACACCACCGGGTGGGCCGAAACCTCGAGGAAGAGCCGGTGGCCGTCCTCGGCCGCCGCCGAAACCGCTTCGGCGAAGCGGACCTGGTCGCGCAGATTGGCGACCCAGTAGTCCGGTCCCCGCGGCGCCGAGGACCGCGGATCGGCCAGCGCGGTGGTGTACAGCGGAATCCGGGCCGGCCATGGCTTCGGCAGCGCACCGGTGAGCCGCGCCAGATCAGCGGTGAGCGTGTCCATCGCCGGGCTGTGAAACGCGACGTCGGTCTTGACGCGGCGCACCATCAGGCCGTCGTCGGCCCAGCGGCCGGCCACCTCGTCGACGGCCGCGACCGTGCCCGATATCACCGTCGAGGTCAGCGACGCGCTGATGGCCGCCACGACGTCGCTGCGGTCGCCTATCCGCTGCTGGGCATCGGCGAACGGCAGCGGTACCAGCGCCATCGCGCCCTGGCCCATCACCTTGCGGAAACCCCGGGCGCGATAGCAGGCCACGGCCGCCCCCTGCGCCAGGTCGAAGACTCCCGCGGTCACGCAGGCCGCTACCTCGCCGACGGAGTGTCCGATCACCGCAGCGGGACGCACGCCGCGCTCACGCAGCACCGCGGCCAGTCCGACCTGCATCGCAAACGTCAGCGCCTGCACCTGATCGGTGCCGCCCAGTTCGCCGCGGGTCAGCGCCTCGCGCGCCGAGAAGCCGAGTTCGGCGCCGAAGACCGGATCGACCGCGTCGATCACGGCGGCGAACGCCGGTTCGCCGGCCAGCAACTCCTGGCCCATCTGCGGCCAGTGCGAGCCGTGCCCCGAAAACACCCACACCGCACCGTCTTCGGCACCGGCCAGCACGGTGCCGCGCACCACGGCGGCGTCGCGGCCCGCGTCGGCCAGCGTGCGCAACCCGCCCAGAAGTTCCTCGGACCCGTCGGCGACCACGGCCGCGCGCACCGGTTCATGGCTGCGGCGGGCCCACAGCGTCGCCGCGACGTCGGTCAGCGAGATGTCGCGGCGATCGAGGTGCGCGGCCAGTGCGGCGGCCTGTGCACACAGCCGGCTCTCCGAACGACCCGACAGCGGAATCGCCACTGGCCCAATCAGTTTCGTGGATACCCGCGCGGCCGCGGACGGCGCCTCCTCGAGCAGCACGTGCGCGATGGTGCCACCGTAGCCGTAACTGCAGACCGCCGCCCGGCGCGGGTGATCCGCCCGCCGCGGCCAGTCCTGCGCCTCGGTCGGCACCCGCAGGCCGCTGCCGGCCCAGTCGACAGCCGGGGTGAGGTTGCGCACGCCCGCCGTCGGCGGAATCCTGCGGTGGTGCAGGGCCAGCACGGCCTTGATCAGGCCGACGGCGCCGGCACCGCCCTCGAGATGGCCGGTGTTCGGTTTGACCGACCCGACCAGCGCGGGATCGTCGTCGGGCCGGGCGGCTCCGTACACCTGCGCCAGCGCCCCCACTTCGACGGGATCGCCTGTGGGAGTGCCGGTTCCGTGGGCTTCGATGAAGTCGACGGTGGCCGGGTCGATGGCCGAGGACCGGCACGCCAGCCGGAACAGATCGGCCTGGGCGGCGCCGTTGGGCGACATGATGCCGACCGTGCGGCCGTCCTGGGCGACCGCGCCGCCGCGGACCACGGCCAGCACCCGGTCGCCGTCGCGCACGGCGTCGGCGAGCCGCTTGAGCACCACCACGGCCGCACCCTCGCCGCGACCGTAGCCGTCGGCGGCGGCGTCGAAGGTCTTGCAGCGACCGTCGGGAGCCGTCGCGCCGGCCTGGTCGAGCACCCGGGTCAATCCGGGTCCGATCAGCGCGCTGACGCCACCGGCCAGCGCCAGCGCCGTCTCGCCGGAGCGCAGCAGTTGGCAGGCCTGGTGCACCGCCACCAGCGAGGCCGCGCAGGCGGCGTCGAGCGCGACGCTGGGGCCGCGCAGGTCGAGCAGGTGTGACACCCGGTTGGCGATCCCGCACAGCGAGGTGCCGATACCGGTCCACGCCTCGATGCCGGGCAGGTCCTCCATCAGGAGCTTGCCGTAGTCGTCGGAGTTGACGCCCATCAGCACGGCGGTGTCGCTGCCGGCCAGCGACCGGGGCGGCACGCCGGCGTGTTCGAGCGCCTCCCAGCTGACCTCGAGGGCCAGCCGCTGCTGCGGGTCCATCAGTTCGGCCTCGCGCGGCGAGACCCCGAAGAACTCGGCGTCGAAACCGGCGAGGTTGTCGATGAACGTGCCCCAGGGGGTGGTGTCCTTGAGCACCGCGGCGTTGCGCGGGTCGCGCCACAGATAGGGCTCCCACCGGTCGGCGGGCACCTCGCGCACCGCACTGCCGCCGGCCAGCAGGAAATCCCAGAACGCTTCGGCGGTGCTGACATCACCGGCCAGCCGGCAGCCGAGGCCGATGACGGCGATCGGTTCCGGGTTCACGTTCGATGCCGAAAGTTGGTCATCGGGGCCACCATTCACTGTCATGTCAGTCGGAGCGTCGTTCATGCCCGGGTCAGGCTTACGACGATTTGCTTTTTGTCGACCTTGCCCACCGCGGTTTTGGGCAGCGAATGCATGGCTTCCAGTACGTCCGGCTTGGCGTGGACAGAGACGCCGCGGCCGTCGAGAAATCCGTTGAGCTCGGCCAGGGTGAACGGTGTGCCCTTGAAAACAATTGCCGCACAGATCTTTTCGCCTAGGTACTGATCCGGCAAGGCGACCGCCGCCGCGTCGGCCACGGCCGGATGGGCATGCAGGTGTTCCTCGAGGTCGGACGCCGAGACGGTCTCGCCACCGCGGTGGATCACGTCCTTGATCCGGCCGGTGACTTCGACATATCCCGCCCGCGGGCCGTCGGCGAAGATCCGCACCCGATCGCCGCTGCGGTAGAAACCATCGGGGCTGAAACAGCGCGCGTTGGCCTCGCCGGCGCGGTAGTAGCCGTTGATCGTGTACGGCCCGCGCACCAGCAGCTCGCCTTCGGCGCCCGGGGCCACCTCGTCGCCGTTCTCATCGACGACCTTCATCTCGTCAGCGGGCGACATGGGCCGGCCCTGCACGTTGTCCACCACCTCGGCGGGGTCGCCCGGGCGGGTGAAGTTGAGCATCCCCTCGGCCATCCCGAAGATTTGCTGCATGCCCGGCGTCAGGTTCTCCCGGATGAACCGGGCCTCGTCGGGCAGCAGCCGCGACCCGCCGACCTGGACCACCCGTAGCGAGGTCGGCAGCACGGGCTCCCAATCACACGC
Organism: Mycobacterium sp. pR1184; assembly: GCF_041287235.1. Classification (NCBI taxonomy): domain Bacteria; kingdom Bacillati; phylum Actinomycetota; class Actinomycetes; order Mycobacteriales; family Mycobacteriaceae; genus Mycobacterium; species Mycobacterium sp. pR1184. Next base: position 538,030 of record NZ_JBGGKR010000001.1, on the reverse strand, counting down.
CTGTGCCCACAGCTTGGCGAGCGCATTGACCAACCCCGTGACGGTGACCTGGTGGCGGTCGATCAGCGCGAAGGCCGCCTCGGGGCTGGGGTCGTCGGTGAATACGGTTTTGGCGCCCACGGTGATCGCACCCAACAGACCCGGACAGGCCAACGGGAAGTTGTGCCCGGCCGGCAGCACCACGAGATAGGCGTCCGCTGTGGTCATTCCGTACGCGGCCGCGCAGGCCGACGCGTTGTAGCGGTAGTCGTCATGGGTCCGGGCGATCAGCTTGGGCAGGCCGGTGGTGCCGCCCGAGACCAGCAGCAACGCGGGCAGCCCCGGATCTGGTGCCGTGTTTGCCCGGACGTCCGGGCCGGCGAGGTTCGCGACGTCGGACCAGGCCCGAAAGTCGCCGGGGTCGCCGTCGACCAGCACCCTGGTCAACCGTGGGTGCTCGCGCACCAGCGCCGCGGCCATGTCGCGGTAGTCGAAGCCACCGGCCTTGTCGGTGATGATCATCCCGACCGCGCCGCTGACGCCGGCGAAGTGGTTCAGTTCGGCGGTGCGGTGGCCGGGCAGGCACATCACCGGCACCACACCGGCCCGCAACAGCCCGAACAGCGCCAACGCGAACTGGCAGGAGTTGGGCAGTTGCAGCAGCACCCGGTCGCCGGCGACGAAGCCGAGCTCGATCAGGCCGCCGGCGATGCGATCGGCCAGGGCGTCGAATTCGGCGAAGGTGTAGCTGACGCGGGCATCCGCGATGCCGCAGCGGTCCGGCCAGCGGTGCGCGGCCTCGCGCAATATCGAGTCCAAGGGCAGCCCGGCCCAATAGCCCGCCCGCCGATAGGAGTCCGCCCTGTCGCTCGGAAACGGCACGAATCCCGTTGCGAGGTCCACACTTTCGTGTCGTCCGACCTCGGCGTCGGGATGAAATCCGGTGCTCATCGCGGTTGGCGGCCCTTCCGGGGGTAAGTTACCTGAGAGAAGCCTAATATAGGGTAGCCTCCACATAGTTAGGGCAGCCTTCACTAATTGCTGAGAGGTTTCACACAATGGGTCGCGGCGCGACAAGCTCACTGAGCGTCCGAGAGCAGGTCGCCGAACTCCTCGGCGTCGCCCCCGACGAAGTGGACCCCGACGCCGACCTCATCGCCTCCGGACTCGACTCGATCCGGATGATGTCGCTGTCCGGCCGGTGGCGCCGGCAGGGCATCGACATCGGTTTCGCCGCCCTGGCCGAGAGCCCAACCGTCTCCGCGTGGACGCGGATGGTCTCGGCGCTGTGCGACAGCGCGACCGAAGACGAGGCACCCCAGGCCGCCGACGACGATGGGGGCGAAACCTTCCCGTTGGCTCCCATCCAGCACGCATTGTGGTTGGGCCGCAACGAGGAACAGGCGCTCGGCGGCGTGGCCCCGCACCTGTATGTGGAGTTCGACGGCACCGGTGTGGACCCCGACCGGCTGCGTGTCGCGGCGGCCGCGCTGGCCCGCCGTCATCCGATGCTGCGGGTGGAGATCCTGCCCGACGGCACCCAGCGGATCACCGACCGCACGCTGCCGGTCGAGGTGATCGACCTGCGTGAGCTCGACGCCGCCTCGGCCGAGCGGCGGCTCGAGGAGATCCGCGACACGAAATCGCACCAGATCCTGCAGGGCGTGGTGCTCGAAATCGCGCTGACACTGATGTCCGGCGGGCGCACCCGCCTGCACGTCGACATGGACATGTCGGCCGCCGATGCCGTCAGCTACCGCAACTTCATGGCCGACCTGGCCGTGTTCTATCGCGGCGGCGAGCTGCCCGAGCTGGGCTACACCTATCGGGAGTACCGGGCCGCGCTGACGGCGGCCACCCCGGTGTCCGAGGCGGACCGCCAGTGGTGGGCCGAGCGGGTGCCCGACCTGCCCGAACCGCCGTCGCCCCCGCTGGTGCCAGCCTCCGAACAGACCAATCCGCGCCGCAACATCCGGCTCTGGCACTACTTCGACGCCGATATTCGCGAGGCGCTGCTGGCCGCGGCCCACCGGCGCGGCATCACCCCGGCGATGGCGATCGCCGCTTCCTACGCCGGGACGCTGGCGCGCTGGTCCACCAATTCGCGGTTCCTGCTGAACCTGCCGATGTTCGGCCGCGAGCCGTTCCATGCCGACGTCGACAAACTCGTCGGCGACTTCACCACGTCGCTGATGCTCGATGTCGACCTCACCGCAGCGCCGACCGCGGCGGCCCGGTCCCGCGTGCTACAGGAGTCGTTGCACGCCAGCGCCGCACACTCCAGCTACTCGGGGCTGTCGATCCTGCGCGACCTGACCCGGCACCGCGGCCGGCCCACGCTGGCGCCCTTCGTCTTCACCAGCGGGCTCGGACTCGGCGACCTGTTCGACGGCGAAGTCACCGAACAGTTCGGCGCCTGCGTCTGGCACATCTCGCAGGGACCGCAGGTGTTGCTGGACTCCCAGGCCACCCCGTTCGACGGCGGCCTGCTGGTCAACTGGGACGTGCGCGCGGACGCGTTTCGGCCGGGCGTGGCCGAGGCGATGTTCGCTTACCACGTCGCGGAGCTGATCCGGCTGGCCAGCGACGACGCCGCCTGGGAGGCACCCGATCCGCCCGCGCTGCCGGAAGAACAGCGCGCCCTGCGCGCCGAGCTCAACGGCGTGACCACGGCGCCGAGCGCAGAAGCGTTGCACGACGGCTTCTTTCGCTGTGCGGCCGCGCAGCCCGACGCGCCCGCGGTCTACAGCAGCCTCGGCGACCTGACCTACGCGCAGTTGCGCGAACAAGCCCTCGCCGTCTGTGCGACGTTGCGGGCACGCGGGGTGGGACGCGGCGACGCGGTCGCGGTGCTGGGTCCCAAGACCGCCGAGCAGATCCCGGCGCTGTTGGGCATTCACGCCGCCGGCGGTGTATACCTGCCGATCGGCGTCGACCAGCCGGCCGATCGCGCCGCACGCATCCTGGGCGGCGCGGGTGTGCACTCGGCGCTGGTGTGCGGGCCCCGCACCCCCGGGCTCGACGAAGTGGCGGTGCCGGCGCTCACGGTGTCGGAGGCCGTCGCGCAGGGCCTGCCTGTCGCCGCCGGCACCCAGCCGGCCGTCACCGATCCGGCCGACGTCGCCTACGTGCTGTTCACCTCGGGCTCCACCGGTGAACCCAAGGGCGTGGAAGTCAGCCATGACGCCGCGATGAACACCGTCGAGTTCATCAACTCCCACTTCGAGATCGGCGCCGGCGATCGGTGCCTGGCGCTGTCCACCCTGGAATGCGACATCTCGGTGCTGGACATTTTCGGAATGCTGCGCGCCGGCAGCTCGATTGTGGTGGTGGACGAGGAACAGCGGCGCGATCCCGACGCCTGGGCCCAGATGATCGAACAACACCGGGTCACCGTCCTGCACTGGCTGCCGGGCTGGCTCGAGATGCTGGTCGCGGTCAACTCGGGACGGATCTCGACGGTACGCGTGGTGCCCACCGGCGGCGACTGGGTGCGCACCGAGCTGGTGCGTGCGCTGCGTGCCCAGGCACCGCGGGTCCGCGTCGCCGGACTCGGCGGCGCCACCGAGACGGCCATCCACAACACCATCTGCGAGCCCGCGGAGTTGCCGAAGCATTGGGCCGCAGTGCCGTTCGGCCATCCGCTACCGAACAACCGCTGCCGCGTGGTCGCCGCCGACGGATCCGACTGCCCCGATTGGGTTCCCGGCGAGTTCTGGGTCGGCGGCCGCGGCATCGCCCGCGGCTACCGCCGCCAGCCGGACCTGACCGAAGCCAAGTTCGTCGAGCATGACGGCGAGAAGTGGTATCGCACAGGCGATTTGGCGCGCTACCTACCGGACGGAACGCTGGAGTTCGTCGGCCGCGCCGACCACCGGGTCAAGATCAGCGGGTATCGGGTCGAACTCGGCGAAGTCGAGGGAGCGCTCAATCGGCTGGCGTCGGTGGACGGCGCCGTCGCCGCGGTGATCCCGGCAGCCGGGCGCGAGCAGCTGGCGGCGCTGGCCCGGGTCACCGATCCCGCGCTGACACCGTCACAGCTCACCGCCGCGCTGGCCGGATTGGTTCCGCCGCACATGGTTCCGGACCTCATCGTGCTGGTCCCCGAGATCCCCTACACCGTCGGCGGCAAGATCGACCGGAAGGCCGCGGGCGAACGGCTCGCCCGTGCCCTACCGGAACGGACCGCCGAGTTCGCCCGGCGGGCGCCGTCCACACCTCTGGAACGGGCGCTGGCCGATATCGCTGCCGGTCTGCTGCGGGTCGAGACGGTGAGCGCCGACGACGACTTCTTCGGCCTCGGCGGAGATTCGGTGCTGGCCACCCAGCTGGTCGCGCGCGTGCGCGCCTGGCTGGACACCCCCACCGTGATGGTCGCCGACATCTTTGCCGCCCGCAGCGTGGCGGCGCTGGCGTCTTTGTTGCAGGCCCGCGAACCGGGCAGCGACCGACTGGCCCAGGTGGCCGAGGTCTACCTCGAGGTGGCCGAGATGGAGCAGAACGAAGTCGCCGCCGCGCTTGACTCCACGGCGTCCTGAACTTCAAATTTCCCACTTGACCTGCCGCTTTGCGGTGGGAGCCGGTCGCGCGAAAATCCCCTTGCCGAATCTGTATACGTTTGACTACACTCTGGGTTAGTCAACTGACTACACCCGAAGTTTCAGGCAAGGACCACAGACATGACAAACCAGATAACCGTCACCAAGCTGGGCAGCCGGATCGGTGCCCGGGTCGACGGGGTGCACCTCGGCGGCGACCTCGACCCGGCCGCCGTCGAGGAGATCCGCCGGGCGTTGCTGACCCACAAGGTCATCTTCTTCCGCGGTCAGCACCACCTCGACGACCAGCAGCAGCTGGCATTCGGTGGGTTGCTGGGCACGCCCGTCGGCCATCCGGCCGCCGGGGCGCTCGCGGCCAAAGGCGCGCCGGTCGTCACCCCGATCAACTCCGACTATGGCAAGGCCAACCGCTGGCACACCGACGTGACGTTCGCCGCGAATTACCCGGCGGCCTCGATCCTGCGGGCGATCACCCTGCCCCGCTACGGCGGATCGACACTATGGGCCTCGACGGTCGCGGCCTACGACGACCTGCCCGAGCCGTTGAAGTGCCTCGTCGAAAATCTGTGGGCGCTGCACAGCAACCGCTACGACTACGTGACCGCCGAAGCGGTCCTGTCGATGAGCGACGCCCAGCGGGCGTTCCGGCAGGCGTTCGAGAAGCAGGAGTTCCAGACCAAGCACCCGGTGGTGCGGGTGCATCCGGAGACCGGTGAGCGCGCGCTGATCGCGGGCAACTTCGTGCGCAACTTCGTCGGCCTGGACAGCCACGAGTCCTGCGCCCTGCTGGAATTGCTGCAGAAGCGAATCACCAAGCCCGAGAACACCATTCGCTGGCACTGGGAAACCGGTGATGTCGCCATCTGGGACAACCGCGCGACCCAGCACCGGGCGATCGACGACTACGACGACCAGAAGCGCCTGATGCACCGGGTCACCCTGATGGGCGACGTGCCGGTCAACGTGCACGGCGAGCGCAGCATGGTGGTCAAGGGCGCCCCACTCGAGGTGATCGCGAGCTAGCCGGCCGAACTCACCGGGTCGATCGGCAGCCAGCGCAGCGCGCCGGGCGCATCGGCCGGCACCACTGGGTGCATCGGCGGAATCGGGTCCAGCCGCTGGTAGTCGTCGCCCTGCAGCGGCCGCTGGTCGACCTCACCCTTGTTGGGCCACAGCGAGGCGGCGCGCTCGGCTTGCGCGGTGATCGACAGCGACGGGTTGACACCCAGATTCGCCGAGATCGCCGCGCCGTCGACCACCAGCAGCGACGGGTAGCCGTAGACGCGGTGATAGGGATCGATGACGCCGCGTTCGGGGCTGTCGCCGATCACCGCGCCGCCCAGGAAATGCGCGGTCAGCGGCATGTTGAACAGCTCGCCCCAGGTGCCGCCGGCAACGCCGTCGATCTTCTCGGCGATGCGGCGGGTCACCTCGTTGCCCACCGGGATCCACGACGGGTTCGGCTCGCCGTGCCCCTGCTTGCTGGAATACCAGCGGATGCCCAGCTTGCCACGCTTGGTGAACGTGGTGATCGAGTTGTCCAGGTGCTGCATCACCAGCGCAATCATCGTGCGCTCGCTCCACTGCCGAGGATTGAGCAGCCGCAGCATCTTTCGCGGGTCCTCACCGCCGGCGTCGAGCAGTTGGCGCCACCGCGGCACGTCGGTGCCCTGTGGGCCTGGGCCGTCGGTCATCAGGGTCTGCAGCAGCCCCATCGCATTGGAGCCCTTGCCGTAGCGGCAGGGTTCGATGTGGGTATCCGAGGTCGGGTGGATCGACGACGTGATCGCCACCCCGTGCGTCAGGTCCAGGTCCGGGCTGACCTCCAGCCGTCCGGCGCCGACGATCGACTCCGAGTTGGTCCGGGTCAGCACGCCCAAACGCTTTGAGAGACGTGGCAATCGGCCCGTGTCCCGCATCTTGAACAGCAGATGCTGAGTGCCCCAGGTGCCCGCGGCCAGGATCAGGTGGCTCGCGGTATAGGTGCGCCGGTCCCGGCGCAGCCAGCTTCCGGTGCGCACGGTGCGAACCTCCCACAGCCCATCGGAGCGCTGCTCGAAACTCTTCACCGTCGTCATCGGAATAACTTGCGCGCCAGCCGATTCCGCGAGGCCGAGGTAGTTCTTCAACAAGGTGTTCTTGGCGCCATAGCGACACCCCGTCATGCAGCAGCCGCATTCCAGGCAGCCGGTGCGCTCCGGGCCCGCCCCGCCGAAGAACGGGTCGGGCACCGTCTGTCCGGGCGTCTTGGTGCCGTCGGGACCGAAGAACACTCCGACCGGGGTGGGCACGAAGGTGTCGCCGCAGCCCATCTCGTCGGCGACCTCCTTCATGATGCGATCGGCGTCGGTGAACGTCGGGTTCGTCACGACGCCCAGCATGCGTTTCGCCTGCTCGTAGTGCGGCATCAGCTCGCCGCGCCAGTCGGTGATGTGCTTCCACTGCTGGTCGTTGAAGAACGGATCCGGTGGCACGTACAGCGTGTTGGCGTAGTTCAGCGATCCGCCGCCCACCCCGGCGCCGGCCAGGATCAGCACGTTTTTGAGCGGGTGAATCCGCTGAATGCCGTAGCAACCGAGCCGGGGCGCCCACAGGAACTTGCGCAGGTCCCACGACGTCTTGGCGAACTCGTCGTCGGCGTAGCGCCGGCCCGCCTCCAAAACACCGACGCGGTAACCCTTTTCGGTCAACCGCAGCGCGCTGACACTGCCGCCGAACCCCGAACCAATGATCAGGACGTCAAAATCTGGCTTCATTCCCACCAGTATGAACTTACCGGCCAGTAACGAGCCAGCGTTTCCTAGTCGTCACTCTGGCGTGACGCTCGGCGGTGACGGCCACGCTGGCGTGACGCTCGAGTGCCGAACAGCTAAATGCCGACGGTCAGGCCGACCTTCTGGAATTCCTTGAGGTCGCAGTAGCCGGCCTTGGCCATCGACCGGCGCAGGCCGCCGACCAGGTTCAGGCTGCCGAACGGGTCGTCGGACGGACCGTTGAGCACCTGCTCGAGCGGCGGGCGCTCACCGACGGCGATCTGCAGCAGCGCGCCGCGCGGCAACGAGGGGTGCGCCGCCGCGGCCGGCCAGAACCAGCCGCCGCCGAGCGCCTCGTCGCTTTCGGCCAGCGGGGTGCCCAGCACCACCGCGTCGGCGCCGCAGGCGATGGCCTTGGCCAGCTCACCGGAGGTGTGGATGTCGCCGTCGGCCAGCACGTGCACGTAGCGACCGCCGGTCTCGTCGAGGTATTCGCGGCGCGCGGCCGCGGCGTCGGCGATCGCGGTGGCCATCGGCACGCTGATGCCCAGCACCTCGTCGCTGGTGGTCACGCCCCGGGTGGAGCCGTAGCCGACGATCACGCCGGCAGCGCCGGTACGCATCAGGTGCAGCGCGGTCCGATGGTCGAGCACGCCGCCGACCACGACCGGCACGTCCAGCTCGGAGATGAAGCTCTTCAGGTTGAGCGGCTCACCGTTGGAGGCGACCCGCTCGGCCGAGACGATGGTGCCCTGGATGACCAGCAGATCGATGCCGGCCTGCAGCAAGACCGGGGTGAGCGCCTGAGCGTTCTGCGGGCTGACCCGGACCGCGGTGGTCACGCCGGCCTCACGGATGCGGCCCACCGCGGCGCCCAGCAGGTCCGGATTCAGCGGCGCCGCGTGCAGCTCCTGCAGCAGCCGGATCGACGCCGACGGTTCGGGCTCCTTTTCGGCGGCCTCGACCAGCTGCGCGATCTTGGCCTGCACGTCGGCGTGCCGGCCGATCAGGCCCTCGCCGTTGAGCACGCCGAGCCCGCCGAGCCGGCCCAGCTCGATCGCGAACTCGGGCGACACCAGCGCATCGGTCGGGTGGGCCACGACGGGGATCTCGAACCGGTAGGCGTCCAGCTGCCAGGTGGTCGACACGTCCTGCGACGAGCGGGTGCGTCGGGACGGGACGATGCTGACTTCGCTGAGTTCGTAGGTGCGACGGGCGACTCTGCCCATGCCGATCTCGACCATGTTCAGTTCGCTGCTCACCGGGCGTAGTAGTTCGGTGCTTCGACGGTCATCGTGACGTCGTGCGGGTGGCTTTCCTTGAGTCCGGCGGAGGTGATCCGGACGAACTGCGCCTGCTGCAGCACCTCAATGGTCGGGGAGCCGGTGTAGCCCATTGCGGCGCGCAGGCCGCCGGTCAGCTGGTGGATCACCGACGAGAGCGGACCGCGGAACGGCACCCGGCCCTCGATGCCTTCGGGCACCAGCTTGTCCTCGGAGAGGGCGTCGTCGGCGAAGTAGCGGTCCTTGGAGTAGGACCTGCCACTAGACCCAGCGCCGCTGCGGCCCGCCATGGCGCCGAGTGACCCCATGCCGCGGTAGCTCTTGAACTGCTTGCCGTTGACGAAGATCAGCTCGCCAGGCGCCTCGGCGGTGCCGGCGAGCAACGAGCCCAGCATGGCCGTCGATGCGCCCGCGGCCAGCGCCTTGGCGATGTCGCCGGAATACTGCAGTCCGCCGTCGGCGATCACCGGCACACCGTGCGGTCCGCAGGCCGCGACGGCTTCCAGGATCGCCGTGATTTGAGGTGCGCCCACCCCGGCCACCACCCGCGTGGTGCAGATCGAGCCCGGTCCCACCCCGACCTTGACGGCGTCGGCCCCGGCCTCCACCAGCGCCAGCGCGGCCGAGCGGGTCGCGACGTTGCCGCCGATGATCTCGACCTTCTCGCCGACCTCGGCCTTGAGTTTGCCGACCATCTCCAGCACCGTGCGGTTGTGCGCGTGCGCGGTGTCGACGATCAGCACGTCGGCCCCGGCGTCGACCAGCATCATCGCGCGCACCCAGGCGTCACCGCCGACGCCGACGGCGGCGCCTACCAGCAGCCGGCCGTCGCTGTCCTTGGTGGCCAGCGGGTGTTGTTCGGTCTTGACGAAGTCCTTGACGGTGATCAGCCCGGTCAACCGGCCGTGGCCGTCGACGATGGGCAGCTTCTCGATCTTGTTGCGGCGCAACAGGCCCAGGGCCGCGTCCGCGCTGACGCCCTCGCGGGCGGTGATCAGCGGCGCCTTGGTCATCACCTCGGAGACCGGGCGGGTCTGGTCGACCTCGAAGCGCATGTCGCGGTTGGTGATGATGCCGACCAGCGCGCCGGAGTCGTCGACGACGGGCAGGCCGGAGATCCGGAACCGGGCACACAGCGCGTCGACCTGGGCCAGGGTGTTGTCCGGACGGCAGGTCACCGGGTCGGTGACCATGCCGGCCTCCGACCGCTTGACCATTTCGACCTGGCCGGCCTGTTCGGCGACCGGCAGGTTGCGGTGCAGCACACCCATGCCGCCGGCGCGGGCCATCGCGATGGCCATCCGCGACTCGGTGACGGTGTCCATCGCGGAGCTGACCAGCGGCACCCGCAGCCGGATCTTTTTCGTTAGCTGGCTGGAAGTGTCGGCGGTGGCCGGAACCACATCGGAAGCAGCGGGCAGCAGCAGCACATCGTCATAGGTCAGGCCCAGCATGGCCACCTTGTTGGGGTTGTCTCCCCCGGTCGGCACCCCTTCGTCGGCCAGCCCGCCGACCCGCAGGTAGGGACTTGCGACCAGGTCGGAGCTGTCTTCGAGGTGGGACGTGCCACGGGACATCGGTGAAACCCTCCATACGCGCGAGGAGCGAGAATCCCATCCTATCGGTCCCGAACGTCGAGGAGCCGCACCTGTTGGCGCGCCGCCCGGCCGAATCGACGCAGACCTGCCTGCTGGCGTTACCACGGCCTGGCTGCGTAGGCTAGGGGCGTGCGTGACCACCTCCCCCCGGGTTTGCCACCCGACCCTTTCGCGGACGACCCATGTGACCCGTCGGCGGCGCTGGACGCCGTCGAACCTGGACAACCGCTGGATCAGCAAGAGCGGATGGCGGTAGAGGCGGACCTGGCTGATCTGGCCGTGTACGAAGCCCTGTTGGCGCACAAGGGAATTCGTGGACTCGTGGTGTGTTGCGACGAGTGTCAGCAAGACCACTACCACGACTGGGACATGCTGCGCGCCAACCTGCTGCAGCTGCTGATCGACGGCACCGTCCGCCCGCACGAACCCGCTTACGACCCCGAGCCGGACGCCTACGTCACCTGGGATTACTGCCGGGGGTACGCCGACGCCTCGCTCAACGAAGCGACGTCAGACGCCGACGGATTTCACCGCCGCCACTAAAGCTACTGCGCAGCCCGACTAGGGCGTTTTACGGGGCGCCGACGGGGTTGCGCTCGGGCTGATCCCCTTTGGCGATGGCGGGGCGGGCAGCACCACGGAGTTCGGCGCCGGCGCGGCCGGCGGGAGCGTCGCGTTCGGATCGCGGGAATCGACTTTCGCGTTCAGCAGATCGATCTCGTCCAACAATTCCTTGCGGCCGGCACTGTCGTTCATCGACGCAACAGCGCTGCTGACTTCGGCCAGCTGATTCTCGGCCTGCGTCCACTGCCCCTTGTCGATCAGTTGCTGCACCTTCGCCAGGTCGGCCTTGGCGGACAACATGATCTGGTTCTGGTTGCTGCGCGGCTCGTCGAAGAACATCGAGTGCAGGCCGTACAGCGTTCCACCGGGACGCGCCTCGACCACCATGGCGCCGAAGCCGCTCAGGGCGATCAACGTCGCCGCCACCGAGCCGATGGTCGCCAGGCCGCGCCGGCTCCGTCGCTGCTCGATCATTCCGGCGCGCAGCGCTCCGACGGCCTCCTCCGGCGACACCAGGGCGCTGGCCGGCGGCCATCGCAGGTCGTCGCGCCAATCCCCCAGCAGTGCGGTGAGCGCGTCCTCGTTGGGGTCGTCGACATCGATCGGCGCACGTTCGGCGAGCGCGTCGAGGAGCAGATCGCTCCGGGTCAGCTCGTCGAGTCCCGGTCGGTCCGTAAAGCCAGATTCAGGCCCAAATTCAGGCATAGTCCCCCGCCGCAACCATCTCGGATTTGAGCCGCGACAAAGCTCGGTGCTGAGCTACCCGGACGGCTCCTGGTGTTGCGCCCACGGCGGCAGCTGTCTCTTCGGCAGACAGACCGACGACGACGCGAAGAATCAGAATCTCGCGCTGCTTGGCGGGCAGGATCTCGAGCAATTCATTCATGCGGCTGACCGAATCGGCTTCCAGGGCCCGCTGCTCGGGGCCCGCCTCCGAGGACCAGCGCTCGGGAACGGATTCGGACGGGTAGGCGAGATCGCGGCCGGCGGCGCGATGAGCGTCGGCCACCTTGTGCGCCGCAATGCCGTACAGAAAGGCCAGAAAGGGACGTCCTCGGTCGCGGTAGCGCGGCAGTGCTGTCAACGTCGCCAAGCACACCTCCTGAGCCACATCGTCGGCTGTCAGGCCACCCCGCTCGACGGTGCCGACTCGCGCCCGGCAATATCGCACCACTATCGGACGGATGGTCTCCAGCACCTCCCGTAGGGCGTTTCCATCTCCCGCTACGGCTTCGGCAACCACAGCGTCGAGACGTTCCGCTTGAATTGTCATCGACGGCGGTATCTCCAACGTTACAAACGAGGCACATCGCGGGCTAACTCTCGCAATGACAATAACGGCCGAAAGCCGATTCAGCCGGAAGGCCACGTCCCCCCGGCGCGCCGCACCTGGCCTGCGCAGATATCCCGAATTTCGGCCAATTTCGGCCCGGAAATCGTGACGCTTTGGATATCGAACAGCAAGCAAGCCGAGGCCCAACGCAGCGGTATCAGCCCAAGACGGCCGGTGGCGTCCAGCGCGGCGTCGGCCACGGCACGGGCGCGATCCATCTCGCCGGCACTACACAGCGCGGCGGCGAGCACCACATCGCTTTTGACCCGGTGCCGGTCCGAGGGTCGCTTCATGGCGCCCGCTAGCTCGACGGCATGCTCGGCCTGACGGACCGCGACGGCGCCGTCGCCCCTGGCCATCGCCAGCTCGGCGCCCACCCAACCCCGGCGTACCGGCAGCCGGTCGGGCACTTCCTTCGCTAATTCCGCGTCCGCGCGAGTCAGCAGTGTCGCCGCGGCGCCGAACCGGCCGACGCCCAAAGCATCGGCCGCCAATCCGATCAACGCGTCGGCGCGGGCTTCGGGATCGGCGCCGGCGAGCGCGAGAGCGCGACCGTCCCAGCCCCGGGCCCGCGTGTGCCAACCAAGTTGGCGCAGAAACGATCCCTGCGTGCTGTGGGCCAGCGAGAGCAGCGGGCCGGTCGGCACGTCGCGGCGCAACGCCGCCAGATCCCGGTAGGCGCTGCCGTAGCGGCCCTGCCCGCCGGCCGCCACGGCCCGCAGCCAGAGTTCGCTCGGAGTCCTCGCCGTCGGCAGCGGCCAGCGAGCCGGCTGGTCGCCGAAGGCGGCCGCGGACAGCGTCCGCGCAATCATGGACGTGTGACCAGTTTCAATCACGGTGATAGTAGTAAACAGTTCGTGCTGCTGGTGTTACTGAAATGTTAATCACGATCATCTCTGTAATAAATGGCGTCTGACCGCCCTCGGGCGCTGAGCTGGGAAATCTCGGTTTGGTCAAGTCCCTGGTAGCACCGTTCTCCTACGCCAAATGCGTGGCGGATGAACGCGGAGTTAATTCTGCTCCAACCTCTATATACTTTGTCACACTAAGCGCCTATTGACGTAAATTCACCGCCCCACCTAAGTTCTAGCAATGACGGGTAGTCATCGGTGACGCCACCCTTAAATCAGTTGCACACTCACTTTGCGAACCAAACCTCACTTGGGCGTGCCGTGCAGAGAGGGAACTAGCCATGCCACAGCCGGAGCAGCTACCTGGTCCCAACGCAGACATTTGGAGCTGGCAGCTGCAAGGACTGTGCCGCGGCGTCGACTCCTCGATGTTCTTTCACCCCGACGGCGAGCGTGGCCGTGCCCGCATGCAGCGTGAGCAGCGCGCCAAGGAAATGTGCCGGCAGTGCCCGGTGATCCAGCAGTGCCGCTCGCACGCACTCGACGTCGGTGAGCCGTACGGGGTTTGGGGCGGCCTGTCCGAATCCGAGCGCGACATGCTGCTCAAGGGCGACATCGGCCGCAACCGCGGCATCCGCCGCTCGGCCTGATCAACGCCCGCGGCTGCACCTGACCTCAGAAGTCCGCATCGGCACGTCCTCGCGCTGACGGTTGCATCGAACCCACCGCGACGTAGGCGAGTGAGACAACGAGCACGGCGAATTTGATCAGCGCCGCGGTGCGCGCGCGCCGCGCATTGTCCGCGACGCGGTTGCCGCGCAGCACGTTGAGCAGCGAGACGCCCTCGACCGCGTCACCGGCCACCGCGACACCCACGAGGGCGGGCAGACCCGCCGGGTGGCCACACCGTCGGCGGGTGCGTTCTACCAGCAGGGCCAACAGGTTGCCGTAGCTGGCCATATAGCCGAAATCCAGCCAGGTGGATATCCGCGCGGCACGCCGACCGTCGTCGCCCCAGGCGGCCATGATGGTCTCGGCCCGAGAAGCGTTGCCGGCCAACTCAAATGGGATGATGCCAGGGCCGCCGGTCGCACGCATGCGCCGTTCCAGCACCAGCATCACGGCGGTATAGGCGACGAAGCCGAGGGCCGATGCCCCGAGCCGCGGGGTAAGTGTGCGCCTGCTCATCAATGTTCACCTTCGTTTCGGCACCGGCCGAGGCGGGTAGGCCCCGGCTTATGAACAAGCGCGTATCCTTCGCCGTCGCGGCGCTGACCGCAACCATCGCGCCGCTGGCCGCATGCGCGAATCAGCAGGGCAACCAGGGCGCCACGTCGTCGTCCAGCGCGCCGCCCGGCGCGGAAAGATTGACCACGCAGCTCAAGGGTGCCGACGGAAATCAGATCGGCACCGCAACCATCGATTTCGCGAACGGCTACGCAACGGTGACGGTGGACGCCGGCCCTAACCAGGTGCTGACTCCTGGTTTCCACGCGCTGATGGTCCACGCGGTCGGCAAATGTGATGCGCCGGACTTCGAATCGGCGGGAAGCGTCTACCAGGCGTCGGATCACACGGGTTTTCCCGCCAGTGGTGACCTGACCGCACTGCAGGTGCGCTCCGATGGCTCGGCGAAGCTCGTGACGACCACCAACTTGCTGACGGCTGCGGACCTGCGCAACAGCGCGGGTACCTCGCTGATCGTCCACCAGAGCGCGGACAACCTGAGCAGTGCTCCCACCGGTGAGTCGAACAAGCGCGTGGCCTGCGGCGTGATTGCTGCGGCGTCGGCCTCGTCAACCTCGCCCAGCACGACGACGAGCAGCGTCACGACGGTGACCACCACGGCCGTGCTGCCCCCGCCGTCGGTCAGCACGAGCACCGTCACGGTCACCCCGAGCCTGACCACCACCTACCTGCCGACCACGACGGTGACCACGCCGCCCGGCCTGCCGCCCGGCGCGCACTGACGCGCCGGGGTTAACCCCGCCCGATCTGCTGCATGACCGCGCCCATATCGGCGAGGTCCCACACCTGCGCGAACTTGCCCTCCTCGACGCGGTAAAGAGTGAACTGCGACAGGCTCACTCGGCGGCCGGTGGGCTGCACGCCCTCGAAGACGCCGCGATGGGTGCCCGTGACGGTGAAGTGGGTCGAGATGTAGTCGTCGTCGACGACGAGATGCCGCAGGTCCCAATGCCAATCCGGGAACGCGGAGATTATCGGCGCGAATTGCGCGGCAACGGCGGCGGGATCCATCGGGGCGTCGTTGACTTTGATGGTTGGGGTGTAGAACGACGCCATGCCGTCGAAATCGTGCTCGTTACAACACTTCAGGTAGGCCTGGTACAGGGATCGATTTTCCTCGAGCCGACTCACGTTGCCGCCCTTTCCTTCTCAACGAGCCCGCAACACGGCACGTTGCCGCTGTCCATCGTGGATGTCGACCTGGCTCGAGCAGGCTATGACTATCGGTCGGCATCAAACCATGATTACGCATCGACAAGTGGCCGCAGCGCCTCGCCCACCTTGGTGATGACGCCGGGCGTGTAGCCGTGGGTCGGCAGGTTGACGATCACGCCGTCGACACCCACGTCGAGCACCCGGCGTTTGATCTGATCGGCTACCTGGTCGGCAGTGCCGATAACCGCCCGCCCACCGCGCGCCTCGCCGATATCGGCGGGAGCATCGTCGAGCACGACCGTCAACAGGGTGCTGGTCTCCAAAGTCGCCGGGTCGCGGTCGATCTCGGCGCAGCGCTGCCGGAGTACCTCCAGCTTGCCGGGCAGCGCATCGAGGTCGGCGATCAGGTTGAGGTGGTCGGCGTAGCGGGCTGCCAACCGGAACGTCTTCTTCTCGCCGCTGCCACCGAGCATGACCGGGATGTGGTCGCGGTAGCGGGGCTCGTTGATCGCGCTCTCCGTGTGATACCACTTCCCGTCGAACGTCGGCCGCTCACCGTGCAGCATCGGCACGATGATCTGCAGCGCTTCGTCGAGTTTTTCGAAGCGCTCGGTGAAGGTGCCGAAGTCGAATCCCAGCTGCTGGTGTTCCAGTTCGAACCAGCCGGCCCCGATACCCAGAATCGCGCGCCCGGCACTGACGACGTCCAGCGTCGTGATCGCCTTGGCCAACAGGGTCGGGTTGCGATAGGTGTTGCCAGTCACCAGCGTCGAGAGCTGCACGCGCTCGGTCGCCGTGGCCAGCGCTCCCAGCGCGGTGTAGGCCTCCAGCATCGGCTCGTCGGGCTCCCCCAGCCCCGGCAGCTGATAGAAGTGGTCCATCAGCAGGACCGTGTCGAATCCGGCGGCCTCGGCCTCGGCGGCCTGCGCCTTGACCGCGGGAAACAACTCGGCGACGGACGTGCCATAGGAAAAGTTCGGGATCTGCAAACCAAGTCTGATAGTCACGCCCTACTACAACCGTGCCCGCATGCGGTCGCATTCCGGGTTGGGCAGAATTCTTAGGCGCGGCGCAGCACCAGCAGCTCGCCGGTGAGCTTCCCGTCGGCCAGCAGATCACCGATGGCCGAACTCTGGCGTTCGGCCAGCCGCCAGACCTCGGTGTGCCCATGACGCTCACCGAGCGCCTTCTCGACGGCGTCGACACGCCGATTCCACTCCTCGGGTATGGCCGGCAGACGTGAGGTTGCGGTCCACTGCTCGACCCGCAAACCGGACCTCTCTATCAGGCCGAGCAGGCTGTTGGACGTCGGAAAGTGGTTGCCCTCAAGCGCATTGGCGGCCTCCTCGTCACGCGCCACGAAGACGAGCAATCCGATACTTCCGTCCGGGCGCACAATCCGCCGCAGTTGCTCGAGCATCCCGAGTTGATCCGGCGTCGTGCAGAGCACTCCCAAAGACCAAGCGGCGTCGAATGTTTCGTTCGGCCACGGCAACGCGGCGCCGTCGGCACACACCACCGGATAGTCGAACAGCGTCGCGGCGGCACGACATGCACCGAGTTCTGGCTCCACGAGCACCGGTCGCACCGATCGCGATTGCGCCGCGTAGGCGGCGGGTCCCCCGACGCCCGCACCGGAGTCCAACAACCGCGCGCCCGGCTGCAACGCCATCTGCTCGGTCAGCCAGTCCAAAGCGGCCGGGCTGCCGCTGCCCCGGCACCCCGCCGGCACGTAGTACTGCGGGCCGAGGTCCACCGCGACCTGCGCCGTCCACTCCGCCACCGTGCCGAACTCGGCCTCCATCGCCTCGGTCACGACGCCTCCGTTCGGATCAGCCGGCCTACCTCGGCTTTGATTTCCGCGCCCACCCGGCCACCGGACGCCGAAGCCAAACCGGAGACGTTGACGCCTACCACGCCGTCGATCGAGAGCAGCACGCGCGCTTCGTCGACCGCGGCCGCGATCCCGGCGGCCACCGGATCGGCCGCACCGAGCACCTGCTCGGTCACGCTTTCGTCGAGTTCAAGTCCGGGCAGGCCCTGCAGCACCGCCGCGGAAACGCTGTCGGTGAACACCGCGACGGCCGCGATCACCGGGATCGACAGGCCCGCCGATATGGCCGCCGCCATGAAGTCGGCGATCATCTTCGGGAACGGGACGTGATTGAGCACCGCCACACTCGCGCCCGCGCGCTGCTTCTCCACCAACCGATCCGGTCGGGCGGAAACGGGTGGCGCGGTGGGGGTTTCGGGCACCGCCGCAATCATGCCCACCGATGCGGCCAGCGATACCAACCGCGGCCCGTCGAGGTCGAAGGTCTGCGTGACGTCCGGGCGCACGTCGTAGCCGCGGCCGTCTCCGGTCACACACAGCACCGTTTCGACGCCGATGCTGTGCAACCCCCTGAGTTCCTGCTCGAGCACCACCCGGTTGCGGTCCCGGCACGACAGCGTTATCCACGGCGTGACGCCGGCGTCGACCAGTAGCGAGCCCATCAATGTCGGCGGGAAATCCGGCTTGTTCTGGTGCTCGCCGACCAGGACGGCGTCGCATCCGGGCGCAAGGACGGTGGCCGTCGCCGCAATGTCGTTGCGGTCGAAGGGCGTAGCGCTGAAGTCGGTGAGCACCAACGGCGCGCGAACCGGTCGCGTTGCCGGCACGATCCCCGACCAGGGTACGATGTCGTCGAATACGCATGCGCCAGAGCGCATTTCGCACTGGCCGTCCGGCCGCACGCCGCCGCACGGCCCGAACTCCATGCGTTTCGGACAGGCTGATTCCGTCAAGGTCACCGCAGCCGTATACCCCGCTGCGGACGTCGGCAAGCGTCAAGTCGTGTGCACGTCGGGAGTGCGGACATGCTCGGGGCGGAAACCGCGCCCGACAAAAATCGGCGGAAGCGCTTGCAGTGGGCCCCATCCGATGATCTTCGGGATCTGGATCGGCGACAGGTCACCGCTCAAATTGGGCGCGACCACCCGGGCCTGCGCAAAGACCTGAGCCGCCTGGATGATCCGAGTGGGCAGCTCGCGGCGCCGCTGCACCTTGGCCAGATCGGCATCGGTCAGCCGGCCTTCGCGCAGCGGAGCACACAGGATGTTCGCCGCGGCCACCGCGTCGGCTACCGCAAGGTTGATGCCGACCCCGCCGGCCGGCGACATCGCGTGCGCGGCGTCGCCGATGCACAGCAGCCCGGTGCGCCACCACGTGTCGAGCCGGTCTACCCGCACGTCGAGCTCGCTGGTGTCGTCCCACGAGGTCAGATCGTTGACATGCTCACGCAGCCGCGGTTGCGCGGTGACGATCTTCTCCTTGAACTCCTCGAGCGATCCACCGCGCGGGCTGGCTCCCTTCGGCATCAGGTAGGCGACCTGCCAGTAGTCACCCCGGTAGATCATGGCCATCATCAGGCCCTTGCGAACTACCCCGAACAGCTCCCGCGGATCGCCGGGGCGCCACTTGAGCCGGAACCACAGCACGTCCATCGGGGAGTGGGCCTGCGCGGTCTGCAGCCCGGCGGCGGCGCGCACCGCGGACTTGCGCCCGTCGGCGGCCACGACCAACTCGGCCCGCACTTCCAGATCCGGCGTGCGCACGCCGATCACCCGATTGCCGTCGAAGATCAGGTCGGTGACCTCCGCGTTGCGGACCAAGGTGAATTCCGGATAGGCAGAAGCCTTTTCAGCGAGAAAGTCGAGAAAGTCCCACTGCGGGATCATGGCGATGTAAGGCTGTTTGAAGCCGAGCCGTTTGAGTACCGTGAAGTTGCCTAACGTGCGAATCGAGCCCCCGGTGTCGAAGGCCAGACGGTCGATCTTGGTGTGTGGCAGCTTCAAGAACTCGTCGATGAACCCCAGCTCGTCCATGATCCGCAGGGTGCTCGGGTGCACGGTGTCGCCACGGAAGTCACGCAGGAAATCGTTGTGCTTTTCCAAGACCACCACCGGGATGCCGGCGCGGGCCAGCAGCAGAGCGTGCACCATGCCGGCGGGCCCGCCCCCGGCGACACATACCTGGGTCTGCATAACTTGTGTCATGGTGTGCTCCTGGTGAAGTTTGGAATAGTGTTGCAGACTACATCAAGTAATGTATCAAGGGAACCACGGAGGTGGCATGGCGCGACAGGTGGAAACATCCGACGTGGTTTCGGCCGCGCTACGCGCTGCTGAAAAGCTCGGCAAGGATGTGGCCGACGTTCCCGTCGCGATGATCGCCGCGGAGGCGGGGATATCCCGCAGCACCCTGTTGCGGCGCTTCGACGGATCCCGCGCCGCCCTGAACGACGCGGTCCGCGCGGCCGGAGTCGACCCCGGCGGCTTACCTCCGGTTCGCGCCCGGGCGGTGGCCGCCGCCGCAGCATTGATCAGCGAATCCGGTCTTGCCGCAGCAACATTGGAAGCAGTCGCCGCCCGTGCCGATTGCTCGGTTTATAGCCTGCACGCGGTTTTCGGCGGACGCGACGAGTTGATGCGAGCGGTGTTCGAACTACACAGCCCGATCCTGGACATCGAGGAATACCTGGAGCGTCCCGGCGATGACTTGCTCGAAACGGTGCGTGGCTTCTACCGAACGGTGTCGAACGCGCTGAGCCGCCAACCCCGCGTCGCCCCGGCGATTTTCGCCGAAGCCTTCGCCCGGCCCACCAGTCCCGCCGTGCAGTCCCTGGCGGCCTACGGTCCACCGCGCCTGCTCACCGCTCTCGGCGGCTGGTTCGCGGGCGAGATCCGTGCCGGGCATATCCGCGACCTGCCGCTGCCGCTGCTGGCCCAACAACTGCTGGGGCCCATCTTGATTCATATGCTCAGCCGGCCGGTGCTGCCGAATGTCACCGGGTGGTCGATGCCCGAGGTCGACACGGTCTGCGATGTATTCGCGGACAATTTCGTGCGCGCCGTCGCGCCGTCAAGAAGCTCATACTAGCCGCAAGAATAATTATGGGTTTAGGCAAAAGCTTCACCGCGGTTGCTTTTCGAAGAGGGTCTTGAGTCCTCAGGCGCTCGGTCGCCGGCTTCGAGCCAACGTGACGGTGCCGGGATGCGCATCATCGGGCGAAGGGCAACGTGAGCACGAACACCGCGGCGCTCACGAGAACGATTAACGGCCCGGCCGGCAATCCCGTGAACCGGAACAACACAATGCCGAGCACCGCTGACAAGACGCCTGTGGCGCTCGCGCCGAGGGTATACTGCCTGAGGTTCTTACCGACGTTTCGCGCGGCCGCTGGCGGGATGGCGACGAGCGCAGCGGTCAAGAGCCCGCCAACCATCTTTACTCCGAGCGCCACGACGACCGCGATCAAAAAAAGGTAGAGCAAGTTGTATCGCCTGACGTCGATTCCCTCGGCGGCGGCGAGTTCCTCCGAGATATTCCCCAGGACCAGTTTCGGGTAGGCGCGATTGACCGCGATGATCACCACGATCGACGCGGCGACAGCTAGCGCGGTGTCTGCCCAGCCGGTCTTCGAGATGTCTCCCACCAAAGCAGCCTCGGCTTGATCGACAGGCAGAAATAAGAATGCGATTGCCACGCCGGACGCGAACACGACGGCGGTCAGTGCTTCCATCGACAGTTGCGTCCTCATCCCCAGCAGCCAGATCAGGACCACCCCGAGTATGACGAAGGGGAACGCCCCGAGCGAAACGTCGAAACCCCAGACCAGCGCGAGGGCGATCCCCGGCAAGGTCAGGTGACCGAGCGGCCCGGCAACAAGCGCCATCCTGCGACTCAGCATCAGGGAGCCGAGGTAGCCAGCGGAACCGCCGATGAACATTCCCGAAATCACACTGAGCGACGTTGAAGGCATGGGCCGCTACTCGTGCTTGTGCTCGTAGAATTTGACCTCGGCACCGTACAGGCGCTGCAGGTTCTCGGGCGTGAGGATCGAGGTGGGGGACCCCTGGCAAATCGGCTGTTTGTTCAGACACAGCACGTCGGACGAGAGGCGGTGAACTACCGCCAAGTCGTGGGTGACGATGAGCATGGTGAGGTTGCGCTGCTCATGCAGCCTTGCAAGAAGCGCGTAGACGGTCTCCTCACCGCTCATGTCGACGCCCGTCGTGGGCTCGTCGAATAAGAGGACTTGCGGATCTCCGGCGAGAGCCCATGCGATAAGGACCCGTTGGAACTGCCCAGAGGACAGATCACCAATCCGTTTGTTGGCAAGCTCGCCGGAGAGTCCGACGGTCCGCAGCATTTGGTCGACGTCCGGTTCAGCGTCTTTCTTTAGCGCGAAGAAGTCCGCGACCGAGAGTGGGATGCTCTTGATGTAGGGCAGCCGCTGCGGCACGTAGCCGATGCGGGTACCTTTCCTCCACATAATCGAGCCCCCGTAGGGGATTACACCGAGAAGCGCGCGCAGCAGAACGGTCTTGCCCGCACCGTTGGGGCCCAAGATCGTCAGAATTTCGCCACGCCGCACGACGAACGACAGGTTTGCCAGCACCGTCTCACCCGCGAGCGTCACCTTGAGGTCCGAGACCTTGAGAACTGGTACGTCATCATCCATATACGTTGCACCGTCGCCGTTCTCGGGGGATGCGGCACTGATGTGGCGGTGCAACACCTTGGCTGGTTGGATGATCAGTTGTCCCTGGTCTCCGGCTTGCGCAGGTCGTCGAGTTCACGGCGGATAGGGTCGGCCTCAACCCGCCGGGAAGACGCGGGCGATGATTACCGGGATTCGAGCGGTGTTCACGACTGCGGTGCTGACCGAACCCAATAGCATGCCGGGAAAACCGCCGCGGCCGTGGCTGCCCACCACCACGAGCTGAGCTTGCTGCGCCTGTTCGAGCAGCCTCGGGGCGGGCTGGTCGCACACGACGATCTTGTGGACGCCAACATCGGGGTAGCGCGCTTGCCATCCGGATAGCCGCTCGGAGAGGACTTCCTCCTCCTCATCCCGGATGTTGCGCCACTCGATAGGCGCCCAACCGATACTCGGGAAACCGAGGGGCCCCATGTCGCTCCAAGCGTGAAGCGCCACCAATTCCACGCCGCGACGCGAAGCTTCATCGAAGGCGATCGCTGTCGCGAGCTCCGAAGTCGGGGAACCGTCTATGCCCACTACTACAGGCGCCTGCGGCGAGCGGGCCGTCGCAGCTGCTTCGTCGTGCATGACGACGACCGGGCAGTGTGCGTGATGGACCACCCCGCTGCTGACCGACCCGAGCAAGGCGCGAGCTACTGCCCCCTGGCCGCGGCTTCCCACCACCAATAGTTCGGCGTCCGTTGATAGGCGGACCAGCGCGGGCACCATCGGTGCTTTTAGCGTTTCGCTCGTCACGTTCGGTACCCAGCCGGGCGAGACGGCTTCCTCGGCGACTTTGAGCGCCTGCTCGATGATTTGGCGGGCTTGGTCGTCCTGCAGCTGCTCATACTCGGCAACCGCTGCGACAGCTGGCCCGTCATCGGTAGGCGGCACGATCGGGGCGATGGCGTGTACCAACTTCAGCGGCACGTTCCGCATCTCAGCGTCTTGCGCGGCCCATTCGACCGCCGTGGTCGACGCCGGCGACCCGTCGACGCCGACCACGATTCCGGAGTGCCTGTGCTCGAACGTCATCCGATGCTCCCTGTTGGCTGCTGCCGCGTTCACACTGACGTTAGGTAACCGCAAAAACCGGAGCATGAGGCATTGGTCCCTAGCGTCTAGCCTTTAGTCCCTAGGTACGGTTGTGGACCGCATCTTCACTGACGGTCTGAAGTCTGTCCACGACGACTAGGGCCAAGGGGCGTCGCAGCGTGCTCCAGTCAAGAAACGGCGCGAGCTGCCTGGCAAACGAAGACGCCCCCGGCCGAATGACCGGAGGGCGCTCCGCACAAAATCACTCGGCGATGGTGATGACCGTGACAACTGCTGAGCCCCATCATGATTCACATGGTCGCCGGTCGGTGCTGCCGAATATCACCGGCTGGTCGCTGCCTGAGGTCGACGCGGTCTGCGACGTATTCGCGCACAACTTCGTGCGCGCCGTCGCGCCCGACTAACGCGTGGGGCTAACACGTCGATCGTTCCAAAGACCACTGGTCACAAGCCCATACTGTTTGACATGCAGACAGTGTTGTTCACGCTTGGGTTAGTCCTGTTTCTACTCGGCCTACTCACTGGATTTGCCGTTCCGAATCTAAAGAACCCGCGCATGGCTCTGTCGAGTCACCTCGAGGCCGTCCTCAACGGCATGTTCCTCGTCCTGATCGGCCTACTCTGGCCACACATCCACTTGCCTAACGCGTGGGCGGTTACGGCAGTCGTACTGATCGTCTATGCCGCCTATGCGAACTGGATCGCGTCGCTGCTTGCGGCCGCCTGGGGCGCGGGCCGCAGATTCGCGCCGATTGCGACGGGCAACCACGAGGCCTCAGCGGCGAAGGAAGCGATAGTCAACTTTTTGTTGGTGTCGCTGTCGGTCGCAATCGTGGTCGGCGTGGGCATCGTCATCGCCGGCCTCTGACACCAAACGTAAAGCCGTGCACACCCCCGGGCCGCTCACCGGTGCGCGAATTCAGCAAGCTTGGCGTCGACGGCCGCATGATCCGGTCCGGCGTATGTCTTTGGATCACCCTTGTTCACCCATACCAGGAACGGGCAGCTGGCGGCGGGACCGTCAACCGTTCCCAGTTGTTCGATCCGCTTACCCGTCTTCGCCTCGCGGAGTTCGATGTCGTACTGCACGGCGTAGTAGTCGACGCTCACGTGTTCACCCTTGTCGGTCTTGAGGTTGCAGGCACGTGACTTCAACTCGGTTCCAGGCTTGCGGGTAAGGCAGGCAACAACATTCGTCGACAGGAAGTCGTTGGGATTGGCCGCGTAATCGGCGCGGGGCTCGAGCATCACTTCGCGCCAGTGGGTGTTCGTCATTTCCCGCATCGGGTTCGGCTCGTCGTCCGGAGCGAACGCGGCGATCTTGTACGGCTTCTCGTAGGCGGCGGCATTGCGGATCGACCCGCCGTCGCACACCGCATCGAAGTCCGTAATGGAGGCGGCCTTCCTGCTTTCGCCGCGCCCGTCGCGGGCCAGGTCGCGGACCACGAAAAAGCCGATGATCGCCGCCGGTACCAGCAGGACGATCGCGGCGAGCGAAAGCACCACGACCAGTGCGCGATTGGTCTTACGCGGCGCGGGCGCCGGCGGGTAGGGCGATGGGGGGTACGGGTGCGGCCATTGCTGTGGGCTGTGCGGCGGTTGCGGCGGCGGCCATTGCGGCGGTGGCCATTGCTGCGGATAGTTCACCCTCGTGCCCCCCACGTCATCGGTGCGGCCAGCCTAGCAATCGGCGCGGTCGCAGTAAGACCGTCGAAGACGAAACACCCCCGGCCGCATGACCGGGGGTGCTCCGCACAAACTCACTCAGTGGTGGTGGTGACCGTGGCCGTGGCCGTGGTCATCCTCCTCGTCAGCCGGCTTCTCGACGACCGCCGTCTCGGTGGTCAGCACCATGCGGGCAACCGACGCCGCATTCAGCACCGCCGACCGGGTGACCTTGACGGGGTCGATGACGCCCTGCTTGATCAGGTCGCCGTACTCCAGCGTCGCGGCGTTGAGGCCGTGCCCGGCGGGCAGCTCACGGACCTTGTGCACCGCGACCGCGCCGTCCAGCCCGGCGTTGACCGCGATCCAGTACAGCGGCGCGGTGAGGGCCTCGGCGAACACACCGACACCGGCCGCCTCGTCGCCGGACAAAGACTCGCGCAGCTTGTCCAGTGACTTGCCGGCCTGGATCAGCGCCGAACCGCCGCCGGCGACGATGCCCTCCTCGACGGCTGCCTTGGCGGCCGCGACGGCGTCCTCGACGCTTTCCTTGCGCTCCTTGAGCGCGGTCTCGGTAGCGGCCCCGACCTTGATGACGGCCACCCCGCCGGCCAGCTTGGCCACCCGCTCCTGCAGCTTTTCGCGATCCCATTCCGAATCGCTCGCCTCGATCTCGGCACGCAGCTGCTTGACCCGCTTTTCCACCGCGTCCTTGGAGCCACCGCCGTCGACGATGATGGTGTCGTCCTTGCTGACCACCACGCGCCGGGCGGAGCCCAGCACCTCGGTGCCCACCTCACGCAGCACCAGGCCGGCGTCGGGGTTGACCACCTGACCGCCCGTCACGATCGCCAGATCCTCGAGGAAGGCCTTGCGGCGGTCGCCGAAGAACGGCGACTTGACCGCAACAGCCTTGAGCGTCTTGCGGATCGAGTTGACGACCAGCGTCGCCAATGCCTCGCCCTCGACGTCCTCGGCGACGATCAGCAGCGGCTTGCCCGATTCGGCGATCTTCTCCAGCATCGGCAGCAGGTCCGGCAACGAGCTGATCTTCTCCTGGTGCAGCAGGATCAGCGGATCTTCGAGCACGGCCTCCTGCGAGTCGAAGTCGTTGACGAAGTACGCCGACAGGAAACCCTTGTCGAAGCCGACGCCCTCGGTGAATTCGAGCTCGGTGTTCAGCGTCGACGATTCCTCGACGCTGACGACGCCATCGGCGCCGACCTTGTTCATGCCCTCGCCGACCAACGTGCCGATCTGCTCGTCGCGCGAGGAGACCGTCGCGATCTGCGCGATACCCTCTCGCCCGGCAACCGGAGTGGCCGCCGCCAGCAGCGCCTCGGACACCGCGTCGGCGGCCTTGCTGATGCCCGCGCCCAGCGCGATCGGGTTGGCACCGGCGGCGACCAAGCGCAGGCCGCCCTTCACCAGCGCCTGCGCCAGCACGGTGGCGGTGGTGGTGCCGTCGCCGGCGACGTCGTTGGTCTTGGTGGCCACCGACTTCACCAGCTGGGCGCCCAAGTTCTCGAATGGGTCTTCCAGGTCGATCTCACGCGCGACGGTCACACCGTCGTTGGTGATCACCGGCCCGCCGAATGCCTTGGCCAGCACCACATGCCGGCCGCGGGGACCCAGCGTGACACGCACCGCGTCGGCGAGCTTGTTCACGCCCGCCTCCATCGCGCGACGCGCAGTCTCGTCGTACTCAATCAGCTTGCTCATCAGGCTCCTTCGCCAACGCATGCCGCCCCGGAAATCACCTGTGCTTGCGCACAGGGATCGCCGGGGCGGAACACGGTACTTACTTGGATACGACAGCCAGCACGTCGCGTGCCGACAGGATCAGGTACTCCTCGCCGCCGTACTTGATCTCGGTGCCGCCGTACTTGCTGTAGATGACGGTGTCACCCTCGGAGACGTCAAGCGGGATCCGCTTGTCGCCGTCCTCGTCCCACCGGCCGGGGCCGACTGCGACGACGGTGCCTTCTTGCGGCTTCTCCTTGGCGGTGTCAGGAATGACCAGACCGGACGCGGTCGTGGTCTCGGCCTCGTTGGCCTGCACGAGGATCTTGTCCTCGAGTGGCTTGATCTTCACCTTCGCCACGATTGGAGCCCTCCACTATTTGGATCGGGTCCGGGACGCTCGCCCGGACTGGAGTTGGCGGCCGGCCCAGGGCTTCGCCCGAACCGTCCAGTTATCAGATGATTCGGCATTCGGCCGTGCCCCTGGGCCGTCGTCGCGGGTGCCGACACAGGGGATCGTCCGATTGCCACCTAGCACTCTATACACGAGAGTGCTAGCACTCAAGGCCGCCCCGCTGCTTCCCGCGGAATTACGCTGTGAGCTCAGCCGACCTGGCCTTTTACCACCGGCAGCCCCGGGTCGCTGGGCACGTCCAGCGGCGACGGAGCCGCACCCGCGCCAATCAGGTGCGCGGCGAACGCCGCGATCATCGCGCCGTTGTCGGTGCACAGCCGTGGCCTGGGGATACGCAGCGTCAGGCCCGCCTGCGCACAGCGCTCGGCGGCCAGCTCCCGCAGCCGCGAGTTGGCGGCGACTCCGCCGGCGATCAGCAGCGTCTGCACGCCGAGGCCGGTGGCGGCCCGGACGGCCTTCATGGTCAGCACGTCGGCGACGGCCTCCTGGAATCCGGCGGCGATGTCGGCCGTCACGGCGTCCGGATTGCTCTCCACGTACCGCGCGACCGCGGTCTTGAGGCCGGAGAAGCTGAACGAGTGCGGGTCGTCTCGCGGGCCGGTCATGCCGCGCGGGAATGCTGGGATCTCCGCGGCCTCCCGGCCGCACGTGCGAGCCAGCTCGTCGAGGACCCGGCCGCCCGGATAGCCCAGGCCCAGCAGGCGGGCCACCTTGTCGTAGGCCTCACCCGCGGCGTCATCGACGGTGCTGCCGAGCTCGAGGATCGGCTCGCCGAGCGAGCGCACATGCAGCAGATGCGTGTGCCCGCCGGATACCAGCAGCGCCACGCACTCGGGCAGCGGCCCATGCTCGTACACGTCGGCGGCCAGGTGCCCGCCCAGATGGTTCACCGCGTAGAACGGCACGCCCCAGGCGGCCGAATATGCTTTGGCCGCAGCCACTCCCACCAGCAAGGCACCGGCGAGCCCGGGGCCGATGGTCGCGGCGACGACATCGGGCTTGTCCAGTTCGGCGGCGTCCAGCGCGCGGCGCATGGCCGGGCCGAGGGCCTCCAGGTGTGCGCGGGAGGCGATTTCGGGGACCACACCGCCGAACCGGACGTGCTCGTCGACGCTGGAGGCCACCTCGTCGGCCAGCAGCGTGACGGTGCCGTCGGCGTCCAGCCGGGCGATGCCGACTCCTGTTTCGTCGCAAGAGGTTTCGATGGCCAAGATGTTGGTCACTGCTGGGCCTCCCTGCGCATGGTGTACGCGTCCGCGCCGCTGACTCGGTAGTAGCGCTTGCGCAGGCCGATCTGCTCGAAACCCACGCTGCGGTAAAGCGCGATGGCCGCCTCGTTGTCGGTGCGGACCTCCAGGTAGACGACGCCGCCGTCGGCGAACTCCAGCAGCTCCCCGAGCAGCCGGCGGCCGATGCCGCGGCCCTGGTACTCCGGGTCGACGCCGATCGTGTGCACCTCGTATTCGAACGGCGGGGTGCGGCCCAACCTGGAGATGCCGGCGTAGCCGACGAGAATGCCGTCGGTACGCGCACCCACGTAATGGTTGTGGGCGCTGGCCAGTTCGCGATGGAACGCCGCCGCGGGCCAGGGGTCGTCGCCGTCGAACAGCTGGGCTTCCAGTTGCGCACACCGCTGCGCGTCGGCGCGGGTCAGCGCGCCGATCGTCACGGGTTCGCTGCAGGCCGTCATCCCCGGGCCGCCAGGGGCTTGGCGTCGGGCCGGCGCAGGTACAACGCCACCAACGGCGAAGGGCGCTGCGACCAGTCGGGAACCGCGGCGACCAGGCCGGCCGGAGTGGGATGGACGGGCTCGCGGACCGCAAGACCGAACAGCGCCGCGTGTGCGGGCGAGCCGGCGACCGCGTTCGCCGGGCCCGGGTCGACGTCGCCGGGCGCATTGACCGCCGGGCCCGCCATGCGCACCCCGTCGAGGTAGCGGGCCCAGTAGACCTCGCGCCGCCGGGCATCGGTGACCACCAGGGTGTCGCCCGTGGTCAGCGCGCCGATGGCATCCAAACTGCACACCCCCCGCACGGGGATATCCAGCGCGTGGCCGTAGGCGGCGGCCGAAGCCATCCCGGCACGCAGACCGGTGAACGGGCCCGGCCCGCAGCCGATCACGACGCCGTCGAGGTCGGCCATCGTCAGTCCGGCTTCGGCCAGCGCGGCAAGCACATTCGGGGTGAGCCGTTCGGCGTGGGCGCGGGCGTCGACGGTGACCTGCTGGGCCAGCACCGTGCACCCGTCGCCGTCGCGGCGCGCGATGCCGGCCGTCACCGCGGGGGTTGCGGTGTCCAGGGTCAAGATCAGGCTCACGACTGGCCCCACTGCCACGTCACGATCCGCACGTCGGATCCGCTGACCCGCTCCAGCCGGATGTCGAGATGGCGTTCGGAGAGGCGTTCGGCCAGGCCCTCGCCCCACTCCACCACGACGACCGCGTCCTCGAGATCGGTGTCGAGGTCCAGTGAATCGAGTTCGGCGAGCAGGTCCGCGCTCTGGTGGTCCAATAGCCGGTAGACGTCGACGTGAATCATCGTCGGCGCGCCCTCCTGCCGCGGCGGATGCACGCGGGCCAACACGTACGTCGGCGAGGTGACCGGGCCGTCGACGTCCATCGCCTCGGCAATTCCCTTGGCTAACACGGTCTTTCCCGCTCCGAGCGGGCCGGACAGCACCACGACGTCACCGGCGCGCAGCTGCTTGCCCAACCGCGCCCCGAGCGCGATCGTGTCCTCGACGCGCTCGCAGGTCGCCGCGCCGGATCTCAGTTCAGCCACGGCGCCGCAACCGTTGTCGAGTTCGCCGATACCACAGGGTCATTCTGCCCGGACGGGCCCGATTGACCAGCCGGACCAGCCCGTCGTTGATGGCCTCGGGCTTGTCCAGCAGGGCCAGGTGGCTGGCCCCACTGACGATGACCAGCTCCGAGAGCGGCAGCGAGGCCGCCATCTTCCGCGAGTATTCGTCCGGAGTGATCAGATCGTGGTCGCCGCAGGCGATCAGCGTCGGGATCCGCAGCAACGTCCACAGGCCGGCGGTTTCGTCGTGGGTTTCCAGCGCACTCAGGAACCCCACCAGGGTGGGAATCGGCGTGCCGTTCATCATCCGCTGGGAGAATGCGTCCAGGCTGCGGCTGACATGCAGATCGCTGTAGGACGCGGCCCGCAGAACCGGGCCGATCAGCGAGCGCGACACATTGCGGCCGCGGTGCATCAGCTTCGGCGCCGACCGTGCGGTGAACCGCAGTGCTTCCACCGCGGGGTTTTTCAGGATCTCGCCCAGCGGCGAACGGGTAACCCCTTCGGCGGCAGTCGAAATCAGCGCCGCCCCGACGATGCGGCTACCGTACAGGTCCGGGTACTGGCGGGCATGCGACAACACCGTCATGCCGCCCATCGAATGTCCGACCAACACGATCACCCCACGCGGCGCGACCTCGGTCAGGACACTTTGCAGGTCCTGCCCGAGCTGGGTCAGCGTGTAGGTCTCGGGCGAGGCCGCGCCGGAGCGCCCATGTCCACGCTGGTCGTAGAAGACCATGCGCACCCGCGGTCCCCACTTCTCGGCGAGTCGTTTGCGCTGAAAGTAGAAGGCACCCATGCGCAGGCAGAAGCCGTGCACGAAGACCATCGTCAGCCCAGCGTCCAGCGGGCCGACTTCACGCACCGCCAACGGCACGCCGTCGGGCGTGGTCACCACATAGCTGCGGTCGCTGTTGAGGCGTTCGAAATCCTCGTCGGCATACGGGTCCTCGCGCAGCGTGACGCGCTGCGTCATCGACCGGCGAACCGAAGCGCCGACGATGGTGGCGACCGCAGTCAGCCCCGCGCCTCCCGCAAGCCACGCCCTTCCCCTCACGCGCCTGCGAGTTTCCTCATCGTCCAACGGTTTCGGCCTCGCGATAGGTCCTGACGATGCGCCCCCGCGGGCTGGTGACCACTTCGTAGTGGATGGTGCCCAGCAGATCGGCCCAGTCCTGGGCGGTGGGTTCACCAGTGGCGCCGGGGCCGAACAGAATCGCCTCGTCGCCCTCTGACACGTCGACGGGTCCGGGACCGAGGTCGACGAGGAATTGGTCCATGCAGATCCGCCCAACGCCGGGGCGTCGCCTGCCGTTGATCAGCACGTCGAGCCGCCCGCCCAGCGATCGAAAGACACCGTCGGCGTAGCCGATCGGCATCAGTGCCACGGTCGTGTCGTGCGGCGCGACCCAGGTGTGGGCGTAGGACACGCCCTCGCCCGCGCGGACCAATTTCACCAGTGCGACAGCGCATTTTACTGTCATTGCGGGTAACAGTCCCAGGTCGCCGAGCTCGGGAACGGGACTCAGGCCGTAGACCGCGATTCCGGGCCGCACCATGTCGAAGGCCAGGTCGGGACGCGACATGGTCGCCGAGGAGTTGGACAGGTGGGCGATCTCGAATTGCACGCCCTGATCGTTTGCGTACGCCAGCATCTCGCGAAACCGTTGCGCCTGAAGATCATTGATCGGGTTGTCCGGCTGGTCGGCGAAGACCAGGTGCGACATCAGCCCCCGCGGGCGAAGCGCCCCGGAGGCAGCGCCGGCGCGCAACGCATGCAGCATCGCGGGGAATTCGGCGGCGGGCACGCCGTTGCGATTCAGCCCCGTGTCCACCTTCACGGTCACCGTCGCGGTACGCCCGGTGCGGTCCGCCGCGGCGAGCACCTCGTCGAGCTGGCGCAGCGAGGACACCGCGATCTCGACGTCGGCAAGCAGCGCGGGCCCGAAGTCGATGCCCGGCGGATGCAGCCACGCGAGCACCGGTACGCAGATTCCGTCGGCACGCAGCTGAAGCGCCTCGTCGACCGTCGCGACGCCCAACTCGGCGGCCCCGGCGGCCAATGCGGTGTGGGCCACCCGGATGGCGCCGTGGCCGTACCCGTCGGCCTTGACGACGGCCATCACCTGCGCGGAGCCGGCGTGCTCGCGCAGTACCCGCACGTTGTGCGCGATTGCACCCAGGTCCACCACGGCCTCGGCGAGGACGCCCGGTGTCAGCGATATCGGCGTTACTGCCACGGCCCCTATTGTCCCAGAGACCCAAAAAGCGCCGCGAGACTGCAACTGCCGACGCCGCTACTCGCGATTTGCGTTGCTAGATGCAGTCTCGGGAACGACGGTCAGTGCGCGAAGTGCTCACTGGTGTAGTGCCCGCCCGGCTTCAGCTTGTCCAGGGAGGCCAGCGCGCTGCGGGCATCGTCGTGCAGGGCCCGGGCCAGGTCGGCGGACAGTCCCTCGCGCACCACGACACGCAGCACCGACACGTCGGAGGCGTTATCGGGCATGGTGTAGGCGGGCACCTGCCAGCCGTAGCCGCGCAGCTCGTGGGAGACGTCGAACTCGGTGTAGCCCAGGCCACGGGCCAGCCGGAAGCTGACCACCGGGATGGCCGTGCCGTCGGAGATCAGCTCGCAATGTTCACCGTCCCGCAGCTGCTCGCCCAACCAGCGCGCCGTCGACGACAGCGTCTGCATGACCTGGGTATAGCCCTCGCGGCCCAACCGCAGGAAGTTGTAGTACTGGCCGACGACCTGGTTGCCCGGGCGGGAGAAGTTCAACGTGAACGTCGGCATGTCCCCGCCCAGGTAGTTCACGTGGAACACCAGGTCCTCGGGCAGATACTCCTTGTCGCGCCACACCACGAACCCGACACCCGGGTAGGTCAGCCCGTACTTGTGGCCGCTGACGTTGATCGACACCACCCGCGGGAGCCGGAAGTCCCACTTCAGCTCGGGATGCAGGAAGGGCACCACGAATCCGCCGCTGGCCGCGTCGACGTGCACCGGGACATCCACGCCCCCATCGGCTGCCAGCTTGTCCAGCGCCGCGCAAATCTCGGCGATCGGTTCCAGCTCGCCGGTGTAGGTGGTGCCCAGGATCGCGACCACCCCGATGGTGTCCTCGTCGACGGCGTCGACGACCTGCTCGGGGGTGATGACGTAACGCCCCTCCTCCATCGGCAGGTAACGCGGCTCGACGTCGAAGTAGCGGCAGAATTTCTCCCACACCACCTGGACGTTGGAGCCCATCACCAGATTGGGCGTGCGCCCCTTCCAGCCCTCCTTTTTCCCGGAGCCGACCTTTTCGCGCCAGCGCCATTTCATCGCCAGGCCGCCCAGCATCACCGCTTCGCTGGAACCGATGGTGGAGACCCCGGTCGCGCTGGACGGGTCGTCGTCGCGCAGACCGTCGGCGTGAAAGAGGTCGGCCACCATGGACACGCAGCGCTGCTCGATGGCGGCGGTCGCCGGATATTCGTCCTTGTCGATCATGTTCTTGTCGAAGGTCTCGGCCATCAGCCGCCCGGCCTGGGGATCCATCCAGGTCGTCACGAAGGTGGCCAGGTTCAGCCGCGAGCTGCCGTCGAGCATCAGCTCGTCGTGGATGAAGCGATAGGCGGCATCCGGGTCCATCGACTCCTCGGGCAACCGCAGCGCGGGTACCGGCGCGGTGAACAGGCGGCCGGTGTAAGCGGGCGCGATCGAGTGCCCGGGGACGGACGGATGGCTGCCAGTCATGGCGGATCCTCTCGTTGACGATTACAGAGCGGCCAGCGCGGCGCGGATGTGCGCCACGATGCGCGACGCCGAGGTGGGCGCCTCACCGGGTCCCGGGTCCGCGGCCGAGAGCGCCGCGGCGCGGGCGTGGACGTAGGCGCCGGCGGCGGCCGCCTCGGCCGGCGGCAATCCGGCGGCCAGCAGTGCGCCGATCATCCCGGACAGCACGTCGCCGGAGCCGGCGGTGGCCGCCCAGGACTGCCCGGCCGGATTGAGGTAAACCGGGCCGCCGGGGTCGGCGATGACGGTGACGTTGCCCTTGAGCAGGACGGTCGCGCCGAACGTGTCGGCCAGCTTGCGGGTGGCCGAGATCCGGTCGTCGCCGGGCGGCGCCCCGGCCAATCGGGCGAACTCCCCCGCGTGCGGGGTGAGCAATGTCGGCGCACGACGACTGGCCACCAGCTCGGGATGAGCGGCCAGAATCGTCAACCCGTCGGCGTCGACCAGCACCGGCAGGTCGGTCTCCAGCGCGAACCACAAGGCGGCGGCGCCGGCGTCGTCGGTGCCCAAACCCGGTCCGACCACCCACGCCTGCACTCGCCCGGCCGCCGCGGGAGAGGGCGTCGCGATGACCTCGGGCCACACCGCGAGAACCTGGCTGTGCCCGCTGCCCGCATAGCGCACCATGCCCGAGGTGGCCGCGACCGCGGCGCCGGTGCACAGCACGGCCGCACCCGGATACGTCGACGAGCCGGCCAGGACGCCCGTGACACCTTGGGTGTACTTGTCGTCGTGCGGCCCGGGAACCGGCCAGCGGGCCACGACGTCTTCGGCCTCGAAGCCGAGCACTGATGCCTTTGAGATGCCCGGCAGGTCGAGCCCGATGTCGACCAGCGTGACGTTGCCGCAGTCGGCCAACGCGTGCACGGGCTTGAGACCACCGAACGTCACCGTCAGCGCGGCGTGCACGGCGGGGCCGGTGATCGCACCGGTCGCCACGTCGATGCCGCTGGGGATGTCGACGGCGACCACGGGGATCTGGTGAGCGTCGACCGCGGCGAACACTTCGGCCGCCGCCGGCCGCAACGGACCCGAGCCGGAGATGCCGACCACACCGTCGATGACGAGATCGGTTGTCGCCGAGACACTTTCGACGACGCGGCCGCCGGCTTTGCAAAAGGCGGCCAGGCCCGTGCGGTGGGTGTGGTCCGGGCTGAGCAACACCGCGTCCGCGGCCGCGCCGCGACGCAGCAAGAAGGTCGACGCCCACAGCGCGTCACCGCCGTTGTCGCCCGAGCCGACGACCGCGCATACCCGCCGGCCGGCCACCCCGCCCGTGCGGGCCGTCAACTCGCCGATGATCTCGGTGGCCAGCCCGAAGGCCGCACGCTTCATCAGGGCGCCATCGGGCAGGCTGGCCAGCAGCGGCGCTTCGGCGTCGCGGATCGCATCCACAGAGTAGTAATGCCGCATCGAATTCAGCATTCCATGCTCGTCTGTGTTTGCGCACAGCAGTCGTTCACCGAGCGTCCGTACATTCGGTGGTACCGACGATTGGAGGGGCGATGACGCGGACGGATGACGACACCTGGGACCTGGCAAATGGCGTGGGAGCCACCGCGACCGGCGTAGCCGTGGGCCGCGCACTGGCGACCCGAGCACCTCAGCCACTGATCAACGACCCGTTCGCCGAGCCACTGGTGCGCGCCGTCGGCGTGGAGTTTTTCACCCGGCTCGCCAGCGGCGAATTGAATCCCGCCGAGGTGGACGACAACGGCGACTTCGGTATGGTGGGGATGGGCCTGATGATGGGCATCCGCACCCGATTCTTCGACGACTTCTTCGTGACCGCGGCCGCCGCGGGTGTCCGGCAGGTGGTGATTCTGGCCTCCGGGCTGGACACTCGCGCCTACCGGCTGCCGTGGCCGGACGCAACGACGGTGTTCGAGATCGACCAGTCACAGGTCATCGAGTTCAAGAGCGCAACCCTGGCCGGCCTGGGTGCCGACCCGACGGCCGACCGGCGTGCGGTGCCCGTCGACTTACGCCACGACTGGCCGGGCGCGCTGCGCGCCGCCGGACTGGACCCCAGCAAGCCGACCGCGTGGAGCGCCGAGGGCCTGATGCCATTCTTGCCGCCCGAGGCCCAGGATCGACTGCTGGACAACATCACTGAGCTCAGCGCGCCGGGAAGTCAGTTGGCCACCGAAAACCTGCAGGGCACCAGCGATGTCGTGGAGACGATGGCCGACCGCATGCGCGAGGTCACCGAACAGTGGCGCGAACACGGCTTCGACATCGAGATGACCGACCTCTGGTATCTGGGTGAACGCAACGACGTGGTCGAGTACCTGCGGTCCCACGGCTGGCAAACGACCGCCAGGACGGTGCCGGATCTGGCTGCGGATTACGGTGTTTCGCTGCCGCCCCGGCCGACGGTTGACAAACAGGGGACGCTCTCCTCGATGCAATACGTCACCGCGACGCGAAGCTAAATCGGCTTCTCGCCGATCGCACGCAATGCCGGTGACAGGTCGTCGGCGTCGAATGCCGCGGTCAGCCACCGACTCATCGAGGTGGCCAGCGTCTCCCGATTCTCGCGCTTGGTAATGCCGTGTCCGTCGTCGCCGAACACCAGATAGCCAACCCGACGACCGGCCTTCCGCAGCGCGTCGACGATCTGTTCCGATTGGCTCACCGGCACATTGGTGTCCTGGGCTCCGTGGACCACCAGCAACGGCGCCGTCAACGCGTCCACCCGGTGCAGGGGCGACAGGTGCTCGAGCAACTCACGATCGCTGACGGGATGGCCATACTTCGGATAGGCCGCGGCGGCAATCCACGGCTCGGTGTGCCGGTAAAACGTGCCGAGGTCGCTCATGCCGCAGATGCTGATGCCCGCCGCGAACAACGCGGGATGAAACGTCAGCGCCGCCATCGTCAGATAGCCGCCGTATGACCAGCCCGCGCAGGCGATTCGCCGCGGGTCGGCCAGGCCGTTGTCCACCAGGAACCGCACGCAGTCGGCGACATCGTCGATGGCGGCGAATCGCTTGTCCTTGTCGTCGGCATGCATGAAGGTCCGGCCGAAACCACCGGAGCCCCGTACGTTGGGCGCCAGCACCAGCATCCCGTCGTTGACCAGCCGGGCGAAGATCTCGCTGTAACCCGGGCGGGCCTGGCCTTCCGGTCCGCCGTGCAGGTAGATCACCGCACCCCGCACGTCGTCTTCGGCCGGCGGGCGGTAGAGCCAGGCGTTCAGGCGCAGCCCGTCGCGGGCGGTAATCGTCTCCGGCCTCGTCGCGGCGGAAAATCCGGGGACGACCGGGCCGTGGCTCGGTTCGCGGTCGATGAGTTCCCATCGGCGCGATCGAGGATCGACCAGTTCGACGGTGCGTGGGGCGGCCGGACCTTCGACGGTCATCGCGATCATCGAGCCGCCGGCACTGATGGACAGCTCACCGGCGACCAGCCCGGGCAACGGGATCGGGGCGTTCAGGGTGTTGTCGGCGTACTCGAGAACCTGTAATTCGCTGCGGCCCTGCATGTTCCACAGCAGAACCACGGTGGACAGATCATCGCTGACGGCGAACGCGTCGAGCTCACAGTCGGGACGCTCGGCCACCACGCAGTAGCTGACGCCGTCGTGGGTCGCCGTCACTTCCAGCAGCCGGGCGTATTCGCAACCGTTGTCGCTGCGGATCAGTGCCCGCACATATCCGTTTGCGCCCGTGCCCGGGTAGTAAAGCTTGGTCAGATCGCCGTCCGGACCGTAGCGGATGCGGCGCGGATGGTGGTCGTCGAGGATGACCCCGTCGGCCGTCGTAGACCCGGGATCGGCTGGCAATAAGGCGGTTTCGGTCGGCCCGTGCAGCATGATCATTTCCTGGTAGCCCCGTGGGCCGACCCGGATCAGCGCCGCTCCAGCCCAGGCATCGACCAGCCGGCCGCCAGACCGTCGGTCCAACACCGTGCAACAGCCGTCGGCCGGATCGATCAGACACGACTCTCCGACGCCGTCCTCGCCGGTCAGGATCGCCGCGACACGGCCACCGTCCCAGCCGACGAGCTCAGCGGTTCCGGCGTGCTCGCCGTCGACGCCGTCGATCCTAAGGGCCATCCGGTCGTCGGGATCGGTGGTGACCACCCAGATCTGGGTGCGGGTGCCGCCGCTGGGCGCCACCTCGCAAGCCAGCCACTGACCGTCGGCCGAGTGAATCACCCGCGAAACAGGGCCCTCGACCGGCAGGACCACGTCGCGCGACGAGCTCGCCCGTCGGCCTCGCAGAAACCGTTGCACCGCACGGGGATAACCGCCGTCGTCGATCAGGTGTGCGAATGCCGTCGCGTCCGGAGACAGCGACGCGCCGTAGATGGCGCGCACATGTTGCGCCATCTACTCAGACCCCCAGGCCCTGCAGCCACATTTCAAGCACCGCGAGCTGCCACAACGCGTTGGAGCCCAGTGTGGTTCGCGTCTGGTTGGGCGCCGCCAGCAGGGCATCGACGGTGTCGGCGCAATACAGCCCGCGGTTGCGGGCCGCGGCGTTGGTCAACGAGTCGCGCACCATGTCGAGAATCTCACCGTGCAGATGACGGATGCCCGGCACCAGGAAGTGGCCTTTGGTCCGGTCGATCACCTCCGACGGAAGCAGCGCTCGCGCACCCTCTTTCAGCACACCCTTGCCACCCGAGGCCAGCTTCAAATCGGGCGGACACGCCGCGGCCAGCTCGACGAAATCATGGTCGAGGAACGGCACGCGAGCCTCCAGGCCCCACGCCATCGTCATCGTGTCGACGCGCTTGACAGGATCGTCGACGAGCATCACCTGGGTGTCCAGGCGCAGTGCCGCGTCGACGGCGGAGTCAGCGCCCGGCGCGCCCTGATGGGCTGCCGCGAATGCGCGGCTGACATCGTCGTCAATCATGTACTCCGGGGCCAAGATTGACCGTAGATCGTCATGGCTGCGATCGAAGAAGACCTTCGCATATGCCTCGGTGGTCTGCTCACGGGCGACACCGGCCAGTGGCGGATACCACGAGTAACCGGCCAGGATCTCGTCGGCCCCCTGACCCGACTGCACCACTTTGACCGACCTGCTGACCTCTTGCGAAAGCAGATAGAAGGCGACGCAGTCATGACTGACCATCGGTTCACTCATCGCAGCAATGCATTTCGGTACGGCGGGTACCAGTCGCGATGCGTCGATGTGAATCTTGTGGTGGTCGGTGTCGTAGGTTTTGGCAACCAGATCGGAATAGAAATACTCGTCGCCGGACTCCCCGTCGGCGGAGTCGAACCCAATGCTGAAGGTTGCCAGCCCCTGCTGACCCTCCTCCGCCAATAACGCGACCACGACCGATGAATCGATGCCCCCGGACAGCAGCACACCCACCGGAACGTCGGCGACCATCCGGCGTTTGACCGCGGTGCGCAGTGCCTGCATCAGCGAAGCTTCCCAATCACGCGCTGACCATGAGGCTTTGGCCGGATCACGTCCGAATTCCGGTGTCCAGTAAACAGTGTCGGCCTGGGTGCCGTCGGGTTGGATCACCCGCACGGTCGCCGGCGGCAGCTTGCGCACTCCCCGAAATATGGTCAGCGGCGCCGGTACCACCGAGTGAAAAGTCAGGTAGTGGTGCAACGCTTCCCGGTCGAGCTCGGTGTCCACCCCGCCGGCCTCGAGCAGCGCCCGCACCGAGGAGGCAAACCGCAGCCCGCCGGGTAACGACGCGATATAGAGCGGCTTGATGCCGAGTCGGTCGCGGGCCAGGGTCACCGCGCCGGAGTCCCGGTCCGCGATGGCGAACGCGAACATCCCTTTGAACTTCTCGACACAGCGCTGCCCCCATTTGTGGAACGCCTTGATCACGACCTCACTGTCGGCGGTCGAGAAGAATCGGTAACCGTCGGCTCGCAGTGTCTCGCGCAGCTCCTGGTAGTTGTAGATGCAGCCGTTGAACACCAGCGTCAACCCGAGATCGGCGTCCACCATGGGCTGAGCGCCGCGCGTGGACAAGTCGATGATGGACAGCCGCCGGTGCCCGAGAGCGACGGGCCCGTGCGCCACCACACCGTCGGCGTCGGGCCCGCGTGAGGTCATCGCCCCCGTCATGCGGGCGACGGCACCGACGTCGGCCGCGTGGCTGTCCCAGCGGATCTCACCGCAAATACCGCACATATCAATCGCTTTCGCTCAATGGCTCGCTGAGGATCCAGGTATCTTTGCTGCCGCCGCCGTATGACGAGTTGACGATGCGCGAGCCGCGGCTGGCTACTCGCGTCAGCGCCGCGGGCATCACATGTGCCGTTACCGCGCCGTTCGCGCCGGCACGAAGATGCACGAATGCGCGCAAGTCGACGTGATGAGGGTATAGGCCGTCGCCGTCGAAGGTGGGATGGGTCGACAAGTTGACCGGCTCCTGGGCGATGAAGCGTTCCGGTTGGGTTTCCAGCTCGCGCCGGCGCGCGTCCAGCGCGGCCTCGGAGGCGTCGGGCCCGATCAGCACCCCGCTACCGCCCAGCCCATCGATCGGTTTGACGACCAGGTCGCCGAGATTCGCCAACACGTGGTCGCGCTGGTCTCGCTCGGCGCAGATCCAGGTGGGCACTTGGGCCAGGCTGGGCTCCTCGCCGAGATAGAACTTGATCATGTCCGGCACGTACGCGTAGATCGCCTTGTCGTCGGCGACCCCGTTGGCCAGCGCATTCGCAATGGTCAGATCGCCGTTGGCGATGGCGCGAAGCAGGCCCGGCCGCAGCGGCGCACCGTCGTGTCCGGTCGACGACAACAGCATGTCCTCGTCCATCCGCGCATACACGACATCGATGCGCCGGATACTCGATCCGACGTGCTGTACCAGCTTGCCGTCGCGCAGTGACAGATCGGACGGCTGCACCAGTGCCACGGCCATTTCCTCGGCCAAAAAGGTGTGCTC
The DNA here is from genome assembly GCF_041287235.1 of Mycobacterium sp. pR1184. Lineage (NCBI taxonomy): Bacteria > Bacillati > Actinomycetota > Actinomycetes > Mycobacteriales > Mycobacteriaceae > Mycobacterium > Mycobacterium sp. pR1184. Next base: position 497,840 of record NZ_JBGGKR010000001.1, on the reverse strand, counting down.
GAACCAGGCGCTGTCCTCCCAGCCGGCCGACAGCACCGCCACGGTCGGGTCGTCCGGCGCGCGCGGGGGCGCCGCCGCGCGCAGCGTCTCGAGCAGCAGCGCGGGTGCCTGGGCCACGTCCTCGACCGCGACCGGTGGCCCCAATTCGCCGAGGTGCTTGGCGACCAATCGATGGTTGACGACGGCATAGGCCAGCCCCGAGGGCACGCGCAGATTGTCCTCGAGCACCAGCCACCCGCCGGCGCGGTCGCACACGATGTCGGTGCCGCTGATGTGGGCTCGGACGGTGTCGCCGGCAAGCCGCCCGGTTGAGCGAAAGCCGGGTGCCCGGTCGAGAATCTGTTCGCCGATGACCCCTGCCGCGATGATTTCTTGTGCGGAGTAGATGTCACGCAAGAACGCGTCGAGTGCGCGCGCCCGCTGCGCCAAGCCGTCGCGCAGCTGCGCCCACTCCGGCGCGGTCACCATGCGCGGCACCAGGTCGACGGGGAACAGCTGGGCCCGGCTTTGACCACTGACGCGAAAGGTGACGTTGTCGGCGCGCTGCTCCTGCTCGATGGCCGCTTCCCGGGAACGCAGTTGGGCCACCCCGATCCGGGCGATGGCATCCAGGACATCTCGATAGTGGGGGCGCGGTTGACCACTGTCGTCGACCGCTTCGTCGTAACTGTCGTCGAGAGCGCCACGAGCGGTATCGGCCGGCAGTTTGCTGCCCGGCTGGTAGCCGTACAGGAGCGTTCGATCGTCACCGACGGCCATCAACGTCGGGCCGGAGGCCGCCGTCTCGGCGATCAGCTGGTCGACCACGTCGGTGAGACGCCCGCGGCGGCGCAGTGCCCGCCGCTGCCGAGCCGACGACGTTCCCTTCTGCAGGGCTTGCCGGGTCAGCTCGCTGACGGTTTCCCAATCACCGGTCTGCTCTAATTGCGGGCGCAGTCCGTCGACCAACTCGAAGACCACCTCGGCGGCCGGCCGGCTGACGGGTCCGCGGACGTCGACCAGCTCGCCCTCCAATCCCGAGCGGGCGGCTCGCCACACCGCGGCCCGGCTCACCGCCGGTGAGAGGACCCTCGGCGCGGTTCCCGCGTGCGCGGCCGCGGCCTCGCGCTCTACCAGGGCTCTGAATATCCCGGCGATCAAGACGACCGTGTCCACGGACGGGCAGCTGTCGCACACCCGCAGCTCCAGCGTCGGCGCCGCGCTAGCCGGTCGCACGTCGAAATAGACCATCCCGACATCGGAGATGACGCCGCTGGCCACCAGGTCGGCGACCAGTTGGTCGTATTCTGCGGCCGTGTGCACCGGAGCGGCCGGACCCGTGGTGGGCCAGCGCTGCCAAACCAGCGTGCGCATACTCGCATAACCGGTGTCAGACCCGTCCGACGCGAAGGGCGAGCTGGCGGATAAGGCGAGCAGCGCCGGGAGGTACGCGGCCACCCGGTAGCCGACCTCGACCGCTTCGTCGCGATCTGCGACGCCCACATGTATCTGGGTACCGCAGATCAGCTGCTCACGGGCCAGCAGTTGGTAATCGGCGAGCATCTGCCGGTAGCGCGGTGTTTTGGTCACCTGCATTTCGGCCGGCACCGCCAGCGGCACCGCACCGGCCGCCACGACCCCCATCCCCAATTCCGTGGCGGCCTCGGCCAAAACCTTGCGCTGACGCACGAGTTCCTGGCGCAACTCGCCGATCGAATCAACCACTTGAGTGTTCGTCTCGACGACACAGCGCTGCAGCTCGGCCACGTAGTCGTCGGTCAGCTCGGCCAGCAATTCGGGCGCGCGCGCGGTGAGCCGCCTGGTCTTCAGATCGACAAGGTGAAACTCCTCTTCGACGCCCAGCGTTCTCGCCGACTCAGGTCGCATCACGCCACGCTATGGTGGCGCAATTACCGTGGCGTTAAACGCACATCGCGTTCGCAACAGCAAACCACCTCGTCAGATCGGATCCTCGCGGGAGCGGAATCGTCGTACCGCGGCTCGGAACCGGGCCGGACTCCACGGCTTGTCTTTTCTCGCCCGGGCCATCGGATAGAAGCAGAGCCCGATCAGGATCGACGTGAAGTGACCGATCGCGGTGAAGTTCAGCCCGTGTTTGGCCATCGTGATCAGAGGAAAGCCGAAGATGACCAGCAGCACGCCGAGGTAGAGCCAGCGCCATGGCCGCTCGATGCGATACGCCAACACCGCCATGATGCCGACCAGGAAGTAGCTGACCCCGATGTCGCGTGAGCGCACCAGCCGTTCGGATGCGTCGTGTTCCTCTATCGCGAAGTACAGGATGCCCTCGCTGATGTAGGTCGAAAGGATGTGGCTGGTCAATCCCACGGTGAGCCAGTTCAAGTGGCCCAGCCAGTGTTCGGCTGGGGCGAGAAACAAGGTGAACAGCAGCAGGTAGGGCTCCAGGCTCTTGCCGTCGATCCACAGCAGGCTGGAAAACAGCACCGAAAGCGGATCGGTGCCCAACTCGTGGATGTTGGTGGAGCGGTGCAGCAACACCGAGTGCAATTGCCGCCCGGAGAGCTGGTTTTGGATGACCGTTGTGACCATCAACACCAGCAGCCAGCCGTAGGTCAGCGGCGCGCTGGTGACGAAATGCCAGACCCCGATGGCCAAGCTCCGTAGTCGCGCCCCCACCGATCCATCCGCCACGGCGTCCACCTTTGCATGCGCGGCGGCTTGGGCAAACTTTTATGCCGCCTTTTCAGGTTCGGGTCTCAGATGCCGCCACCAGCAAGAGATGTAGAGCCCCATCGAAATCACCAATACGACGATCACCCACAGCACGATCGTGACGTCGATGAAAGCCCCGAAGGGAGGCGCGTCGGGAAGCGCATTTCGCAACGGCACCACCGCGAAGAGCATCGCCGCGTACCACGTCGTCATCGGCGGCTGGAATCTGCGCTTGTCGCGCCAGGTCTGGACCGCGACAAAGAGCGCAAACGCGGCGAGCGCGATCAGTACACCGAGGATGACGACCGCGAACGCAACCGTGCTCATCGATCGGGACAGATCCACTTGGTAGGGACCGAGCAGATCGACGTCGCTGATGCGGCTGACGTCGATATCCCAGCCGAGCAGGCGATCGGCCATGGTCACCACCGCCGGCACCCGGGTGGACGTGGGGCCGGATAGGAGCTCGGAGACGATGGGCCCCGAGTGGTATTCGTCCAGCGGCCAGACGGCCACTTCACCGCCCACGGCCAGTGAAACCCGAAACACGTCGGGCACAGTGCCTTTCGGCCACGTCCGCTTGCTGGCGGTCACCGCGGACGTGACCGCGATGGTGAGATCTTCCTTGAGGTTGTGGGTTCGCGGGTCGAGTAGCGCGGGTCCGGGGAAGACACTGACGTTGGCGACGAGCAGGCTGTTGGCCGACTGAACTTCCTGGACATCGATGGTCACCCGGGTCAGGTCGGGCTCCGACTGACCTCGAACGACAATGCTGCGGTGGCTCAGGCCGCCGTCGACGTACAGCGCAACCGAGATGCCGTAGGCCGCAAGGAACAACACGACACCGACGATGCCGAATATCCTGCGGTGACTATTCAACCGTGACCGACTTGGCCAGATTTCTCGGTTTGTCGACGTCGTACCCACGGGCTTGCGCCACCGACGCGGCGAACACCTGCAGCGGAATGGTCGACAGCAGCGGCTGCAAAAGCGTTGATACCGAAGGGATTTCGATCAAATGATCGGCGTAGGGGCGCACGGTGTCGTCCCCTTCCTCGGCGATGACGATGGTCACCGCACCACGCGTCTGAATCTCGCGGATATTGGACATCAACTTCGCGTGCAGCGTGGCCGACCCCTTCGGTGACGGCATCACGACAATGACCGGCAGATCGTCCTCGATCAGCGCGATCGGGCCGTGCTTGAGCTCGCCGGCGGCGAAACCCTCGGCGTGCATGTAAGCCAGCTCTTTGAGTTTGAGCGCGCCTTCCAGGGCCACCGGGTAGCCGACATGGCGGCCCAGGAACAGCACGGTCGAGGATTGAGCGAACCGATACGCCAGGGCGGCAACGGGTTCGATCGTCGCGAGCACCCGCGAAACGATCTCGGGCATCGCTTCCAGCTCACGGTATTCGCGCTCGACCTCGTCGGGGTATTTGGTGCCGCGGGCCTGCGCAAGCGCCAGGCCGACCAGGTAGTTGGCGGTGATCTGGGCCAGGAAGGTCTTCGTCGAGGCCACCCCGATTTCCGGCCCGGCGCGCGTGTAGAGCACCGCGTCGCATTCGCGGGGGATCTGCGAGCCGTTGGTGTTGCAGATCGCCAGCACCTTGGCCTTCTGCGCCTTGGCGTGGCGGACCGCTTCCAGGGTGTCCGCGGTTTCACCGGACTGCGAGATGGCGACCACCAGTGTGCTGCGGTCCAAAACCGGGTCCCGGTAGCGGAATTCGCTGGCAAGCTCGACTTCCACCGGCAGCCGCGTCCAGTGCTCGATCGCATACTTCGCCAGCAGGCCGGAGTGATAGGCGGTGCCACAGGCGACGACGAATACCTTGTCGACCTCGCGCAATTCCTGATCGGAAAGGCGTTGCTCGTCGAGCACGATGCGGCCGTTGACGAAATGGCCGAGCAGCGTGTCGGCCACCGCCGTGGGTTGCTCGGCGATCTCCTTGAGCATGAAGTACTCGTAACCGCCCTTTTCGGCGGCGGCGAGGTCCCAATCGATATGGAACTCGCGATAATCGACGTCTTCGTTGCCGTCGAAGTCGGTGATCCGGTAACCGTCGGCGGTGAGCACCACGCATTGGTCCTGGCCGAGTTCGACGGCGTTGCGGGTGTGCGGAATGAAGGCCGCCACGTCGGAGCCAACGAACATCTCGCCGTCGCCGACACCGACCACCAGCGGGGTCGACCGTCGCGCGGCCACGATGGTGCCGGGCTCGTCGGCGTTGGCGAACACCAGCGTGAAGTGGCCCTCCAGCCGGCGCAGCACCGCGAGCACCGAAGCGGCGAAGTCGCCGGCCGTCTCACCCTCGCGATACGCCCGGGCGACCAGGTGCACGGCGACCTCGGTGTCGGTGTCGCTGGCGAACTCGACGCCGGCCGCCTCCAGCTCCTGACGCAGGGTCGCGAAGTTCTCGATGATGCCGTTGTGGACGACGGCGATCTTGCCGGCGGCGTCGCGGTGCGGGTGGGCGTTGCGGTCGGTCGGGCGGCCGTGGGTGGCCCAGCGCGTGTGGCCCAGGCCGGTGGTGGCGCCCAGGTCCTTCGGCGGCATCTCGGCCACCGCTTTGTCCAGGTTTTCCAGCCGGCCGGCGCGTCGGCGCACGGTGAGCCTGCCCGCGCCGTCGACCAGCGCGATGCCCGACGAGTCGTAGCCGCGGTACTCCATGCGGCGAAGTGCGTCCATGACGACTTGGCAGGCAGGGGCCCGCCCGACATAGCCGACAATTCCGCACATTGTGACCAGGGTAGTGCAGATGAAAGGTCCGCTCGGTGCGCTGCCAGGCCCAACCCGGATCGAGTGTGCGCTCACGGCGGTTTTTGGGCCGAAATGCCGCCCTGAGCTCACACTCAACGCCCTGAAGTGACACACGACGCCCAGCCGGTAACGTTTGGCCCGCCCACCAGCGCGAAAGGCCCGCTTTGACCGACCCGTACCGCCGCTTCTCCGTCAGGCTCCACGAGCACACCGGCATCCTGGTCTTTTGGGTCCAGCGCAGCATCACCGTCACCGGCACGCTCGAGCAATGCGAAAAGGCATACCGCGATGCGCAGCTGCACTGCCTGGTTACCGGCTGGTGGGGCCTGGTGTCGCTCGTCCTGATGAACCCGATCGCGCTGATCTCGAACTACACGGCGATTCGACGCGTGCGCGCCCAGGCGAAGGAGGCCCCGGCGCCGCCCCACGCCGCGACGCCCTATGCCCCCGTCGGCCAGGCTGCTCCCGCCGTTGCACCCCGCCAGGCCGTCGCGCCGCCCCCGACCGCCCCACCCCGACCGGTCGGGCCGCCGCCGGGCTGGTATCCCAACCCGGGCGGGCCGGGGCAGCGCTACTGGGACGGTGTCGCGTGGACTCACTGGACCCATCCCCGCTAACGTCGACGGGTGGCCCGCATCCGCAAGCTCGTCACCGCCCTCAGCCGCCGTGGCCCGCATAAGGTTTTGCGCGGTGACCTGGCTTTTGCCGGATTGCCGGGAGTGGTCTACACCCCCGAATCCGGTCTGAACCTGCCCGGTATCGCGTTCGGCCACGACTGGCTCACCGGCACCGCCCGGTATTCGGGTCTGCTCGAGCATCTGGCGTCCTGGGGCATCGTGGCCGGTGCGCCCGACACCGAGCGGGGGCTGGCGCCGTCGGTCCTCAACCTGGCCTCTGATCTGGGCACCGCGCTCGACATCGTGGCTGGGGTGCGGCTGGGGCCGGGCAACATCAGCGTGCACCCGGCGAAGCTCGCCGTGGTGGGCCACGGATTCGGCGCCTCGGCGGCCGTGTTCGCCGCTGCCGGAATGCCGACCGCGCTGGCTGCAGCCGTCGCGGTGTTCCCGACCGTCACCACCCCTCCGGCCGAGCAGCCGGCCGCGTCGCTGAAGGTCCCGGGGTTGATCCTGACCGCGCCGGATGATCCAAAGACGTTGAACGCCAACGCGCTTGCGCTTGCCAGCGCGTGGAGTTCGGCCACGCTGCGCATCGTCAGCAAAGCCGAACCCCGCGGGCTTGGCGAAGGCCGACGATTGGCGTCGGTGTTCGGGCTACCCGGTTCCCACCGCCGCACCCAGCGATCGGTGCGCGCCCTGCTGACCGGGTACCTGCTCGCCACACTGGCCGGTGACAAAACCTATCGCGAGTTCGCCGATCCGAACACGGTGCTGCCCAAGACAACTCCGATCGACCCCGAGGCCGAACCGGTCGCTCTCGAAGAGAAGATCGTCGCGCTGCTGAAGTAGCGTCATGCGGGCCAGCGCGAAGTCAACGCGCTCGGCGCCCAGGCCGGCCAGTTAGGTGCTCCGACAAGCTGGCCACCGCTCATTTGGGCGACGATGCGGGGGCCTTTCAGCGCGCTGTTGTCGTAGACGGTCGCGGAGTCACAGTGCGTGATCGCGGCGACGACCAGCGGCCAAAGGCGTTGATAGCGTTGACGAATCTTGTCCTCGGGTACGGCATGCCCGCCGGCTTTTACTCTGTATCTGACCCGCTCCACCGCGAGCTCCTCGGCGACGAGCAGTACATGCAGGACGACGGTGTACGTCGCCGCGTGGGCGCTGTCGATCAGCTCCAGCTTGGACGGATGAGAAAACACCGTCTCGGCGATGAACGATCGGCGCAGTTCGATGAGCCTTGCCCTGGTGTCGGCCGCGACCCGGGCGGCCTCGTACGAATGCGTAGCCGGGTCGGCCGGCCAGCGTTGTCGGGCGATCTCGTCGGCATTGACGAAGACGGCAGTCGGCAACAGCGGCGCGAGCGTGAACTCGACGAAGGTTGACTTACCCGCGCCATTAGGCCCGACGACCAGGTCGAGCCGGTTCATCGGGCCTCGGCGTTCCCCTTCTTGCGCCGCCTGGGCCGTGGCTTGGCCGCCAATACCGCCGAGCCGCCATCGGGCCGGTATTCGACGATCTCACCGGCGTCGTTGAGCGCGACGGTGGTAACGCCGCGCTTGGCCAACAGCTCGCCGTAGTTGGCTTCGTTGAGGTTTTCCTGGATTGCCGCGGCGATCTCGGCGTTGACGACGACGCCTTCCTCGACGCTGAGCTCGCTCAGCTCCAGGTCTCCGGCCAGCGCCGCCTCCACCCGGCGACGGGCAGCGGTGTGCTGGCTCGATACCGCGCGTCCGACCCGCACCCAATGGTCGAGTTGCTGCTTGGCCGAGCGGCTCTGCCGCACACCCTCGGCCGCGGCGCTATCGACCAGGTCCGCAGCGAACCGAGTCACCCGATCGGCGCTGTCAGCCATTTCCCCTCCACCCGTAACAGGTTGTAACAACTGTAGCAATTTGCTACAGCTCATGCGAACGATGACCGGCACCGCACCGCGGGGCGTCCGGCCCGGCGTGATTAAGTGTCGTTCATGCGAATCGGAATCGCCCTGGACTATTCGGGCGGCTTTCACGAAGCCGTCGACCGCATCGTCGAACTCGAAAAGTCCGGCCTCGACATCGCCGTGGTGGCGGAGGCCTATTCCTACGACGCCATCAGTCAGCTGGGGTATCTGGCCGCCAAGACCAACACCATCGAATTGGCCACCGGTGTGGTTCCCATCTACATCCGCACGCCGTCGCTGCTGGCGATGACCGCCGCGGGCCTGGATTTCGTGTCGGGCGGCCGGTTCCGGCTTGGCATCGGGACCTCGGGGCCTCAGGTGATGGAGGGGTTTCACGGCGTCGCGTTCGACGCCCCGCTCGGGCGCACCCGCGAGGTCGTGGAGATCTGCCGCAAGGTGTGGCGGCGCGAGCGGTTGCAATACGACGGCAAGTACTACCAGCTGCCGCTGCCGCCGGACCGTGGCACCGGTTTGGGCAAGCCGCTTGCGCTCATCAATCACCCTGTGCGCGAACGTATTCCGATAACGATCGCGGCGCTGGGCCCGAAGAACGTCGAGCTCACCGCCGAGATCGCCGAGGGCTGGCAACCGGTGTTCTACCTTCCGGAGAAGGCCCGCACCGTCTGGGGCGAGGCGCTGGCCGCCGGCACTGCCAAACGGGATCCGGCCCTGGGCCCGCTGGACACCATGGTGCACGCGTCGGTGGCGATCGGCGACAACGTCGAGGAGCGGCTGGCCTGGGTGAAGCCGCAGCTGGCGCTCTACCTCGGTGGTATGGGCGCCAAGGGCAAAAACTTCTACCACAACCTGGCCACGCGCTACGGCTACGGCGAGGTCGCAGACAAGATCCAAGAGCTGTACCTGACCGGCCGCAAGAGTGAGGCCGTCGACTTGGTGCCCGACGAGCTGGTGCGGGGTATGTCGCTGATCGGCCCGCGCGGTTTCGTCAAAGAGCGCATCGCCGCCTTCGCCGAGTCCGGTGTGACGACGCTGTTGGCAAGTCCGGCGGCGGCCGACCCTCGAGAGGCAGTGCGCTTCGTCGAAGAAGTGCTCGAACTGCGCGGCTGAGCCGTCACTGCCCTGCCTGCGGAACCTGGTCTGCGGCAATCTCACACGGCGTTGCCCCGTCAGTCGGCGGTGCCGGGGCGACCGCCGGCGTCGGCGGCGGGTGAGGCGGATCGGCCGGGACCGGCTCGCCAACCGGTAGCGGCGGCGTCTCGACGGCGGCCGGCGGGGCGCTCACGGGCTGAGCCTCGTCGGCTTCCTTTGGCTCATCGGTCTTTTCAGCGCCGGCCTTGTCGCGCTCATGCTCGTCGTCGTCATGCTCGTCGTCGGGTTTGAATGGGTCCTCATCCTCGTCGAACGGGTCGTTACCCAGTGGATCGTCGAGCCCCGAGGAATCGCCGAGCCCGTCTGTCGCCGAACCCAGCAGACCGCCCAGTGCGTCGACGATGCGGCCGGCCAGCCCGCTGAGGCCGCCCAGTCCGCCGGCTCCACCACCACCGGGATCGCCGAGTCCGCCGGCACCCGTAGGCAGGGCAGCGGCATCGCCCAGGCCGGCGCCCACCTCCGAGAGCGGTGGCGCCAAGTCCGATGCCGCTGGCGAGGGGCCCGGGAGCGGTGGCGCGGCAGCGGGGACGGGGGCCATGGGGGTCGGGTCCGGTGCGACGGCGGGCAGCACCGCCGCGGGAGCCGTCGCGACCGGAGGCGGCACGGCCTGGGGAGGCAACGCCGGGGACGGTTGGGGTGGCTGGAAACCGGGGCCGAGGTCGTCGGGCATGTCGAAGTACGCAGCGGGTGCGCCGGCCATCCGGTCGTTCACCATGTCGTAGGCGGTGCCGAACGCGGCCCGCGACGAACGCATCGCCGTCAGCCAGTCGTTACGAATGTCGTTGTCCACGTATGGCATTACCTGCCCGCGGACGACCTGCTCCGCCGTCGAGCGCTCCCCCGCCCCGGCCGTCACCACCGCGGCGGCGGCCAACCAGTCCGATCGCTGCGCCTTGCTGCGATCGTCGATGGCGATGGTGGCACCGACCTTGGAGTCGAGCAGGTACCACAAGTTGTCGCGTAGCGATTCGCACCGCTGCGCGGCGGCGCGCACCTCGGTGGCGACCATGTTGGCGGCGTCGCAATGGCGTTGCAGGAACGCGACGGCGGCGTCGCTTCCCGCGCCCATCCAGGCCGCCACCAACTCGGCGAGCTGATCCTGCTGAATCCGCAAGCCCTCCAATGCCGCGGCGCCGGCCGCCCGCAGTAAAGCGCAGTCGCGGTCGAGGACACGAAGATCGAGGCCGTCTTCACTGTCGAACCAGTCACGGATCTGCGACGGATGTGACGTCAAGTCCGGATGCTCGTATCCCATTGCCTGACAGGCCCGTACGTAGGCCTGGGTGTGTTCGATCGCGACCCGGCCCTCGGCGAGGCGTTCGGCTACGTCTAACCGATCGGCCACGGTCAGGCGATTCGCGCCGCGGCGTACAGCTCGGCGTCGGCATAGCGCTGCGCTCCGGACCGCAGCGCGACGGCGATCGCGACCGAGGCACGTGACCACTGCGACAATTGCGTCGTCAATCGCTCCAGCTCGGCCCGTAACGCATCCCCGCGCGCCGTGTATGCCCGTCCGGCCGTCGCGCCGCTAAAAGCCAACGCCGCCAGGTGATCACAGACCGCGCTGTCGACCAGCTCGGCGGCGGCCCGCAGTTGATCGGCAACGCGATGTACCGCCGCGACGTCGATTCCAGTGCGGTCAAAAGTGGCGTGTCGTATTCCCATGCCTAGTCAGACGCCGGACTCCCCATTGGGGTTCCAGCGAAAAGGAACTAGCGCTGGTCGCTGACCGCTTCGGCGACGCGGCTGGCCACCCGCTGGGCGATGTCTTCTTCGGGCGCTTCGACCATGACGCGGATCATCGGCTCAGTTCCCGAGGGGCGCAACAGGATTCGACCGGTGTCGCCGAGTTCGGCCTCGGCCTCGTCGACCGCGCTGCGCACCGACGGCGCGGCGGCGGCGGTGGCCTTGTCGGCAACCTCGACGTTGATCAGCACCTGCGGGAACGACTGCATCGGCGCGGCGAGGTCGGCAAGCGACAAGCCGGTTTGCACCATGCGGGTCATCAGGCGCAACCCGGTGACGATGCCGTCGCCGGTGGAGCCCAGCGCGGGCATCACGATGTGACCGGATTGCTCGCCGCCCAGGCTGTATTCGCCGGACCGCAGTTCCTCGAGGACATAGCGGTCGCCGACGCCGGTGGTGCGGACGGTGACACCCGCCGCGCGCATCGCCTGATGCAGTCCGAGGTTGCTCATCACGGTGGTGACCAGGGTGTTGGAGGCCAGCTCGCCGGCTTCCTGCATCGCCAGCGCGAGCACCACCATGATGGCGTCGCCGTCGACGAGCTCGCCCCTGGCGTCCAGCGCCAGGCACCGGTCGGCGTCGCCGTCGTGCGCCAGACCCAGATCGGCGCCATGAGCGAGCACCGCGGCGCGCAGCGAGTCCAGGTGCGTCGATCCGCAGCGGTCGTTGATGTTGAGGCCGTTGGGCTGGGCGTTGATCGCGATGACCCGGGCTCCGGCGGCGTGGTAGGCGCGGGGTGCGGCCGACGACGCCGCGCCGTGGGCGCAGTCGACGACGACGGTCAGGCCGTCGAGTGGCAGCGTGTTGGCCTTGCCGACGTGGCGCAGGTAGCGATCGGCGGCGTCCTCGGCGTCGATCACGCGGCCGATCGCGGCGCCGACGGGTCGCGCGCCCGGGCCGGCGGCGACCAGCTCCTCGATCTGGTCTTCGGTGTCGTCGTCCAGCTTGTGACCGCCGGGCCCGAAGATCTTGATGCCGTTGTCGGGCATCGGGTTGTGCGACGCGGAGATCATCACGCCGAAGTCGGCGTCATAGGCGCCCGTCAGGTAGGCCACCGCCGGGGTGGGAAGGACCCCGACGCGCAGCGCGTCGACACCCTGGCTGGTCAGGCCCGCGATCACCGCAGCTTCGAGCATTTCGCCGCTGGCCCGCGGATCGCGCCCGATCACGGCGACGTGCCGGCCCGGTTTTCCCGGTCCCGCCAGTCGCCGCGCGGCCGCGCTGCCCAGCGATAGTGCCAGCTCAGCGGTTAATTCGCGATTGGCGACTCCGCGAACACCGTCGGTGCCGAATAGTCGAGCCATCGGACAAACCTCTCACAGTGACGTCATGCGCACAAAGTGCACTTCCTTTTGTGACCGCAACCGCGCATGTTTGTGCGCCGACACGCCGAAAGGGTGCCCAAAAGACGCGCAACGAAGCTCCCCCCGTGAAACAGGGGGAGCCCCGCCGCGGCCAGAAAATGATCGCTGATCAGCGCTTGCTGTACTGAGGTGCCTTACGGGCCTTCTTGAGGCCGTACTTCTTGCGCTCGGTGGCACGCGGGTCACGGGTGAGGAAGCCGGCCTTCTTCAGCGGGGGCCGGTCCTCGGGCTGGGCCAGGATCAGCGCCCGGGCGATGCCCAGACGCAGCGCACCGGCCTGACCCGACGGGCCGCCGCCGTGCAGCAGCGCGTAGACGTCGAAGGTCTCCAGCCGGTCGACGGTGACCAGCGGGGCCTTGATCAGCTGCTGGTGCACCTTGTTCGGGAAGTAGGCCTCCAGGCTGCGCCCGTTCAGGTCGAACTTGCCGGTGCCGGGCACCAGGCGGACCCGCACCACGGCCTCCTTGCGGCGGCCGACGGTCTGGATGGGCCGCTCGAGCACGATCGGCTCGCTGGGCTTGGCCGCGGGGGCTTCGGCGGCGGGCTCGGCCGGGGTCTCGGCGGTGTCGGCCGGGGCTTCCTCAGTGGTCACCTCGACGACCACCTCGGCCGTTTCGTCGTTGTTTTCGACGTTGGTCTCGGTCACTGGGCCACCTGCTTGATCTCGAACGGAACCGGCTGCTGCGCCGCGTGCGGGTGCTGCGGGCCGGCGTAGACGTGGAGTTTGCGCTGGATCTGCTTGCTGAGCTTGTTGTGCGGCAGCATGCCGACGATCGCGTTCTCGACGACGCGGGTGGGGTGCTTCTCCATCAGCTCACCGATCGTGCGCTTGCGCAGACCGCCGGGATACCCCGAGTGGCTGTAGGCCAGCTTGCTCTGCAGTTTGTCGCCGCTGATGGCGACCTTGTCGGCGTTGATGACGATGACATAGTCGCCGCCGTCGACATTGGGGGCGAACGTGGGCTTGTGCTTACCGCGCAACAGGGTGGCTGCCGCGACGGCAAGGCGACCAAGCACTACGTCCGTGGCGTCGATGACGTACCACGACCGCGTGGTGTCACCCGCCTTTGGCGCGTAGGTGGGCACAGCGCTTACCTTCTTTTCTCTCGGGTGGATCCCGGTTCGAGCCGGGTGCCGGTCAGGGCGTCCCTGGTGGGTCTGCGGTTGGGGTTTGGTCTCGGCGACCGACATTGACCCGAGCCCCCGGCGTACCGCACGCCAACGGAGCAGCTTACCGACCCACATCCCCGCAGGTCAAAATGACTGTGCGGTCCCAACGGCTCTCCTTCCGCCGGGACCGCACAGTGGCTCATGGGGTGCGCTACCTTGCCCAGACTCCGGCCGCCCGGCGGTCGGCGTCGGCAACCTCGTCGGCGCCGTCGCGCACCGCGTTTCCCAGGTCGACCAAGATCTCGTTCAACGCGACCGCTGCCTGATGCCATTTGAGCTGCTCAGCCTGGTAGGCGGCAGCCGCTTCACGGGTCCACAGCTGTTGCAGCGGGGCGATTTGCGAGCGCAATTCGTCAAGCGCCGCATTGAGACGAGTCGAGGTGGTGTGGATCTCCTGACGCACCGAGTGTTCGATTTCGCCGAAGTTATAGGACAGCACTGGGTCCACCGGAATGTCCTTTCACAGATCGCCGCCGGCAACGCCGATGTGGTGGGCATGGTTCAGGCCGGCATCGCGCAGCGTGGCCTCGTTGTACCGAATGGTCTCCGCGATCGCGTGCAGCACGTGATACAGCCGCAACGACTCGGCATTCCAGCGATCCACCACGTCCTTGAACCGGGCGGCGGCGAGCCCACCCCACACCGATGGCGGCACGAGGCTCATTCGGCCGATGAATGCCTGCAGCATCGCCCGGATCTCTTCGTTGCGGCTGTCCGTGGTGCCTGCGACCGAGCGCATCAGATCAAAATCGGTGCTCAGCGTGTTCGCACCTGGCGGTGTAGTCACCCTTCTCCTTCCTCTCCGATACCAAGTACGACCACCCGCACCTGGGTTTGGTTCCCTCCAAATTTCCCGGCCCCGCGGCAACGGCTCATGCGATCGCGTGGGCTGACCGCACCGCCTCCTCGCACGCGGCGCGGACGGCATCCTCACCACCGGGCCGGCTCTGGCAGCCGATGCTGATCCGAACCGATCCATCAACAATCACCGTCCATCGCACGTGATGATTGGCGCGGACTTCGCGATACGTCACGGCGGGGCGTCCCGCGGTGACCCCGGACGGATTGAAGTCGACAAACACCCCGGCGGGCTCGCTGTCGATCGCGAGCTTCAACCGGTCGGCGGTGGCGCTGAGCGTCTCACCCGGAATCGGCGACTGGGTAATGTGCAACGCCACTTCACGATCCGACTGCGACGTGACCTGCACCCGTGCCGAACCCGGCCCCGCGATCACCCGTTGCGTCGTCCAATCCGCCGGCACCGTCAGTGCAACCCGGCCTTCCACGAGAAATGTCGTCGACGCCGCAGTCACGGGGGCAACGCCGCGATGACCGCCCGCCACGATCGCCGGCGCCGTCGCGGCCAGCACGACTGTGGCGGCCGCTAGAGCGCCAAACATCCGGATGCGGGACCGCACCCGACCGGCGTTGACGCCCGACGGCGGCGGCAGCACCTGAGCTCCGATGTCGGAAGTCACCGACAACGCCAACCGAGATAGCCGGGCGTCGTCAACCAGCACTATTCTCTGCCCGCGTCGGCGCATGCTGCCGGCGAGCAGCGTCGCAAGCTCTCGGGCCCCGGCGACGTTGCCAGGCACATCGATCAGCACGGTTGCTGTTGCTTCGCAAGTCATTTCCTCGACGCGACCCATGACTTCTTCGGCCACGGACCGCGGCTCGGCCCGGCGCGCGACGGCCGCGACATCGTCCCCCACGATCGCGACCAGCCGCTCGGCGATCTCCACCACCGGCACGTCCGGCTCCGCCTTCGACACCCGGCGAACCAACCACGACCGCGGGTGCACCTGCACGTCATCGGACACCGCAGCGGCCGCGGCGGCAACCACATCGACTCGCGACGCGGGCCACCAGGATGGATGTACTATCCGAATCGCTTTGCCCGCTTGCGGGTCCCCGCAGGCCAACGACCGCAGTCCACTGCGCCACAGCCGATCGACCGCCACGGGCAATCCGTCGACCAAGGCCACCTGATCGTCGATCGCGTTCAGAGCAGCGTGCAGGGTCTCCGCTGCTTCATCGGCGACTGCGCTTGTGGCACAACACAACCGGTGAATCGTCCCCGGGCCCGCCGCGATAATGGCGTGATGCCCGTTCACGGTGGCGGACTCCAGCCCACCTGGATTACCTGCTCGTCGCCGGCATCGTTGAGCAAAACGCCACGCCCCGCCGGCAATCGCACCGGGCGTCCCGCACCCAACAGCGAGCCATCATCCGGTCGCGCACTCATCATCAGCCCCATGCAGCCGATCTCCCGCAGACCCGCCAGCAGCGGCTCGAACAACCCGCGCGACGCACCCCCGCTGCGCCGGGCCGCGATGAGGTGCAATCCCAGATCCTTGGCATGCGGCAGGTATTCGAGAACGTCCAACAGCGGATTTCCGGCCGGAGCGGCGACCAGGTCGTAGTCGTCGACGACGACATAAATGTCCGGACCGGACCACCATGACCTCGCCCGCAGCTGCGCCTGTGTCACGTCCGGCGGCGGCATCCGCCGCTGCAGCAGATCGAGCAGGTCCGGCATCAGCGCCCTGAGAGCAGTTGGCGCCATGGCATAGCCGCCGAGATGTTGTGACTCCACGACGCCGAGCAGGGTGCGCCGAAAGTCGACGATCAGTAGTCGCGCCTGTGCGGCCGTCTTCGTCCGAACAATTTCGCGGCACAGAGTCCGCAACGCGGTGGTCTTTCCGCACTCGTTTTCCCCGAGGATCAGCAGATGCGCATTCCGCTCGAAATCAATTGCTACGGGCCGTAATCGACGCTCCTCAAGACCAAGGATTATCTGCGTGTCGCCCTCGTCGTCCGCCGACTCGACGACGGCACAGTGGTCGACGTGCGTGGGTAGCAGCGGTATGGCGGGAGCCGCCAGCTCGCCGTAACGGCATCGCAATTCGTCGGCGTCGATCGGCCGGCACATGACCATGTGCAGACCGTCGTGGGACAGACCGCGGCCCGGTCGGTCGCGGGGCACTTCGTGCGCTCGTTTGCGGTCAAGCTCCGAATCGGCCGGATCGCCCAGCCGCAGTTCGATACGGGTGCCGATCTGATCCCTCAACGAGGGCCTGATCTCGGCCCAGCGCGAAGCCGATAGCACGACGTGCACCCCAAATGACAACCCCTGGGCCGCAATAGCAGCCACTGATTCCTCCAGCATCTGGAACTCATCACGCAAACCCGCCCAGCCGTCGACGACGAGAAATACGTCGGCACGCTGCTCGCAGGGCTCGACCTCCCGAGCGCGCATGATCGATTCGATCTCGGCGATCATGCGCACGACGAGCCGGGGCTCGGCTCTGCTCGCGATCGTGCCGATATGGGCCAAAGTGCGCAGCGATGCGAACGTTCCACCGCCAAAGTCCAGACAGTAGAACTGGACCCGCCCCGGATCGTGAGCGGCCGCCAGCGCGGTGATCAGCGTCCGCAGGGCTGTCGACTTGCCCGTTTGGGGCGCGCCCACGACCGCGACATTGCCTGCCGCTCCCGATAAGTCGACCATCAGCGGTGTGCGGCACTGTTCAAACGGGCGATCGACGATGCCGACGGGCACTCTCAGGCTTCCCGGTCCTGCGTCGCGCAGCAGACTGTCCAGTGGCGGCGCCAGGCCCAACGGGGGCAACCACACTCGGTGCGCCGTCGGACCGTGCCCGCGCAGCCGGTCCAGCACAGTCCGCAGGATGGTGGGCGCGGGCGACGCGCCCGACCCGACGACGTGGGCGATCGGTCCGACGGCGTGTGCGGTGAACACCCGCACCGCTGCCGGCATCTGCGGGAGCGCAGGCGCGACGCCAGGCGCCGAGCTGTCTGGACCTGACACAAATGCGGTTTGGAAACGGATCAGCTCCCCGCTGCCGCAGCGCAGCAAGCCCGCTCCGGGAGTGTTCGGTAGCTCGTATGCGTCGGGTGTTCCCAGGACGATTCGTGATTCGCTGGCGGACAACGTCTTCAAACACACCCGGTAGGATAGGTGCGCTTCCAGCCCACGCAGCCGGCCTTCGTCGAGGCGCTGACTCGCAAGCAAGAGGTGCATGCCCAGTGACCGGCCGAGCCGACCGATCGCGACGAACATATCGGCGAAATCGGGATGCCGGCTGAGTAATTCGGAGAACTCGTCGACAACGATGAACAGCACCGGCAGGGCAGTCATCATCGCGCCGGCCCGACGGGCCTGCTCGTACGCCGCAATGCTGGAGCACCTCGCCCTCCGCAGTAACTCCTGCCGACGATTCATCTCACCGGCCAGTGCGTCGCGCATCCGGGCGACCAGCGATGCTTCCTCCGCGAGGTTGGTGATGACCGCGGCGACGTGCGGAGCCTGTGCCAAGTCGAGAAACGTTGCGCCACCTTTGAAGTCGACGAGCAATAGGTTCAGCACTTCTGGAGAGTTGCGCGTCATCATGCCCAGTGCGACGGTACGCAGCAGTTCGGACTTGCCCGACCCGGTCGCGCCCACACAGAGCCCGTGCGGCCCCATGCCGTCTTCGGCGGCCTCCTTGATATCGAGTTCGAGAGCGACTCCGTCCGGCGTGCTTCCGATCGGAGCGCGCAGCCGAGCACGGTGATCTCGGCTGCGCCACAACACGACCGGGTCGTAGCCGGCGACATCGTCGAGACCGACCAGGCCTGGCCAGCCTGAATCGCCACCAGGGCCGGACGCGGTGCCTGCCCGGTAGGCGGCAAGACGGCGCGCGCATATCTGCGCGTCGAGCAGATTCATCCGGTCGGGGTACGTCAGGGCGTGCTCCACGCCGCAAACCCGCATGCTCAACGGCGAGCGGGCGAGGCCGGGGCCCGTCTCGATGATGGTCGCACCCGTGATGGCCCCCGCGCTGTCGACGTCGCCGAGCCCCTGCTGGTCGACGACGATCACCGCGCGCGCCGGAAGTGCGGGCCCGGCCAGAGCGCGCTGCAGCTCCGCAGCGCTGTCATACAGCATGCGCGCACTGCCTAGCGAGTCCTTCGCCGCCGGGTGTTGACTGTGCGGCAGCCATTTCAACCAATCCCATTGTGCCCGAGTATCGTCGGTGATCACAGCGGCAATCAGCAATCGGTCCGGCGGGTGCAGCACGGCGAGCTGACAGATCATCGCGCGCAGCAGTCCGCGCACCTCGGCCAGATCACCATCGACAATCACCGACGTTGTTGGGCTCAGGGGAAGGACGATCGGCACGTCCGCGATCGTCTCGTGTGCCCGGATGAAGCGCTGTGCGGCAGTGATGGTGACCGGATCGGTACGCTGCCCGGCGGGCATTTCAGGGGCTACCAGCCTGGCCGAAAGTGGCGCAGTACCGATGCCGACGCGAACCGAACAGAAGTCGGGGTCGCTCGCTCGTCGTTCCCACATCCGCGGACCGCCGATCAATGTCCATAACGCAGTCGGGTCGGGGTGACTCCAGTTGAGTGAGACCCGCTGTGCTGCAGCGATTTCGGTTACCGACCGGCGCAGCCCTGTCAGATATCCGAGGTAGTCGGCACGGTTCGCGCCGATCTCGTTACCCTGCCGGCGGCCACGTTGCGCGATCGATGTCAGCACCATCGACACCAGCATCATCACCGGGAAGGCGAGAAATCCGGGATTGCGGGTAGCGGTCGGACCGGAGCAGAAGGCCAGCGCCATGACTGCGACGGTTACCACAGACATGACAACCGGCAGCAGGCGCATCGGCAGACTTGGTGTTGTCGACTGCGGCAGCTCCGGCGGCGCGGCAACGACGATGTCCGCGGTCGCGGCTTGCGGCGGCAGCTGGCGCTGCACCGGCACGAACACCTCTGTCATCCCGGCCCCTCCCCGCGTGCGACGACGGTAAGCAGTGCCGGGATGGACCGCAACTCACCTGTGGACAGCCGAATACCGATGTGTCGAAACTGCTTTAACGTCTCGCTCATCCGAATCTGAAGAGGTCGCGTTGTCTGTATCCGATCCGGCGCTTCGCCGCGTGTCCGTGCATGCCGGCACCGCCATAGTTGACGTGGTTCTGCCGTCGGAGATGCCGGTCGCCAACCTGCTGTCGCCTATCGTCGAGACCCTTAAAGGCCACGGCGTCAGCAATCCCACCCGGTATCAGCTGTCGATCCTGGGTTCGTCGACTTTGGATTCGTCCACGACGCTGGCGCGCAGCGGTGTCCGCGACGGCGATGTGCTCGTCCTGAGCCAGTTTAAAACGCCGCCTCCCACAGTGCGATACGACGATGTAGCAGAGGCTGTGTCGGCAACGCTGGACGGCGGGAGATGGAGTCCGTCTCGAAACGCGCTGGCAACGCGTCTTTCCGCCGCCGTGGGGGCCGGCTTTCTCAGCGGTACCGGATGCCTGACACTCATTCGAAATACGTTTGCCACCACCGCTATCCGTGACATGAGCCGCACGGCAGGAATCGCTGCGCTCGTCGCGTTCGCGGCTGTGATGTTGGCGGCGCTGGCGAATCGCACGTACCGGGACGCCATGGCCGCCCTCACGCTGGGTCTGGTCGCTACGGCATTCTCCGCAGTCGCGGGCTTTCTCGCGGTATCCGGGCCCCCAGGCCTGCCCCACGTGCTTCTGGCGGCTGCCGCCGCCGCGGCCACCGCTGTGCTGGCGATGCGCGTATCCGGTTGTGGAATAACGGCATTGACCGCGGTAGCGTGTTTCGCGGTGATCGTTGCCGTCGCCGCGTTCGGAGGTCTGATCACCGACGCCTCGTTGCAGATGGTCGGTGCGGTGTTGGCGCCGGTGTCGCTTGGGCTACTCGCGGTTGCGGCACGCGCGGCACTCATCCTGGCCGGATTGTCGCCCAAACCAGCCGACCCACAACCAGTTACCGACGATGTGGCCGCCAACGCTGTTCGCGCCGATGCCTGGCTGGCCAGCCTGCTGGCGGCCTTCTCGTCGTCAGCGGCCACCGGCGCCATCGTCACCGTAGCGGCGGGCGCACCTCGGCTGGGATGCACTGCGCTGGCGGCAGCCACCGGTGCGCTACTGCTGCGGCGCGCCGCGTCGGCCGACAGAAAGGCGACGTTGGTAAGCGTCATAGCCGGTATCGCAACCATCGGAACAACGTTCGGAGTTGCCGCGCTCAGGGCTCCGGAGCGCGGGGCATGGATTGCCGCGGCGACGGCGTTGTCGGTCGCTGGTGCGGTCTACCTCGGGTTCGTAGCGCCGCGCAGACCGCAGTGGGCCATCGCACGAAAAAGCGTCGAGGTGCTGGAGTGCTTGGTCCTGATCGCGACCGTGCCACTGGCCTGTTGGATATGTGGCCTCTACGACGCCGCCCGCGGTCTGCATCCGTCATGGGGTTGAGGACGTCGCGCCTCGCCCGACTGGTTGCGATATCGGTGTTGACGGCATCATCGAGCTGGGGAATGCCGTCGGCACAAGCGGTTTCGCCGCCGGAGATCGATGACAGGTTATTGCCGAAGCCGGCGTTGCCGGCACCCACCAGGCCGACGGTGCAACGCGAGGTCTGCACGATGGTGACCGGGGATCCGGGTCCGGGGCGAAACCAGCTCACAGATCTGGATTTACCGCACGTCTGGCAGCTGACCCGCGGCGCCGGCCAGCGAGTCGCGGTCATCGACACCGGCGTTTCGCGTCATCGCCGGTTGCCCGGTGTGGTGCCGGGCGGCGATTACGTATTCACCGGCGACGGCACTCAGGACTGCGACGCTCACGGGACGTTGGTCGCCGGAATCATCGCCGCCACAGCCGATTCCACAGCCGATAGTTTCAGCGGCGTCGCGCCCGACGTCACGTTGATCAGCATTCGGCAGTCCAGCTCGAAATTCGCACCGGCCAGCGCCCCGTCGCGCTCGGGCATCGGCGATGTAGACACCATGGCCAAAGCGGTCCGGACTGCCGCGGACCTGGGCGCGTCGGTGATCAACATTTCGTCGGTGGCGTGTGTTCCGGTCACGTCGGCACTCGACGACCGGGCGCTGGGCGCCGCCCTGGCCTACGCGGTCGACGTCAAGAACGCCGTCGTGGTCGCCGCGGCCGGAAACACCGCCGGCGGGCAGTGTCCGGCCCAGCGCCCCGACGCGACGTGGCAAACCGTCTCGGTCGCGGTCAGTCCCGCCTGGTACGACGACTACGTGCTGACCGTCGGTTCGGTGAACACCGACGGGACGCCCTCGGCCTTCACTCTTGCCGGTCCGTGGGTCGACGTCGCCGCCGTCGGGCAGGGGGTGACGTCGTTGACTTCCGCGCCGTTATCCGGAACCAGTTACGCCGCACCGGTTGTCAGCGGACTCGCCGCGTTGATCCGGGCCCGGTTCCCCGCGCTGACGGCGCGGCAGGTGACGCAGCGCATCGAGTCGACCGCGCATCATCCGCCAGGGGGATGGAATCCGTTCGTCGGCAGCGGCACCGTCGACGTCCTGGCCGCGGTGAGCACCGACTCCGGCGCGCCCGTCAATGTCGTCAAGCCGCCGCCGGCACACGTGCCGATCGCCACGCCGATACCGAAGCCGGCGAATTCTGTTGGGCGGGATACCGCGCTGCGCGGTGCGGCCATGTGCCTGGTCGCTCTGCTGTGCGCGCTGATCGTCGGTGCGGCCAAGCGGCGGCTACCAGGATCCCGCAATGGTGTCGCGGGCGACTGACGCGCCCGCCCTGCTCAGTTCCGGCCCGGACGGAAGTACCGCGATCATCGACCAGGGCACGGGAACAGGGTCCGTCTGCAGGCCGAGGTTGCGGGCGGCCTCGTCGTCGTGAATCGCGTACCGCACACCGGTGTCGATGACGAGGTAGCGTGTTCCCGCCCCGCCATCGCCCCGCACATACGCGCTGCGGCCGGGTGGCAAGTAGACAGCATCGAGTGCGCGACCGCGGCCGTCTGCTTGTGATAACGACACCGGGGCCTGGCCCGGCGGAAGCGGCAAACCACTCGCGGTCAGGATCGTTGCACCGGACCCGGCGGGCCCCGAACTCGCACACACGGTCATAGCGCCGATCAAGCCGTTGTCCCGGGGCGCGCGTTCCGGGAACGTACCCACCGGCAGCGTGTCGACGATCGGGGCACCCCGGATCACGTCCGGTGCCACCGCGATCATGTTGGCAGTGCCGCGCGAGTCGCCGAAACGCAGAAGATCCGCGGCTACCTGGCTTACTCGCTGGACGCCGGCGCTCAGGACCGCGTAGTACTCGTCGCCATCTCCGCGTGTGATACGCAGCACAGTGCCGACAGGAAAGTCGGGCAGTCCGGCCGCTCTGCCTCCGGCCCCCCGGATTCGTGGAGCCGTGATCGGCGGCGCCTCCGGGATCGTGTTGAGCACGGACTGCGAGACGACCTTGGGCGGGTGGCCCTCCAGCCGCAGTGCGCGCACGACCGCGGTGTCGGCGAGGTCCACGACAGCCCGCTCGCCGTTGTACAGCAGGTACACCGGCGGACCCGTACCCGGTGCGACCAGCAGTGCCTCATCGCGGGCCAGGCGATGGGCCGACGCCGCGCCGGCCGGCCCGACGATCAGCGTCGTGGAAGTTCCGCCTGGCGTATCGCAGATCGTCCAGACCGCATCGTTGCCGGACAACAGCGGACCGAGAAGCTGTGGTGCGCCCGGAATGCCCAGCAGCGGACCACGTTTGGTGCGGCGCAAGTCGGACTCGGGCACTGGCTGAGGATTGGCATCGGTGGCCGCGACCAGCCGCGCCGAGGCCAGGTTCAGCACCGGGTGCCAGGTATCGCCGACTCGCACATACAGCGCTCCGGTCTCCTTGCCCATCACGATCTGGGCGTGATCCAGCCGGACGTGGGGCCGTAGCAACCCGATGAATGCACAGCCCAACGCCGCGACGGCGGCCAGTGCGCAGCCCACCGTCAGGGGTCCGGTGCGCGCTCGCAGCGGTTGATCGGACAGCCCGGCAGCGCCGCCCAGTAGTGCGCGCTCAACCCGCCGTAGCAGGAATCGATAGCCGCTGGCATGCGCCCAAGTCGTCGATTGGTGGGGCACTGGCCTCCCAAAGTCCGCGAATCCGCTGGTGACAGTAACCGCGCGACAACGCCCCGCGCCGCCGGTTATCCACAGCCGCGTAGGTTTGGCGAGGTCACAATCTGGGTAAAATTGGCGCGTGATTTTTCACCGCATCCGTACCCGTCGGGAGGGCAGCGTGCGGTTAGCCGGTCGCCTGGTCGGCCTGGGCGCTGCCGCCCTGGTCATCGCCGCGGGCCTGCTCGCCACGCCGAGTGCCCCCGTCGCGCGCGCCTTCGACTGCCCCGACGTCGAGGTGATCTTCGCCCGCGGCACCAACGAGCCGGCCGGCCTGGGCCGCGTCGGTGACGCGCTGGTCGACTCGCTGCGCCAGCAGACCGGTTTGAACATCCTGCCGTACGGGGTGAACTACGCCGCGAGCAAGCTGCAGCTGCACGGCGGCGACGGGGCCAACGACACCATCGACCGCGTCAAGAAGAGCGTGGAAACCTGCCCCAACACCAAGATCGTGCTGGGCGGCTACTCGCAGGGCGCGTCGGTGATGGACATCGTGGCCGGCGTCCCGATCGGCGGCATCAGCTGGGGCAACAAGCTGCCGCCGCAATACGCGGACAACATCGCGGCCGTGGTCACCTTCGGTGACGTGGCCGACCGTGCCGGCGGCACACTGCCCACGCAGAGTGCATTGCTCGGCTCCAAGGCCATGGACTACTGCAACCCCAACGACCCGATCTGCCACGCCGGTCCCGGCAACGAGTGGAGCGGTCACACCGAGGGCTATGTCCCCGTCTACACCACTCAGGCGGCGCAGTTCGTGGCGTCCAAGTTGGCCGGCACCGGCCAGTCGATGCCCGGGTACGGACCGTCGGCTCCGGGTGCCGGTCCCAACACGCCCGGCTACGGGCCGCAAACGCCGGGGCAGGCACCGGGTCCCGGCTCGCCGACGCCTGGGCCGTTGAGCCCCAGCTACGCACCGCAAGCACCGGCCCCGTCGGCGCCCGGACCCACGGTTCCCCAGACCGACGTGGTTGCCGCGGTTCACTAACCCGCGATCAACAACCCGTACTATCGCGGCATGAGCCTTGCCGCGAAAAGATCACGGGCGCATAACTTTTCCCTGTTAGCAGTCGCCGCACTGCTGGCTGGCGCCGCGATGGTGCTGGGGTCTCCGCTGGTCCCCCGTGCGTTTGCCGGTTGCCCGGACGTCGAGGTGGTGTTCGCCCGCGGAACCGACGAGCCCCCCGGACTCGGCAAAGTCGGCGGCGCCTTCGTCACCGCGCTGCGCGCGCAGACCACCCGCAATGTGGGGTCCTACGCCGTCAACTACCCGGCCAACGACGATTTCCTGGCCGCCACCGACGGGGCGAACGACGCCAGCGGCCACGTCCAGCACATGGCCGACCACTGCCCCAACACCAAGCTGGTGCTGGGCGGCTACTCCCAGGGCGCCGCCGTCATCGACATCGTCACCGCCGCACCCATCGCCGCCCTCGGCTTTCGCGATCCGCTGCCGGCCGATGCCGCCGACCACGTCGCCGCGGTGGCCCTGTTCGGGAATCCGTCGGGACGGGCCGGCAATCTGATGACGGCCCTGAGCCCCGATTTCGGCGGCAAGATCCTCAACCTGTGTAACCCCGGCGACCCGATCTGCTCCAACGGCAACTCATGGCCCGCCCACCTCAGTTACGTGCCCGGATTGACCAATAAGGCAGCACATTTCGTCGCCGCCAAGATCTAGCGGCACAAAGATCCGGTCACACCGTGGTCGCGGAGTGATCACGGCCGTTCACTAGCACCCGCCGAAAATGCGTACCATCGGCTCATGGGGGTTAGACCGCTTGGCCACGCACTGTTCGCGACATGCATGATCGCCGGCTCGGCTTTGACGCTGGCTCCGGTGGCCTCGGCAGGCCCGCCGTGCCCGGGCGCCGAGGTGGTGTTCGCCCGCGGCCGTGAGGAGCCGCCGGGCGCCGGCCTGGTCGGCGACGCGTTCGCCAACTCGCTGCGCTCCAAGACGCAGCTGCCGGTCGGCGTCTACGGGGTCAACTACCCCGCCGACGTCGATCCCGCCAAGGGCGCCAACGACATGAGCAGCCACGTCCAGTACATGGCCAAGCATTGCCCGACCACCCGCGAGGTGCTCGGCGGCTACTCGCTCGGGGCGGTGGCGGCCGACCTGGTGATCGCGGTGACCCAGCCCTCGTTCGGCTTCAAGAACCCGCTGCCTCCGGGCATCGATCAACACGTGGCCGCGGTCGCGTTGTTCGGCAACGGCACTCAGCGGGTGCTCGGCCCGGTGCCCGGCTTCAGCCCGGCCTTCGCCGGCAAGACGATCGAGGAGTGCGCCCCCGGCGACCCGATCTGCAATGGCAACGGCAAGGCGGTGTGGGCGTCGCATCTGCAGCCCTCCTACATCGACTCGGGATTGGTCGATCAGGCGGCCAGCTTCGCCGCCGGCAAGCTGTAGTCGTATTCAACGGCGCCCAGGCATACAAGCAAGCCGACCGGTAACGAGAGTCCAGACGTCGAGCCGGTAATTTTGCAGACCTCTCGCGGCGTGTCGTCTGCAAAATTACAGTGTCGCGCCGACTGAGGGGCGCTCTAGGCCCAGTGCTAGCGGGTGCGCAGATCGCGGGTGATCAGGATGCGCGACGCGAGCTCGTCGTCGGGCGGATAGTCCACACCGACTAACGTCAGACCCTGCGCCGGAGCGGCCGCGAAGTCGCTGGATCGTGTTGTCGCGCTGAGCAATCCACGGCACCACTCTCGAGATCGCCGGTGTTCGCCGACGGCCAGCAGCGCGCCGACCAGTGACCGCACCATCTGCCAGCAGAACGCATCGGCGCTGACGTGCGCGGTGATCAGGTCGCCGTCGCGCGACCAGTCCAGCCGCTGCAGGTCGCGAATCGTGGTGGCACCGTCGCGATAACGGCAGAAAGCCGCAAAGTCGTTCAGCCCCACCAGATCTTGCGACGCTTCGCTCATCGCATCCGCGTCCAGCTCCCGCGGCCACGCGGTGATGTAGCGCGCCTGCTGCGGCTGCACGCCGTAGGCGGCCGTCGACAATCGGTACTCGTAATGACGCCGCAGCGCCGAGAAGCGTGCATCGAAACCAGCTGGGGCGCGGGCAATTCCGAGCACCCGGACGTCGGTGGGCAAAAAGCGGCCCAGCCGGCGCAGCAGCGGCAGGAACTCCGGATCGCCGGCGCGCGGCGCACGCGGGTAGGCGTTGGGCAAGGCGGCGGCGGGCACATCGACATGGGCCACCTGTCCGGTGGCATGCACTCCCGTGTCGGTGCGCCCGGCCGCCCACAGCTTTACCGGCGTGCGGAAAACCGTCGTCAGCGCGTCATCGATGACGCCGGCGACAGTGCGCTGCCCGGCCTGCGTTGCCCAGCCCGCGAAATCGGTTCCGTCGTAGGCGATATCGAGCCGAAGACGGACGTCTCCGCTACTTGTCGTCTGCCTCGTCACCCTGGTCGGCGGCCTCGGGCTCGGCGGCGGCCTCGGCCTCGGCAGCCGGCTCGGCCGCTTCGGTCGTGGTCTCTTCGGCCTCGGGAGCCGTCACCTCTTCGGCGGTCGGGCCTTCGGCGGCCTCGGGCTCGACCGCGGCCTGCGGCGCGGCGGCCGCAGCCACCGGCGCGTCGGCCGTTGCCGAAGCTTCCGAAGGCTTCTTCGAAGCCTTCACCCGACGCGCCCGGTCGGCCTCCGAGGTGACGGTCTTTTCCTGTACCAACTCGATCACGGCCATCGGGGCGTTGTCGCCCTTGCGCGCCTCGACCTTGATGATGCGGGTGTAGCCACCGTCACGATCGGCGAAGTGCGGCCCGATCTCGGCGAAAAGGGCGTGCACCACGTCCTTGTCGCGGATCTTCTTCATCACCTCTCGGCGATTGTGCAGCGTGCCCTTTTTCGCGTGCGTGATCAGCTTCTCCGCGTACGGCCGCAGCGCACGCGCCTTCGGCTCGGTCGTCTTGATGCGACCGTGCTCGAACAGCGACGTGGCCAGGTTGGCCAGCAGAGCCTTCTGGTGCGAAGACGACCCGCCGAGGCGAGGGCCCTTGGTGGGCTTGGGCATTGCACTATCTCCTATTTAGCGGCCGACCCCCGTATCAGGTAGGGCCGGGACGGATTCTTTAGAGCTGTTCGGTTTCGGCGTAGTCCGCGTCGTCGTACGACGCCTCGCTGGACCAGGTGCCGGTGGCGACGTCGTAACCCGCGACCTCCGACGGGTCGAAGCTCGGCGGGCTGTCCTTGAGCGACAGGCCCAGCTGGTGCAGCTTGACCTTGACCTCGTCGATGGACTTCTGCCCGAAGTTGCGGATGTCGAGCAGGTCGGACTCGGTGCGGCTGACCAGCTCGCCGACGGTGTGCACGCCCTCGCGCTTGAGGCAGTTGTAGGACCGCACGGTCAGATCCAGGTCGTCGATCGGCAGCGCGAACGAGGCGATGTGGTCGGCCTCGGCCGGCGACGGCCCAATCTCGATGCCTTCGGCCTCGACGTTGAGTTCGCGTGCCAGGCCGAACAATTCGACCAGGGTCTTACCCGCCGACGCCAGGGCGTCGCGGGGGGTGATGGAACTCTTGGTCTCGACATCCAGGATCAGCTTGTCGAAGTCGGTGCGCTGCTCGACACGGGTGGCGTCCACCTTGTAGGTGACCTTGAGCACCGGCGAGTAGATGGAATCGACTGGGATACGGCCGATTTCGGCACCGGAAGCACGGTTCTGCACGGCCGGCACGTAACCACGACCGCGTTCGACGACGAGCTCGACTTCGAGCTTGCCCTTGTCGTTCAGCGTCGCGATGTGCATGCCGGGGTTGTGCACCGTGACACCGGCGGGCGGCACGATGTCACCCGCGGTGACCTCACCCGGGCCCTGCTTGCGCAGGTACATGGTGACCGGCTCGTCCTCCTCGGAGGACACGACCAGACCCTTGAGGTTCAAGATGATGTCGGTGACATCCTCCTTGACGCCGGGCACGGTGGTGAACTCGTGCAGCACGCCGTCGATGCGAATGCTGGTCACGGCCGCGCCGGGAATCGACGACAGCAGGGTGCGCCGCAGCGAATTGCCAAGGGTGTAACCAAAACCCGGCTCCAGCGGTTCGATGACGAACTGGGACCGGCTGTCGGTGAGGATTTCCTCGGACAGTGTGGGTCGCTGAGAAATCAGCATGGTGTTTCTATTCTCCTTCTCGGCACCCGCTATTTGATGCCGTTAGGGTTTTCCAGTCGGCGGCTGCCGAACTGGAAGTCTCTAGTTACTTCGAGTAGTACTCGACGATCAGCTGCTCGGTGAGCGGCACGTCGATCTGGGCGCGCTCGGGCAGCTGGTGCACGAGGATGCGCTGACGCTCCCCGACCACCTGCAGCCAGGCCGGGATCGGACGGTCGCCCGCCGTCTCCCGCGCGATCTGGAAAGGCACGGTGTTCAGCGAACCGTCCCGCACGTCGATGATGTCGTACTGCGACACCCGGTAGCTGGGCACGTTGACGTGCACGCCGTTGACGCTGAAGTGCCCGTGGCTGACCAGCTGGCGGGCCATTCGGCGAGTCCGCGCGATGCCGGCGCGGTAGATCACGTTGTCCAGCCGGCTCTCGAGGATCTGCAGCAGGTTCTCACCGGTCTTGCCGGTGTGGCGGACGGCCTCTTCGTAGTAGCGGCGGAACTGCTTCTCCATCACGCCGTAGGTGAAGCGGGCCTTCTGCTTCTCCTGCAGCTGCAGCAGGTATTCGCTCTCCTTGATCCGCGCGCGGCCGTGCTGACCGGGCGGGTAGGGACGCTTCTCGAAGGCCTGGTCGCCACCGACGAGGTCGGTGCGCAGCCGGCGCGACTTGCGGGTGATGGGTCCGGTGTAACGAGCCATGGTTGTCCTCCTAGACCCTTCTGCGCTTGGGCGGACGGCAGCCGTTGTGCGGCTGGGGGGTGACGTCGGAAATCGCGCCGACCTCCAGGCCCGCGGCCTGCAGCGAGCGGATCGCGGTCTCCCGGCCCGAGCCCGGGCCCTTCACGAACACGTCGACCTTGCGCACCCCGTGCTCCTGGGCCTTGCGCGCGGCGTTCTCGGCAGCCAGCTGTGCGGCGAACGGAGTCGACTTACGCGAGCCCTTGAAGCCGACGTGGCCCGACGACGCCCAGGCGATGACGTTGCCCTGCGGGTCGGTGATGCTCACGATCGTGTTGTTGAACGTGCTCTTGATGTGCGCGGCGCCGTGCGGGATGTTCTTCTTTTCCCGCTTGCGGGTCTTCTGCCCCTTCTTGGGGGCCGACGCTGCTGCCTTCTTGGCTGGTGGCATGGGCGGTTACCTGGCCTTCTTCTTGCCGGCGATGGTGCGCTTGGGACCCTTGCGGGTACGCGCGTTGGTCTTGGTGCGCTGGCCACGCACCGGCAGGCCGCGGCGATGCCGCAGGCCCTGGTAGCAGCCGATCTCGATCTTGCGGCGGATGTCTGCCTGAACCTCGCGGCGCAGGTCACCCTCGACCTTGAGGTTGGCTTCGATGTAGTCACGCAAGTGGGTCAGCTGGTCGTCGGTCAAGTCCCTGGTCCGCAGGTTCCTGTCGATACCCGTCGCTTCGAGAATCTCGTTCGAACGGGTCCGGCCGACGCCGAAGATGTAAGTCAGCGCGATCTCCATCCGCTTGTCACGCGGCAGATCGACGCCTACTAGTCGAGCCATAGGTGGCGTTTCCTCTTTTTCTAAGCGGAGGTCTTTTCCCAGCCCGTTCCCGAATTGATCGGGGCCCGGCCTCCGACCGGGCGTGGATGAGCGACGTATTCGCTCAGTGGTGCTGGGAGGTCTGCATTCAGTTGTGGGTGGTACCTGGCCGGGAGAGTTAGCCCTGGCGCTGCTTGTGGCGTGGATCGGAGCAGATCACCATGACCCGCCCATGCCGACGGATCACCCTGCACTTGTCGCAAATCGGCTTCACGCTGGGGTTGACCTTCACGGCTGTTCGATCCTGTTCTCGTCTGTTGGTTGGTTACTTGTACCGGTACACGATGCGGCCCCGGGACAGGTCGTAAGGAGACAGCTCCACTACCACCCGGTCCTCGGGCAGGATGCGGATGTAGTGCTGCCGCATCTTGCCGCTGATGTGGGCAAGCACCTTGTGGCCGTTCTCCAGCTCAATGCGAAACATCGCATTGGGCAGAGGCTCGACCACCCGGCCCTCGACCTCGATGGCGCCGTCCTTCTTGGCCATAACTACTCGTTGAATCCTCGTCGTTTAGTTTCGTTGTCGTCTGCGCCAACAACGGCACAGCATTCACACCGACTTTGGAACGTGAGCCGGTGACAGGAAATTCCTAGGGAACGGACACACAAAAAAGCCGGCGCGAAATGTCGCACCGTCGTTCCATGGTACCCGCTCGTGCGGCGTGGCCAAAATCCGCGATCCGGGCGCTCGCGGGCGCCACCTCGACCCACCACACCAGGCCTGACAAGCGCATACTTGACCACGATGACACGTCCCCTTGATGGCACCGCGCAGGCACGCAAACCGGTGATCCTGACCGTCGACGACGATCCAGCCGTTTCCCGCGCTGTGGCCCGGGACCTGCGGCGCAAATACGGCGAAGATCACCGCATCGTGCGCGCGGAGGCCGGTCCCGAGGCGCTGGAAACCCTCAAGCAGCTCAAGCTGCGCGGCGAAACGGTGGCCGCGCTGATCGCCGACTACCGGATGCCGCAGATGAGTGGCATCGAGTTCCTCGAACAGGCGATGGATTTGTACCCGGTGGCGCGCCGCGTGCTGCTGACCGCCTATGCCGACACCCATGCCGCGATCGACGCGATCAACGTCGTGGACCTGGACCACTACCTGCTCAAGCCGTGGGATCCGCCGGAGGAAAAGTTCTACCCGGTCATCGACGGCCTGCTCGAAGCCTGGCGGGCGGCACCGGAACACCCCGTCCCGCACACCAAGGTGATCGGGCATCGCTGGTCGGCGCGGTCCTGGGAGGTGCGCGACTTCCTGGCCCGCAACGGCCTCTACTACACCTGGTTCATGGCCGACGAGCCCGACGGCGAGCGACTCCTGCAGGCGGCCGGCGAAGACGGCAAGCGGCTGCCCGTCGTCGTCACCGAGCACGGCGACCCGCTGGTAGAGCCCTCCGACGCCGAACTGGCCGACAAACTGGGCCTGTCCTCCACCCCGTCGCAGGAGTTCTACGACCTGATCGTGATCGGCGGTGGGCCCGCGGGCCTGGCCGCCGCCGTGTACGGCGCTTCCGAGGGACTGCGCACGGTGCTGATCGAGCACACCGCGACCGGCGGGCAGGCGGGACAGAGTTCGCGCATCGAGAACTACCTGGGCTTCCCGGACGGAGTATCGGGCGGCCAGCTGGCCGAACGGGCACGCCGGCAGGCCGAGAAGTTCGGCGCCGAGATCATCACCGCCCGCAGGGCGACCGGCCTCGAGGTGAACGGATCCAAGCGCACCGTGCGCTTCGCCGACGGCGGGTCGATCGACGCGCACGCCGTCATCCTGGCCACCGGTGTCTCCTACCGTCAGCTCAGCGCCGAGGGACTCACGGAGCTGACCGGCTGCGGCGTCTACTACGGCGCGGCGGTGTCGATCGCCTCGGACTGCGAAGACGAAGAGGTCTATGTGATCGGCGGCGCCAACTCCGCCGGCCAGGCCGCGATGTATCTGTCGCGCACGGCCAAATCGGTCAACATCGTGGTGCGGGCGCCGTCGCTGGAGGCGTCGATGTCGTACTACCTGATCCAGCAGATCGAGGCGAACCCCAAGATCAACGTCCTGACCTGCACCGAGGTGCGGCGCGCCGCCGGCGACGGCCACCTGGAGAAGCTGACCCTGGTCAACAACCGGACCGAGCAAGTCGAGGACGTCGCCTGCGGCCGGATGTTCATCTTCATCGGCGCCGCCCCCCGCACCGAGTGGCTGGACGGGGTGCTGGCCCGCGACAACCACGGCTTCATCCTGACCGGCCCGGACCTGCGCAACGTGTGCGGCTGGACGCTGGACCGGCCACCGCATCACCTGGAAACCAGCGTGCCGGGCGTCTTCGCCACCGGCGACGTCCGCTCCACGTCCGCCAAACGGGTCGCGGCCGCCGTCGGTGAAGGCTCGATGGCCGTGATGCTGGTGCACCGCTACCTGGCCGAGTCCTAGAAGGGTCGCGCGTCATGACCGCCAATACGCCGTGTGAGCCCGACGAACTGCGCTCCCTGTTCCTGTTCGAGTCGCTGACCGACGAACAGCTCGCGGTGCTGTGCAGCAACGGGTGCATCGAGGAGTATCAGCCGGGGCCGATCTGCGTGGAAGGCGAGCCGGCGACCTGCTTCTACGTGCTGCTCGAGGGCGAACTGACGATGTCCAAGCTCTCCGGCGGCCAGGACATCGAAACCAACCGCACCTCGCAACGCGGCGTGTACGCGGGAGCCTGGCGGGCGTTCACCGGCGGGAAGCAGAAGACCTACGACGCCTCGGTGCACGTGACCAAGCCGTCGCGGTTTTTCGTGATGGACGCGCCCGTCTTCGCCCAGTTCATGCGCGACCAGTTCCCGATGGCGGTGCACCTGCTCGACGGCATCGCCGTCGGCACGGACCGGACCCGCCGCATCATCGACAACCGGGAGAAGCTGCTGGCGCTGGGCCGGCTGTCGGCCGGGCTGACGCACCAGCTCAACAACCCGGCCGCGGCGATCGCGCGGGCCGCGGCGGATCTGCGCGAACGCGTGGCCAACATGCGCCACAAGCTGGCGATGCTCGCCGACGGGACGATCTCCCCCGAGGTGCTGGGCGCACTGGTGCGGTTGCAGGAGCGGGTCGCCGAGCAGGTCGCCAAGAAGTCGTCCGATCACCTGAGCGCGCTGGAGACCTCCGACCGCGAGGACGCGGTCGGCGACTGGCTGGACGAGCACGGCATCGACGGCGGCTGGGACATCGCGCCGACGTTCGTCGAGGGCGGCATCGACACCGATTGGCTGGAGCGCATCGCCGCGGTTAGTGACGAGCTGGCCGCGTCGGACTCGCTGGAGATGGCGATTCGATGGATCAACTACACCATCGAGAGCGAGCTGCTGATGAACCAGATACTCGAAGCGAGCAAACGGATTTCGGCGCTGGTCGCCGACGCCAAGCAGTACTCGCAGATGGATCGGGCCCCGTTCCAGGTGGCCAACGTGCACGACCTGCTCTACAGCACGCTGGTGATGTTCGCCGACCGGCTGACCAAGGACGGCAGCAAGGACGGAAAATCGATCACCCTCGTCAAGGATTTCGACAAATCACTACCCGAAATCCCTTGCTATCCAGGCGATCTCAATCAGGTGTGGACCAATATCATCGACAACGCGCTGGCCGCGATGCGCGATACCGGCGGCACGCTGACGGTCCGCACCTGCCGCTTCGGAGACAGCATGGCCCGTGTCGAGATCTGCGACACCGGGCCAGGGGTGCCGGCCGAGATCCGCGAACACATCTTCGAGCCGTTCTTCACCACCAAACCGTTCGGCGAGGGCACCGGCCTCGGGCTGGATCTGGCGTTCAACATCGTCGTCAAGAAACATCGGGGCGACCTGCGGGTGGAGTCGGTGCCCGGCGACACCCGATTCATCGTCCTGCTGCCGCTGGAGATGCCCGTCGCCGACGTCGCCGCCGTGGATGACGACGAGGATCTGGACGAGGCGGAATAGCACCCACGGCGACCGGGTTGGAGACGGCATGACCGATGCAGCTGCAAGCAAGCCCAATCTTGGCCGGTTCGGATCGTTCGGACGTGGCGTAACGCCACAACAAGCAAAGGAAATCGAGGCACTCGGCTACGGAGCCGTCTGGGTGGGCGGCTCACCGCCCGCCGAGCTGGCTTGGGTGGAGCCCATCCTGGAAGCGACAAGCACGTTGCAGGTGGCCACCGGCATCGTGAACATTTGGACCGCACCCGCCAACGAGGTCGCCGAGTCGTTCCATCGGATCGACAAGGCCTACCCGGATCGGTTTTTGCTCGGCATCGGCGTCGGCCACCGCGAGGTGATCAGCGAATATCGCAAGCCCTACGACGCGCTGGTCGAGTATCTGGATTCACTCGACGAGTACGGCGTGCCGGCCCATCGCCGGGTGGTGGCCGCGCTGGGCCCGCGGGTGCTGGGGATCTCGGCGCAGCGCAGCGCCGGCGCGCACCCGTATTTGACGACGCCGGAGCACACCGCGCAGGCGCGCGAGCTGATCGGGCCCTCGGCGTTCTTGGCGCCCGAGCACAAGGTGGTGCTGACCACTGACGCAGACGAGGCCCGCGCGGTCGGGCGCGAGGCGCTGGACATCTACTTCAACCTGGCCAACTACCGCAACAACTGGAAGCGGTCGGGCTTCGGCGAGGACGAGGTCGTCCGTCCGGGCAGCGACCGCCTGGTCGACGCGGTGGTGGCCTACGGCACTCCCGACGCGATCGCCGCGCGGCTGGGCGAGCATCTTGAAGCGGGGGCCGACCACGTGCCCGTGCAGGTCCTCACCAAAGATGAAAACCTGGTGTCGGCTTTGGCTGAGCTAGCGGGGCCGCTCGGACTGAACCGCTCGTAACCGACCGCCCAGGGGGACCTCGATGAACGACGCCGCAGCACTCAAGCCCAACCTCGGACGCTACGGCGCCTGGCTGCCCACCCGATCCATCACACCCGAGCTGGCCGCCGAGATCGAAGCCCTCGGGTATTCGGCGGCCTGGGTCGGCGGATCACCGGACGCCGATCTGGCGTGGGTGGAACCAGCACTGGCGCAGACTAATTCGCTGCAGCTGGCCACCGGCATCGTCAACATCTGGACGGCGGCGGCCGCACCCGTCGCCGAGTCGTTCAAGCGCATCGAAAGCGCTTATCCGGGAAGGTTTCTGCTCGGTATCGGGGTGGGGCACCCCGAGCACACCCAGGAGTACGTCAAGCCCTACGCGGCACTGGTCGGCTATCTCGACGCCCTCGATGAGGCGCTGGTGCCGACCAGCCGGCGGGTACTCGCCGCGCTCGGGCCCAAGGTGCTGGCGTTGTCCGCCGAACGCAGCGCGGGCGCTCACCCGTACCTGACCACGCCCGAGCACACGGCCAAGGCGCGCGAGCAGCTCGGCAATTCGGTGTTCCTGGCCCCGGAGCACAAGGTGGTGTTGACAACCGACCGCGACAAGGCGCGCGAGGCCGGCCGTCAGCTCGTCCAGCACTACCTGGGGCTGAGCAACTACGTGAACAACTGGCTGCGGCTGGGATTCACCGAGAACGACCTGCGCGGGTCGGGCAGCGACCGACTGATCGACGCGGTGGTCGCCTACGGCACTCCGGAGGCCATCGTGAAGCGGCTGGGCGAGCACCTCGACGCCGGCGCGGACCACGTAGCCATCCAGGTGCTGGGCGGTTACGACGAAGAGACGCTGCTGCCCTCGTTAAGGGAACTGGCCGGGCCGCTTGGGCTGACCCCCGCGAGCTGACCGCCGCCCTCGGTTAGGGTTTGACCATGCGGCTGCTGGTCACTGGTGGCGCCGGTTTCATCGGCGCGAATTTCGTGCACAGCACCGTGCGCGAACGTCCCGACGTTTCAGTGACGGTGCTGGACGCCCTGACTTACGCGGGCCGGCGTGAATCGCTGGCCGATGTCGATGACGCGATCAGGCTGGTCGAGGGCGACATCTGCGACGCCGAGCTCGTGTCCGTGCTGATCGCCGAATCCGACGCGGTGGTGCACTTCGCCGCGGAGAGCCACGTCGACAACGCGCTGGACAATCCCGAGCCGTTTTTGCACACCAACGTGGTCGGCACGTACACGATCTTGGAGGCGGTGCGACGGGCCGGGATACGGCTGCACCACATCTCGACCGACGAGGTCTACGGCGACCTGGAGCTCGACGATCCTCAGCGGTTCACCGAGTCGACGCCCTACAACCCGTCGAGCCCGTACTCGGCGACCAAGGCCGCGGCCGACATGCTGGTGCGCGCGTGGGTTCGCTCGTACGGCGTGCGCGCGACGCTGTCCAATTGCTCGAACAACTATGGGCCGTATCAGCACATCGAGAAGTTCATCCCGCGCCAGATCACCAATGTGCTGACCGGCAGACGGTGCAAGCTGTACGGCGCCGGCGCCAACGTCCGCGACTGGATCCACGTCGACGACCACAACAGCGCGGTCTGGCAGATCCTGGACAAGGGCCAGATCGGTCAGACCTACCTGATCTCCGCCGAGGGCGAGCGCGACAACCTGACCGTGCTGCGCACGCTGTTGCGGATGATGGGTCGTGACGAAGACGACTTCGACCATGTCACCGATCGCGTCGGCCACGATCTGCGGTACGCCATCGATCCGTCGCTGCTGTATGACGAACTGCACTGGGCGCCAAAGCACACCGACTTCGAAGAGGGATTGGCCGAAACCATCGACTGGTATCGGGCAAACGAATCCTGGTGGCGTCCGCTGAAGGACGCATCGGAAGCCCGCTACGAACAACGGGGGCAGTGAGATGGAAGTTCGTGAACTCAAGGTGCCCGGCGCCTGGGAAATCACCCCGAGAATTCACGGGGATTCGCGCGGCATGTTCTTCGAATGGCTGAAAAACACCGATTTCGGTTCGTTCGCCGGTCATGGGCTGAATGTGCAGCAGGCCAACTGCTCGGTATCGGCCGCCGGGGTGCTGCGCGGGCTGCACTTCGCCCAGCTCCCACCCAGCCAGGCCAAATACGTGACCTGCGTGCGCGGGGCGGTGTTCGACGTGGTGGTCGACATTCGGGTTGGCTCACCGACGTTCGGCCAATGGGACTCGGTACTGCTCGACGACAAAGACCGGCGCACCATCTACATCTCCGAAGGCCTCGGGCACGGTTTCCTTGCGCTGCAAGATGATTCGACGGTGATGTACTTGTGCTCCGCGGAATACAGCCCACAGCGCGAGCACACCATCTGCGCCACCGACCCGGCCCTGGGCATCGACTGGCCGCTGGTCGACGGTGCCGCCCCGAGTTTGTCCGACCGCG
The DNA here is from genome assembly GCF_041287235.1 of Mycobacterium sp. pR1184. Classification (NCBI taxonomy): domain Bacteria; kingdom Bacillati; phylum Actinomycetota; class Actinomycetes; order Mycobacteriales; family Mycobacteriaceae; genus Mycobacterium; species Mycobacterium sp. pR1184. The sequence continues at coordinate 460,572 of NZ_JBGGKR010000001.1, read as the reverse complement.
ACGCCGTCGCCCCCAGCTTCGACGAAGTGCGTGCCGCCGGGCTGCTGCCCACCTGGGACGAGGCGCAGAAGTTTGCCGCGCAGCTGCGCGGCAAATCCTGAGATACTGATTGCCGGGCCGGAACTGCAAAAGCCAGTGGACGTCGGCGCCACCCACGCGTAGCAAAGCGGCAACGTCGAGTTGGCGTGAACTCACATTTATTGCCGGTTCATCGACTACCTTGGGCATTCCGTGCGGAAACTCTGGCCGGCCGCGCGGTGTCGACGACAGATACGGATTTGCACGCATGAAGCTCGTGGAGGTTTTCGATCCTCGATGTAACGCCCTGAACCTGTTTCGGCTCGGGCTAGCCGCCGAGGTCATGCTGTTTCACTCCTGGCCGATCACGGGCCACATGCCGCCACACGCGGCGCTGCAGCTGATGTTCGCGGTGGGCGTCGACGGGTTCTTCGCGATCTCGGGATTCCTGATCACCGCAAGCTGGCTCCGCGACCCGCACGTCCGGGACTATCTTGCCGCCCGAGCCCTGCGCATCCTGCCCGGGCTCTACGTCTGCCTGATCATCACCGCGTTCGTGTTTGCCCCGCTCAGCGTCGCGGTCCAGGGCGGCTCGGCGGCGAAACTACTGCTGTCCAGCGCACCGTTCGAATATGTCTTGAAAAACGCCACCCTGGTGGCGGTGCTTCAGTTCGATGTCGCCGGCACACCGCTGCAGGTCGCGTCCCCGGGAATCTGGAACGCTTCGCTGTGGTCGCTGATCTGGGAAGTTCTGTGCTACATCAGCATTGCGCTTATCGGCATTGCCGGGCTTGCCAACCGCCGCTGGATTTCGCCCGCGATCCTGGTGCTCGCGGCGAGTGCCGCGACATTGTTACCGCCACTGACCTTCCCCGGATCATGGACCATCCCTCAGCTCGCCGTGCGCTCGGCCATCATGTTTTCCGCTGGCGCCCTGATGTATCAGTGGCGTGACGTGATTCCCGCTCGGTGGTCGCTCGTCGCGGTGAGCGTGGTCATCGTCGTCGCAGCTGGCGTTCTGCTGCCGGATTACCGGGTGGTCGCTGCCCTTCCACTGGCATACGCCGTAATTGTTTCGGGCGCCCTCATCCGCAAGAAACGCCTGACGTTGCGGACGGATCTGTCTTACGGCTACTACATTTATGCATTTCCGACTCAGCAGTTGCTGGTGATTTTTGGGCTCGGATTCCTGCATCCGGCGGTGTTCTTTGTCGTTGCGGTCATCGCGACGCTGCCGCTGGCTGCGATGAGCTGGTTCTGCGTCGAGAAGCCCTCGATGGCGCTGAAGTCTCGTCTCAAACGGAAGTGGGGTGCGCCCGCCGGCCCCGGAGCCGACGGCGCACAAGGCAGCCCGGCGATCGATCCGACCGCCGGGCAGCCGGCTCCAGACGTTCACGGCACGGGGTAGACAGGCCTGCTTTCGCCCTCGCTCGCCGGGGGCGTGAATCGACTACCTTGGGCATCCGGCGCCGTATTCGGGCGCCCGACAGGGGTTGTCGAGAGATGCAGGCGGGGGTCTATGAAGCTGGTTCAGGTTTTCGATCCCCGAAACAACGCGCTGAACCTGTTTCGACTGGGACTGGCCGCCGAAGTCATGCTGTTCCACTCCTGGCCGGTCACCGGACGGACCCCGCCGCACGTACTGCGCCAGCTTCTCTTCTCGGTGGGTGTTGACGGCTTCTTTGCGATTTCGGGCTTCCTGATCACCGCGAGCTGGCTCACCGATCCGAAACTGCGTCACTTTCTCACGGCGCGGGCACTGCGCATTCTGCCCGGGTTCTACGCCTGCCTGATCGTCACCGCCTTCGTGTTCGCCCCGCTCAATGCGGCGATCGCCGGTGGTTCGGCCATGCGGCTGCTGAAGTCCTTCGCGCCGTTCGAGTACGTTCTGAAAAACGGTGCGGTGGCCTACATCCAGCACTTCATCGGCGGAACCCCGCGCGGCGTCCCGTTTCCCGTTGGTGGCTGGAACGCGTCGCTGTGGTCGCTGATCTGGGAACTGATGTGCTATCTCACCGTCGCCGGTATCGGGCTGGCCGGACTGGCCAATCATCGCTGGATTTCACCAGTACTGCTGGGCATGGCCACAATTGGCGCAACCTTGGTGCCACCGCTAGCGTTCCCGGGAGTATGGACCTTTCCGCAACTCATGGTGCGTTCGGCGATCATGTTCGCCGCGGGCGCGCTGCTGTACCAGTGGCGCGATGTGATGCCCGCTCGATGGTCACTTGTCGCGGTGAGCGTGGTCATCGTTGTGGTCGCCGCCGCCCTGCTGCCCGATTACCGGGTGGTCGCTGCCCTTCCACTGGCCTATGCCGTCATCGTTTCGGCAGCCAAGATCCACAACCAACACTTGCGATTGCGGACGGACCTTTCCTACGGCGTCTACATCTACGCGTTCCCGACTCAGCAGTTGCTGGCCAGTTGCGGTGTCGCGACGCTGAATCCGATCGCGTTCGCCGGTCTTTCGACGACGGTGGTGGTGCCGCTGGCCGCACTGAGTTGGTTCGCGATCGAAAAACCCGCGCAGTCTCTCAAGTTTCGACTCAGACGAAAATGGTCCGGCTCACAGCTCGCCAAAGCGAGCCAACCCTAACGCCGCTCGGGATGGCAAACCGCGTTTTCGGGACCAAAGACCCGATGCGAAATCGGCGCGATGCGCTTAAATGCAGGAACGTGGGAATGCCGGGAACGGGGACGGCTGGTGACAACGAATGAAACTCGGGCAAGTATTCGATCCGCGAAGCAATGCACTGAATGCGTTGCGGCTGGCGATGGCCGCCGAAGTGATCCTTTGGCATTCGTTCGCCGTCACCGGTGGTGTCCTGCCGAACGCGCATGTACGGCAGTTGCTGTTCGGGGTGGGCGTCGACGGGTTCTTTGCGATCTCGGGCTTCCTGATCACCGCGAGCTGGCTTAATAACCCGCAGATCCGTGACTATGTCGTCCATCGCGCTCTTCGTATTCTCCCCGGGCTCTATGCCTGCCTAGCGGTGACCGCGTTTGTCATCGCGCCGATCGGTGTGGCGATTCAGGGTGGACCGGCGTTAAAGCTGCTGCTGTCCAGCGCTCCCTTCGAGTACGTGGTGGAAAACGCCGCCATAGCGGTGCTCAAATTCGACGTCGGTGGAACTCCGACCGGAGTCCCGGTGGCGGGGATGTGGAATGGATCACTGTGGACCCTCATCTATGAGGTGCTGTGCTACGCCGCCGTGGCGGTTCTCGGGCTGGTGGGACTGGCTGCGCGTCGATGGACTTCTGCGGTGGTGTTGGCATTGGCGGTGCTTCTCGCCGCGTACTTGCCGCCCATGACATTTCCCGGGATCTGGAGCAACGAGCAGTGCATCGCGCGCTTCGCCATCGTGTTTGCCGCCGGCGCCCTGATGTATCAGTGGCGTGACGTGATTCCCGCTCGGTGGTCACTGGTCGCACTGTGCGTGGGCATCGTTGTGCTGTCCGGCCTGCTGCCTGACTACCGGCTGGTCGGCGCCGTTCCGTTGGCGTACGCCGTCATCGTTTCCGGCGCACTGGTCCACAACAGGTATCTACGGTTGCCGACGGATCTGTCTTACGGCGTCTACATTTACGCTTTCCCGGTCCAGCAGTTGCTTGTGATCAGCGGGCTGGTCGGGACGAATCCCTTTGTGTTCGCTGTCATTGCGACGATAGCTACCCTGCCGCTGGCCGCTCTGAGCTGGTTCCTGATCGAAAAGCCAGCACTGGCCCTGAAATCTCGATTCACGAAGAAGTCGGTTGGCGCCGAGCTCCCCGAAGCCAGCCGAACCTGACGCCGCCGGGAAGGTCGGCAAGCGTCCACAACAGCACGGTCAGCACTTCGGCCCCCACGCTGATCGCCGCGTACGGCACTGGGTCCCAGCCCTGCTCGGAAAAGCCGAAAAGCCCGGCGGTGCGCGACAATGCGAAGGCTATCAGCGAACCCCCGGAGATCGCGGCACCGGCCCAGCGCAGCCACCAGGGACCACCCAGGAGGATCAGCAAGCCCACCGCGAACGAGAAGCTCGCCTGGACCAGGAACCCGGTTCCGATCGTCGGAATGTGCTGGTAACCGTGGACATACAGGTAGGCATGGCTGACGGCGCTGGCGAGCAACGACGCGGCGAAGCCGACCCGGATCAAGATATTCATTGCAGCCTCTGCTCTTTCAACGCCAGGGCGGTCTCGCCCTTGGTGTAACTGACCTCGCGAATCCCGAGCGCGTCGTGCAGCTTGCCGGCCGGCAGCGTGATCGGCTTGGGTGCCGGCCCATCGCCGGGGTGGGGCAGCGGGTAGGCGGTCGTAGTCCCGCTGTAGAACGACACGTTGCCTTCGGTCTTCGAAAACAATTGGTGCACATGGCCGTTGATGCATGTCACCGAGGCAAACCGGCGCAGGTAACTGAGGGCCTGGGTGGCATCGTCGGTGCCCCAGCCCCAGTCCGGATACATCGCGAACAGCGGGATATGACTGAACACGATGATCGGCGTGTCGCTGGACAGCCCCGCGACGTCCTTCTCCACGAACTCCAGCTGGTCGACGCCGAGATGTCCGAGCTTGCGCAGGTTCAGCGTGTTGACCAATGCGATCACGTGAACGCCGGCGGCGTCGAAGCTGTACCACCCGTCGCCTACCGATCCCGCTCCGAATACCTTGCGGTACTTCTGCCCCGCGTCGTCGACCGAGTCGTGCTCCCCCGGCACGGTGAACACGTGTGGCGTCTTCAGCCCGCTCATCATCTGCTTCACCTGGTCGAACTGCTCGGGGGTGGACAGGTGCGTGAGGTCACCGGTGTGAACGACGAAATCCGGTGTGTAGCCAAGGTTGTTAACCTGGTCGATCGCGTGGCCGAACGTGCCGGACACGTCCGGGTTGGGCGCACCGGTGAAGCCCAGGTGACTGTCGCTGATCTGGGCGAAGCGCAGAGCAGGCCGGATCTTCGCGCGCTCGGCCGCGGCGGCCCCGGCGACATGGGAGATCACCTCCCCGCCGGCCACGGCGAACCCGACCGCCGCACCGAACCAGGCCCCGTGCCGGATCAGCTGCCGGCGACTCATCGTGTTCGGGCCGCGGTTCGCGTCCGTCTCCGAATTCATTGCGTCACCACCACGGTGCCGTGCATCATCGGGTGAATCGAGCAGACATAGTCGAAAGTCCCTGCGGTGGAGAAGGTATGGGTGAAACTGGCTCCGGTCCCCATGCCGGGTGAATGAAACGAACCGTCGCTCGCGGCCACCGTGTGGGGTTCTTCGTCACGATTGATCCAGGTGACGGTGGTGCCCACGCTGACCTTCAGCGTCGCGGGAGCGAACGCGAAGCCGTCGATGGTGACTTGGTTACCGCTGGCCGGTGCCGACGGCGCGGTCACCGACGGCGTCGCACCCGAATCCGGCTTCATGGTGACCGACGCGTGCGCATCGGGCCGCGACGCAGAGCACCCGGTGAGCAACAGCGCCCCCGCCGCCAGCAAGGCAAGGTGTTTTCGGAACGTGGCAATCGTCATGCCCAGTGATAGGGCGGGTGGTTACACCGTTAGGCCGGGCGCTCGGGGTACGGCGGCGGGGCGAGCACCTCAACGACTCCGTTGACCTCGCGAACCATCAATGTGGGCAACGGCTTTGGGGCGATCGGTAGTTGATGGGTGAGCACTTCTCCCGCGGGCGAGAACGAGGTCGAGTGGCAGGGGCAGCGCAACCTGTCGTCCGGCGCGTCGAACCACAACTTGCACCCTTGATGTGTGCACACCCCGGATACCGCCTCGAGTTTGCCGTCGACGCGGCGAACGAATCCGCTGACCGATCCCAGATCGAACCCATGCATGCGACCGTCCGGCACGTCCGAACTGGCCGCGACGCGCTGCCAGCTTCCGTCGTTGGGCGTGAGCTGTCCTGCGACGGTTGGACCTTCGGTGATGCCTCCGGTCACGGCTCGATCGATGGAAACCGCGGTGACCGCGGCGGCGGCCGCGGCCGACGTGCCGACGATCACCTGACGTCGCGTGGTGTTCTGTTTGGGTGCCGGTGGCGCGGGCGCTACGCCGGCCATCTGTTCGGCAAGCCGCCGGTGCAGGTCGGTGAGGAATTCCTGGCGCGGCGTGGACCCCTCCTTCGAACCCTCTCCGGCAGCGCGCAGTTCGATCGCCATGCGGATCTGGGCGGCCTCGAAATCGGTTGGCGCAAACGGTTTCGGCCGTCGGCCCCGCAGCAAATCGTCGACGTAGCGACGCAATCCTCGCGCGTTCATGCCTGGCCCCCATCGTTGACCTGTGCCGCCAGCCGTAGCGCGCGATGTTGAAGCACCTTGGCGTTGGCGACGCTGATTCCAAGTTCCGCGGCTGACTCCTTGATTGAATTGCCTTGCAGGAAACGTAGTTCCAAAATCTGTCGATATCGGTCGGGCAGGCTCTCGAGAACGTGGGCGACGCGCGCCGGCGCGTTGCTGATTGCCTCCTCGCTATCGGGTGGTTGCTCGATGTCCTCCTCGATCGACGTTATCTCCCGTCCCAGGGTCTCGCGCCAGTGCGCGGCCAGTACCGTTCGCGCCGTGGCGCGCAGGTATGCGCGCACCTCACCGACGCTCGCGGTCAGCCGCAGTGGCCGCAGTGCGGCCAGGAACACCTCGGCGGTGAGATCCTCGGCGTCCGCCCGGTTGCCGACCCGGGCGAACAGCGTGCGGTACACCCAGTCCGCGTTGTCCTGGTACACGGCTTGCCAGTCGGCGTAACCCTGCGCGCCTGGGTCGGGCACCGCACGCAGGGGGCGCGGGCCCGCGGGTTCGTTTCGTGACGTCACATGTCTCCCTCACCCGATCAATATCAGCGGGGGTTACACGCGGTCAGGGCGCGGCGAGCGAAGATTCATCGACGACCAGCTCGTCGAGCTTCGCCGCGGTGGCGGACAGGACTGTTTTGGCCATGCCGAGTATTCGCTCGCGCACCCGGGGTTTGGCCGAGGCCGGCGGTAGCAACTGGCCCACCAGGTGACCGAAGAGGTCCAGGCGCGAGCCGGACAGCCAAGCGGTCAGGCCGGGGTCGTCGAACCAGCGCAGTTGACTGCTGTAGTCGGCCAGCGCGATGCGTAACCAGTCCAGGTCGGTGTCGGGGTGCGGCAGCGGCACACCCAGGCGGTTGCGGGTCGCGTCATCGGGATAGGCCGCCTCCAGGTGGGCGATCAGCGAGGCGCTGAATATCTGCTGGCAACCTCGCACGCTTTGCAGCGTGATGCGCCCGGAATCGAAAATTGGAGTGGCGGGCCGCTTTTCGGCTCCGTCGGCGGTGCAGTCGAGGTAGAGTGCGCGTCCGCGGATCCCCACGTCACCGCCCTCGAGGACCATCTTGTCGTCCGCATTGTCCTTCTCAATGGCCAGCAGATGGCCCTTGCGGACGATGTCGCCGATGCGGCGCAGCTGCTCCAGCTCGGCCTGGGTGACGGTCGCGCAGCGGTACATCGTGGGGCGCACGGCCGGGTCTATCCGCAGCAGGGTGCCGGCGTCCTCGAGCCGGGCGAACAGGTCGTCGGCCGAGGTGGCGTCCCTGATCGCGCGCAGCTGGGCGATGAATCCGGCTTTGATGCGGCCGGCGAACGCCGCCCCGGGCTGCATCGTGGCGCGATCCAGCAGCCACGAGTCGCGCGGCATGATCCAGGTCAGCCGGTCCGGTGCCACGCCATGGCCGAGCAGCCACAGGCAGGTGTCGATGCCCGTCTTGCCGGCCCCGACGATGACGTAGCGCTCGTGGGCGCCGCGGCCCGGCAGGTCGTTGGGTGCGACGCAGACAGTGCCGGGCGCGATCGGATACGGCGGCGGGCGCATCGCGGGCACCATCACGCGCATGTAGGTCGCATCCACCACCCGGCGGGCCACGTCGACGGTGTACTCGTCACCGGCCAGCGTGACGAAGCGGCCCGCACCGAGGTACTCGCTCATCGGGAAGTAGCGGACCCGCCCGGTCGGCACCAGCTGCTGGCGCATGACGTGGTCGTAGTACGAGCAGACTTCTGCGGCCGTTGCCAGCTCGTACAGCCCCCGGTTCCAGCCGGCCTGGTCGATCGTGTCACGGCCCAGCCGCAGCGAGTTGACCCCGTAGAAAACCGACGGCTGATGCAAGCGGACGAACGGGTAGGCGGTGGTCCAATGTCCACCCGGCGCGTCGTTGCGGTCCACCACCACGACGCTGGCCTCCGTCTCGGAGACCAGCGTGTCGATGAACGCCATGCCCATGGCGCCCGCGCCGATGACCAGGTAATCGGCCTCGATCGTCTGCATACCGGGTCAACGCTAGCCCGCGTTGTCAGCGCAGGTAACCACCTTGCCAAGGCCGGAACGCCGTTACTAGGATATGCAAGTATCCGCTTACGCACAGGAACAAGACCCAAGGGCACCCCATGACCACACAGATCCCGCACTTCATCGACGGGAAGCGCGTCGCCGGCCAATCCACTCGCACGGCCGATGTCTTCAACCCCAGCACCGGTGAGGTGCAGGCAAAAGTCCCGATGGCGTCGGTGGCCGACGTCGACGCCGCGGTCGCCTCGGCGGTCGAGGCCCAAAAGGGCTGGGCCGCAACGAACCCGCAGCGTCGTGCCCGGGTCATGATGAAGTTCATCGAGCTGGTCAACCGCGACATGGACGAGCTGGCCGAGTTGCTGTCCCTCGAGCACGGCAAGACCGTGCCCGACGCGCGCGGCGACATTCAGCGCGGCATCGAGGTGATTGAGTTCGCGATCGGCATCCCGCATCTGCTCAAGGGCGAATACAGCGAGGGCGCCGGACCGGGCATCGACGTCTACTCGCTGCGCCAGCCCCTGGGCGTGGTCGCGGGCATCACCCCGTTCAACTTCCCGGCGATGATTCCGCTGTGGAAGGCCGGGCCCGCCCTGGCGTGCGGAAACGCGTTCGTGCTCAAGCCAAGTGAGCGTGACCCGTCGGTGCCGGTGCGACTGGCCGAGCTGTTCGGAGAAGCCGGCCTGCCGCCCGGTGTGTTCCAGGTCGTGCACGGCGACAAGGAAGCCGTCGACGCGATCCTGCACCACCCCGACATCAAGGCCGTCGGCTTCGTCGGCAGCTCCGACATCGCGCACTACATCTACTCGACGGCCGCGGCCAACGACAAGCGGTCGCAATGCTTCGGCGGCGCCAAAAACCACATGATCGTGATGCCCGACGCCGACCTGGACCAGGCCGTCGACGCGCTGATCGGCGCCGGATACGGCAGCGCCGGCGAGCGCTGCATGGCGATCAGCGTCGCGGTGCCCGTCGGCGAGCAGACCGCGGATCGGTTGCGCGCCAGGCTGGTTGAACGGATCAACCAGCTGCGCGTCGGCCACAGCCTGGATCCCAAGGCCGACTATGGCCCGCTGGTCACCGAGGCCGCCGTCGCCCGGGTGCGCAACTACATCGACCAGGGCGTGGCAGCCGGCGCCGAGATTGTGATCGACGGCCGGGAGCGGCGCAGCGACGACCTGGCCTTCGGTGACGCCAACCTCGAAGGGGGCTTCTTCATCGGGCCGACCCTGTTCGACCACGTCACCACCGACATGTCGATCTACACCGACGAGATCTTCGGGCCGGTGCTGTGCATCGTGCGAGCCCACGACTACGAGGAGGCCTTGCGGCTGCCGTCGGAGCACGAATACGGCAACGGCGTCGCCGTCTTCACCCGCGACGGGGACGCCGCGCGTGATTTCGTGGCGCGCGTCGAGGTGGGCATGGTCGGTGTCAACGTGCCGATCCCGGTGCCGGTGGCCTATCACACCTTCGGCGGCTGGAAGCGCTCCGGCTTCGGCGACCTCAACCAGCACGGCCCGGCGTCCATCCAGTTCTATACCAAGGTGAAGACCGTGACGTCGCGGTGGCCATCCGGTATTAAGGACGGCGCCGAATTCGTCATCCCGACAATGGATTAAGGCCATGTTCGCGCTGAACGACGACGAACGGGTCATCACCGAGACGGCAGCGGCATTCGCTGCCAAGCGGATTGCTCCCTATGCTCTGGAATGGGAAGCAGCGCAGCACTTCCCGACCGATGTCTTGCGGGAAGCCGCCGAGCTCGGCATGGCGGCGATCTATTGCCGCGATGACGTCGGAGGCAGCGGGCTACGCCGTCTCGACGGGGTGCGGATCTTCGAACAGTTGGCCATGGCCGATCCCACCACGGCCGCGTTCCTGTCCATCCACAACATGTGCGCGTGGATGATCGACAGCTTCGGCACCGACGAGCAACGCAAGGAATGGATTCCGCGGCTGGCGCCGATGGACGTCATCGCCAGCTACTGCCTGACCGAGCCCGGCGCCGGATCCGATGCCAGCGCGTTGAGCACCCGTGCGGTCGCCCACGGTGGCGACTATGTGCTCGACGGCGTCAAACAGTTCATCTCCGGCGCGGGCGCCTCGGATGTCTACGTGGTGATGGCCCGCACCGGCGGCGAGGGACCGCGCGGCATTTCCGCCTTCATCATCGAAAAGGGCACGCCTGGACTGAGTTTCGGCGCTCTTGAGGAGAAGATGGGCTGGCACGCCCAGCCGACCGCACAGGTGATCCTGGAGGGCGTGCGGGTTCCCGCCGACGCAATGCTGGGCGGTGCCGAGGGCGAGGGCGCCGGCTTCGGCATCGCGATGAACGGCCTCAACGGCGGCCGGCTCAACATTGCGGCGTGCTCGCTCGGCGGTGCGCAGTCGGCCTTCGACAAGGCCGGGGCGTACGTGCGCGAGCGCCACGCGTTCGGCTCCGCACTGCTCGACGAGCCCACCATCCGCTTCACCCTGGCCGACATGGCCACCGGGCTTCAGACCTCACGAATGATGTTGTGGCGCGCGGCAAGCGCATTGGACGCCGGCGACCCCGACAAGGTCGAGCTGTGCGCGATGGCCAAACGCTACGTCACCGACACCTGCTTCGACGTCGCGGATAAGGCGTTGCAACTCCACGGCGGCTACGGCTACCTGCGCGAGTATGGTCTGGAAAAAATCGTCCGCGATCTGCGGGTGCACCGAATACTTGAGGGGACCAACGAAATCATGCGGGTGGTCATCGGTCGCGCCGAGGCCGGCCGATTCCGGGCCACCGCTTAGGAAGGCAGCAATGACGGAGCATCTGACGGTGGCGTTCCTGGGGCTGGGCAACATGGGCGCGCCGATGGCGGCCAACCTTGTTGCCGCCAACCACGCGGTGCGCGGATTCGACCCGGTGCCGGCGGCCCTGGCCGCGGCAACCTCGGCCGGCGTCACCGGTTTCGGCAGCGCCGCCGAAGCGGTGGCCGGGGCCGACGTCGTCATCACGATGCTGCCCAATGGCGAGTTGGTCAAACGCTGTTACGCCGAGGTGCTGCCGGCCGCGCGGGCCGGTGCGCTGTTCATCGACAGCTCCACGATCTCGGTCAGTGACGCCCGCGAAGTGCATGCGCAGGCCAGGGAGCACGGCGTTGCGCAGCTGGACGCCCCGGTCTCCGGCGGGGTGAAAGGCGCCGTCGCCGCAACGCTGGCATTCATGGTCGGCGGGGAGGAAGACGCGGTGCAGCGGGCCCGCCGGGTGCTGGAGCCCATGGCGGGCAAGATCATTCACTGCGGTGCGGCCGGTGCCGGGCAGGCCGCCAAGGTGTGCAACAACATGGTGCTGGCCGTGCAGCAGATCGCGATCGGCGAGGCCTTCGTGCTCGCCGAGAAGCTCGGGCTCTCGGCCCAATCGTTGTTCGACGTGATCACCGGCGCGACCGGCAACTGCTGGGCGGTGCACACCAATTGCCCGGTGCCGGGCCCGGTTCCGACCTCGCCGGCCAACAACGACTTCAAGCCCGGGTTCGCGACCGCGCTGATGAACAAGGACCTGGGGCTGGCGATGGACGCGGTGTCGTCGACGGGTTCGTCCGCGCCGCTGGGCACGCACGCCGCCGAGATCTACGCTGCGTTTATCGCCTCCGACGCCTCCCACGGCGCCTTGGACTTCAGCGCGGTGATCGAGGCATTGCGGTAGTACCGGTCCGGTTGGCAGGGTGGTTAAGGATTATGCGAACTGCCCGCCTCCGAGCGACAAACGTTGTCGCTGTGAGGCGGGCAAAGAGCACACCCGCGAGAAACCGGACGTAGCGTCCTCCGCAATGCGACTGCCAGAAAGGAGCATTCGATGATCGAAGTGCTGGACGACATGCCGGCGGGAGTCACCGGCATCCGCGTATCGGGCCGGTTGAACGGTGACGATCTGCGCGACTTCAAGCCCGCGATGGAAGAGCTCGTGAGCGGCGACGAGATCAGGATCGTGGAGGTCATCGCGCCCGATTACGAGGGCTTTGGGCCCGGTGGCCTGGTCGAGGACCTCAAGCTGGGCCTCGGCAGTGTTTTCAAGCATCATTCGGCGTTCAAGCGAATCGCGGTGGTGTCCGACAAGGAGTGGGTCGCCCATACCCTGCACGCGTTGGCGTGGATGGTCCCGGGCGAGATTGCCGTGTTCGGGCTCGACGACCTCGAACGCGCCAAACAGTGGGCCGCCGGCTAAAAGTCACCGGCGTTGCGGCGCAACGTTTCAATCGAGGAGACCAGCGCCTGGGATTCCGCGGTTTCCATGCCGATGTCGGCGAACACCTGCTCGTTGAGCGTGACGGTGGCGTCCTCGACCGTGGACCGGCCCAGCTCGGTGATCTGCACCAGCGTCGTGCGCCCATCGGTGGGGTGCGGCATCCGCTGAACCAGCCCGTCGGCCTCCAGCCGGCGGATCGCGTGGCTGACGCTGGTGACGTGGACCTGAAGTCGGTCGGACGCCTTGGTGATCGGCAGCGCCCCGGTCCGGCTGAACGCGAGCAGTCGCAGCAACTCGTAGCGCGAGAAGCTCAGGTCATACGGCCGTAGCGCCGTCTCCACCCGCGCCAGCAGGATTTGATGCGCACGCATCACCGAGGTCACCGCGACCATGCCCTGCGACACATCGCCCCAGCCCGCACGTTCCCAGTTGGTGCGTGCGGCGGCGATCGGGTCGCGCTTCTTGTCGGGGGCCACGCCTTTTCTTACCGCACTTGCGGCAAAAGCGGGTCAACTGGCCCGATTCAGCGGGCGCCTATTTGCCGACCGCGGCCAGCACCGCGAGCGTGGATTCACGGCTGCCCACGGTGATCCGCGCGCCACCGTCGGGATAGCAGCGCACCCGCAACCCGCTGTCGGCGAACACCTCACTCCACGGCCGGCCGGTCCTCGACGGCAGGTACATGAAGTTCGCGTGGGCGTCGGTCGTGTATATGCCCAACGCCGACAGCCGCATCCGCAGATACCGCCGCTCACAGGTGATCATCCGGATCCGTTGCAGCAGTTCGTCTTCGGCGTTGTAGGACGCCGCGACCGCCGGCAGGCTGGTCATCGCGATACCGAACGGCAGCTGGTGTGACCACATCGTCGCGGCCAACTCGGGTGCGGCCACCCCATAGCCGATCCGCAGCCCGGCCAGTCCGTATGCTTTGGAAAACGTCCGCACCACCACCACATTGGGGAATCGACGCGCCAGCGCCGACACCTCGATCCGGTGTTCGGGTGCGGCGAACTCGATGTAGGCCTCGTCGAGCAGCACGATGGTGTCGCGATGCACCCGGCGCAGGAAGCGGAACAGGTGCGACGTCGGCTCCAGCGTGCCGGTGGGGTTGTGCGGCCGGCACACCACCACAACACGGGCACTCGCGGCCGCGTTGGCCAGCCGGTCCAGGTCGTTGTGGCCGCCGTTGTTCAGCGGCACCGTCACCGGGTTCAGCCGCGCCATCTGCGCGATGATCGGGTAGCCGTCGAAGGTGGGAGCCGACATGGCCATCGTGTCACCGGGAACGGTCAATGCCTGCAGGGCCTGCAGCACCACCCCCGTCGCCCCGGCGCCCAGCACCACCTGCTCCGCACCGACCCCGATGCGATTGGCGATCAGGTTGCGCAACCGCTCGGGCAGGAACTCCGGATACCGGTTTGCCGCGTCGATGGATTTGACCAGCACCGATCGCACCGCGGGCAGCGGTGGGAACGGATTCTCGTTGAGCGACAACGCCAGTGGGTCGACCGCATGCGGAACCGAGTCGTCGACCTCCACGCTGGCAGGGCTGATAAGTGGTTGCATCAGACTCGCCCGCCCCAGCGCACCGCCGCCGCACCGGCGAAGTCGCCGGCATGGGCGAAGCCCGCCATCAGCACCACGTCACCGGAACTGAGCTGGCCGTCGGATATCGCGCGATCCAGATTGATCGGGATCCCGGCGCCGAACAGGTTGCCGCACTCCTCGAAGGTGTCCCGGTGCCGTTCCGGTGGCAACTCGAGCGCATCACGCCAGTTGCGCAGAAACGCCCTGTTCGGCTGATTGGTGACCATCAGATCAATGTCTTTGCTGGACAAACCGATTCGGTCACAGACCGCATACGCCACCTCGGGAACCTGCCGGTTGCCGCGGGCCAGCACCTTGGTGATCTTGCTTTCGGTGAAGCCGATGCTGCCCTCACCGGGGCCGGCCTGCCACCACTTACGGGGCGGGTCGAACGAAAGGGTCATCTCTCCTGCGTATTCGCCGAAGGTACGGCACTCGACATCGAGAATCGGCGACTCGTCGCCCACCGTGACGAGTCCGACCGCCGCCCCGTCACCGGGCACGGCCGACTGCGCCTTGCGGCGAATCGTCGGCTGATCGAAGAACTGGCCGGCCGCGTTCTGCGCGATCGCGATCAGCGCGGTGTGCCCTTCGCCGGACGACAACAGTTTGCGGGCCACGTTGAGCGCCAACACAAATGCCGCACATCCACCGTTGTTCAGGTCGAGCACCCACGACGGTCGCAGGCCCAGCCGGTGCGCAATGCCGCCGCCCTGCCCATAAAACGCCATGTCAGGCACCTGGGTGTGGGTGATCAGCACGTCGGCCCCTTCGACGACGTCGTGGCCGTGCCGCTCGACGAGTCCCTGCACCGCGCGTTCGATCATGTCGATCGAACTCTCATCCGGGCCAACATGATGGCGGAACTTCGGAGCCCGGAACATGACGTTCTCACGGAGCTCGTAGGATTCGGCGAACTGTGCGTAGTACTCAGCGGGGATCGGCTCGCCGGGCAGGTAGGTGGAGACGTCGATCAGGCTGACGGGTTGGTTACCCATGATTGGCTCATCTCATCCATTCGGGGGTCACCGGTAGACCATTGTGGTGGCGGTACTCGGCGATTGCCTTGAGGTTCTTCAGTTCCAGCTGATGGCCGGCGCCGAACATGTCCCAGAAGTCGCCGACCCACACCGGCCGTTGCGCGGGGGCCGTCTCCGGATACGGGTTGTGGTCGTAGAACGGGTGATGGCAATTGGTCCACAGCACAACAGAACCGGGCTTGTCGAGGACCACCTGCGCGTCGATGACGCGCATCAGGTAGATCATCCACAGATGCTTGCCCTGATCCCATGCGCAGTGATAGTCGACGGTGCGAGCCTGCTCGTTAGCGATGGTGCGCGTGTAGATCTCGGTCTGCGAGCCGAGTCGGTCGTAGGCCAGCCACAGGCCGGGCTCGTCGGTCGGGGTGAAGCCGCGCAGGCTGTAGGTCCACTCTTCGAGGCTGCGGGTGTCGGACAGGTATTCGAACAGCTCGTCGGGCGGGCAGTCGATGTAATCGTTGACGGTGCAGTACTCCCCGAAGACCTGATCGTGCGGGTACACCGATCGCATCATGTCCATGATGATCGGCGTGGCCTGCTCCCTGGGGCTGGTTTCGATGCGAGTAACCCCGTCGATGAGATCGGGGATGTCTTCAAGCGCTGGCAGCGACATTGGGGCATTTCTCCTTAACAGTCGGAATCTGGTCAATGGCAAGGGTTTCGGTCTTGGCAGCGGTGAGGAAGGGGGCGAACGGTGGGATCTCGTCGGCAGCACACTCGACACTGACCACAGCGGGGCCGTCGATGCCGAGTGCGGTGCCCATCGCGGCGGCGAGTTCTTGGGCGTCGCGGACGTCGATCGACCTCAGTCCGGGGAACATGGCCGCCAGCCCGGCACCCAGCCGACTGGGGCGAAATCGGTTGTAGCTGTAGAGGTTGTCGTAGAACAACTGCTCGCGGGTCACGCACATCGCATGCGCGTTGTTGTTGAACAACACGAACGTCACCGGCAACCGGTACTGCACGGCGGTGTGAACTTCCATGCCGTGCATGAAAAACGCTCCGTCGCCGGCGATTACCACGGTCCGCCCCTCCGGCCGTCCGCTGTTGGCCCGTCCGAAAGCCATTCCGATACCCGCCCCGAAGCTGTAGCCCATGCCGCCCATGCCGAGAGCGACGGTGAATCTGCCGCCGCGCCGGGCCGGCAGGTAATGCACCGCCGACGCACCGGTGTTGCCGGCGTCGACCACGATGTCGGTGCCGTCGGGCAGAACACCGTTGAGCACCGCCATGGCATCGCGGTAGCGCAAACCCGCGCCAACCCATGACGGAGGCGTCAATTCGGAGCGCGACACGGCGTCGGGCACCCGCACGCCGGTCGGACGCCCGCTGCCGGACAGGGCATGAGTCAGCATGCGCAGCGACATACGCAGGTCGTCGGTGTGCACGTGCGTACACGGAACGTAAGGCCGCGCAGAGCCGATCGATACGGTCCGCACCGCCGCCAGGGCGTCGTCGAGACCGGCGCGGGCCGTGACCGAGAGACGGGTGCCGACCACCAGGCACACCGCGCTGGCGGCCACCGCCTCGGCCACACCCGGGTGGCCCATCACACCGGTCACCCCAAGGGCGGATGAAGATCCGAATCCCGGTGTGCCAGAAGCATCTTTCGCGTCGGGCACGGTAGCGACCCGAGCCCGCAGCAATGCGCGCAGCTCTTCGAGCTCACCCCGAGCATTGTCGCGGGCCACCTGCTCGCCGGCGATGATCGTGATCGGCCCAGTGATGTTGCGCAGCATCGGAACGATCGGCTGCGGGTTTCCGATCGGCCGCGGCTCGACAGCGACAGGGCCCGATTGATCGGCGTAGACGAATGCTTGCTGAATATCCTTGGGCAGCAACAACACTGCAGGCCCACCCGTGCGCGCTGCCGCGATGGCCCGCGACAACGCCGCGGCGATGTCGGCCGGCCGCAGCACCCGTTCGCAGGACACCGACACCGCGGAGAATACGGCTTCGGCGTTGAGGGATCCATTGTTGCCGCTGGTGTCCTGGAAGCTGCCGCGGCCATCCATGGTCGTCGGGGTCTGCCCGACCAAAGCCAACACCGGGACCCGGCTTGTCAGCGACTCTCCAAGTGCTGCAACAAGATTCAGTGCACCACCGCCCGAAGTAGCGGCCACAACCCCGAGCCCGGCGCCGCTGCGACTGTAACCGTCGGCCATCGTGGCGGCGGAAAACTCGTGCTTGGCCAGAACCGCGGTGACCTCGGAGCGGAAATGTGCCGCGTCGTAAAGGTCTTCGATATTGGCGCCATCCACTCCGAAGATGTGGTCCACGCCGATTGACGCGAGGCATTCGACGATGTGGTCAACAACCCGGTGCTTCCGAGGCATCTGCTCACCTAAGTTCGATTGAGACGATGCCTAAGGCACGAGTCAGGTGAGCCGCCGGTTCACCTGGGGAGGTTTTACAGCGAACGCTGCAACAAAACCTGACCACTGTCGGCGGCGACCACCTGCACGGCGGCGATCTGCTCGATCGGCGTCGAGATGCTCGCGGCGGGCGTCGCGGTGTGGCCGGGTTCGGCCACCCAGGTAGCCAGCCGGGTTTGGCTGCCGTCGCGACCGACCACCACCATCGCCAACGTGTCGTGGTGCGCATACGGCGGTGCCAGGCAGACGCACTTCAAGTTGATGGACGTCCCCCAGTGCTGGCTGGAAATCTGCACCGTCGACGCCAGGAGGTTGGTACCCACCTGCGCCATCTCCGCCGAAGCGGCCACCGGCTGTGCCGGGGTTGCCGACGGGCTATGACCCTGAATGCCGACGAACACGCCGACCGCTAATACCGCGGCCGCGGCGGACGAGGCCACCCAGGTGATCGCCCGCGTTCGGCGGCGGCGCCAGGCCACCTTTGCCAGCAACGACGGCAACAGCTCGGGTGTGGGCTCCGGCGTCGCCGGCGGGAGGTCACCGGACTCAGCGATCGCGGCAACTTCTTCGCGGTCGAGTTGCGAAAGCAGGGCCGGCACTCCACTGAGCTCGGCGACGGCGTCGCGGCAAGCCGGGCACTGCAGCATGTGCCCTTCGAATTCACGGCGGTCGACCGACGACAGCGACCCCAACACGTATGCGGCATCCCACATCGCGTAGCGGTGATTGTCACCCATGATCAGACCAAAGACCTCGTTGTCGCCGGGTGGGCCTACCCCCGGAATCGGCGTCTTCATTTCATCCATCTCCTGTCACCCTTCAAGCATTCGGAGCCGATGACCACACGGATTGGTGCCCCGAAAAGGCATCGCGCTGTCATCGAGTAACTCCGAGTTCCTGCAGAGTGAGCCGCAAAGCCCGCACGGCATAGTGTAGTCGCGACTTCACGGTTCCTTCGGCAATGTCAAGGTCTGCAGCAATCTGCGCGGTGGTCCATCCGCGGTAGTACGAACGCTCGATAACGGCGCGGTGTTCCGTGGACAGTTGCGTCATCGCGTCGGCGATCAGCAACCGGTCCAGCGCCGCGTTGACCTCGTCGGGCGTGGCCTGTTCGGGTGCTCCCTCTTCGTCGAGCGAGCCGACTACATTGCGATACCGGGCGCTGCGGCGATCGTCGATGATCATGTTGCGGGCAACGGTGAACAACCAGGCTCGGGCCGACCGCTCGGTGTCACCGACGACTTCCGGATGCTGCCAGGCCCTCAGCAGAGTTTCCTGAACGACGTCCTCGGCGTGGGCCGCATCGCCGGTCAGCCGCAACGCATAGCGCCACAAGACCGCCGCGTGCTCGTCGTAGAGCGCCTTCATCAGCGCAGCTTCCGCCGCCCCCGAAGCCCGCCAAGTACCTGCGCCCCGAGCCACTCGATCACCTCCTGCCCATTGAAACGAGTGGAACAGGCGTTTAGTTCGAGATCAGTTCAAGGTGAGAATGCGGGGCCCGTCCTCGGTGACCGCCACCGTGTGCTCCCAGTGCGCCGCACGTGAGCCATCGGTGGTGGTGACCGTCCAGTCATCGTCGAGCACCAGCGTTTTACCTGTTCCGAGGGTCAGCATCGGCTCGATGGCCAGCACCGAACCGGGGGCCAGCAGCGGTCCGCGGCCGGGTGATCCCTCGTTGGGCAGGAACGGGTCCATGTGCATCTGCCGGCCGATGCCGTGGCCGCCGTAACCCTCGACGATGCCGAACGCGCGGCGGTGGCGAACCTCGGCCGCCCGCGTTCCCATCTCGATGGCGTGCGCGACATCGGTCAACCGGTTGCCCGGGATCATGGCCGCGATGCCGGCTTCCAGCGACTCCCGGGTCGCCGCGCAGAGGGCCTCGTCGTTGGGATCGAGTGTTCCGATCCCGAACGTGATCGCCGCATCGCCGTGCCAGCCGTTCAGGACCGCACCGCAGTCGATGGAGACCAGGTCACCGTGGGCGAGTACTTCCGCCGCGGAGGGGATGCCGTGCACCACCCGGTCGTTGACCGACGCGCAGATCGACGCCGGGTAGCCGTGATAGCCCAGGAACGACGGCGTCGCGCCGGCCTCCCGGATCACCGACTCGGCGATGTGGTCCAGGCTCAGCGTGGATACTCCGGCAACCGCGGCCGCGTGCACCGCCTGCAGGGCGTTGGCCACCACGGCGCCGGCCGCAGCCATCGCGTCGAGTTCGCCGGCGCTGCGCTGCGGCACTACCTTGCTTCTGCGCAGCCGCGCCAGCGCGCGCATCACTACTTGCCCAGCGCTCGCAGCGCGCGCGCGAATACCTCGTCCAACGATCCGATGGCGTCGATCGTCTTGAGTTCGTCGCGGTAGTAATCCAGCAGCGGCGCGGTCTCGTCGTTGTAGACCTTGAACCGGTTGATGATGACGTCCTCGGTGTCGTCGGCGCGGCCACGGCCCTTGAGGCGCTCCAGCAACTCGTCCTCGGACACCCGGAACTCCAGCACCGCGTCGATGTCGGTGCCGCGGCGTTCCAGCATTTCGTGCAGCGCTCTGGCCTGCTCGATCGATCGGGGATATCCGTCCAGGATGAAGCCGTTGGCGGTGTCCGGGTCGTTCAGCCGGTCGTCGACGAGCTGGTTGGTCAGCTCGGAGGGCACCAGGTCGCCCGCGTCCAGATAGCGCTTGGCCTCCAAGCCGAGCTTGGTGCCCTGCCCGATGTTGCTCCGGAACAGGTCCCCGGTGGAGATCTGCGGAATGCCGAGCTTTTCGCTGAGTTTCTCCGACTGTGTGCCCTTACCCGCCCCCGGTGGCCCCAGCAAAACGACTCTCACTTGAGGAACCCTTCGTAGTTGCGCTGCATCAGCTGACTCTCGATCTGTTTGACGGTATCCAACCCGACACCAATCATGATCAGAACCGCCGTACCACCGAATGGCAGATTCTGCACCGTCCCGGCGTTCCCGATCTGCAGGAACAGGTTGGGCAGCACCGCGATCGCACCGAGGTAGATCGAGCCGGGGAGCGTGATCCGGCTCAGCACGAAGCGCAGGTAGTCGGCGGTGGGCTTGCCCGGCCGGATGCCGGGGATGAAGCCGCCGAACTTCTTCATTTCGTCAGCGCGCTCGTCGGGATTGAAGGTGATCGACACGTAGAAGTACGTGAAGAAGATGATCAGCCCGAAGTAGATGCCGATGTAGACCGGATCGCTCGGGTCCGACAGGTAGGTGCCGACGAACTTGTCCCACCAGCTGGTGCCCACGCCCCCGCTGCCGCTGCGGATCAACTGGGTGATCAGGTGTGGGATGTAGATCAGCGACGACGCGAAGATGACGGGGATAACACCGGCCTGGTTGACCTTGAGCGGCAGATACGTCGAGGTGCCCCCGTACATGCGCCGGCCCACCATGCGCTTGGCGTACTGCACCGGGATCCGGCGCTGGCCCTGCTCAACGAAGACCACGCCGACGATGATCAGCAGCGCGGCGAGCAGCACGGCGGTGAAGATCATGCCGCCGCGGCTGTCCAGGATCGTCTTGCCCTCGGACGGAATGCGGGCGGCGATGCCGACGAAGATCAGCAGCGACATGCCGTTGCCGATGCCGCGTTCGGTGATCAGCTCACCCATCCACATCACCAGCGCCGCGCCGCTGGTCATGACGAGCACGATGACGACCAGGGTGAAGATGCTCTGGTCGGCGATGATGTCCAGCGAGCAGCCCTGCAGCAGACCGCCGTTGGCCGCCAGCGCCACGATGCTGGTGGCCTGCAGGATGGCCAGCGCGATCGCCAGATAACGCGTGTACTGCGTCATCTTGGCCTGGCCGGACTGGCCCTCTTTGCGTAATTCCTCGAACCGTGGAATGACGACGGTGAGCAGCTGCACGATGATGCTCGCCGTGATGTAGGGCATCACGCCCACCGCGAACACGGTGAGCTTGAGCAGCGCACCGCCGGAGAACAGGTTGATCAGCGAATAGATCTGCCCGGCTTCGCCGCCGCTGGCCTCTTTAATGCACTGCTGCACATTCGGGAAGTTGACGCCGGGCGATGGCAAAGCGGCGCCGACGCGATACAGCACGACAATGCCGAGCGTGAAGAGGATCTTCCGTCTCAAGTCGACTGTTCGCAGCGACGAGATGAAAGCCGAAAGCACTTCTATCCTCCTGCGCGGCCGGGGGTCTTCCTGCGTTTACGCGCGCTCAACACCCGCAGGCCAGGACGTACGGCGTCACGCGTCAAATCGTGTACGAGACTAACAGCTGGTCGGAGTAGATCCTTAAAAGGGCGTCGTGGAGCCGTACCAAAAGGGCTCAAAAAATTCAGGAAGCGGACAGCATCCAGGCGTAGAGTTTTGGAAGCTCGTTGCATTTGCTAAGTATCAAAGCTGCCGCCGAGGATCGAGGAGCACGATGACACGCACTGACCAAGACAGTTGGGATTTGGCCTCGAGCGTCGGCGCCACGGCCACCATGGTCGCCGCGGCCCGCGCGGTGGCCAGCAACGAGGACAACCCGATCATCAACGATCCATTCGCGGGACCGTTGGTGCGGGCGGTCGGGCTGGACTTCTTCACCCGCGTGGTCGACGGCAAGCTGACCACGGCCGAGACGCCCGAGGGCGGCCTGGGCGACCTGCAGGTCGAGACCGACTCGATCGCGGTGCGAACCCGCTTCTTCGACGACTTCTTTCTGAACGCCGCTCGTGACGGCATCCGCCAGGCGGTGATTCTGGCCGCCGGACTCGACGCGCGCGCCTATCGCCTGTCCTGGCCGGACGGCAGCGTCGTCTACGAGGTAGATCAGCCCCAGGTCATCGAATTCAAGACCACCACGATGTCCAAACTGGGCGCCCTACCGTCTGCCGAGCGACGCACCGTCAGCATCGATCTTCGTGACGACTGGCCAACAGCCTTGCGTAGCAGCGGGTTTGACGTAACCCAGCCGACGTCGTGGAGTGCCGAGGGGTTACTGATGTATCTGCCCCCGGACGCCCAGGACCGGCTCTTCGACAACATCACCTCGCTGTCGGCACCCGGGAGCATGCTGGCCACCGAGTTCCATCCGCCCTCGGAGACGACGATGTCGGAGCGCGCGCAGGAGTTCAACCAGCGCTGGCTCAACCTGGGCTGCGACATCGACCTGTCGCAGTTGTTCTTCGACGGCGATCGCAGCGATGTCGTCGAGTACCTGAGCGCGCACGGGTGGAAGGTGAGCTCGCGGCCACGGCGCGAACTCTTCGCCGACTACGGCCGCGATTTCCATGACAGCGAGGCCCTGTCCCAACTGCGCAACATCGTCTCGGTTACCGCCACCCTCAGTTAGGAGCGCAGGCATGACGAGCACCGACAGCAAGCGATTCGACGGAGACAGCTGGGATTTGGCATCCAGCGTGGGAGCCACCGCCACCGCGGTGGCGGCCCGCCGGGCGATGGCGTCCAAGGGCCCCAATCCGTTGATCGACGATCCCTTCGCCGAGCCGCTGGTCAACGCCGTCGGGGTCGACGCCTTCATCCGGATGATGAACGGCGAGGTCGAGGTCGCCGAGGACGATCCCGCATTCACCGCGCAGCGGCTCAGCGAAGGCATGGCGGTGCGCACCCGGTACTTCGACACCTTTCTCCTCGATGCCGCCGAAGCCGGTGTGCGCCAGGCGGTCATCCTCGCGTCCGGGCTGGACACCCGCGCCTACCGGTTGCCGTGGCCGGACGGAACCGTGCTCTACGAGATCGACCAGCCGCAGGTGATCGAGTTCAAGACCCGCACCTTGACCGACCTCGGTGCGGCCCCGACCACCGAGCGCCGGACGGTGGCGGTGGACCTGCGCGACGACTGGCCGGCGGCGTTGCGCGGCAACGGATTCGACTCGACGCAGCCAACCGCCTGGATCGCCGAAGGCCTGCTCGGGTACCTGCCGCCGGACGCCCAGGATCGCCTGTTCGACAACATCACGGCGCTGTCGGCGCCCGGCAGCCGGATCGGTACCGGCTACGTACCCGACATGCGGGACCGCGTCGAAAAGCGGGGTCGCGAGATGAGCGAACGGTGGCGCCGGATGGGCCTGAACCTGAACTGGTCCGAACTCGTCTACACCGGCGAGCGCAATGACGTGTCGGCCTACCTCACCGAGCGGGGCTGGCAGACGACGGTGCGCAGCACTCCGGAGATGTACGCGCACAACGGTTTTGAGTTTCCCACCGAACCGTCCATGGTCGCGTTCGGCGACATCAGATACTTGTCCGCAACGCTGGGGGATTGAGCGTGGCACGCACCGATCAAGACACCTGGGACCTGGCCTCGAGCGTGGGGGCGACCGCGACCTGGGTCGCCGCTGCCCGCGCAATCGCCAGCAAGCGACCCAACGCCCTGATCGACGACCCATTCGCCGACCCACTGGTGCGGGCGGTGGGGATGGACTTCTTCACCGGCGTGCTCGACGGCGAAATCACCGATGAGAGTGGCGGTATCGCACCCGACGCCGACCTCGACGCGGAGTTCAACCTGGAGCGGATGGTCAACATGATGGCCGTGCGCACCAAGTTCTTCGACGACTTTTTCACCGACGCGACCGCCGCGGGCGTGCGCCAGGCCGTGATCCTCGCCGCGGGCCTCGATTCGCGTGCCTATCGGTTGGATTGGCCCGCGGGCACCGTCGTGTACGAGGTCGATCAACCGGCGGTCGTCGAGTTCAAGTCCACCACGTTGTCGCACTTGGGCGCCGAGCCCACCGCCCAGCGACGCACTGTTGCCGTCGACTTGCGCGAGGACTGGCTGAATGCATTGCGGCACAGCGGTTTCGATGAGACCAAGCCCGCGGCATGGAGCGCCGAGGGCCTGCTGATGTACCTGCCGCCGGACGCGCAGGACCGGCTGTTCGACGCGATCACGACGCTGAGCGCGCCGGGCAGCTGGCTGGCGACCGAATACCATCGCGACAGCAGCATGCCGCTGCTGCAGCGACGCGCCAAGGCGATGGCCGACCGCTGGGGCAAGTTCGGCTTCGACGTCGACGTGTCGACGCTGGTCTACTACGGCGAGCGCACCCCGGCCGCGGAATACCTGGCCGCGCAGGGCTGGTCGGTGTCCACCCGGACCCGCGCCGAGATGTTCGCCGAGGCCGGGCTGTCCGCGCCGGCCGGAGACAGCATGCAATCGCTGCAGAACAGCATCGCCGTCACCGCTGTCCGCGAGTAGTTACTCCGGTTTGGCCGCCGGCGCCCGGACCACCAATGGCACGGCGGGAAAGCACCATGCCAGCTCCGAGCGCGACTTGCGGAGCGCGGCGGTGCCGTAGCCGTGCTTGCGGTGCTCGGGGTGAATCCAGATTCGCACGTTCACCTCGCCGGCGACGAGTTCGCCGAACACCATTCCGACCTTCTCGCCGGAATCGAGCGCGACGAACCAGGCCGCCTCTTCGTCGTCCACCCGCTTGAGCGCGGCACGGATCTCGTCGTCGATGTTCCCGGCAGGGACCCGAGAACCGTCGCCGGCCTCGCCGATTTCCGCGGTGCGCGTTGCGAACAGGTCGCGGTCCTCGGCGGCGGAGAAGGGCCGCAGCTCCAGGCTCTCCCCCGAGCTGGCCGGCCGCTCGCCGAGCGTGAAGCTCAGCTGCTTGTTCAGGTCTTCGAGCTCGGCGAGGATCTTGCGGCGCGAATCGATGGTGAGCTGTTCGAAGCGCATGCCCATCACCGCTTCGGCGGCAGCGTGCGAGGTGTCGAGCAGTTTGACGATCCCCTCGACCGCGACTGCCTTGTTTTCCGACTCCACCACGACGTCAGCTATTTCATGCCGGCGTTCAAGAGCTTTCAGAAGGGCATCCGCGATCTCTCGGCGGGCGGCTTTGCGGTCCTGGTCAGTCATTGCACCAGACTAGAACGCCAACCCGAGTATCGCGCTAGATCCTCGACTCTGATCCGCGCGACGGGTGCTCGCCCAGTTCCAGGAATCGCCGGTAGCGGTCCTGCACCGCGGCTGTCCAGGCGTGATCGGGGTCGACGATGCGCGCGGTGCGGACCCAGCGGGCGGCGTCGGCGATCGACGTTTCCAACCCGGCCGCCATCCGGGCCAGGAAGGCCGCTCCCAGCGCCGCGCCCTCGGCCACCGCGGATACCTCCACCGGACGGCCGGTGGCGTCGGCGATGGCCTGCATCCATGGCTGCAGCCGGGTGCCGCCGCCGGTGGCCACGATGCGCGACACCGGCGCTCCACTGAGCTCGATCAGCTGACGAACGACGAATCCGGACGCTTCGTAGGCGGCTCTGCGCAATGCGGCGGGGCCGTGGGTCAGATCGAGGCCGTCGAGCACGGCGCGGCGGTCCGGGTCGTTAAACGGGGTGCGTTCGCCGCGAATGTAGGGCGACCACACCGGGATCCGGCGCGGATCGATCGTGGGGAAGACGCCGGCGGCGTCGGCGGGTCCGATCACGCGATCCACCCAGCCGAGAAACAGCCCGCCGGCATTGCTGGCGCCGCCGATCTGGCTCTTGGGCGCCTTGGTGTGCGGAATGGTCCACAGCCCCGGCACTTGGCGGGCCTCGGGAACGGTGACCCACACGATCAGGGTGGTTCCGCACATCACCAGCACCTCGCCGTCGCGATCGGCACCGGCCACCATCTGCTCGCACAACGCGTCGACGGCACCCGTGCCGAGCACGGTTCGGGTCCCGGGTAGCTGCCCGGCCGCCGCGCCGATCGTCTCCACCCGCGGCAGCTGCGCGGGGGCGGCGCCGCGTTCGGCGCAGGCGGCCTGATTCCAGCCGGTGCCGTCGAAGAGGGGATACGTGGTGGCCGCGGTGGCGAAGTCGATCACCGCCTCGCCGGCCAGCGCGTGGTTGGCCACCGCCGGCGCCGGCCAGTACCCGGCCGCCCCGGGAGCTTCGGCGGCCGTCCAGCGCAGGAACTCGGCGGCTTCCCCCAGCGCGGGAAGCGATTGATCGCCGTCGACCCGGCCACGCTCGTCGCCGTAGAGCAGCCCCGGGGTGAACGGCCGGCCCGCGGCATCCACGGCGGTCAGCGAGGGAACCATCGCCGAAACGGCCACCGCACGGGGCTCGGGCCCGGGAGCCAACTGCCGCACCTGTTCGAGGGCGGCCACCGGGCCGCGCCGCCACGCCTCGTCGGCGTCGTGCTCGAGCCGGTTGGGCGCCGGCACCCGAACGTGATGGGGAATGCGCACTCGCGCCGTCACGCGGCCGTCGGCGTCGGCGGCGACCGCTTTGACCGCCGTTGTCCCGATGTCGATGCCGATTGTGACGCCGTTGCGTGACACG
The DNA here is from genome assembly GCF_041287235.1 of Mycobacterium sp. pR1184. Classification (NCBI taxonomy): domain Bacteria; kingdom Bacillati; phylum Actinomycetota; class Actinomycetes; order Mycobacteriales; family Mycobacteriaceae; genus Mycobacterium; species Mycobacterium sp. pR1184. Next base: position 433,797 of record NZ_JBGGKR010000001.1, on the reverse strand, counting down.
GGCGCCACCGTACGCCAGCATTGGCATTCGTGACATCAAGACCGCGTGCCCTGGTGACGGCGCCGCTGCGCGGTCCGGGGTTCGCCAAACTCCGCCAGCTGGCCGATGTGGTGTACGACCCCTGGATCGAGGCGGCCCCGCTGCGGATCTACGGCCCCGAGCAGTTGGCCGAACGGATCACCGCCGAAGCCGCCGACGTCGTTGTGGTGGAGAGCGACTCGGTGCGCGGACCGGTGTTGGACGTGGGTCTGCGTGCGATCGCATCCACCCGCGGCGACCCCAACAATGTCGACATCGCCGGAGCCACCGCGGCGGGCATCCCGGTGCTCAATACGCCGGCCCGCAACGCCGATGCGGTCGCCGAGATCGCGGTCGCCCTGCTGTTTTCCGCCACCCGCCACGTGCTGACCGCTGACTCGGATGTGCGCAGCGGCAACATGTTTCGCGATGGCAGCATCCCCTATCAGCGCTTCCGGGGGTGGGAGATCGCGGGGCGCACCGCCGGGCTGGTGGGGCTTGGCGCCGTCGGCCGGGCGCTGCGATGGCGGTTGACGGGGCTGGGCATGCGGGTCATCGCGCACGACCCGTATCACGACGAGGCCCGGCACAGCCTCGATGAACTGCTGAGCGAGGCCGACGTCATCTCGTTGCACGCGCCGGTCACCGACGACACCACCGGGATGATCGGCGCGAAGGAATTCGCCGCGATGCGCGACGGCGTGGTTTTCCTCAACACCGCCCGCGCGCAACTGCACGACACCGACGCGCTCGTCGACGCGCTGCGCAGCGGCAAGGTGGCCGCGGCGGGCCTGGACCATTTCGTGGGCGAGTTTCTGGCGACGGACCATCCGCTGGTCGGTATGCCCAATGTCGTGCTGACACCGCACATCGGCGGAGCCACCTGGGACACTGAGGCACGGCAGGCGCAGATGGTCGCCGACGATCTGGAAGCGTTGCTATCCGGCAACACGCCCGCCCATATCGTCAACCCGGAGGTACTGGGGTCATGAAGTTCGTCGACAACCCGGAAACCGCGGTGCTGGACGCGGCCAAAGACATGCTGCGTCGCGGGCTCGTCGAGGGAACCGCCGGCAACATCTCGGCACGACGCCGCGACGGCAACATCGTGATCACCCCCTCGTCGGTCGACTATCGGGACATGGAGCTCGACGACTTGGTACTGATCGACGCGCACGGTGCCGTGCAGCACGCAAAAGACGGCCGGGCGCCGTCGTCGGAAATGCAACTGCACCTGGCGGCCTATCACGCATACGACGACATCGGCAGCGTCATCCATAGTCATCCGGTGTGGGCGACCATGTTCGCGATCGCGCATGAGCCGATTCCGGCTTGCATCGACGAATTCGCGGTCTACGTCGGCGGCGACGTTCGGTGCGCCGACTACGCCGCGTCCGGAACCCCCGACGTCGGAGTCAACGCGGTCAAGGCACTGGAAGGCCGCGGCGCCGCGCTGATCGCCAACCACGGCCTGGTCGCGGTGGGGCCACGCCCGGACAAGGCCCTGCACATCACCGCCCTCGTCGAGCGCACCGCTCAAATCGTCTGGGGTGCAAGGGCTCTCGGCGGACCGGTGCCGATTCCCGAAGATGTCAATCGCAACTTCGCCGGTGTCTACGGCTACCTGCGCGCCAATCCCCGATGAGCCGCGTGCAGCTCGGCCGCGCCTGCGTGACGCGCATCGTGGAATTCCAGTTCGAGTTGGGCACAAAGTCTTTCACACAAACCCCGCGTGACGGTTGGCACGACAATGCCGATCTGCTGGTGCCCGACTTCTTCGACCCCGACACCGAGAAATGGCGCATCGCGGTGCAAAGCTGGGTCGTCGAGGTCGACGGGCTGACCGTCGTGGTGGACACCGGCGTCGGCAACGACCGTCAGCGCCCACACATGCCGCCGCTGGATCAGTTGGACACCGCCTTCCTCACCGCCTGGGAGTCAGCCGGCATCGACCGCGCCGCGGTGGACGTGGTGATCAATACCCACATTCACTCCGACCACGTCGGGTGGAACACGATGCTCGACGGCGACGTGTGGGTACCGACGTTCCCCAACGCCCGATACCTCGCGCCCGCAGCCGATTACCGTTACTTCGCCCCCGACGGACCAGTGGCGCGGCGATCGCCGCGCACCGAGCAGGAGGCGATCCAGCAGCGCGGGGATCAGCTGGTGTTCGCCGACAGTGTGCTGCCCGTCGACGAGGCCGGACAGCTCGTCTGTTGGTCGCAGGACTATCTCGTCAGCCCGTCACTGCGGCTGCGGGCGGCCCCGGGACACACACCGGGCTCCTCGGTGCTGTGGCTGGATGCGGGGGTCCCCACAGTGTTCGTCGGCGACATCACGCACAGCCCGCTGCAGGTGCGCCGTCCCGCAGACCCCTGCGCGTTCGACGTGGACGCCGCCGCTGCCGCGGCGACCCGGCACCGGATCTTCACCGAGGCCGCGCAGGCACACGCCACCGTGATCCCCGCGCACTATCCCGGCCACGGCGGCGCGTCGCTGCGCGCCGTCGACGACGGATTCGAAGTCGACGAGTGGTTGGAGATCGAAAAGCTCAGCCGAGGGTGACCGGCAACGAGTCGTAAACGGTCATGTTGTTGCAGAGATCAGGCAGCGTCATCGTCGGTTCCCCGGTTTCGATCACGTCGGCGTTCAACAGGATCTCGTCCAGCGCGGCCCTGATTTCCGCGCGGGCAAGCATCGCGCCCAGGCAATGATGGGCGCCGCCGCCGCCGAATGACTGATGGGGATTGGGATCACGGCGAAGGTCGAATCGGTGCGGGTCCTCGAATACGTCCTCGTCACGATTGGCCGACCGCAACATCGTCACGACGCGCGCGCCCGCGGGGACAAGCGTGTCACCGAGGATCACGTCCCGCGTTGCACCGCGTACCCAGAAGATGATGGGCGTGGAATACCGGAGCACCTCTTCGACGGCGCTGGCCCGCGCGTCGGGTTCGGATCGGTAGACGTCGATCTGTTCCGGGTTGGCGACGAAGGCCCGAATTCCGTCACACAACGCGTTGCGAGTGGTGTCGGCGCCGGCCAACCCGAGAACGAAGAAGAAGATCTCCAGTTCATTAGAAGGCAGCAGGAAACTCTCGGTCGAGTCCGCGGAGATCTCCGTGGTACACAGCGCACTCCAGATGTCATCGACGGGATGTTCGCGCTTAGCCGCCGTCAGCGTGCTCGCGTACTGAAACAACTCGATGAAGGGCAACACGTCGTCGCCATCGGGCATGGCGAGCTGCGCACCGGCGGTCTTCAATACCTGCTCGATCAGATCGAACACGTGCGGCCGATCGGCCTCGGGGATCCCGACGATGTCGCCGATCACCGAGATCGGCAGTCCGGCAGCCAGATCCACGAACTCGCCCCCACCGGATTCCAGCAGGGCACCGGCCATCTGTTTGGCCCGCTGGCGAATTCCGTCTTCCAGCTTCGCCACCGCGCGCGGAGTGAATGCGCGCGAGATGACCTTGCGACGGATGGTGTGATCCGGTGGGTCCATACTCACGATGGCCGGATAAGCGTCGAACAGCGGCACGTCCTGAATCAACGGTCCGCCGGTCGCTGTGAACGACTCATGGTCGCGGTGCACTCGCGCCACGTCGGCGTGCTTCGTGCACACCCAGAACTCGCGACCCACAGCGGATTTCACGGCACTGGTTAGCGTCTGGTGAAACACCGGTGTGCGGGCACGCAACGCTTCGAACAGTTCGTCGGGAAACCGCGACGCCCAGATCCCCGGTTCGGCCAGGTCGATCGTAGTATCGGTCACGATGCGGTCTCCCCTATCTCGGTGCGCAAACCGTTGAGGATCAGCCGCAACCCGTAGGCGAACACCCGCTCGCTCGGCCGGCCGGCCGCGGCGTCGGCGTGTCGGATGTGGGCGAGCTGCACCGAACCCAGCAGGTGGATGTACAACGCGGCGTGCGCCGCTTCGAAATCGTCTGCCCGCAAACCGGATTCACCCAGGATGCTGCGCGAGGCGCGATCCATCTCTGTGGCCGCGGCGGTGTGCGGATACTCCTGCAGTAAGGCCGCGATCCCGGGCACCTCCAGCAACACCTTCCACGCGTTGGTGTACAGCCTGATCAAACGCGCCTCCCAGTCGCCGTGGCGCGGCACCTGGATCTGGGCGAGCACCGTTTCGATCACCAGATCGAGCAACTCGCGCTTGTCGCGGACGTGGTAGTAGACCGATGAGGCTGCCGTACCCGCCTCGGCCGCGAGTTCGCGCATCGTGACCCGGTTGACGCCGACGCGCTTGGCCAGTCGCAGCAGGTGCTTGGTCAGGTGCGCCCGATCCAGCGCCCCATAGCGAAGCACCGGTGCATTCACCACGGTTTCCTCCACCATTTCGCCCCATCGCGGTTCGAACAGTGTTCTGATTAGAACAGTGTTCGAGTCGGGTGTCAACGCCGGCCCGGACTTCGTGGGTGCGTTAACTTTTTGTTGGCAATAGACACGCCACCTCGGCAGGCTAAGGAACACGATGGACCGATACCGAGTAGTTCAGTGGTCGACCGGGAACATCGGTAAGCGAGCACTCGGTGCCCTGATCGATCGCGCCGATTTCGAGGTGGTCGGCGTTCACGCGTTCGGGTCCGACAAAGTCGGTTGTGACGCAGGAGTTCTCGCCGAGCGTCCCCCGATCGGTGTGGCCGCGACCGACGATGTCGACGCGTTGATCGAGCTGGCACCGGATTGCGTGAACTACATGCCGCGCGCCATCGACTTCGAATTGGTGGACAGGCTGCTGCGCAGCGGAATCAACGTGGTGACCACGGGAGACTTCCTGACCGGTTCACACCACCCAATCCAGCGTGCGGCGCTGCGGGAGGCAGCGCTTCATGGCGGCGCGACGTTCCTGGGAACGGGATTCGAGCCGGGGTTCATCAACGTCGTCGCCGGCTTCCTTACGGGCGCGTGCCGAAAAGTGCACAGCGTCAAGCTTGTTGAAACGTTGGACTGCACCACTTATCCCGTCCAAGACGTATGGAAAGTGCTCGGCTTCGGCAAGCCGCCCCGAGAGCCGGTGACGCATCTCGACCCGTCGGCACAACGCTACGGGCTCGGCTACTTCGAGACGCTCGACATGATCGCCACCATGCTCGGCGTCGAACTCGACTCCAAAGAAGCATTCGTCGAGCCCGCGGTGCTGACCCGGGATCTGGATCTGGGGTGGGTCCGGTACGCCGCCGGCACCGCCGGGGGCCAGCGCCGCACCTATCGCGGTCTGCGCAACGGCCGCCCCGCAATCGAGTTGGCAATCTGCTGGACGATGAGCAGCGACGCGCTGGATCCGCAATGGGAAGACCCCGAGGGTTTCAGTGTGGTTATCGACGGCGAACCCTACGTCGACGCGACGATCCGGTTCGGCCATCCGGGCCAGGATGCGATGACGGTGTTGATGGACAGCACCGCGGTCGCGGCGGTCAACGCCATCCCCTTCCTCTGCGACGCGGCCCCTGGCATCATCACCCCAATTGATCTGCCGATCATGGGATCTCACGGCGCAATGGCCTAGGCAGCGCGGCGGCGCCAGTCCCGCGGCGGCATGCCGTGCTCCCTGGTGAACTGCCGGCTGAAGTAGCCGGGATCGAAAACGCCAACCCGCCGAGCGATCTCGGCAACCGGAAGATCTGTCTCCTCCAGCAAGGTGCGCGCTTGCGCCATCCGGCGTTCGATGATCCACTCACCCACCGTGCGTCCGGTGCGGCGACGCACCGCCGTGGTGAGATGCCCCGGCGTGATGCCGAGTTCAGCGGCCACGTCGCGCAGCGACAACGCCTCGCCCTGACGGCGGTCGATCACCGCGAACACGTCAGCCAGCAGCGGCTCGCCGCTGCGCTTGAGATCGGCCACCACATCGCGGGCCAGCCGCGCGAGCTCGATCAGCAGTAGCGTCAAGTGCGCCAGGGCCGCCTGTCGATAGCCATCCTGCCGGGCAGTGAGTTCGGCTTCGATCGATTCGATTGCGTTGTCCCACATGGGCCGTCGGTCCTGAGGTATCTCCAGGCGCAATACCCCACCGGAAAATCCGTGCAGAAACGGGAAGAGCAGCGGATGCCGCTGCCAGGCCGGCCACGGCGAGCGGCCGTCCTCACCGAGCGCGACGGGATCGAAGAACACCGCGACGCCGCCATCTAAGTCTTCGAACCGCGCCGGGTCGAGCACCTCGCCGGCAGCTGCCACGTACGCCAGGCCCGTCGCGGGGACGTACCACAACGCCGGGAAGTCGTGAATGTGACGGCCCCGCTCACCGAGGTCGCCCATGCGGCGGTGCAGCGACACCGGAGACATGTCCGGATCGGTGCGATATTGATAGATCGGCACACCGGCTCGGTGGCCGACCAGTCGGGGTGCCCGCGTCATGATTGCAAAATATAGTCCTACTTTTGGCAAAGATCACCCAATTATGCAGTGGCCTAACCGTCCACTATGGGCAACATGACTAAACATCATTCACATGACTACCTGCCCGCCACGGGTCACGCTGCTTTTCTGCCCGCGTACGACGTGATCGCCCGGCTCATGGGCCTCAACAGCGTCTACCAGCGCCTCATCACCCAAGCCGAGATCGCCGATGGTCAGTGCGTCCTGGAGATAGGCTGCGGCACAGGAAATCTCGCGATTCGCGCCAAGCGCGCCCAGCCTGCGGCCGACGTGATCGGTTGCGACCCGGACCCGCGCATCTTGGCAGTCGCGAAGCGAAAGGCGGCCCGATTGACCGGCATTCGGTTCGAACAGGGCTACGCCGAACGACTGCCTTACGCCGACGGCGAATTCGACCGGGTCTTGTCGTCGATGATGCTGCATCACATCAACGACGACGCGAAGCCTGCCGCGGCAGCCGAAATATTTCGGGTGCTGCGTCCGGGCGGGAGGCTGCACCTGGTCGACATCGGCGGCGAGGAGACCAGCGGCGGCTTGCTGGCACGGCTCATCCGGCACAACCCGCACGCCGCCGGCAGCCTCGGGAACGCGGTGCCCAGACTGCTGCGCGCGGCAGGATTCGACTGCACCGAACTCGCCACCACGCGGCAACGCATCGTCGGCCAACTCACCTTTTACCAGGCCGTCCGGCCCGCTTAGCCCAAGTCGACGGGCGTTGGGGTACGCCATTGGTCGAGGTTGCCCCGAATCGCCGGAAGCGTACAGTGGTGGAAGCTTGTTATATCAGCTAAGTATTAGCGAAGGTAAGCTAAATACATCCTATTGAGGGGACACCTAGATGACTTCTTCCACCAGATACGAGGGCGATACCTGGGACTTGGCGTCCAGCGTAGGGGTCACGGCCACGATGGTCGCCGCAGCACGCGCGATCGCATCGCGCGCCGAACGCCCGCTGATCAACGACCCGTTCGCCGAACCGCTGGTCAAGGCTGTCGGCGTGGACCTGCTCTCCCGGCTGGCCAGCGGCGAACTGGACCCGGCCGAGCTGAACGACGTCCACGACGGCGCGGCGGGATCGGCCGGGGCGATGTCGCGGATGGCCGACAACATGGCCGTGCGCACCAAGTTCTTCGACGAGTTCTTCACCGATGCCACGACGGCTGGTATCAAGCAGGTTGTGATCCTGGCGTCCGGCCTCGACTCGCGGGCCTACCGGCTGGCATGGCCCGCCGGCACGGTGGTCTACGAGGTGGACCAGCCGCAGGTCATCGAATTCAAGACCAAGGCGTTGGCCGACCTGGGCGCCACACCGACGGCCGATCGCCGGGTGGTGGCTATCGATCTGCGCGACGACTGGCCCACCGCGCTGCGCACCGCCGGCTTCGACCCGGCCCAGCCGGCGGCATGGAGCGCCGAGGGCCTGCTCGGCTACCTGCCGCCCGAGGCCCAGGACCGGCTGCTGGACACCATCACCGCACTGAGCGCGCCGGGCAGCCGGCTGGCCACCGAGAGCGCGCCCAACCCGGAGCCCGGTGAAGTGGACAAGATGCGCGAGCGCATGCAGACCATCGCCGAACGTTGGCGTGCCCACGGGTTCGACCTGGACATGGCGGGTCTGGTCTACCTCGGCGACCGCAACGAGGCGGTCGCATACCTCGCCGAACGCGGTTGGCGCCTGCAGAGCAGCAGCATCCGGGAGTTGTTCGCCGACAACGGCTTCGAACCGCTCGAAGACGACGACATGCGGATGGGCGAGATGCTCTACACCAGCGGCACCCTGGAAAAGAAAGTGAAATAGATGAGCACTGAGTCAGGACGTACCGACGGCGACACCTGGGACCTGGCCAACAGCGTGGGAGCGACGGCCACCATGGTCGCCGCGTCCCGCGCCGTGGCGTCACAGGGACCCGACGCGCTCCTTGACGACCCCTACGCGGATCCGCTGGTGCGGGCCGTCGGGCTGGACGTCTTCGTCCGCGTCATCGACGGCAAGATCGATTTCGAGGACGACGCGCTGCTCAACCGCCAGGCACGGATCCATCAGATGACGGTGCGCACCAGGTTCTTCGACGACTTCTTCACCAGCGCAACCGAAGACGGTGTGCGGCAGGCGGTGATCCTGGCGTCGGGTCTGGACACCAGGGCCTATCGGCTGCCGTGGCCGGCCGGCACGGTGGTCTACGAGATCGACCAGCCCCAGGTCATCGCGTTCAAGACCGACACCCTGGCCGGTATCGGCGCCGAGCCGAGCGCGCAACGCCGTACCGTCGCGATCGACCTGCGCGACGACTGGCCTGCGGCGCTGCGGGCGGCCGGCTTCGACGTCACGCAGCCGACCGCCTGGAGTGCGGAAGGGCTGCTGCCCTACCTGCCGCCGGAGGCCCAGGACCGGTTGTTCGACCACATCACCGCGCTGAGTGCGCCGGGCAGCCGGGTCGCCACCGAGCATGTGCCCGACCCCAACGCGTTCACCAACGAGCGCTTGCAGCAGATCAGCGACCGGTGGCGCAGCTTCGGGTTCAACCTGAACGCGGCCGATCTGTTCTACCAGGGCGAGCGAAGCGTCGTGGTGGACTATCTGAGCACGCACGGCTGGCAGGTGCAGGCGCATTCCGCCAAGGAGCTGTATGCGCGCAACGGGTTTGAGTTTCCGTCCGACGAGATGACGGCCGCCTTCGGCGACATGAGCTATGTGGCCGCGACGCTGAAGTAGGGCTTGGTTAGGGTCGTCTCATGCCACGCGCACACGACGATAATTGGGATCTGGCGTCCAGCGTGGGCGCGACCGCAACCATGGTCGCGACCGGGCGTGCCATGGCGACGAAGGATCCACGCGGTCTGATCAACGATCCGTTCGCCGAGCCACTCGTGCGCGCGGTCGGCGTGGATTTCTTCACCAAGATGATGGACGGTGAGCTCGACCTGTCGGCCATCGAGAACGCCACGCCGATCCGCATGCGTGCGATGGTCGACGGGATGGCGGTGCGCACGAAGTATTTCGACGACTACTTCGTCAACGCCACCGCTGCCGGCGTGCGCCAGGTAGTAATCCTCGCGTCCGGGTTGGACTCGCGCGCCTACCGGTTGCCCTGGCCCGCCGAGACGGTGGTGTACGAAATCGACCAGCCTCAGGTAATCGATTTCAAGACAACCACTTTGGCCGATATCGGAGCGCAGCCGACGGCTATCCGGCGCACCATTCCGATCGATCTGCGCCAGGACTGGCCGGCCGCACTCCGGGCCGCCGGATTCGACACCACCGCGCCCACGGCGTGGTTGGCCGAGGGGCTGCTGATCTACCTGCCGCCCGAAGCCCAGGATCTGTTGTTCGACAACATCACCGCCCTGTCGGTGCCGGGAAGCACGATCGCCACCGAATTCGTCCCGGGCATCGTGGATTTCGATGCCGATCGGGTGCGGGAAATGTCGGGTTCTTTCCGGGAGCACGGGGTCGACATCGACATGGCGTCGCTGGTGTACGCCGGGCAGCGCAACCACGTCGTCGACTATCTGGGCACGAAGGGCTGGACGGTCGAGGGCGTGACGCGCACGGAGTTGTTCGGCCAGAACGGCCTGGAGGTGCCGCCGCCGGAAAACGATGACCCGCTGGGCGAGATCATCTTCATCAGCGGCCGGCTCGACGGCTAGAAGCGCGACTCCCCCGGCCACAGCACGCTGGCACCGCTGACGGCCTGCTCGAGGTTCTCCACCACCGCGGCAACCGTGCGGCCGAGCAGTGCGCCCAGCGCGTCGGGCAGCGATGCGGCCGCCGGCTGCGAGGACGCCCGGGGGCGCACCAGCGCCAGCAACGACGATCCCGGGAAGTTGGCGACCCGGACATCGGCGTCCTCGTCCAGGCCGGCCAGGACCTTGGCGCGGCGCACCGCGGTGCGTAAGCCGCCGAGTTCGTCGACCAGGCCGCGTTCGAGGGCGTCGGCTCCGGTCCAGACCCGTCCCTGGGCGACGGCGTTGACGGCCTCGGTGCTCAGGTTGCGGCCTTCGGCCACACGCTGCACGAAGTCGTCGTAGATCAGGTCCGCCTCGGCCTCCCGATCGGCCCGCTGCTGCGCGGTGAAGGGCACATCGGTCGACCACGCGTCGGCATTGGCGTTGGTGCGCACCGCATCTGAGGACACACCGAAGCGCTCCTTGAGGCCGCGGAACACCAACTTCCCGGTGATAACGCCGATCGACCCGGTGATCGTGGCCGGGCTGGCCACGATCGCGTCGGCGGCCATCGCGGCGTAGTAACCGCCGGACGCGGCGACCGAGCCCATCGATGCGACTACCGGCTTGCCGCGTTCGCGGGCCCGCGTGACCTCGCGCCAGATGGTCTCCGATGCGGTGACCGAACCGCCGGGGCTGTCGATCCGCAGGACGATCGCCGATACCGAATCGTCGCGGGCGGCCTCCCGCAGCGCCGCCGCGATCGTGTCGCCCCCGGCGCTGGAGTTGCCCAACGGCAGGAACTGCGGCCCGCCGCGGCCGTTGACGATCGGGCCCTGCAACGTGATCACGGCGAACGTGGGCTTGGGGCGCCGACCGGGGATCGGCGGCGCCGGCGGCACCAGCCGTGACCGGGACGCGGCGGAATAGCGCGTCAAGTTCAGCCGCGGCGCCAGCTTTTCCGGGTCGGCCTCGGGGTCGACTTCGTCAGGCGAAACACCTTCCACGCCAATCAATTCCGCAATTCTCGCGTGGGCCTGGTCACGGAAGCCGATCCGGTCGACCAGACCGGAGGACACCGCGTCGTCGCGCAGCAGCGGGGCCCGGTCGGCCAGGGCGTCGAGCCCGGCCACATCGATCTTGCGTGACTCGGCGATCCCGTGCCACACCTGGTCCTGCAGACTTTCCAGCATCCGAGTGACCGCTTCGCGATGGGCTTCGGTAAAGCCCTCTTCGGTGAAAACGTTTGCCGCCGACTTGTATTCGCCTCTGGCGACGAACTCGGCATCGATCCCCGCCTTGTCCAAGGCGGTGCGTAAGAAGGTCGCATTGCTTGCGAAGCCGATCAGCCCTACGCTGCCCGACGGCTGCATCCAGACCTCGCTGAACGCCGAAGCCAAGTAGTAGGACAACGTCCCCGGGTAGGTTTCGGCCCAGGCCAGCGACGGCTTGACCGCGCTGAACGCGGCGATCGCGTCGCGCAGCTCCTGGACCGCGGCCGGCGGTGAGGCCGCGAGTTGCACGCGCGCGATCAGCCCGGCTACCCGGGAGTCCTCGGCGGCGCGGTGGATCGCCGCGACCGCCTGGCGCAGCGTTATCGGCCGCTCCGCCCCGGTGACGAACGCCATCGGGTCGAAGCCCGCCGTCTCGGGCGGCACCGAACGCAGGTTGAATTCCAGCACGCAGCCATTGGGTACGCCGTGGTGGCGAGCCGTATCGACGCGGTCGGCCAGGGCACGCACGTCGTCGACACCGGGCAGCGAAGGCAGAAAGGCGAACATGCTCTGCAGCGTACCGATCGACGCCCGTAGGGTGAGTTCGTGAGGTTCTCGATTGCCATCCCGCAGTTCGACTACGACGTCTTCGACACCGAGGGGATGCGCTCCTATGTGATGCGCGCCGAAGAAATGGGATTCGAAGGAATCTGGACGCTCGAGCAAACCATCGGCCGCGGGCCGCTGCTGGCACCGCTGGAACTGCTGTCGTACTGCGCGGCCTTCACCGAGCGAGTGCGACTGGGGGTGGCCGTGCTGGTGACGTCGCAGCATGAGCCGCTGCAGCTGGCTTCGGCGGTGGCCACGGTCGACCGGATCAGTCACGGCCGGCTGGACATCGGTGTCGCACCGGGGCGCGGCGGGCCCACGCTCGCGGCGTTCGGCGTCGAAAAGGACACGTTCATCTCGTATTTCACCGAGGGCCTGACCCTGATGAAGGCGGCTTGGTCCGACGAGCCGACGGTGAACTTCCATGGCCGGTTCCGCGACGTCGCCGACCTTCCCTTCCAACCCAAACCGGTGCAGCGCCCGCACCCGCCGATCTGGTTCGGTGGCATGGCCCCCAAGGCCTTGGCGCGGGCGGTGCGCCACGGGGACGCCTACATGGGCCCGGGCGCGTCACCCACCGAGGCCTTCGCCGAAGCCGTCCCGATCGTGCGCCGCGAACTCGACAAACAGCAGAAGGACCCGGCCCACTTTCCGATCAGCAAGCGCGTTTATCTGATGGTCGACGACGACGCCGCACGTGCCCGCGAGCGGGTGCTCGCCGGGCTAGAGCGCACCTACAGCGGGGTGATATCCGGCATCGAAGCGGTTCCGGTGTCCGGAACGCCCGCTGACGTCGTCCGCGGACTCCAAGAGGTGCTCGACGCCGGCGCCCAGACGTTGCTGCTCAACCCGCTGGGCGCCGACGTGGCAGAAAATCGCGAGCAGATGGAACGCCTTGCCGCGGAAGTGATTCCGCAGCTCGGTTAGTCAGCTCCCAAGTTTTTTGCGCAGCCAGGCACCGATCTCGGCAATCGCGTCGTCGGTCTCGGGCACCCAGCCCGCACCGATGATGAAGGAGTGCTGGCCACCCTCGACTTCGCCCACCAAGACGTCGTTTCCGGCCGCTTCGAGGCGACGGGCGAACTCGGCATCCTCGCCGGCCAGCACTTCGTCACTGCCCCAGAACACCGCGGTCGGCGGCAGCCCCGACAGGTTCGCGGCGATCAGACTCACCCGCGGGTCGTCGAAGCCCACCCCGGTGTCGTCCAGCCAGCATGACCGGAAGAACTCCGCGAGCGGACGCGACAGCAGCCGGTCGCGTTCGGCATTGCCGTTGTAGGTCGGGTTCGCCATCGTCAGGTCGACCCACGGGGAGATCGACACGATCGCACCCGGCAGCGCTGCCCCTTCGTCGCGCAGCGCGATCGCCAGGCCGACCGCGAAGTTGCCGCCGATCGAATGGCCAACGCTGGCAATGTTTTCCGGCCGATAGCCCTGTGCCAGCAGCCAGTTGTAGGCGGTGCGGACATCATCGACCTGGGCGGGGAATTTGTGTTCGGGTGAGCGTCGGAAGTTGAGCACCAGGGATCGCGCGCCCGCCGCCTTCGCGATGTGCGCCGCGGCTTTGCGGTCGGAGTGCATGGACGCGACGACGGTGCCGCCCATGTGGCCGTGCAGCAACACCCGGTCCGGGTCACTGTCGACGGGAATGCACCACAGCGCCTCGACGCCGCCGGCGTCCACTTCGGCGTAGGTCACGCCCTCGGGTTCCTTGGTGGCGACGTGCATCGTCTCGATGACGTCGCGCACCGTGTCCAGGTCGAAATTGGGGTTCGCGGACCGCGCGCTCAGGGCGCCGAAGAAGTCGGCGAACTCTTTCGCCTGCGTGCTGACCATCGGAATGCCTTTCACTGGAGTTATTGAATAACGATCGTTATCGTAACGTACGTTATTCTACGATGGGAGAAGCGTCAACCCCTAGGGAGGACCCGTGAGATACCCACCGGATCAGAAGGCACGCGCGCGCGACGCACTCGTCCGCGCCGGCACCCGCTCGCTCAAGACGAGCGGATTCAACGGCATCGGCGTCGACGGGCTGGCCGCCGCCGCGGGTGTCACGTCGGGCGCGTTCTATTCGAACTTCCCGAACAAGACGGCGATTCTCGAGGCCGTCGTCGAGGCGGGGCTGGGTGAACCGTTCGTCACGGAGACCGGCGCGATGACCCACGAGGAGGCGCGGGCGCACATGATCGCGTTTCTCCACGAATACCTGGACACCGCTCACAGCCACGATGTGGCGGGCGGGTGCGTGATGCCCGCGTTGAGCGCGGACGTATCTCGCGCCGAACCGCCCGTCAAGCAGGCTTACCAGCGCAAGATGCTCGCACTGGTCGACCGAATCACCGAGCTGCTCGACGGAGCAGAGCCCGACCGCCGGCGGCGAGCTTGGAGCATCGTCGCCCTGATGGTCGGATCGGTACTGATCTCGCGCGGTATGCCCGAGCACAGCGAAACCCGAAGCGCGGCATTGGAATCCGCGCTCGGTACGGCGTGCGCACTAATGGACGCCGGGTCCGCGGACTAAGAGACCTCGGTGGCCGAGCCGCCCGCGGCGGTGATCTTCTCGCGGGCGCTGCCGCTGAACTTGTGCGCGGAGACGTCGACCTTGACGGCCAGGTCGCCGTCGCCGAGGACCTTCACCAACGAGTTCTTGCGAACCGCGCCCTTGGCGACGAGTTCGGCGACGCCGATGGCACCGCCCTCGGGGAATAACCGGCTGATGTCACCGACGTTGACGATCTCGTACTCGGTACGGAACCGGTTCTTGAATCCCTTGAGCTTGGGCAGCCGCATGTGGATCGGCATCTGACCACCCTCGAAGGTCACCGGCACGTTCTTGCGTGCCTTGGTGCCCTTGGTACCGCGGCCGGCGGTCTTACCCTTCGAGCCCTCACCGCGACCAACGCGGGTGCGCGCCTTCTTCGACCCGGGGGCCGGCTTCAGGTCGTGCAGTTTGATGGTCATTTGGTCTCCTCCACCTCAACCAGGTGGCTCACCTTTGCGATCAGTCCGCGGGTCGCTGGGTTGTCCTCACGGACCACCGACTGACGAATCTTTCGCAGCCCCAGGGTGCGCAGGGACTCGCGCTGCTTCCAGCGCGCCCCGATGATGCCGCGCACCTGGGTGATCTTCAGCTGGCTCATTGCTGTGCCGTTCCTTCACGCGCTGCACTGGCGGCCAGCGCTTCACTTTCCCGTCGCGCCTTCAGCATTCCGGCCGGGGCGACATCCTCGATCGGCAGGCCGCGGCGAGCGGCCACCTCCTCCGGGCGCTGCAACAGCTTGAGTGCGGCCACCGTGGCGTGCACCACGTTGATCGCGTTGTCGCTGCCCAGCGACTTGGCCAGGATGTCGTGCACCCCAGCGCATTCCAGCACGGCGCGCGCGGCACCGCCGGCGATCACACCGGTACCGGGGCTGGCCGGGCGCAGCAGCACCACACCCGCGGCCGCCTCGCCCTGCACCGGGTGAGTGATGGTGCCGCCGATCAGCGGCACCCGGAAGAAGCCCTTGCGCGCCTCTTCCACGCCCTTGGCGATCGCGGCCGGAACTTCCTTGGCCTTGCCGTAGCCGACGCCGACCATGCCGGCACCGTCACCCACGATGACCAGAGCGGTGAAGCTGAAGCGCCGACCACCCTTGACCACCTTGGAAACACGGTTGATCGCGACGACCCGCTCCAGGTAGTTGCTCTTGTCTCCATCGCGGTCACGGTCGCGTCCGCGGCCACCGCCGCCGTCGCGCCGACCGCGCCCGTCACGGGAGTCGCGGGAATCGCGGCCGTCACGGCTGTCCGGGGCGCCTTGCCCCCCAGCGGACTGCTCCGCCATTATGCGGTCCTTCCAGTTGTCATCAGAATTTCAATCCGTTCTCGCGCGCGGCGTCTGCCAGCGCCGCGATCCGTCCGCCGTAGCTGTATCCGCCACGGTCGAACACCACGCTGTCGATGCCGGCGGCCTTGGCGCGCTCGGCGATCAGTTGGCCGACCCGCACGCTGTGGGCTTTCTTGTCACCGTCGAGTCCGCGAACGTCCGCCTCGATGGACGACGCGGCCGCCACCGTGGTGCCGTTGAGGTCGTTGACCAGCTGCACGTGAATGTGTCGCGACGACCGGTTCACCACCAGCCGCGGACGCGCCGAGGTGCCGGAGATCTTCTTACGCAGCCGCGCGTGCCTGCGCAGCCGCGCGACGCGGCGAGTCGCGGAGATGTTCTTGCCCACCGGCTTTTGCGTTTCAGCCTGTGTTTTCGCCATGGCTACTTACCTGTCTTTCCGACCTTGCGGCGGACCTGCTCACCCTCGTAGCGCACGCCCTTGCCCTTGTACGGGTCGGGACGGCGCAGGCGGCGGATGTTCGCCGAAATCTGGCCGACTTTCTGCTTGTCGATCCCCGTGACGCTGAACTTCGTCGGCGTCTCCACCGCGAACGTGATGCCCTCGGGCGCCTCGATCAACACGGGATGGCTGTATCCCAGCGCGAACTCGAGGTTGCGGCCCTTGAGCTGCACCCGGTAACCGACCCCGAAGATCTCCATCTTGGTGGTGTAGCCCTCGGTGACGCCGGTGACCAGGTTGGACACCAGCGTGCGCGAAAGCCCGTGCAGCGAACGGTTTTCCCGCTCGTCGTCCGGACGGTTGACCACGATCGCACCGTCTTCGCTGCGAACCACCGTGATCGGCTCGGAGACGGTCAGGTCCAGGGTGCCCTTGGGTCCCTTCACCGAGACCTTCTGACCGTCGATCGTTACGTCGACTCCGGCGGGAACCGGAATCGGCTTCTTACCAATGCGCGACATGGTTACCCCTCACCACACGTACGCGAGGACTTCGCCGCCCACGCCTTGTCTGGCTGCCTGACGGTCGGTGAGCAGACCTGACGACGTCGAGATGATCGCCACGCCCAGCCCGCCGAGCACCCGCGGCAAGTTGGTGGATTTCGCGTACACCCGCAGACCGGGCTTGGAGACCCGGCGCAGGCCGGCAATGCTGCGTTCCCGGCTGGGTCCGTACTTGAGCTGAACGACCAGCGCCTTGCCGACCCGAGCATCTTCGGTCCGGAAGTCGCTGATGTATCCCTCGCTCTTGAGGATCTGGGCGATGTTGGCCTTGATCTTGGAGTGAGGCAACGTCACCTCGTCGTGATACGCCGAATTGGCGTTGCGCAGACGTGTCAAGAAGTCTGCGATCGGGTCCGTCATTGTCATGACAGCGTCTATAACCTTCCTCGCGATGGTTCCCGTTAGGGGCCTGTCGCGCACCTGTTCTGGGTTGGTCTCGTCCTGTGCCTGTTACCAGCTGCTCTTCTGCACGCCGGGCAGTTCGCCCGCGTGCGCCATTTCGCGCAGGCAGATCCTGCACAGCCCGAACTTGCGGTAAACCGCACGCGGACGTCCGCACTTGTTGCAGCGGGTGTAGCCACGCACCGCGAAACGCGGTTTGGCGTTGGCCTTGTTAACCAGTGCCTTCTTAGCCATCTACTCAGTTCTCCTTGAACGGAAAGCCGAGAGCCCGCAACAGCGCTCGTCCTTCGTCGTCGTTCGTCGCCGAAGTGACGACGTTGATGTCCATGCCGCGAACCCGGTCGATCTTGTCCACGTCGATCTCGTGGAACACCGACTGCTCGGCCAGTCCGAAGGTGTAGTTGCCGACGCCGTCGAACTGCTTGGGCGAAAGCCCGCGGAAGTCACGAATACGCGGCAGCGCAATGGAAGTGAGCCGGTCGAGGAACTCCCACATCCGGTCGCCCCGCAGGGTGACCCGCGCGCCGATCGGCATGCCCTCGCGCAACTTGAACTGCGCGATGGACTTGCGGGCCTTGCGGATTTCGGGTCGCTGCCCGGTGATCAGGGCGAGGTCGCTGACCGCTCCGTTGATCAATTTGGCGTCCCGGGCGGCGTCGCCGACGCCCATGTTGACGACGACCTTGGTCACCGTCGGGATCTGCATCACGTTGCCGTAGTTGAATTCCTTGTGCAACGCGTCGCGAATCTCGTTGCGGTAGCGCTCTTTCAGGCGCGGCTGCGCTTTTTCTGTGGTGGTCACCTTAGATGTCCTTGCCGTTGGTCTTGGCGATACGGACGCGCTTACCGGTCTCCTCGTCGACCCGGTAGCCGACGCGGGTGGGCTTGCCGTCGGAGTCGACCACCATCACGTTGGAGATGTGAATCGGCGCTTCCTGGGTGACGATTCCGCCCGAGCGGGCGCCGCGCTGGTTGGTCGAAACAGCGGTGTGCTTCTTGATCGCGTTGACACCCTCGACCAGCACGCGGTCACGGTCCGGGTAAACCTTCAGCACTTTGCCTTTGGCGCCCTTGTCCTTACCCGCGATCACCAGGACGGTGTCGTCCTTCTTGACCTTCATCTACAAAACCTCCGGGGCCAGCGAGATGATCTTCATGAATCGCTTCTCGCGCAGTTCGCGCCCGACGGGCCCGAAGATGCGGGTTCCGCGCGGGTCGTTGTCGGGCTTGATGATTACCGCGGCATTCTCGTCGAACTTGATGTAGCTGCCGTCGGGACGCCTGCGCTCCTTGACGGTGCGCACCACGACGGCCTTGACGACGTCACCGCGCTTGACGTTGCCACCCGGGATGGCGTCCTTGACGGTGGCGACGATGACGTCACCGATGCCGGCGTAGCGTCGCGACGAGCCACCGAGCACCCGGATGCACAAGATCTCCTTGGCGCCGGTGTTGTCGGCGACCTTCAGCCGCGATTCCTGCTGAATCACTCGATCTCCTGACTGAGTTCACGTGTGCACGGCAGGAGAACACCTCGGCAAGCCTCCAGAAAGCAAGGCCCACCACAAACCTGACGTGCGCGGTCTTTGTCACCGAAGGGCACGCGGGGCCTGTGACGTTCGCACGCACCGGCCGAGGTCTGCCCAAGGCAACCCCTAGAGTCTAGGTGAAGACCTGCTCAGCGCCAAATTCCCGGCCGACCGGATCTCGCGTGCGTCAGTCGCCCTGTCGGATCCAGGCCAGGATGTACAAACTCATCGCCGACACCAGCGCGAGCAGCACCCACTGCACGACGGCCTGGTCGATCCACGAGCCCGGGGGTGGTGACCCGGGCAGGATATTTCGCAGCGGGACGATCGCGAACAGCATCGCGGCGTACCACGTCCCGAACGGCGGCACGAACTTTCTGCGGCCCATCACCATCGGAATGGCCACCGACAAGCCCAAGATCGGCAGGGTGACGAGCACGATGCAGATGAAGATGTCGAAGACCAGCGGCCCCTTGGCCCGCTTCATCGTGATGACCAGCTGGGCGTCATCGAGGCCGCGCGAGTTCACGTTGCTGGTTTCGTCGTCGCGGCTGACGGTGACGTCCCAGCCGTCCAGCCCCCCGGTCACCTCGACGCGGGCGGGTATTTTTTTCCGGTCGTCACCGGAGCCGATGAAGGTGTCGGCGGAGATCTTCTCGGTTTTGTAGGTGTCGAGCGGCCAGTTGGCCGGATCGCCGTGCGCCTCGATGGTGGTTTCGACCTGTGCCGGCGCCTTGCCTTTCGGGAACTGCAGATCGCCGAGGTCGTTCGTCGGATACAGGCGCACCGCGACGTCGGTGTTCAGCACGTCGAATCGCTTGTCGTACAGCGTATCCGGGGGATAGACGAGGACGTCCACCTTGAGACGGTTGGACGTGGTTTTGAAGTCGTCCAGACGCAACTGCACGATCGTGTCGTTGCCGCCACCTTCACTGAGGTCCAGCGGCGGCAGCGGTCCCTCCGATCGCTGCAGGTAATGCACACCGAACAGCGACAGGACGTAGACGCCGATCACCACGGCCAGAATGAACGCGCCCAGCGACAGGCGAGGGCGGTGCCGGTTCAGATAGCTGAGGAGGCCCGACTTCTTCGCCGATGGTTCCTCCGAGGGCGCCTCTGTCGGCGTTCCGGTGGTCATCGGTCCCGGCCGGAAGCGCGCTGGCGAAGTCCAGCTTGACGGGGCGACACGGGCAGATGGTAGCGAACATCCACACCGCCCGCGCAACTAAACCTCACGCCCCAGGGACTACTGTCACCTGCCCGAAAGCCGTCGTTCACGCTCGACGCCGGATCCGGGGTCGGCCACGCAGCGAAACCCGATGTGGGTGGTGGCGGTGTCCTGCGATTGCGGCGACCGGGCGGCCGGACGGTAGCGGTGGCAGTACTCCGGCGCGCACAGGTGCGAACCGCCCTTCAGCGCCTGGCTGACGGCCGGGTCGGCAGGCCCCGAGGGGGTGCAACACGCCTTCGGGGGCTGATCGAGCCGATGGTGCGCGGAAAACTCGGTGGCGGTCCACTCCCAGACGTTGCCGATCATGTCGTGCAATCCGAACCCGTTCGGCGCAAACTCCCCCACCGGCGATGTTCCCACCCAGCCCAGCGCTCCGTCGTTGCGATACGGGAAGTTGCCCTGCCAGGTGTTGGCCATCAGTTGCCCGCCGGGCTTGGGCTCGTCGCCCCACGCGTAGGTGGTCGCGCTGCCGCCGCGGGCCGCATACTCCCACTCCGCCTCCGTCGGCAGCCGCCGCCCGGCCCAGCGCGCGTAGGCGGCGGCGTCCGGATACGCGACCTGAACGACCGGATGATCGGCCCGGTCCGCGACATCGCTGTCCGGCCCGAACGGGTGCTTCCAACTCGCACCCGGCACCCACTCCCACCACTGCCGCCAGTCCCGCAGGTCGACCGGGCCCGGCGTGGGACGGAAAACCATCGCCCCCGCGCTGAGCTCGCCGGGATCGATACCGGGGTACAGCCGCGGATCGATCGGCTGCTCGGCGACCGTGACATAGCCTGTGGCAGTCACGAATTCGGCAAACTGCGCGTTTGTCACCGGGTGCCGTTCCACCGCGAACGAGTTCACCGTCACGGTGTGGATCGGCGCCTCTTCGGGATAGAAGCTCGTCGAGCCCATCCGGAAGGTGCCGCCGGGCAGATCGACCAACTCGGTGAGCACCACTTCAGGGTAGGCGGCGCCTGAACGGCGTCAGTCGGATCGCCGGTACCACGCGAGCATGTACAGGCCCATCGCTCCGACCAGCGCGATCAGCACCCAGATCACCAGCGCTTGGTCGATCCAAGCACCGGGCGGTGGGGCTCCCGGCAGGAAGTTGCGGATGGGAATGACGGCGAACAGCAGCGCGGCGAACCACCCGCCGAACGGAGGCACCACCTTTCGCTTACCGATCACCATCGGAATGACGACCGCCAACGCGATGGTGGGCATGGCGAAGAGGACCAGACAGATTCCCAGGTCGAAGATCAGCGGGGCCTTCGACCTCTGCAACGTGATGATCACGTTGTCCCCACCCTCGCCGACGCGTTGAACGCTGACGTCCCAACCTTCCAATTTTCCGGCCACCTCGATACGGGCCGGTTTGTATTTGCGGTCGTCACCGGTCCCGACGAGCACCTCGGCCGAAAGGGTGTCCGTCTCGTAGGAGTCGAAGGGCCAGATCTCCGGGTCGCCGTGAGCCTCCACCGTGGTAGCCACCTGCGCCGGCGACTTCCCGGCCGGATAGACCAAGTCCCCCAGGTCGTTCGGCGGATCCATCCGGACCGCGGTGTCCTGTTTCAAGACGTCCAGGTGCGAGTCCCACATGGCCTCCTGCGGATACACCAGCACCTTCACCCCGAGACGATTGGCGACGGTCTTGAGCTCCTCGAGGCGGATCAGCACCACGGTGTCGTCGGTCGCGTTGAGGTCGGGGGCCTTCAGCGGTGCCGCGGACTCTCCCAGCAACAGAAAGCCGAACAACGACAGGGCGTACACCACGACGAAGCCGCCGAGGATCGCCAGGCCGAGCAGTCGGCGGCGCTTCGGCTTCTCCGGTGACGGCGGGGCGGCGTGCGCAGGCGGGGCTTGAGCGGTCATCGGTCACCTCCACGGCGGACAACTGGCGGCGGTCCCACAATTCGCTGGGCGATTCCAGCTAACCGGAGCCGACACGAAGTCAGATGGTAATCAACGCGCGGCAATCGCGCTCGAAATGCGGCTTTTCGCAAACTACCTTCGTCATTCTCTCCACCGGGTGCGAACGGCCAATTCACCCGATGTTTGTTTGCGCGTCGCTTCGATAGCTGTAAATGTCGACGTGTGTCGAAAGCGGGGTGGACATGCACCCCGACACCGGGCTCGCCGCCGATGCCGGGCGCCGTCTCGCACGTCCGGGCCGGCCACGCTGCCGGAAACCGCGTGCACACCTGCGGGCCCCGTTCCGATCGACGCGGTTACCCCAGGTCACCGCTCCCACCCAGCACGTCGCGTCGCTAGACTTCGATCACAGCTCAAGGCAGTCTCACCCCCTGCCGTTCCCAAGGAGGCATTCAACGTGAAGCACAACCGACCGGCTGCCGCCATAAGCGTGCTGACCGCGGCCGCACTGGTGCTCTCGGGATGCGGAAAACCCCACACCTCGCTGTCTTACGCCAACGGAGCGCGAGTCGATTGCGGCGGCAAACAAGACCTCACCGCCAGCGGTTCGACCGCGCAGGCAAATGCGATGAAGCGCTTTGTCGATGCCTACGCGAAGGCATGCAAGGGACAAAGTCTGTCCTACACCGCAAACGCCTCGGCCGCGGGCGTCGAGGACTTCCTCGCGGGCAAGACCGACTTCGCCGGATCCGACCTCCCCCTTTCCGGTGACCAGTACGCGGCCGCCAAGCAGCGCTGCGGCGGCGCCGACGCGTGGAACCTGCCCGTGGTGTTCGGGCCGATCGCCATCACCTACAACCTCAACGCCGTTGATTCGCTGGTGCTCGACGCGCCCACGCTGGCCAAGATTTTCAACGGCACCATCACGCGCTGGGACGATCCGGCCATCACCGCGATGAACGCCTCGATGCCGCCGGAAAACATTCACGTTATCCACCGCGCCGACCCGTCCGGCACCACCGCCAACTTCCAGGCCTACCTGCAGGCCGCATCCGGCGGGGCCTGGGACAAGGGCACCGGCAAGATCTTCAACGGCGGCGTGGGCACCAGCGCGCACGGCAACGTCGGCACGTCGTCGGAGGTGAAGAACACCGAGGGCGCGATCTCTTACAACGAGCTGTCGTTCGCGTTGGACCAGGGCCTGTTCGCTGCCCAGATCAAGACCCCGGCAAGCCGGAAATCGTTGCGCCCGGTCCGGATCGGGACCGACACCGTCGGTAAGACCATCGCCAGCGCCAAGATCGTCGGCAAGGGCAACGACCTCGTGCTGGACACCACGCCGTTCTACAACCCGACCCAGCCCGACGTGTACCCGATCGTGATGGTCACCTACGAGATCGTCTGCTCGAAGTACACCGACCCGGCCGTCGGCCAGGCGGTCAAGGCGTTCCTGCAGGCAGCCGTCGGACCGGGCCAGGTCGATCTCGACAAGAACGGCTACATCCCGTTGCCGCCCGACTTCCAGTCGCGGGTCTTCACCGCTATCGACGCCATCACCTCGTCGTCGATCGAGAATGTGCGGTAAGGCTTTTCGTGCCCTAAGTCTTCTTGGGCGTTCTTCGATCTCGTTGCCGCCACCAGCCGACCAGGAACAAGGCCAAGGCGACGACGAGCGCGATCAACACCCATAGCACGACGGCTTGGTCGATCCAGGAACCGTACGGTGGGTTGCCCGGCAGGATATTGCGCAGCGGGACAATGGCGAACAGCATGGCGCCGTACCAGGTTGTCAGCGGCGGCAGGAACGAAGTCCGGCCCAGGGCCACCGGAATGGCCACCCACAACGCCAGCATCGGCAGGGCGACGAGTACCAGCACCACGCCTACATCGAAGATCAGCGGGCCCTTGGACCGGTGCAGCGTGATGACGACGTTGTCCATGATGTTGGGATCGGCATCGTCGGGGTCGTGGACCCTTGTGACGCTAGCGTCCCAGCCGTCCAGCTTTCCGGTGACTTCCACGCGGGCAGGCACCTTTTCGCGGTTTTGCCCCGTGCCGGTGAACACGTCGGCCGCGATCACGTCCGTCTTGTACGAGTCGAAAGGCCAGTTGCCCGGATCGCCGCGCGCCTGGATGGTGGTGGTCACCTGGCCCGGCGCCTTGCCAATCGGGTACTGCAGGTCGCCGAGGTCGTTATCGGGATACAGGCGCACCGCCGCATCGGTGGTCAACACACCGAAGTTCTTGTCGTACAGCGAATCTTTCGGGTAGACAAGCACATTCACCGTCAGGCGATTCGCCACCGTTTTCAGCTCGCTCAGGTTCACCTGCACGACGCTGTCTTCGGCCTCGACCTTGCTGAAGTCCACGGCGGGCAACGGCGGCGCCGATTTGGCCAACAGGTGCACGGCAATCAGGGATAGGGCGTACACGCTGATGACCGCTACGAGAATCCCGAAGGCTATTGCGATTTGGCGGCCGCGCGCTTCTGGTTTCGACGGCGGCAACGGCGGGGCTTCAGCGGTCATCGGACATCACCACCACGAGTAGAACGGATAGTTTGACGCCTTTCCCGGCAGGCACGGGGTCCGATGCTAGCAGTCAAGCGGTCTGTTTCAGGGGATAACGACCGCGAATTGCTGCATCACTGTGGATTTCGCCGCATTGAATCCCGGAGCACCCGCGGGCCCCTCCAGATGGACGACCACGAGAAATGCCTTGGTGTTCGTCCAGATGTGGGTGATGCGATCGGCGAAGGCGACCCCGCCGGTGCTGCCGCCGAGCAACTGGCTGCTGTAGCCGCAGAACTGAGCCGGTTCGACGCTGACCTGGACGCCCGGGTTGGCGGTACGCAGATCGGCGCCGTAGCGCAAGAACGCCCCACCGGGTTCGAGGTCGGTCGGGGTGATCGTCACCCTGGCCGATAACCCGTCGGTCCCGGTCGCGGTCAGTGCGACATCACCACTGCCGGGGGCCGAGTTCCAGCCGTCGGGCAGCGGCACGGTGAGCCTGGGCGCCACCGGATCCGATACCGTCGCCGCCGTCATCCGGCCGTTGCCGGTGGCGGCCGGCAGGCAGGCCAGGGCGTTGGGCGGAATGTGATCGGGCGGTGTGGCCTCGACGCCGGGCACCGGCTCAGCAGGGTCGGATTTGCGCGGCGCGCCCGACGTCGTCGTTGACGCGGCCGTGGTGCCGGCCCGAACGGCGTTGCCGCCCGTGGTTTTCCCGCAACCGCAGACCGCACCTACCAGCACACAAATCACACCCGCCGCGGCAAGCGGGACAAACCTGGCTCGTCGCGAACGTTCAGTCACGCGAAAATGCAAGCGCAAGTTCGGTTTCCACGTCTTGGTAAGGCCGCCCGGACAAGTCGATGGTGACCGCGGCGATGGTGCCGCCGGTGAAGACGAACGGCGCCTTGTACCGGCTGGATACTGCGGATCCGCCGTTTCGGCCGACGGTGATGCCGGCGCCCGCCAAACCGAAGGTTCCGGGGTGGGTGGTCACATCGGCGAGCGTTCCGACCACCTCGTCATCGATGAACAGGGTGACGTCACCCAGCGGCGTATGACTGTTCGGCACCGTGCCGGTCCGCGAGTAACTGGCGCCGAAGAGGTGCCTGCCCAACGGCACCGGACCCGACGAGGACACCAGCTGCTGACGCTCGCCCAGGAAGTTGTAGACGTAATGCAGGCGACCGTCCTGGATGAACAGCACATGCCCGCCGTGCGCGCCGCCCTGCTTGAACAGCACGCCTTCGGCGCCGGTGGTGTCCACTGTCACGTCGGCCAGCACGCCGAACGAGCGGCCACGGATTTCGGCGGCGGCACCGATTCCGACGTCCGCGCAGTTGGGGTAGTAGATGTAGCTGGTCCGCTCCCCCACCAGGTAGGGCCGGAAGCGGGTCATGGTCTCCATCAGGTTCAGGTCCGACAACGGCAGACCGTTGTACTTGGCGGCCTCGGAAAACCACAGCGCCTTAAGCTCTTCCAGCTTCTCGGGTTGCTCGGCAGCCAGGTCGTGGCACTGGCTGCGGTCGGACTCGATGTGGAACAGCTCCCAGCGGTCGGCGTCGAAGTGCGACCAGCCCGCCGGCGTGGCGGCGTGCACGGTGTTGGCGAACCAGCCGTTGTGCCAGATCCCGCGGGTGCCCAGCATCGTGTAGAACTGGGTCTGCTTGCCAGTGTCGGCGGCCGGATCATGCAGGGCCACTTTGAAACTCACGCCGTCTAACGGCTTCTGCGCAATACCCTTGACCGTGTCCGGCGCGGTCATGTCCAGCAGGTCGTAGATGGTCGGGGTGATGTCGGAAACGTTGACGTAGTTGTCGCGCACCTCACCGTGGGCCGCAATTCCGTTGGGCCACGAGATGATTGCCGAGTCGGCGATACCGCCTTCGTGCGAGGCGTAGCGCTTGTAGAGCTTGTAGGGAGTGTTGAAGGCCATCGCCCAACCGATCGGGTAATGGTTGTAGGTCGCGGGCCCACCGAGCTGGTCGAAGAGCTTCATGCTCTCCTCGACGGTGTCGATGTACCCGTTGAAGAATTTGCCCTCGTTCACCGATCCGTTCGGCCCGCCTTCACCGCTGGCGCCGTTGTCGGAAATCACCACGACGATGGTGTTGTCGAGCTGGCCGGACTCCTCGAGATAGTCCAGGACGCGGCCGATCTGGGCGTCGGTGTAGCTGAGGAAACCGGCGAACACCTCGGCCATCCGCGAAAACAGCTTCTTCTCTTCGTCATTGAGCGAGTCCCACGGTCGAACGGTGTCCTGCAGCGGCCACGGCTCACCGTTGGGTCCCTGCACGTCCAGATACGGGTTGATCGGGGACAGTTCGGTGTCCGGCGGCACGATCCCCAGCGACTTCTGGTTTTCCAGCACGACCTCGCGATAACGTTCGTAGCCCATGTCGAACCGGCCAGCGTATTTGTCGGCCCACTCCTTGAAGACATGATGAGGCGCGTGCCCGGCGCCGGGGCACAGATAGGTGAACCACGGCTTGTCGGGCGCAATCACCTTGGCGTCGCGGATGAATTCGATGGTCTTGTCGGCGAGGTCCTTGGACAGGTGGTAGCCGTCTTCGGGCGTGCCGGGCGGGTTCACCGGGTGGTTGTCGTAGACCAGGTCGGGGTACCACTGGTCGGTCTCACCGCCCATGAAGCCGTAGAACCGCTCGAAGCCGCGCGAGGTCGGCCAATGCCGTTTCGTCGAGGCCATGCTGCATTCTTCGAGCGGCGTGAGGTGCCACTTGCCGACACAGTAAGTGTTGTAACCACGTTCGGCGAGCACCTCGGAGATCAGCGCGGTATCGGTCGGGATCCGGCCGTTGCAGTTCGGGAAACCGTCGGTGAATTCTTCGATGGTGGCCATGCCCACCGTGGTGGCGTTGCGACCGGTCAGCAACGACGCGCGGGTCGGCGAGCACAGTGCGGTGGTGTGAAATTGCGACAGCCGGATGCCACGCTCGGCAATCCGCGCCATCGCGGGCATCTCGACCAGGCCGCCGAAACAGTCCCAGGTCGCGATGCCGGTGTCATCCCAGACCAGATACAGGATGTTCGGCGCATTCTCCGGAGCGGTCGGTGCGGCATACGGGCCCCAGTCCGGCTCCGAATCGCGAATGTCCAGCTCGATCTTGCCTTGAAAGCCTTGCGCGTCAGGGGACATGCGCCGAGCGTAACCCCACTGCGAAATTTCCGACCTTTTTTCGCAGTGGGTTTACGCTCGCGACGCTGAGGAACCCAGCTCGCGAAAGCAAAACGCCCGAGACCGTGAGGTCTCGGGCGTTGCATGCCGCTGGAAAGTTACTTGGCCTTTTCCCGTACTTCGACGAGCCGCCACCGCTTGGTGGCCGACGTCGGCCGGGTCTCCATCAGCAGGACGCGGTCGCCGACGCCAGCGTCGCCGTTCTCGTCATGCGCCTTGACCTTCTTGGTCGTCCGGATGATCTTGCCGTACAGCGAGTGCCGCGTACGCTCTTCCAGCTCGACCACGATGGTCTTCTGCATCTTGTCGCTCACCACGTAGCCGATGCGCGTCTTGCGCCGGCCACGCGTCTTCGGGTTCGCCGGGGTGTGCTGCGGGCCCTTCTCTTTCGAAGCGCCATCCTTCGCAGCGGCTTTAGCTTCTGCCATCACGATTCCTTAGTTCCGTCGGATCCGTCAGGACCACTAGCCAGGCCCAGCTCTCGTTCACGCAGCACCGTGTACACACGGGCGATTTCCGAACGCACCGTGCGCAGCCGGCGGTTGTTGTTGAGCTGTCCGGTCGCCATTTGGAAGCGGAGGTTGAACAGCTCTTCCTTGGATTCGCGCAGGCGCTCGGTCAGCTCCTCGTCGGTGAGCTCGCGCAGTTCGCCAGGCGAAATACCCACTGCCATCAGAACTGATCCTCTCGGGTGATGATGCGTGCCTTGATCGGCAGCTTGTGGATTGCTCGGGTGAGCGCCTCGCGAGCGGTCTGCTCGTTGGGGTAGCTGAGTTCGAACAGCACCCGGCCCGGCTTGACGTTGACCACCCACCACTCCGGCGAGCCCTTACCCGAACCCATGCGGGTTTCGGCGGGCTTCTTGGTCAGCGGACGGTCGGGGAAGACGTTGATCCACACCTTGCCACCACGCTTGATGTGCCGGTTGATCGCGATACGAGCCGACTCGATCTGCCGGTTGGTGACGTAGGCGTGCTCAAGGGCCTGGATGCCGAAGTCGCCGAAGTTCACCTCCGTGCCACCGCTGGCGATGCCGCGCTGGCGTGGATGGTGTTGCTTGCGGTGCTTAACTCTGCGGGGAATCAACATGATTCAGCTCTCCGTGCTCTGCGGTTCCGCTGCAGGCGTCGCCTCCACCGGAGCCGCACTCTCGTCGGCGCCCGCGGCCCGGCCAGCCTCAGTGCTGGTGGCCGTGGTACCCGATGCGCCGCTGCGGCGTGGGCGGGTGCCCGACGGCCGTTCGCGGCGCGGACGGTCGGCGCCCGCCGGTGCGGCAGCGGCCAATTCGCGCTTGCCGCCGACGATGTCGCCCTTGTAAATCCACACCTTCACGCCGATCCGGCCGAACGTGGTCTTGGCTTCGTACAGGCCGTAGTCGATATCGGCACGCAAGGTGTGCAGCGGAACCCGGCCCTCGCGGTAGAACTCCGAGCGGCTCATCTCGGCGCCACCGAGGCGACCCGAGCACTGCACCCGGATGCCCTTGACGTTGGGCTGACGCATCGCCGACTGGATGGCCTTACGCATCGCGCGACGGAACGCCACCCGGTTGCTCAGCTGCTCGGCAACGCCCTGAGCCACCAATTGCGCTTGCGACTCCGGGTTTTTCACCTCGAGGATGTTCAGCTGCACCTGTTTTTTGGTCAGCTTCTCCAGGTCCGCGCGGATCCGGTCGGCCTCGGTACCGCGGCGGCCGATGACGATGCCGGGACGCGCGGTGTGGATGTCGACGCGGACGCGGTCGCGGGTGCGCTCGATCTCCACGTCGGCGATGCCGGCGCGCTCCAGACCGGTGGACAGCAGCCGGCGGATCGCCACGTCTTCCTTGACGTAGTCGGCGTACTGCTTGTCGGCGTACCAGCGGGACTTCCAGTCGGTGGTGATGCCCAGCCGGAAGCCGTGCGGATTGATCTTCTGGCCCACTAGTCTGAGCCTCCCTTCGCGTCAGAAGTCTCAGACGTCTTGGCTTCGGCTTGCGGCGCAGCCTTTTTCGCGGGCGTCTTCTTGGCGGCGGGCGCCTTCTTGGCAGGCGCGGTCGCGGCTTTCTTGGCCGGAGCCTTGGCGGCGGCCTTGCTGCCCTCGGCGCGGCGGGCGCGCGACGACTTCGAAGACTGCTGGTCCTTGCTCGGGCGGCTTTCCACCACCACGGTGATGTGGCTGGTGCGCCGGCGGATCCGGAACGCACGACCCTGGGCGCGTGGACGGATGCGCTTGGCGGTGGGGCCCTCGTCGGCGTAGACCGAGGCGACCACCAGGGTCGCCGGGTCCAGGCCATCGTTGTTCTGCGCGTTGGCGGCAGCGCTGGCGATCACCTTGGCGACCGGCTCACTGGCGGCCTGCGGCGCCCAGCGCAAGATGTCGAGCGCGTCGGCCACCGACTTGCCGCGCACCAGGTCGATGACCCGGCGCGCCTTGGTCGGCGAAACCCGCACGAACCGTGCCTTGGCGACGGCCGACGGATATTCAGTCGTCGTGGTGCTCATCGGCGCTTGGCCTTTCGGTCGTCCTTGATGTGGCCCTTGAACGTGCGCGTCGGCGCGAACTCGCCGAGCTTGTGGCCGACCATCGCCTCGGTGACGAACACCGGGACGTGCTTACGGCCGTCGTGCACCGCAAAGGTGTGGCCAATGAAGTCGGGAATGATCGTCGAACGACGCGACCAGGTCTTGATGACCTGCTTGCTGTTCTTTTCGTTCTGCACGTCCACCTTCTTGAGCAGGTGGTCGTCGACGAACGGTCCCTTTTTCAGGCTGCGTGGCATCTGTTACTCCTCGACTTCCTAGCGACCGTGCTTCTTGCCGGTGCGCCGGCGTCGGACAATGAGCTTGTTACTGGCCTTGTTCGGCTGACGGGTACGACCCTCGGGCTTACCCCACGGGCTGACCGGGTGGCGACCACCGGAGGTCTTACCCTCACCACCACCGTGCGGGTGGTCCACCGGGTTCATCACGACACCACGGACGGTCGGGCGCTTGCCCTTCCAGCGCATGCGACCGGCCTTGCCCCAGTTGATGTTCGCCTGCTCGGCGTTGCCCACCTCGCCGACGGTGGCGCGGCAGCGCACGTCGACGCGGCGGATCTCACCGCTGGGCATACGCAGCGAGGCGTAGGTGCCCTCTTTACCGAGCAGCTGGATGCTGGATCCGGCCGACCGCGCCATCTTGGCGCCACCGCCCGGCCGCAGCTCCACGGCGTGGACCAAGGTACCGGCCGGGATGTTGCGCAACGGCAGGTTGTTACCGGGCTTGATGTCGGCGTTGGCGCCGGACTCCACCACGTCGCCCTGCGAGAGTCCTTGCGGGGCGATGATGTAACGCTTCTCGCCATCCAGGAAGTGCAGCAGCGCGATGTTGGCGGTGCGGTTCGGGTCGTACTCGATGTGTGCGACCTTGGCGTTGACGCCGTCCTTGTCGTTGCGCCGGAAGTCGATCTCCCGGTAGGCGCGCTTGTGGCCGCCACCCTTGTGACGAGTGGTGATGCGGCCGTGCGCATTACGTCCGCCGTGTCCGTGCAGCGGGCGCACCAACGACTTCTCCGGCTCCGTCCGAGTGATCTCGGCGAAGTCGGAGACGCTGGCGCCGCGGCGACCGGGGGTCGTCGGCTTGTATTTGCGAATTGCCATGTCTTATCAGGTCTTTCTCTCGCGCGCGCTGGGCCAGATTGCCCGGCTCCTCTTCATCGCTTCGCTCTGCATCGTCGCCGCGCTAGGCCGGTGCGCCGAACAGGTCAATCGGCTTGCTGCCCGCGGCCAGGGTGACAATCGCGCGCTTGGTGCCCTTGCGCTTGCCGAACCCGGTGCGGGTGCGCTTGCGCTTGCCCTGCCGGTTCGCGGTGTTCACCGATGCGACCTTGACGGAGAAGATCTTCTCGATAGCGATCTTGATCTGCGTCTTGTTCGAATCGGGGTGCACCACGAAGGTGTACACGTTGTCGTCGAGCAGTCCGTAGGACTTCTCCGAGATGACCGGAGCCAGGATGATGTCGCGTGGGTCAGTGACGGTCGCCATCAGGCCGAAACCTCCTCGGTGCTAGCCGTGTTGCCACTGATGTAGGCGTTGAGCGCCTCGACGCTGAACACCACGTCGTCGGCACGCAGCACGTCATAGGTGTTGAGCTGACCCGGCGCCAGGATGTGCACACCGGGCAGGTTGCGCACGCTCTTGGCACCGGCCTCGTCGGTGCCACCGATCACGACCAGCACCTGCTTGCGGTCGGTCAGCGAGTTCAGAAATGCCTTGGCGCTCTTGGTCGACGGCGTCTGACCCGACACCAGCTCGGTCACCGCGTGGATGCGGCCGTTGCGGGCCCGGTCGGACAGCGCCCCGCGCAACGCGGCGGCGATCATCTTCTTCGGCGTGCGCTGGCTGTAGTCACGCGGCTTGGGGCCGTGCACGGTGCCACCACCGGTGAACTGCGGGGCGCGCGTCGAACCTTGCCGCGCGCGTCCGGTGCCCTTCTGCCGGTAAGGCTTACGACCACCACCGCTGACCTCGCCGCGCGTCTTGGTCGAGTGCGTGCCCTGGCGAGCCGCCGCGCGCTGCGCGGTGACCACCTGGTGCATCAACGCGATATTGGCTGGGGCGTCGAACAATTCGGCGGGCAGCTCGATCGAGCCGTCGACCTTACCGTCCGGCGTCTTGACGTCAATCTTTATCGCTGCCATTACTTCTCACCTCGTTTGATCGCGGTGCGAACCACAACGAGTCCGCCGGTGCGGCCGGGGACCGCACCCTTGATCAACAGCACACCGTTCTCGGCATCGACCTTGTGCACCACCAGGTTCTGCACGGTCACCCGGTCGTTACCCATCCGGCCCGCCATCCGCGTGCCCTTGAAAACGCGCGCGGGAGTGGCGCAGCCGCCGATGGAACCCGGGCGACGGTGCACCGCCTGGGCACCGTGGCTGGCGCCCTGACCACGGAAACCGTGGCGCTTCATGGTGCCGGCGAAGCCCTTGCCCTTGGAGGTACCGGTCACGTCGACATAGGCGCCGTCGGCGAAGATCTCCGCCGTCAGCTCCTGGCCGACCTCGTACTCGGCGGCCGCCTCCGGGTTATCCAGACGCAGCTCGGCCAGGTGACGGCGCGGGTTCACACCCGCTGCGGCGTACTGGCCCGTGACGGGCTTGTTGACTTTGCGTGGGCTGATTTCGCCGTAGGCCAACTGCACGGCGCTGTATCCGTCTTGCTCCGGGGTACGGATGCGCGTGACCACGTTGGGGCCCGCCTTGACCACCGTCACCGGCACGACGCGGTTGTTCTCGTCGAACACCTGCGTCATGCCCAGCTTGGTACCCAGAATGCCTTTTCTTGCCATGAGTTCGCCGATCCCCTACTGGATGTTGACGTCGACACTGGCCGGCAGATCGATGCGCATCAATGCGTCAACGGTCTTCGGCGTCGGATCGAGAATGTCGATCAACCGCTTGTGGGTGCGCATCTCGAAGTGCTCCCGCGAGTCCTTGTACTTGTGCGGGGAGCGGATGACGCAATACACATTCTTCTCGGTCGGCAGCGGCACCGGCCCTACGACGCTGGCACCCGTACGGACGACGGTCTCGACGATCTTGCGCGCCGAGGCGTCAATAGCCTCATGGTCGTAGGCCTTAAGCCTGATGCGGATCTTCTGTCCCGCCACGCTTCTCCTACCCTCACTCCTCTGGAGGCCCGGATATCCGGGCCTGGTGCCCCCGGCGCGCCGACCCGACCCGGCCCATCTGGGGCCGATCGAGCGCCGCGCCGGATACTGCGCCGCTGTTTACCTGTCGTGGTTCACCGGCCCCCGCGGTCGGGCGTGTCACCCTCACACAGCCTTGTTCGCGGCCAAAATAGTCGCTCCAAGGATGGGACCGGACGCGCCCGTTTGGGCGCTGGTCGTATGCCCAGCCAGGCGTGAACCCGGCTCAAGGCAACCCGAACAGTATGCCCTAGATCATGGCCCAAACAAAATTCCGCCCAAATCTCGGCCAGAATCGGTCGCCGGTCCGTTCGAACTGACGTAAGTCGCTGGTCAGTGGCGTATCCGTGGAACGATCAAGGGTATCGCTGATGGGTCCCGGAAGCGTCCACGCGACCTCGATTCTTTGGCCGCGTCCATCGCCACCTCAGGAGATATTTCTCGCGCACTGAGCAGTCATCCCGCGGCTACCAGTCGCGCACTCACCCAACTAGCGCGAGACGGCTACATCGACCGACGACCTGATCTGAGCGATTCGCGACGCAATGTTGTGACTCTCACCGAACATGGCCAAGGCGTAGTTGATCAGATTGCCGCACGGATTCGCCCACGCCTCCAACAACGACTGGACCGGCTCGCGCCCGGTCAGCCAGCGAGCCTCATCGCAGCCTTGCAAACGCTTCTCGACGAACCCGGAACCCACGATTAGGGATCAGATCAGACTGGGCTCGGTCGAGCCGGCCGCAGAACCGGAACTGATCGCCACGACGTTCGTCGGTGGACTCAAGCACCTGCCGATTCGATACTCGCTGCGCTAGCCCTGGCCTGCGCGCGCTGAACGTGCAGGAAACCGTCGACGGCCGCGAACGCGCATTCCCGATAATCGAAATCCGGCAGGGTGGACAGACGCCCCAGCACCAACGGGCCGATCAGCAGGGCGATGGCCCGGGATCGGTCCACCTCGCCCAGTTCCGCGGCCTCCGGACTGTCGAACAAGGCGTCGAACGGCGCCGCGTACTGCTGGGCGATGCGTTCACGAAGCGTGGTAATCGCCGGGCTGTCGGTGCAGTTGTCGTGGTGAGGTTCTGGCATACCTTCCAGGTCGCGACCCAGCGCCAACCAGGACATGGCGGTCATCAGCGCGGGGGCCTGGGCCACCGATTCGGCTTGGGCAAGCATCAGGGCGACAAGCCGATCCCGCAGCGAGCCCTCGTCGGGCGGTGTCGGGGACGGCGGTATCAGGCTGTTGAACGCCGCGGCCAGCAAATCATTGCCACTGGGGAAGTGGCGATACAGGGTGGCTCTGGCGACGTTGGCGGTTCGGGTTACCGCTTCCACGGTCACCGCGCTGGGGCCTCCGGCACTCAGCAGCGTCGCGGCGGCTTCCAGTAAGCGAGCCCGCGATCGCGCGGGTCGGGGATCCGTAGTTCCCTCGGCGATTGTGACTCACCTCCCTGTTTAGAAACAAGACCATCGGTCTACCTACGAGACTATTGGTCTCGAAACTTCGCACGCCCCCGGAGGGAGGCGCATCTCATGGTCGATGTCTTGATCCGGCCTGACCAGCGTACTGATCCAGTGAGCATTGGCGGAAGCCCGCGCGCGCGAGTCTGGACCCTGGCGGTCGCGTGCATGGGGGTCGCGCTGGTGGTCGCATCCATGACCGCCCTGAACACCGCGTTGGGCGACCTCGCGGTGGCGACATCGGCCACACAGTCGCAGCTGAACTGGATCGTCGACGGATACACCGTGGCGCTGGCCTGCCTGCTGCTGCCCGCCGGGGCGATCGGTGACCGCTACGGCCGGCGCGGCGCGCTGCTGACCGGCCTGGTGGTGTTCGCGATCGGCTCGGTGGCGCCGGCGATCCTGCACGCTCCGATGCAGATCATCGCGGGGCGCGCGCTAGCCGGTGTCGGCGCGGCGTTCGTCATGCCCGCGACGCTGTCGCTGCTGACGGTGGCCTACCCGAAGGACGAGCGGATGAAGGCCGTCGGCATCTGGGCCGGCACCGCCGGATCCGGAGGAGTTTTCGGCTTGATCGGATCCGGCCTGCTGCTGCACTTTTGGGATTGGCACGCGATCTTCTGGTCACTGGGCATCGCGGGGCTGGTGATCTTCGCACTGGCGTGCACCGTCTCGCCGTCGCGCGACAACAACGCTCCCCGCATCGACGCGCTCGGGGCGGTTCTGATCGGTGCCGCCGTCGCGATCGCGGTGGCCGCCATCCTGGAAGCCCCCACTCGCGGCTGGGACGATCCTCTCGTCTGGGGCGGGATGGCCGCCGGGTCCATCATCGCGGCGCTGTTCGGTGTCGTCGAATTCCGGCGGCGTCAACCACTTCTCGACGTGCGACTGTTCGCCGACCCCAATTTCGCCACCGGGGTCGCCGCGATCGTCGTGCTGTTCGGCGCGACGTTCGGGTTCTTCTATATCGGCATGCAATACGTCCAGCAGATCATGGGCTATTCACCGTTGACGACGGCAGTTGCCTTCGGCCCGTTCATGATTCCGCTGGCCATCTTCTCGGCGCTGTCGTTTTGGTACGTGCCGAGGCTCGGACTGCGGCTGGTGCTGTTCATCGGCACGCTGCTGATGGCGGTTGGTTTTGCGTGCATGTCCACCCTCGACCTGCACTCGAGTTATACCCAGTTCGCGTGGCCGACGTTGATCCTGGCAACCGGCATCGGAATCTGCACGGCACCAACGACTTCGGCGATCATGGGCGCGGTCCCCGACGAAAAGCAAGGCGTGGCCTCCGCGGTGAACGACACCTCGCGCGAGATGGGCGGGGCGTTGGGCATCGCCGTGGCGGGTTCGATCCTGGCCGGACGCTATTCCCACGAACTCGCCCCGCAACTGGCGAGCTTCCCGCCGGCGGCGCGGGGCCCGGCCACCGACTCACTCGCCAAGGCCGTCGAGGTGGCCGATCGGCTCGGGCCGCAGGGGGCCCAGCTCGCCGAGCTGAGCAAGACCGCCTTCCTGACCGCCATGCACGCGTCGACGATCGTGATGGCCGTGATCGTGGCCGTGATTTCCATCCTGATCGGCCTGTGGGCGCCCGGGCGCGACGGCAGGCAGCTGCGCCTGGTGCGCCGGATCGGGCCGGTGTCAGGCCGCGGTAGATCAGACGCTGAAGTATCGGTGGTCCCGCACGACGGCGCCGACCGGTAGCCCGCTGGCCGCCGAACCGATTTGCGGGCGCACCGTCCGATCAGCACACCGGACGCGCGGGCCGAAAAGCCGGACGGCAGAACGAAAGACGCAGAACGCTGGAGCGCCGGGCGAGATCGGTGCGGTCGGTTCCGGTGGCACAAAATTCACGTCCGACAGATACTTGAAACGGCCAATTCGTTCTGGTATCAGAGATATATATCGACAGGGACAGGTCATCTCGCAGGGTGAGGTGGATGTGATGTTGATGAGCTTTGACTCACGCAGACAACGAATACGCCGGCCATCGCCGGCCGTAGGCGTCGTTGCGCGGTCCGCATTGTCGACGCTGCCGCTTGCAGCGCTATCGACTGGACGGTTGCGACGCGCAATCCGCTTGTCTCGGTGCGTAATTCGCCGTGCATCGCTGCCCGCGCCGGTTCAGCCGTACAGCGGGGTGATCACGTGACAGTGGCGATTGAGCCGTGCTGCCCGGCGATGACGGAGGCGGCGGCCATCGTGGAGGCCGAGTGGCTACGCGTGTGCTGCTCGAGCGGCCGGGGCGACGATGTTACCGGCGAGCTGCCTGTGGGACGGCCATGTCCGCGTCGACCAGGCACCGTAGTGACCCTGCGACCCACGCCGCACGAAGCTTCGGTCGAGCACGCCAACCCGGACGCACGCTGGCAGGTGACCATGGTGTGGCCGCGCCAGCGCTCGCCTCCGCTGCACTCGTGACTGCCACTGCGACAAGCCCGTTCGAGCTGAAGGAGGTGATCTGTTAGACGAGCCATTGCACACCACGGTGATACGGCTGTCATGCCGTCCACGAATATTGCGACGCATAACTCGCGCATGACGCACCATTATCTGCGCGCGCACCGCCACTGGTCGTGGCCGTTTACGTGGAACGCATGAACGCAGTCTCATCGGGCGGGTCGCGCTCTCTCGACATCTCGGCCAACCGAGCGCGGCCCGCCCACTTACCGTAACCTGGGCTGCCGGACGGCCTGGCGGCTTCAGCGGACGAATTCCACCGCGCGGTGGCCGATCATCACGATGGTCGCATGCGGACCGCGGCTGGTGATGGCCGGCAGGACCGAGCCGTCGATCACCCACAGGTTGTCCAACCCGCGCACCCGGCACCGAGAATCGACGACCGCATGCGGGTCGCCGTCGGGACCCATCGGTGCGCTGCAGCACAGGTGCTGCGACGTCGCCCATGCCGGTGGCCCGACATACGTTGCCGCACTGGCCAATTCGCGGGCCAACTCGCTGCCGCGGCGCAACGCGGCGATGTCTTCGGGTTCGCTGTCGTAGCGGTGCTCGATGCGCGGGGACACGCCCGGATCCGCGGACACCAGCGAGACGCGCCCGCGCGCCCGCGGCTGCATCAACGCGACCCCGAGATGCGGCCAGTCGGGATGCCCCTGCGTGCCGTCGCCGGTCATCGCGACGAACCCACCCGTGTACGGCCGGATCTCGATACCGTCGGCGGTGTTGAGCACCACCTCCAGCACGGGCCGCCCGGCGGCCACCGTCCAGTCGGTGGGCAGCACCCATTCGGGGTGATCGCGGCAGTTCGCCCCCACCGGAAGCGGCGCCACCACTGGCACGCCGAGTTCCCGCAGCATCGCCTCGTCGCCGATGCCGGACAACATCAGCAGGTGCGCTGACTGAATAGCGCCCGCACACAGGATGATTCGGTCGGCGGTCAGAGCCGTCGGGCCTTGCGGGCCGACGACGTCGACCCCGTCGGCGACGGTGCCGTTGAACCGTAGCCGCACTGCCCGAGTCTGCGACAGCAAGGTCAGGTTGGATCGCCCCAGCGCCGGAAGCAGATAACCGGCACCGGACCCGATGCGTACGCCGTCGACGATGTTGAGCGGCACCGC
Organism: Mycobacterium sp. pR1184; assembly: GCF_041287235.1. Taxonomy (NCBI): domain Bacteria; kingdom Bacillati; phylum Actinomycetota; class Actinomycetes; order Mycobacteriales; family Mycobacteriaceae; genus Mycobacterium; species Mycobacterium sp. pR1184. Next base: position 395,602 of record NZ_JBGGKR010000001.1, on the reverse strand, counting down.
GCCGACGCCCGGTTTCAACTCGGGCCCGCAATCGTTGAGATCGGCAATCCAGGAAAACCCGGCGCTCTGTGCTGCGGCAATGAAACGCTCAGTGGTACCGGTCATTTCGTGTGTCCGGCGAACCAGAATCGGGCCGCTGTCGCCATGGGCGGGACCGGTGAAGTCGAGGTCGGTCTCGATGGCCCGGAAATGGTCGATCACGTCGGACCACGCCCAGCCCGGTATCGCGGCCCGATCGAAATCGCGTGGTAATCCTCGGCAGAAGTATCCGCCGTTGACTGCCCCGGAGCCGCCCAGCGTCGCCCCCCGCACGATCGGCAGTTCGCGAACGGGCTGGTCGGTGATCCGACTCGTATACCGCGCCACCAGCGGGCTGCCCGCCCCGATCGGCAGCTGCAACCCGTTGGCGGTCTGCGCCAGCAGCGCCGGATCGGCCAGCGCGGGGCCCGCTTCCAGGACGGTCACGGTCCGAGCGGGATCGGCGGAAAGACGTTCGGCAACAACGGATCCAGCACTTCCGGCGCCGACGATCAGCACATCGCTGTGCGTTGTCAAGGCGCCGGCTAGCTCCGGATTTGCGGTTTGAGCGCGCGCAGGTTGCGTTCGCGGACCACGCCCCACCACAGCCCGAGGCCGTACGCCAGGTCGTCAACGCGCTTGAGCAACAGATAGGTCAGCAGGCCGATTGGCTCGGCGTCGTCGCCGGTGGTGTCGCGGCGGCGCAGCCAGTCGACCACGCCGTCCATCACGGCTGCTACCACGACGACGCGTCTACAGTGCCGCGACGTGATCGCGGCGAGCAACGCCACGGGCCAGTAGTGCCGGCAGATCGCCGAGGCCAGCTGCAACGCCGCCGACCACAGGCCGCGGGTCGCGATCACCACAACATCGGAGAAGGCGGTATCGGCGCTGCGCATGGCTTTGGCGATGCGCCGGCCGGTCAGCACGGCGATCACTATCGACGCCAGCTGCGACAGGCTGGTCCCGAGCGCCATCAGGATCCAGGCCATCAGCGCCCATCCGGAGATCACCACCGGGGCGGTCTTGTCGGGATGGCGTACCGACAGCGGGGCCGCCGAACCGCCGTAGAATGCCTTGCGCGCAAGCCAATCCCGCAATTGGGTGCGGTGATCGTGGGCGACCAGCGCGATTGGCTCGTAGCGCAGCCGGGCACCTGCCTCGATCAGTCGCCAGCACAGGTCGACGTCCTCGCCGGACTGCATGGTCTCGTCGAACCCGCCGACATCAGTCAGAGCCGAGCGGCGGCAGATGATCGCCGCACTGGGCACGTAGGACACCGTGCTGTGCGGCAGCACCGGCGCTTCGCGCTGCCCGAGGTCCAGGGAGGAGTGCACCGCCTCGTACCGGGCGACCACGTTCTCGCTGTGGGCCATGCCCACGATGCGGGGCGCCACCAGGGCCACGGTCGGGTCGCAGAAGTGACCGAGCAGAGCTTCCAGCCAGCCGCGGCGCGGCGTCACGTCCGAGTCCAGGAAGGCGACGAAGTCGGTGGTGCACGCCGCCAGCCCGGTGTTGCGTGCCGCCGCCGGCCCCTTGCTGCGGGGGTGATGCAACACCTCGATATCGCAGTGCGTCCCGGCGAAGTCTGCGTGCTCGATGGGCGACACCGAGCCGTCGTCCACCACGATCACGCGCAGGCCGCGCAGCGAGTTCACTAGGCGTCGCACACCAGAAACGTTGTCCCGCACCGGGATTACCACGGTGACGTCGCGATGCGACGGGCCGCCGGCCGGGCGCGGATGCGCGACGGTGGCGTCCAGCAGGGTGCGGGCCAGCTGGGCACTGACGTCGTCGCGGACCTTCAGCCGGCCATCCGAGAGCATGTCCTGGGCGGCGGGAGCCAGCTTGAGCAGTCGGGTCGGCGAGCCGCCCAGCAAGGCCGAGCCGTCGCCGAGTACCCGCACGCGGCGATCGACCTGAACGGCGAACCCGTCCGGCAATCGAGGCTGACTCATGTCAGCATCCCGTCGGGGCCGGGCGTCCAGCGCACGATACGACGCACACAACCGTCGACCATCTCCGAGAAGATGCGCTTGCCCTCGGCCGCGGTGGCGGTGGTGGGGTCTCCCAACACGCCTACCGGGCTGACCGCCGCCACTCCGCCGGTCCGCATCGCCGGGAGCAACTCGGGCAGCGGGGCCCGGTTCCCGGCGAGCCATCGGTCGGTCAGCACATCGGACGGCGAGATATGCAGCAACACCGATGTTTCGGTATGGCCGGCATGGGCGTCGGCGCCGGCGGCCGCGCACGGGCACCAGGCGACGTCGCGGCCTTCGGTGCGAAGTGTGGTCACGGCGCGGTGCAACGCCTCCGTGTTGCCGCCGTGGCCGTTGACGAAGACCAGGCGCCGGGCCCAGCCGGCGGCCGACCTGCCGTACTCGACCAGCAGCATCGTCAGTGCGTCGGTGCCGATAGAGATCGTTCCGGCGAAACTCTGATGCTCACCGCTGGCGCCATAAGAGATAGCCGGCGCCACCAACCACGCCTGCTCAAGGCTGGCCCGGGCTCCTCGCGCGACCGCCGTCGCGATGCGGGTGTCGGTGTCCAATGGCAGGTGCGGACCATGTTGCTCGGTCGAGCCCAGCGGGATCATTATCGACGGCGAGGTGGGAAATAGCTCGTTCGACGTCGCAGCTCCTAATTCGCCGAGTACGGGCACTCGGTGATGGTAGGCCGAATTCACCTGGCGTGCACCAATTGTTGAGCGTTCAAAGTTAATTTTTTTCTGGGCTGTTCATCGGGGCGCCGAAATTCGGCTCGTCCGTCACGGTTGCCACGCGCGTATCACAATTTTCGCATACGTCGATTTTCGCTCGCAATCCCACATTCGCCCGAATTCGGCGGCGCCGCGACGGGGTCCCGGGCAGCGCCTGAGGCGCTAAATATGGCAAACCTGCCCAACATGCCGCAGATTAACTCGGGCGCCGCCGAGAGATCAGGCCGTCGGAACGCCGAGCGCGCGGGTGAAGCCGTCCGGCACCAGAATGTCGTCCGGCCGCAAGTCGTGGACCGAGGCATGCCCCAGCCCCATGAGCGCCGAGTCGATACCCCCGCGCAGGACGTCGAGGACGTTCTCGACGCCGGCCTGACCGTTCGCGGCGAGGCCCCACAGATAGGCGCGGCCGATCATCACCGCCCGCGCTCCCAAGGCCACGGCCTTCACCACGTCGCTGCCGCGCCGGACGCCGCCGTCCAGCAACACCTCGACCTGATCGCCGACCGCGGCCACCACCGGGGGCAGCGCCCGGATGGACGCGGGCGTCCCGTCCAGGTTGTTGCCGCCGTGGTTGGACACCGATATCGCCGAAACACCGGCATCCACAGCTCTTTTCGCGTCATCGACCCGCATGACGCCCTTGAGCATGAACGGTCCGCCCCACAGCTCGCGCAGCCAGGCGATGTCCTCCCAGGTCGGCGGGGGCGTGCCCATCCATTCGCCGTAGGCCTGGAAGAAGGGCGGACCGGCCTCGCCGCGCGCCGCCTGGTTCGGCACCGACAACGCCGGCGGGCGCATCGTCTTCGCCCACTTCAGGAACCACCGCGGCTTAAAGGCCGCTTCCGGCGACAGCCGCAGAATGGTGCGCAGGTTCATTTCTTCCGGGATCTTGGGGCTGCCCCAGTCGCGCCCGTGCGAGAAGGACCAGTCGGTCGTGACGATCAAACCGACCGCGCCGGCCGCGCGGGCCCGCTCCACCCGGTTGGCGATCGCGTCGCGCCCGCCCAGCCAATACACCTGGAAGAACAGCTTGGAGTTTGCCGCGATCACTTCCTCGATCGGCTTGCTGGCGAACGAGGACAGCCCCATCGCCGTTCCCCGCGCTGCCGCGGCTCGCGCGACGGCCACCTCGCCGTCCGGGTCGACCGCCTGAACGCCGGTCGGCGAAATCAGCACCGGCATGGAGATATCTTGTCCCATAACGGTTGTCGACAACTCGCGCTTTTCCTGCGCGCCTACGACATGCGGCGCGAATCCCAGTTCGCCGAAAGCTTCGACATTGTCGGAGACCGTAATTCCTTTTTCGCTGGCCGCAACAAGGGCCGCGTAAACGGATTTCGGCAATCGGCGCTTTGCGCGCTGCTGCGCGATGGCGACTGTTTCAAACCACTCGTCGGCCACGACTACACAGGGCTTTCGTTACACAGCCGCGCCGGCGGTTGCTGCGGCGGGCGCACCGTTAGCGTCAGCGGCACCGGCCGGCGGCGCGAATGGTCGGCCCGTGGGCGCGGAGTCTCCCGATCCCGGGCCAGTGCCGACTCGCTGTGCCCCTGCACGCATTCGGGATCCGGGCCGTCCATCGGCAGGCCGGTGAAGAACTTGGCCGCCATGCAGCCACCACGGCAGCTGTCGTAGTGCCCGCAACTTCCGCAGGCGCCGGCCGACTGGGGCTCGCGCAGCTCACGGAAGAGCGGAGCATTCTTCCAGACGTTGTCAAACCCGCTGTCGGACAACACGTTTCCAGCCAGGAAGCGGTCATGGATGGCGAACGGGCAGGCGTAGACGTCGCCCACCGGGTCGATCAGGCACACGACCCGGCCGGCGCCGCACATGTTCAGGCCGGACAGCGCGCCGGCGGAGCCGAGCGGAGCCAGGTGGAAGAAGGAGTCGCCGGTGAGCACCCCATCCCCCTTGGCGACCAGCCAGTCATACAGCTGCACCTGCTGAGCCGCGGTGGGGTGCAGGTCTTCCCAAACATCCGCGCCACGCCCCGAAGGCCGCAGCCGGGTGATCCGCAGCGTCGCACCGTAACGGCTTGCCAGCGCGGCGAAGTCGTCGAGCTGGTCGACGTTGTGGCGGGTGACCACGACGGAGATCTTGGCGTCTTTGAAGCCGGCCGCGGCCAGGTTCTCCAGCGCGCGCACCGCCATCGCGAAGGACCCCGGCCCACGGACCGCGTCGTTGACCTCGGCGGTGGCGCCGTCCAGTGAGATCTGCACATCGACGTAGTCGCTGGCTGCCAGTCGCGCGGCGACCTCCGGCGTGATGCGGACCCCGTTGGTCGAGAACTTCACCCCGACGTGGTGCGCGGTGGCGTAGTCGACCAACTCCCAAAAGTCCTGGCGCACAGTGGGTTCCCCGCCACCGATGTTGACGTAGAACACCTGCATGCGTTCCAGCTCGTCGATGATGTCCATGCACTGCCGGGTGGACAGCTCGCGTGGATCGCGCTTACCCGACGAGGAAAGGCAGTGCACGCAGGCCAGGTTGCAAGCGTACGTGAGTTCCCACGTCAGGCAGATGGGCGCGTCCAGCCCGTGCTCGAACTGCTCGATGAGCCGTGGTACGGGGGCCGCTGTTGTCATTGATGGTCCTCCTGGGGCACCAGCATGCGGGAATCGACCAACACACCCAGCGCGTGCAGGTATGGGCCCTGCGCTGAGTCGTCGACTCCCTCGGCCCGCAGGGCGGACCGGATGTCCGGGTGGTCGGCCAGCGACTGCACCACCGCAAGGATGGTGCGGTTCTTCAGAAACGAAAGCTTGCGGGTGCCGAAGTGATAAAGCAGTGCGCCAAACGGTTCTGGACGAACCGCGACCTGCGGGTGCAATCGCCAACCGCGATCAACGTCGAACCGGCCTTCGGTCGGTCGAGCCTGCGCGGGCGCAGGCACGGTCAGTAGACCCCGCACATGCCGTCGATGGACACCTCTTCAACCAGAGTCTCGGTGACGAGCTCGGCGTCGGTTTCGATTTCGCGGTCCATTTGAACTGCCTCTCCTACGCTATCGACAACGATGGTCGATCTTGTCAGAATCGTCGTCAGAATATGGCATCGAGTGCCGAAATGGAAGGGCGGGTCTGATGAATCCGCAGGCGCGGGTCGGCCGGCGCCGCTCGACGACGCCGGACCACATCACCGACGTCGCCATCGCGTTGTTCACCGCGCGGGGATTCGCCGAGGTGAGTGTCGACGACGTCGCACAGGCCGCCGGGATCTCGCGCCGCACGCTGTTCCGCTACTACGCCTCCAAGAACGCCATCCTGTGGGGTGACTTCGACAGCCACCTCGCGCATCTTCGTGAGCTGCTCGACACCGTCGGCCCGCGAGTTCCGCTGGGCGAGGCGTTGCGGGCAGCACTGTTGGCGTTCAACACCTTTGACGACTCCGAGACCGTCCAGCACCGTCAGCGGATGCGGGTCATCCTGCAAACCGCCGAACTGCAGGCGTATTCGATGACGATGTACGCCGGCTGGCGCGAGGTGATCGCGGAGTTCGTCGCCCGGCGCTGTGGCGCCAAGACGACCGACTTGGCGCCGCAGACCGTGGCCTGGACCCTGCTGGGGGTCGCGCTATCGGCCTACGAGCATTGGTTGCGCGACGAGGCCGTCACGCTGCAGGCCGCACTCGGCAATGCCTTCGACGTCGTCGGTTCCGGATTGGACACGCTGAAACCGTGAGCGCCGACCGCGAGCACCTGCTGCACACCCTGCGCTCGCAGGGGCGGTTCTGCGGCACCTCCGGTTCCCTGATGTACGACGAGCTGTTCGAACTGGTTGCCTCCGACGTCGAGACCGGTGGGATCTTCGCGGCGATCCTGTCCGGTCACGAGGAAGACCCGGCGCGCGAGGCCGTGCCGCTGCGGCTGCTGGGTGGCCTGCACCGGTTGGTGCTCGACGGACGGGCGCAGGTGTTGCGCCAGTGGTATCCCAGCACCGGCGGCACCTGGGATGCCGACAGCGCGTGGCCCGAGATCAAGCTCGCCGCGACGGCACATGCCGAGTCACTGCGCACGGCGCTGGGGCAGCCGCCCCAAACGAACGAGGTGGGTCGGTCCGCTGCACTGATCGGTGCGCTGATGCGCATCAATCACGAAACCGACTTCCCGATAAGGCTTTTCGAGATCGGATCGAGCGCCGGGCTGAACCTGCGGGCCGACCGGTACCACTACCGCTACGGCGGCGGGCAGTGGGGACCGATCGACTCGCCGGTGATCATCGACGACGCATGGCAGGGCCGAGAGCCGCCGCCCGGTTCGGTGCGGATCGTCGAACGACGGGGCTACGACATCGCGCCGGTGGATGTCACGGCCGCCGACGGCGAGATGACCGCGCTGAGCTACGTCTGGCCCGACCAGTCCGCGCGGCTGGAGCGGCTGCGCGGCGCCATCGCGGTCGCCCGCACGGTGCCCGCGCTTTTGGTGCAGCAGAGCGCCGGCACCGCCGTGGGCGGCCTGACACTGGCCGACGGCGCATTGACGGTGCTGTGGCATTCGGTCACCTGGCAGTACCTATCGCAGGACGAACGCAGCACCGTACACGATGGGGTGAACGCGCTCGGTGAACGCGCCGACGCCTCAGCGCCGTTCGCGCACCTGACGATGGAACCCGCGCGCGACGGCCCGGGCGGACCGCTGAAGTTCCTGGTGCGCGTCCGTCGCTGGCCCGGCGGCGAGGCTGTGGTGCTGGGCGAATGCCATCCGCACGGCCCGCCGGTGCACTGGCGGTAGCCACCATCGGAAAAATTTCGCCCAGTACCCGTCGGAGTTCGCGGCGCCGCGGCGACGATATGGGTGTGAGCGCCGGAACGGATCACCAGTCCGACCCTCGACGCGCGCTTTTGGCGCTCTACGACGAGGCGTTGCCGGCGGTTTACGGCTACTTCGTGCGACGCTGCGGCGAACGTGCCGCGGCGGAGGACCTGACGTCGGAGACCTTCCTCGCGGCGATGGACGCCGCGCGTCGGGCCGAGCCGCCGCCGATCTCGGTGCCGTGGTTGCTCGGCGTGGCGCGACACAAACTGGCCGACCATTATCGGCGGGGGCAGGACCGGCTCAGCGTGCCGGTGGCCGAGCTGCCGGAACCCGTCGACACCCCCGACGACTGGGACGTCGAGCTGGATCGCATGGTCGCCGAAGCCGTGCTGGCCCGGCTGGCCGAGCCGCACCGCACGGTGCTGGTGCTGCGCTATATGGACGACTGCAGCGTCGGCGAATGCGCCGAGCTGATCGGGCGCACGGTGCATGCCACCGAAGCCTTGCTGGTCCGCGCGCGCCGCGCCTTCAAGAAGCACTACCCGGAAGGAGGCACCTCATGAACCAGCGCGACCATAGCGACCCGCTGCGCGTACTGGGCTCCAATGACCTTCCGGTTCAACCCGATCCGGCTTTTGCCGCGCGGCTGCGCCGGCAACTGGAATCCGCGCTATCGCTTCCGGAAGGAGTTGTCATGAGCGGCACCACGACTGCCCTTGCCGACCTAGCCGAACCCGTTGCGCCGCAACGGCCGCGGCCAGCGGCATTGCCTTACCTCAGCGTGGCGAACGCACGCGCGGCCATCGACTGGTACGCCGACGCGTTCGGCGCCGTGGTCGTCGGCGACCCAATCGTGATGGACGACGGGCGCATCGGGCACGCCGAGATCGCGATCGGCGACGGCGTGCTGTACCTGGCCGATGAACATCCCGAGATCGGCCTGAAAGCCCCCGCTGCGAAAGCGGTTTCGGTCAGCCTGATGCTGCACGTCGCCGACACCGACGCCGCCCTGCAGCAGGCGCGTGAGGGCGGCGCGACCGTCGAACGGGAGATCTACCAGAATTACGGAACCCGCAACGCCACTATCGTCGACCCGTTCGGGCACCGCTGGATGTTGTCCGGTCCGACAGCCGTGCCGGTTTCGGGCATTGCGCACGGCGACATCGGATACATCTCGGTGTGGACTCCGGATGCCGATCGCGCGGCAGCCTTCTACGGGCATGTCCTGGGCTGGACATACGACCCCGCGTCACACCGGGTGACCAATACCGACCTGCCGACCGGCATCGTCACCACCGACGAACCCGCCACGCTGTTCTGCTGCTACGCCGTCGACGACGTGCGGGCCGCCCGCATCGCGATAGCGGAAGCAGGCGGTGTTCCCGGTGAAATCCGGGACACCGATTACGGCATCCTGCTGGAGGCCACCGACCCACAAGGTACGGCCTTCGCGGTGCACCAGCCCGTCGCCGGCCGAAAGCGCCCGGAAGTCAACGGTTCTGGGCCGGGTGAACTGTCTTATGTGACCTACCAGGTGCCGGATTCAGCCGCGTTCCGCGACTTCTATGGCCGGCTGCTGCGCTGGACCTTCGAGCCGGGCCGCGTCTCCGATGGCTGGCAGGTGGTGAACACGCATCCGATGGCCGGCGTTGCCGGTGGCAGTGCGCGTGCCACCACCGTGCCGATGTGGACGGTGGCCGATATCGACGCCGCGGTCGCGCGGGTGCGCGAAGCCGGCGGCACCGTGCTCGATGAGCCGACCCGCCAGCCCTACGGCATCAGCGCCGAGTGCACCGACGATCAGGGCGCGCGGTTCTACCTGGGCGAATTCTGAGGCGCCAGGATTTGCCCGTCTCGCAGCCAAACCGCTTGCGTCCCCGGCGTTCTGCAGAGGTCTAGCTCAACGCCTCGGGATTGGCGATCCGGATCGGCGCACCGTCGAACCAGGCCACCACCGCTTCGATGCTGTCCGAGTAGAAGGCACTCAGCATCTCGCGGGTGACGTACCCCAGGTGAGGGGACAATGTCACGTTCGGCAGAGCGCGCAGCGGATGGTCGGGCGCCGGAGGTTCGACGTCGAAAACGTCGAGGCCGGCGCCGGCGATACGACCGGTCCGCAGCGAAGCGATCAGCGCCGCCTCGTCGACGATCGGGCCCCTGGACGTGTTGATCAGGTAGGCGTGCGGCCTCATCAGGGCCAGCTCGGGTTCGCCGACCAAACCTCGTGTCCGCTCGGAGAGCACCAGGTGGATGGAGACCACATCGGAGGATTCGAACAATGCCGCCTTCTCGACCCGGCGCGCACCGGCCGCCGCCGCGGCCTGCGCGGTCAGGTTTTGGCTCCACGCAACGACTTCCATGCCGAATACCCCGGCGTACTCGGCCATCCGCTTGCCGGTCCTGCCCAAGCCCAGCAACCCGAGGGTTTTACCGGCCAGCGTCACGCCGACGCTGTTTTGCCATTGCCCATCGCGCATCCGCCGGTGCTCTTCGGCCAGGTTGCGCACCGTCGCGATCAGCAAGCCCCAGGCCAGTTCGGGGGTGGCGTCGCGCATCGCCCGGAACCGGGGATTGGCGAAATCTGAATGGGCAACCAGGACACCGGATTCGCTGGCCGCGGCCATGTCCAGGTTCGGCAGGCTCATGCCCACGATCGTTATCAGTTTCAGGTTCGGCAGCCGCTCAAGCAGCGTGCGCGGAAACGCCATCCGTTCGCGCATCGTGCAGATCACGTCGAACGGTTGCAGGACCTCTACCGCTTGCGCTTGACCGAGATGCCGATCGAAGACGGTGATCTCGGATCGGCTCTGCACCGGTGACCAGTCGGCGAGCTCGAGTGCCATACCGGCATAGTCATCGAGTATCGCCACCCGGTGCATGAGGTCAGCCTAGCAGCTCCGAAATCGGCGCTGCCGCAGCGATTTTGCCGCGCGCCTTCATGACTTTGCCCGGCAAACCGCCGCCGACCACGCCGACCACCACCCCGTCACGCTCGTAGTAGGCCAGGAACTTTCGTCCGTCGTCCTCGACCAGGTGCACGATGTCGGTGGCTTCCGGTTCGCCCAGGCACTGGATCTTGACGTCGTACTGGTCGCTCCAGAAGTACGGCACGACTGTGATAGACGGCACCTCCTGACCAAGCATCGCGGGCACCACGACTCGGGCCTGGTCGGCAACGTTGCTCCAATGCTCCACGCGCGCTTGATGTCCCGTCGCATCACGCCACGAGGCGACGTCGCCGAGCGCCCACACGTTGGGCGCACTGGTGCGCCCCGCGTCGTCGCAGATGACACCGTTGTCGACCTCGACGCCGCTGCCCTGTAGCCACTCGGTGGCCGGCCGCGATCCGATACCGACGACGACCAGGTCGGCCGCCAGCTCGGTGCCATCGCTGAGCACCACGGTGTCGACATGGCCTTCGCCGCGCACTTCGGCCACGCCGATGCCGGTGCGCACGTCGACGCCCTCATTTCGGTGCAGCCGCGACACCAGCTCACCGATCTGTTCACCGAGCACCGAAGCCAACGGCGTCGGCTGCGGTTCCACCAGCACCACATCGACCCCCATGCTGCGCAGGCTGGCCGCGACCTCGCAGCCGATGAAGCCGGCTCCGACGACCACGGCTTTGCGCGCCTTGCCGGCGTGCTCGCGCAACGCCATGCTCTCGTCGAACGACCTCAGCACGCGAATACCCTCGAGATCCGGGAACGCGGGAATGCGCCGCGGGACCAACCCGGTCGCAATAACCAGCTCGTCATAGCCCAGCGAGGTTCCGTCGGAAAGGGTCAGGGTCTGCGCGGCGGTGTCCAGGCCGGTGGCCGCCGCGCCGAGGCGCAGCGTGATGTTGTTCTCGTCGTAGAACTCACGCGGCTTGAGGGCGACATCGTCGACCTCTTTGCGCAGCACTTCCTTGGACAACGGCGGACGGTCATACGGCAGGTGCACCTCGTCGCTGACGATCGTGACGGGCCCGGTGTATTCCGACCGCCGTAATTGCTCGGCCGTGCGGGCCGCAGCCAGCCCACCTCCGACGATCACGATTCCTTTATTGCTCACGTGGAGTTCATAGCACGCGGGCGCTCAGTACTTCAGGGCGCCCTTATCGACGGGAATCTGCATGCCCGTCACGGTGGCCGCACCGTCGCCGGCCAACCAGGCGACGACGTCGGAAACTTCTTCGGGCGCCATGAATCCCTTGTACTGCATCGGCATTGGCGGGAAGCTGTGCACGAAGCGGGGATGTTTGGCGAAGATCTCCATCATCGCTTCCGGTTCGATCATCGGGGTGTCGATCGAGTAAGGGTGGATCGAGTTGACCCGGATACCGTATTCGCCGAGCTCGATTGCCAGCGTATTGGTCAGCGCGGTCAACCCGAACTTGCTGGCCGAGTAGTGGCCGTTGCCGGGTGTGGCCTTCAGGCCGGCCGACGAGCTCACCACCACTATCGATCCGCCGTTGCCGGCCTCGATCATCGCGGGGATCGCGGCGCGCAGGGTGCGCCAGGTGCCGGTCAGGTTGACCCCGATCACGGTGTCCCACTGCTCGTCGGTGAGTTCCCAGACCCGGCCCCAGCCCAGCACACCGGCGTTGGCCACCACGACGTCGAGCCGGCCGAACTGTTCCACGCCGTCGGCCACCAGCTGACGCACGGCGGGGTCGTCGCGAATGTCGCCGGCGCGGGCCAGGACCTTGCGGCCTTCGGCCTCCACCAGGCGGACGGTCTCACTGAGATCTTCGGGGGTGGCCGGGGTGTACGTCACGGTGTCCGACACCGAGGCGCAGATGTCGAGCGCGATGATGTCGGCGCCCTCGCGGGCCAACCGCACCGCGTGCGCGCGCCCTTGCGCGCGGGCGGCGCCGGTAACGAATGCCACCCGTCCCTGCAGTGATCCTTCACGTCCCGACACGGCACGCCCCTTTCGCCGAATCACAGGCTAGCAGCGAAACTGGAACGTGTTCTAACTTGGTTCGCTGACGCGAACGGGCTCAGATCTCCGAGATGATCTGGGTCCGGCGGGCCTGGTATTCGTCGTCGGTCAAAGCGCCACTGGCGCGCAGTGTCTCGAGCTGTTGGAGCCGATCGGCGATCGAGGCCTGCGGCGGCGTAGCGACCGGCGCCGCGCCGGCCGGGGCCCCTTGCGCCGCGGGTGCCTGGGCCCCCGCGCGGCGCACCACCGCCTGGATCTGCTCGCGCAGCGCCGGGTTCGACCGGATGTCGACCATCCGGTTGAGCGGAACGTTGTTGTCCTTGAGGATCTGCAGGATCTCCATCAGCGGCCCGGCTTGCCCGCTGAGGTCATAGGTCCGGTTGTCCTCGGCCACCGTAAACTGTGCGGGCACCAGCCCGTTGACCAAAGCGCTTCGCTCCCAGTCGATTTGGTATTCCTGCGTCGTAGGGTCAAGCAGTACCACAAGCTTTCGCGCGGTGAGGTTGCCCAACCGGGTGACGTTGGCGATGACCCGGTCCTGGCTGTCGAACGGCGTTATCCCGGGTCCCTCGATGTGCAGATCGACCTTCACCAGGGGCTGGTCGTTGATCCGGGTTCCCGTCTCGGAGAGCCCGACGATCTGGGCGAGGGCCAGCACCCCGTGCTGTTCCAGCAGCGCGGATTTGGCCGCCGATTTGGCACCGTAGTTGGTCAGCGCGAGTGCGATGAGGACGTCGGCCACGGTGATGAGTAGGCCGACGTAGAACATCCATTGCAGCAGGTTGCCCAGCCCCAGGGTGAAGTAGACGACCAGAAAGATCGGCCCGACCAAACCACCGCACAGCAAAACGACCAACTGTGTCTTCAGATACCGCGCCAACACGTGTTTCTCCTCGCCTCGCCGGGAAGGTTCGTGTCAGATTAGCGCTGTCGCGTGTGCTGTATCCATAGCTGGCGTGCGGGCATTGGCCCTGGCAGTCAGCGCGAGGGCTTCGGCGGTGCGCCTTTGGGAGAGGTGGGCGGCGGCGCCATGGCCGGCCCGTTGGACAGCGGCATCGCCGCGGGCAGCATCGTGGCCGACGACAGTTCCGCGGCCGCTGCATCCGCCGGGGCGGTAGCGGCGGCCGCCGGGGCGGCGACGTCGGCTGCTGTCGCTGCGGGAGCCACTGCCGCTGCTGCCGGTGCCGCCGCAGCTGCCGGTGCGGCCGCAGCTGCCGATACCGATGATTCGGAGTGAGGCGCCGTTGCCGAAGATCCGGCCGGGGCCGCCGCCGTGGTGGTTGCCGCCATCGGGGTCACCGTCGCCGCCGCCGGAGGGGCCGCGGGCGCCGCCACGGGGGCCGGCGCCGCTGCAGCCGGTTGCACCGCCCCTGCCACCGGCACCCCGGATGCCACGCCACCCGCCTGCGCCGCAGCGCCGATGAACTGCTGACTGCTCATTGCCTGGCCGGATACGTTGGCCGCACCCGCCACCGCCTGCGGGGCGACCGACAACGGCTCGGCATTGACCACCTCGGTGTCCGCATACTGCTGCGCCCCACCGCTCATGAGCTGCACAAACTGGTTGTGAAACAGCGCTGCCTGCGCGCTGATCGCCTGATAGGCCGCCGCGTGGACACCGAACAGATGCGAGATGCTCGCCGAAACCGCGTCGGCGCCGGCGGCCTGCACCACCGACGTCGCGCCGGAGGCCATCGAGTTGGCGTAGTTGATCGCCGTACCGATTTTTTCCAAGTCTGATGCCGCGGCCGCCACATACTCCGGCGTCGCATTTACGAACGACATCCGAACCTCCCGGCCAGGCCAAGACGGTCAAATTCCCGAACCGTCAATTTCAGACTGGACATCGCAAGATCTTACCGGAAATTCGCTGACCAGGTGTGCAGCTTTCGGGCGGGCCAGAAAGCACAGGACCCGGACCACCGATATCGGCGAGTCCGGGCCCTGTGCTGTGGAACTAGTTGATGATCTTGACGACCCGGCCGGCGCCGACGGTGCGGCCACCCTCGCGGATCGCGAACCGCAGACCGTCGTCCATGGCGACGGGCTGGATCAGCTTGACCGAGATGTTGGTGTTGTCACCGGGCATCACCATTTCGGTGCCCTCCGGCAGCGTCACCACACCGGTCACGTCGGTGGTGCGGAAGTAGAACTGCGGACGGTAGTTGTTGAAGAACGGCGTGTGCCGGCCACCCTCGTCCTTGGACAGGATGTAGACGCTGCCCTCGAACTCGGTGTGCGGGGTGGTGGTGCCAGGCTTGACCACAACCTGGCCGCGCTCGACGTCCTCACGCTTGATACCACGCAGCAGCAGCCCGACGTTGTCGCCGGCCTGGCCCTGGTCAAGCAGCTTGCGGAACATCTCCACACCGGTGACCGTGGTCTTGGTGCTGGTCGGCTTGATGCCGACGATCTCGACTTCCTCGTTCACGTTGATCACGCCGCGCTCGACACGACCGGTGACCACGGTGCCACGGCCGGTGATCGTGAAGACGTCCTCGACGGGCATCAGGAACGGCTTGTCGGTTTCGCGGACCGGGTCCGGAATCGACTCGTCGACGGCGTCCATCAGGTCCTCGACGGACTTGACCCACTCCGCGTCACCCTCGAGCGCCTTGAGCGCCGAGACGCGGATGACCGGGGCCTCCTCGTCGAACTCCTGGGCGGCCAGCAGTTCGCGGACCTCCAGCTCGACGAGCTCGAGCAGCTCCTCGTCGTCGACCATGTCGGCCTTGTTCAGTGCTACCAGGATGTAGGGCACCCCGACCTGACGCGCGAGCAGCACGTGCTCGCGGGTCTGCGGCATCGGGCCGTCGGTCGCGGCGACCACCAGGATCGCACCGTCCATCTGGGCCGCACCGGTGATCATGTTCTTGATGTAGTCGGCGTGACCCGGGGCGTCGACGTGGGCGTAGTGACGCTTGTCGGTCTGGTACTCCACGTGCGAGATGTTGATCGTGATACCGCGCTGACGCTCCTCGGGCGCGTTGTCGATCTGGTCGAAGGCGCGCGACTCGTTGAGGTTCGGGTACTTGTCATGCAGGACTTTGGTGATCGCCGCGGTCAGTGTTGTCTTGCCGTGGTCAACGTGACCGATGGTCCCGATGTTGACGTGCGGCTTCGTCCGCTCGAACTTCGCCTTCGCCACTTGTGTGTCCTCCTGGACTGATTGGTGCTTTTGAAAAGCAGTGTTGATGTTGTTGTAAGTGCCGCGGTGGTAACCGGGCTAGGTTACTCCGAGCTGGTGTTCACTCGCCCGTCGCCTTGGCGATGATCTCCTTCGAGACGTTCGCCGGGACTTCGGCATACGAGTCGAACACCATGGAGTAGTTCGCCCGGCCTTGTGTCTTGGACCGCAGGTCGCCGACATAGCCGAACATCTCCGACAGCGGGACGTGCGCCCGAACGACGCGCGCACCCGCCCGCTCCTCCATGGCCTGAATCTGGCCACGGCGGGAGTTCAGGTCGCCGATCACGTCACCCATGTAGT
The DNA here is from genome assembly GCF_041287235.1 of Mycobacterium sp. pR1184. Taxonomy (NCBI): domain Bacteria; kingdom Bacillati; phylum Actinomycetota; class Actinomycetes; order Mycobacteriales; family Mycobacteriaceae; genus Mycobacterium; species Mycobacterium sp. pR1184. The sequence continues at coordinate 379,693 of NZ_JBGGKR010000001.1, read as the reverse complement.
CCTCGGGTGTGGTCACTTCGACCGCCATGATCGGCTCGAGGATCACCGGCTGAGCTTGCTGCGCAGCCTTTTTCAGCACCTGTGACCCTGCGATCTTGAACGCCATTTCCGAGGAGTCAACCTCGTGGTAGGCACCGTCGAGCAAGGTGACCTTGAGGTTCACCAGCGGGTAGCCGGCCAGCACGCCGTACTGCATCGCGTCCTGGGCACCCGCGTCCACCGACGGGATGTACTCGCGCGGGATGCGACCACCGGTGACCTTGTTCTCGAACTCGTAGGTCGCACCGTCCTCGCCGGTGAACGGCTCGAGGTTGATGATCACCTTCGCGAACTGGCCCGAGCCACCCGTCTGCTTCTTGTGGGTGAACTCGACGTTGTTGGCTGCCCGGCGGATGGTCTCCTTGTAGGCCACCTGCGGCTTGCCGACGTTGGCCTCGACCTTGAACTCGCGGCGCATCCGGTCCACCAGGATGTCCAGGTGCAGCTCGCCCATGCCGCCGATGACGGTCTGACCGGTCTCCTGGTCCAGGTGCACCTTGAAGGTGGGGTCCTCTTCGGCGAGCTTCTGGATCGACAGCGACAGCTTTTCCTGGTCGCTCTTCGTCTTGGGCTCGATGGCCACCTCGATGACGGGGTCGGGGAAGGTCATCGACTCCAGCACGATCTGCTGGTTCGGGTCGCTCAGGGTGTCACCGGTGGTGGTGTCCTTGAGGCCGATCACCGCGTAGATGTGCCCCGCCGACGCGGTCTCCACCGGGTTCTCCTTGTTGGAGTGCATCTGGAACAGCTTGCCCAGCCGCTCCTTCTTGCCCTTGGTGGCGTTGATGACCTGGCTGCCGGAGTCGACCTTGCCCGAGTACACCCGGACGTAGGTGAGCTTGCCGAAGAACGGGTGCGTGGCGACCTTGAACGCCAGCGCGGAGAACGGCTCGTCGGTCGACGGCTTGCGCGTGATCTCCTCGTCCTCCTTGCCCGGCGCGTGGCCGACGGCCGGCGGCACGTCGAGCGGCGAGGGCAGGTAGTCGATGACGGCGTCCAGCATCGGCTGCACGCCCTTGTTCTTGAACGCGCTGCCGCACAGCACCGGGTAGGCCTCCGAGCTGATGGTCAGCTTGCGGATGGCGCCCTTGATCTCCGCGACGGTGAGCTCTTCGCCGCCGAGGTACTTCTCCAGCAGCGCCTCGTCGGTCTCGGCGACGGCCTCGAGCAGCTTGGTGCGGTACTCGTCGGCCTTTTCCTGCAGGTCGGCCGGGATGTCGACGACGTCGTACTTCTCGCCGAGCTTGGCTTCGGCACTCCACACCTTGGCCTTCATCTCGACCAGGTCGACGACGCCTTCGAAGTCACCCTCGGAGCCGACGGGCAGCTGGATCGGAATGACGTTGGCGCCCAAGCGCTCTTCCATGGTGCGGACCGAGAAGTAGAAGTCGGCCCCGATCTTGTCCATCTTGTTGACGAAGCAGATCCGCGGCACGTCGTACTTGTCGGCCTGACGCCACACCTGCTCGGACTGCGGCTCGACGCCCTCCTTGCCGTCGAACACGGCAACGGCACCGTCGAGCACACGCAGGCTGCGCTCCACCTCGACGGTGAAGTCGACGTGCCCGGGGGTGTCGATGATGTTGATCTGGTTGTCATTCCAGAAGCAGGTGGTGGCGGCGGAGGTGATGGTGATCCCGCGCTCTTGCTCCTGCTCCATCCAGTCCATGGTGGCCGCGCCGTCGTGGACCTCACCGATCTTGTAGCTGATACCGGTGTAGTAGAGGATGCGCTCCGTCGTCGTCGTCTTGCCGGCGTCGATGTGCGCCATGATGCCGATGTTGCGGACCTTGGTCAGGTCGGTCAGCACGTCCTTCTGTGCCACAGAAGTCTTCCCACTCTTTCGATTGCGTTGTTAGTTCGCTGTCGGTTGACGCCCGGCCACACTGCCAGTTTGGCGCCCGTTCGGGCTCTACCAGCGATAGTGCGCGAAGGCGCGGTTAGCCTCGGCCATCTTGTGGGTGTCCTCACGCCGCTTGACGGAAGCCCCGAGGCCATTGCTGGCGTCCAGGATCTCGTTCGCCAGCCGCTCGATCATCGTCTTCTCCCGACGGGCCCGGGAGAAGCTGACCAGCCAGCGCAGCGCCAGCGTGGTGGACCGGTCCGGACGCACCTCGACGGGCACCTGGTAGGTCGCACCACCAACGCGGCGGCTGCGCACCTCCAGGGCGGGCTTGACGTTGTCGAGAGCGCGCTTGAGCGTGATCACCGGATCGGTACCGGTCTTATCGCGAGCTTGCTCGAGCGCACCATAAACAATGCGTTCAGCGACCGATTTCTTCCCCTGCAGCAGGACCTTGTTGACCAGCTGGGTCACCAGCTGCGATCCATAGACCGGGTCGTTGACCAGCGGACGCTTGGGCGCGGGCCCCTTGCGCGGCATTAGCTCTTCTCCTTCTTGGCGCCGTAACGGCTACGAGCCTGCTTGCGGTTCTTGACACCCTGGGTGTCCAGCGAACCGCGGATGATCTTGTAGCGCACACCGGGCAGGTCCTTCACACGACCGCCGCGCACCAGCACCATCGAGTGCTCCTGCAGGTTGTGGCCCTCGCCGGGAATGTAGGCGGTGACCTCGACCTGGCTCGTCAGCTTCACACGCGCGACCTTCCGAAGTGCCGAGTTCGGCTTCTTCGGGGTGGTGGTGTACACGCGGGTGCATACGCCACGGCGCTGCGGGCTGCCCTTCAGGGCCGCGGTCTTGACCTTGGCGATCTTGTCGCGGCGACCCTTGCGGACCAGCTGCTGAATGGTTGGCATCTACTGGCTTTCTGTGTTCGACGTCTTCTTGCTGCTCTTAAGTCTCTGTACTGCAGTTTTGCCCCGCCGCATTACCCCGCGGCCGGGTGTGTCGCACCCGCTCAGCACCGGAGTCATCCGATGCGTGGTGGACATGCGAATTAGCCCGGCATCCACTTCCTTACGTCAGGCGCCGTAAGCCGCCAGGCACGAGCCACCACAATACCCGCCGCTGGTCGACCAGGTCAAAGCGGCCGCTGGACGCAACCGCTCAGCTCACTGCGCGTCTGCGACGGACCGCTATTTCGACGCGGCGCCGCCCGGCGCTGTGCGCCTGTCCAGGCCCGCTGCCAGCCGCAACACCATCTCGGTGAAGAGCGCATCGGTATCGATGTCGTCCATGACACCGGTCATTTCCAGCAAGACAAACCCGTGCAGGGCGGACCAGAATTCGAGCGCGGCGAAAAACGCCTCCTCGCCGTCGAGCCCGTACGAGGACAGCACCGCGATCACCGGCGCGGCCGCACCCCGGGTTGCCGCGGTGTATTCGGGGTCATCGCCGCCCAGCGGCATCCGGGTGAAGGCCGAGTACCGCCCGGGGTGGTGATGGGCATAGCTGCGATAAGCACCGGCCATGACCAGCACCGCGTCATCGCGGGCCCGCCCCTCCCCGACCCGGTTGAGCATCATGATGATGTCGTCGATGACCCGGATCCGAACGGCGCGACGCAGATCCTCCAGGCTGTCCACGTGGTTATAGAGCGACGGCCCCTTGGTGCCCAACTGTGTCGCCAGCGCGTTGATGGTCAATGAGTCCCAGCCCTCGCGGTCCAGGAACGTCAATGCACCGTCGACGATGCCGTCACGGCTCAGCTTTCCCGGCCGGGATCCGGACCTGCCGCCACGCTGACGTCCTCCCGCCGTCGGCTGTTCCGGATGAACTGCCATGGCGGTCGCCCCTCGATTGCGGTGAACAGGTGCAGGTCAACTAATGACTCTAGTTGACAGAGTCGCCAATCTACTCGCAGGTAACCAGAGCGGGTCGCAGTTGGCCGCGAGGAAAAATATTTGCCATCGTGCAGGCAAATGCACGTAGGCTCAGTCCAGCAGATACCCGCCGACACGAAGGGGGCCGCGGTGTACTGGAGAACCGTCGCCGGGTCGCTTGCAACCTGTGTCATCGCGGTCGCGGCCGGGCTCGCCACGCCGCCGCCGAACGCGCACGCCAAGAACGGCGACACGCACGTGATCGGGCAGAACACCACGCAAACCCTGGATTGCAACGACGGGACCCTGATCGTCAACGGCACCGGGAATTCGGTCAACGCGCTCGGCAACTGCTGGGCGGTGACGGTGATGGGCTCTGGCAATACGATCATCGCGGACTCGGTCACGCACGACATCACGGTGTACGGCTATGACCAGACCGTCTTTTTTCACAACGGTTCGCCGATCCTCTGGGACCGCGGCCGGGAGCTGGGAATGGTAAACCGGCTGCAGCAGGTGCCTGCTTGAGGCACAGCGACTCCAGTTGGGGATACCAAGGAGGGGAACACATTGCACGTCCACATCACTGACCGATCGCCGCGGCTCGCGGCACTGGCCCTGGCGCCGGTCGTCGTGGCAGTAGTGCTGTCGGGTTGCAGTTCGACCGCAAACCCTCCGGGAAACCCCAGCTCCACGACGAAGAGCAGCACGTCCACCACGACTTCGGCAGCGGCCGCGCCGACGACGTCGGGTAGCGAAAGCACCACGGCGTCCGTCGAAATCGGGAACACGCTGAACTACGGCTCGATGGGGACGACGGCCACACTGGACTGCGCCACCGGCAAATCGCTGAATGTCGCCGGTTCCAACAACACCCTGACGGTCACCGGCAACTGCCAGTCGGTCAATGTCGGCGGCGCCAACAACAAGATCACCATCGACAAGGTCGATACCCGCATCACGGTGCTGGGGCTGGACAACACGATCACTTACAAGGATGGTGAGCCGAAGGTCGACAACCTCGGCTCGGGCAACACCATCAACAAGGCGAGCTGACCGGTTAGCCAGCCGGCGCCCCGTGCCGTCCGGCGCCGGCCGCGAACCGTCCGGCCCCTTCGTTGGCTTCTGCGGCAACTTCGGCGATGCTGGCGAATTCCTGTTCCATTGCCTGCGATTCCGACAAGCCCCACTGCCGTAGTGCCGAAAGCCGGTCCGCTCGCAGGCACTGCTGGGGCAGCGCGGCCAATTGTGCGGCCAGCTCCTCGGCGGCCTGTCGCGATTCACCTTTGGGGACAACGCGATTGGCCAGTCCCATCGCGAGCGCTTCGTCGGCTTTGACAGCGCGGCCGGTGAGAATCATGTCCATCGCCCGGCTGTGCCCGATCAGGCGCGGCAGCCGCACGGTGCCACCGTCGATCAACGGCACTCCCCAGCGGCGACAGAACACCCCGAACACGGCATCCTCCTCGGCCACCCGCATGTCGCACCAGAGCGCCAGCTCCAGGCCCCCCGCGACGGCGTAGCCGCTCACCGCGGCAATCACGGGTTTGGACAACACCATTCGTGACGGGCCCATCGGGCCGGGACCGGTCCTGTGGACCGAGTTGGCCTCCGATGTGCCGAATGCCTTCAAATCGGCTCCCGCACAGAAGGTTCCGCCGTCGCCCCACAGCACGGCCACCGACGCGGAATCGTCGCGGTCGAATTCGTCGAAAGCCTCGTACAGCGCCGCAGCCGTCGGGCCGTTCACCGCGTTACGCGCGGCCGGCCGGTTCAGGATCACCGTCGTCACCGGGCCCTGACGCTCCACTCGCACCGGATCGGTCATCTTGCCTCCAGAAGTTGAGTTGCATCGCGCCGCTGCAGCAATTCGGTCGCGAAGTCGTGGTAGACGCTGCGCAGCCGCGCGCCCGGCCAATCGTCGGGCAGCAGTTCGGCGGGCAGCATCGGGTCGGTGAGTAGGTGCCGCACGATCGCCGCGGCGATCACGAAGCGGCCGGGAATGTCGCGGGCCGCGGTCATTTCGTCGACCAACAGTTGCCCGGCCTGCGCCCATGCGGGCAGGTCCCACAGTTCGGCCACCAGCTGCTCGGGTGCGTCGTCGCGAGCCTTGAGCACCCGCACCCGGTCGGCTACGCCGGGCTCCAAGTCGAGGTCGAGGTTGTCGGGCCGCATCCAGACGCCTTCGCGAAGTTCACCAAAACGCTTGCGGTACATGCTCGCTCGCTGCGCGGCCCGAGTGCGGGCATCGGTGCCCACACTGGTGACGATCACGACGTGCCAGTCTCCGTGCCAGGCCCGGGTTTGTGGTCGCATCGCCTCGTCCTGGCGGGCCTGGCGGGCCAACAGCCGATCCGAGAGCCGGTACCCGTCGGCGGAGCGAATCAGATCACCGGCACCGACCATGCGGGTCAGCGCGACCCGCAGCGTCGTTTCCTTGATCCCGAAATCGGCTGTCAGCCTGATCAAGTCGCTCGCGGTCGCCCAGGCGGGGTGCGCACCGAGCAGCACGCTCAGCACCACGGACCGGGCCGTCATGTTCGGCATGGCTACACCCCGGAGGCGCGGCGCCCGTAGTCACCGAACGGCTCGTCGCGATGCCGCACCGCTTCGCGGAAGCCGTGCTCGATGGAGTCGGCGACGAAGTCATGTCCCTCTTGGGTGTGCCGGGCGACACCGTCGAATACCGTGCTGACCATCCGGCTGGTGGCCACACCCTGCTGCAGCAGAGCGGAATTCAGCGCGAGTTTGACCATGATCAGCTGATTGACCGGAACCGCCGCGATGCGCTGGACCAGCCGTTCGGTGCGCTCGTCGAGATCCTCTGGTTCCGGGGCCTCGACCGCCAGTCCCCACTGGGCTGCCTGTGCGCCGGTAATCGAATCACCGGTGAACAGAAGACGTTTGGCGCGCTGGTCACCGAGGCGGTGGGCCCACAGGCCAGCCGCCGGAACACCCCACACCCGCGTCGGCGGATAACCGATCTTGGCGTCGGCGGCGGCGATCACCTGGTCGGCATGCAGCGCGATATCGGTGCCGCCGGCCACGCAGTACCCGTGGATCTTGACCACCGTCGGCTTGTCGGCGTGCATCAGGCTGGAGAACCCGCGCACGAACCGGCTCATCATCTGGTAATCGATCATCGGGTCCCACGGGCGATCCGGCATGTGGTTGATGCCCTGGGTCTTCCCGTCCAGCACGGTGCCCTCATAGGCGCCGGTGCCGCCGGCCGAGCCGGTGCGGTCGGCGTAGGCGGACAAGTCGAAGCCCGCGCAAAAGCCTTCCCCGCGACCGGATACCAGAATTACGTGCACGTTGGGATCGAGATCGGCCCGCTCGACCAGCGCCGAGAGTTCCAGCGGGGTGTCCGCGACGATCGCATTGCCTTTTTCCGGCCGATTGAAGGTGATCCGCGCAACCCGGTCGGTGACCTCATAGGTCATCGTTTTCAGGTTGTCGAAATCGACCGGCCTGATCGCATGAGTCATGTTGTGGCTCAGCCCTTTACCAGAGCCCGCTCCAGGATGGGTGCCAGATCGAGCCCGGTCGGCATGGTGCCGAAGGCGCCGCCCCACGCACCGCCGAGCCGGGTCGCCAGGAATGCCTCGGCGACGGCGGGGTGGCCGTGACGCACCAGCAGCGAGCCCTGCAAGGCCAGGCAGATGTCCTCGGCGACCTTGCGGGCGCGGTAGGCGATGGTGTCCAGATCGCTCAGGTCTTGGCGCAGCCGTTCGACGTGGCTGCCCAGCCGCGGATCCTGGCTCGTGCTCTCGTCCAGCTCGGCGAAAAGCACCTCGACGCATTCGGGCCGAGTTGCCATGGCGCGCAACGTGTCCAGCGCGCTGACGTTGCCGGAGCCTTCCCAGATGCCCATCAGCGGCGCCTCGCGGTACAGGCGCGGCATGCCGGACTCTTCGACATAGCCGTTGCCGCCCAGGCATTCCAGCGCTTCGGCGGCGTGCGGGGTGGAACGCTTGCAGACCCAGTACTTGCTGGCCGCCAGGCCGATCCGGCGCAGCAGCGCCTCCTTCTCGTCGCCGCGCAACGCCTTGTCGGTGGCACCGGCCATCCGCATCGCCACGATCGTGGCGGCCTCGGCCTCCACGGTCAGGTCGGCCAGCACGTTGCGCATCAGCGGCTGGTCAATCAGGTAGGCGCCGAACGCTTTCCGGTGCTGGGCGTGATGGATGGCGCGCGTGAGCCCGGTTCGCATGCTGGTGGCACTGCCCAGGGTGCAGTCCAGGCGGGTCAGGTTGACCATCTCGATGATGGTCGGCACACCGCGGCCCTCCTCGCCGACCAACCAGGCCGTGGCGCCGTCGTATTCGACTTCGCTTGAGGCGTTGGCGTGGTTGCCGAGCTTGTCCTTGAGGCGCTGCAAGAACATCCGGTTGCGGGTGCCGTCGGGCAGGATGCGCGGCAACATGAAGCACGACAGGCCGCCGGGCGCCTGCGCGAGGACCAGGAAGATGTCACACATCGGCGCCGAGGTGAACCATTTGTGACCGACCAGGCTGTAGGTTCCGTCGCCGTTGGGAGTCGCCTGCGTAGTTCCGGCGCGCACATCGGAGCCTCCCTGCTTCTCGGTCATCGACATGCCGGCGGTGATACCGGCCTTCGTGGTGGCCAGCTTGAGCTCCGGGTCGTACTCGCGACTGGTCAACAGCGGCTCGTAAACGGCTGCCAGCTCGGGGTTGTAGCGCAGCGCGGGGACGACGGCATACGTCATCGAGATCGGGCAGACGTGGCCCGGCTCGACGTTCCACGCCGAAGTCTTGGCGGCGCGCACCACATGAGCGCCCGGGCGGTCGTCGGCCCACGGCGCCGCGTGCATGCCGTGCGCGATCGCCGCACGCATCAATTCGTGGTAGGCCGGGTCGAACTCGACCTCGTCGACACGGTGTCCGGTGCGGTCGTGGGTGTGCAGGATGGGCTGATTGCGGTCGGCAAGCTCGCCCCAGCGCTGGGCCTCGTGACTGGCCGACAACGCCCCGACCGCGTGCACCTCCTCCATGCCCCACTGGCCGCCCTCGCGGATCAGGGCCTCGACGAGCATCGGTGACGTCGCCGGGTTGTAGTTCTCCAGCGGCGGAACCTGGTTGGTGACGACATGCGTGTCTGACATGCCACTCATATTACAGTTTTCGAACAACCGCACAAGAGGTGTAATGCTGTCCGCGGTCAACCGGTGGTCTTGTCTCGCAGAAACGCGATGTCGTCCTTGCGACCCTCGTCGGAGGTTTCACAGATCACCGGCGCACCCGCGGCTTTGACCGCCGCGACCAGCAAGTCGGGATCAATCTGGCCGGTGCCCAGATTGGCGTGGCGGTCCCGCCCCGAGCCCGCCTGGTCCTTGGAGTCGTTGCAGTGCACCAGATCGATCCGGCCGGTTATGGCCTGGATGCGCTCGACGGCGCCCACCAGAGCTTCACCGGCCGCCCAGGTGTGGCAGGTGTCGAGGCAGAAGCCAATTCCGCTGTCGCCGATGACATCCCACAGCCTGGCGATGGTGTCGAAGTGGCGGGCCATCGCGTGGTCGCCGCCGGCGGTGTTCTCCAGATACACCGGCACGGTGGATTCCAATTGGTCCAGCGCCTTGCGCCAGCGCACAAAACCCTCGTCGAGGTCGTTGTCGTCGGCGACATGGCCACCGTGCACGATGACCGCCGCCGCGCCGATGTCGGCGGCCGCGTCGCAGGTCTGTTGCAGGATTTTGCGCGACGGGATCCGCACCTTGTTGTTGGCCGACGCGACGTTGATCAGGTAGGGCGCGTGCACGTACATCGGCAGCGCCGCGGCCTTCAGCACGGCCGCGTCCTCGCGCGGCTTGGGGGCTTTCCAGCTCTGCGGGTTGCCGAGGAATATCTGTACAACGTCAGCGCCCTCGGCCTCCGCTGCGGCCAGCGGGTCTTGCGGACTGACGTGCGAACCGATCAGCACGTCGGCCAGTCTACGTTTCCGGGCGCGGTCACCGGGAACTGCGCTGGACCGCGGAGCTCGGACGTGAGATCGTCTGAGCTAACACGGATGCTCGACCGATTCGGCGGTGGATTCGATTGCCTTGCACGCACCAGGTATGACGCCGGCGGACGCGGACGCCGCGCTGGATCTGCTGCTTCCTGCCCGCATTCGCGAACTCATCGAGCGCAATTACTACTCGAAGGTGAACGCGAGCCTGACCCTCGAGGAGGTGGCCAAGGATCCGACCTTTCTGGACGATCCGATCCGCCACCTCGCGCTGTTCACCGATCACGGCGTGATGCACATGCGTGACGTCGCACGTCGCATCGTGGACATGATCGCCAACGTGTCGGGGGTCAAGATCGCCGAGCGGCCGCAACGTCGCCTCGATTTCATGGCGAGCTACGGCTGTCTACTCGCCTACGTCCACGACATCGGGATGTCGGAACTCAATCCCTTTGGGCGAGCGGTCCACGCGGAATTCGGCGGGCATGAGGCTTTCGGCGGGGCCTTCGATGAGATCGTCGACATCGTGTGGGAGGAGAACGTCGGGAACCTGGCGTGGCGGGTGCTGCGACTGACCGACGCCGGTGTGTTCGACGGGCCCCCGCAACGGATCCTGCGCGAACTGGCGTCGCTGGGCTATGCCCACAGCAAGAGCGCCGTGCCCGCGGCGGTGCTCAACGACACCACGGCGCTGCGCGACAGGATGTTGCATATCCTGGGCCATCCACTGGAGGCGCTCTACCACGCCAAGCAGCTGAGCAAGAGCCACGGCGACGACCGTCGTGCACATCACCAGAGCGCACTGCAGCGTGCGGCCGCGCCTGAGTCATTGAACGAGCACCGGGCGCAGCTGCTGGCTCGCCATTACGAGGACTTCGAGAGCACAGCCTTTGCGTGGCTGGAAGTCGTTGCGCCGCAAGCTCAAGAGTTCATCGCCGACGTCGTGGACACCATCCGCTGCCTGCGGTGTGCGGATGCGTTGCGACAGCGCGGCACCCATCTGAGGACCTCGGGCAACTACCAGATTTTCATCGATCAGCGCACCGCGAACGCGGTCTACGCCCTACACGACCGGGAGGGGCGAACCTACCTTCTCGAGGGCGACAATCCGATCAATGCCGGCGAGGCCAACCTCGAGGTCGCCGAAGTCACCCACGAAGGCGACCTGCGTTTCGCCTTCTTCCGAGGCAGCTTCGGATCGGCAGAGGCGGTACGCCGCGCCGCGCACAACGCGTCGGTCATCGTCGACGACATTCAGGCCGACGTCGTCGACAGCTTCGTCGGCAGCATCGGCGAAGACGGTGGTCGGCGCACCTTCCTGCTGCTCGAACACACCGAGGACAATCCCGAATTCGCGCCGCTGGTAGCCGATTTGGTGATCGCCCGGGCTCCGTCGCTGGCCGATCGCGTCGTCTGCGTACCCGCCCTGCGCAACGCTCCCGAACCGGAACGGCGGCGCTTCCTGGCGGCCAGCGCAGTCGACTGGGACCTTGCGCAACGCACGGCGTTGCTGCGCAATGTCGCAAGCCGCGGCTACCGCACCGACCATATCGATCCCGAACTCGGCTTCAAAAGCACTCGGTTGAGCCACCTTTCGCCCGGCGAATGCCTGACCGAAGTCGGCGCCCGGGCGAGCTTTGTGTATGTCCCGCTGTCGTCCGGGCTGCGGGGCCGGCCGTCGGGCGGCTACGACTACTTTCGCGTCCATCCCTGGGAGCCGCTGGGCGTTACCGGCGTGGTGCGGGGCGATTTCCGAAACTCCACGGTCGTCGCGGAAGACGAGGTGGATGTGCTGATCCTGCCGAAGGACGTCTACCTTCGGCACTGGCACCGCAACTACACGCCCGCGGAGTTCTCCGAACTGATCCGCGCGATGGCGCAAGCGAGCCCGCGAGTGTGAAGCTGGCCGCACACTCGTCGCCGAGTGTGAAGCTGGACGCGCACTCGGCGACGGAAAGGCCACTGCCGCAACGAAAAAGCCCCGGGCGAAGGCCCGGGGCTTTTTCGTTGTCGACTAGGTCCGGATTGTCCGACTCCTCAGCGGCGAGTAACTCGCCGCATCGTCGTCGAACTAGCGGTAGTCGCTGTAGCCGTAGTCGTCCAGCGGAACCGCGGCACCAGTGGCCTGACCGAAGTCCGGGCTGTAGTACTGATCCTCGTAGGACGGGATCGTGTACGCCGCGGCGCGGGCTTCCTCGGTCGGCTGAACCTGGATGTTGCGGTACCGGTTGATTCCGGTCCCGGCCGGGATCAGCTTTCCGATGATCACGTTCTCCTTCAGACCGTTGAGCTTGTCGCTGCGGCAGTTGATCGCCGCATCGGTCAGCACTCGCGTGGTCTCCTGGAACGACGCCGCACTCAGCCACGAGTCGGTGGCCAGGCTCGCCTTCGTGATACCCATCAGCACCGGACGTCCGGCCGCGGGCTCGCCACCCTCGGCCACCACCCGGCGGTTCTCCGCCTCGAACTCCGCACGGTCGATCAGCGAACCCGGCAGGAACTCGGTCGAGCCGGAATCGATGATGGTGACGCGGCGCAGCATCTGGCGAACGATCACCTCGATGTGCTTGTCGTGGATCGACACACCCTGGGCGCGGTAGACCTCCTGGACCTCGCGGACCAAGTGGATCTGCACCTCGCGGGGGCCCTGCACGCGCAGCACCTCGTGCGGGTCGGCCGAGCCTTCCATCAGCTGCTGGCCCACCTCGACGTGGTCGCCGTCGGAAAGCACTCGCTCAGAACCGTCTTCGTGCTTGAACACACGCAGCCGCTGCCGCTTGGAGAGCTTGTCGTAGACGACTTCCTCGCCGCCATCGTCGGGGACGATGGTGATCTTGTAGAACCGCTCACCGTCCTCGAGCTGAACCCGCCCCGTGACGTCGGCGATCGGCGCCTTACCTCGCGGCACCCGGGCCTCGAACAGCTCCTGCACCCGCGGCAGACCGCCGGTGATGTCCTCACCGACACCACCCTGGTGGAAGGTACGCATGGTCAGCTGGGTACCGGGCTCACCGATGGACTGCGCTGCGACGATACCGACGGCCTCGCCGATGTCGACGAGCTTGCCGGTGGCCATCGAACGTCCGTAGCAGGTCGCACACACACCGGTACCGGTGGTGCACGTCAGCACCGAACGCACCTTGATCTGCGTGATGCCCGCAGCCAGCAAGGCCTCGATCGACGGATCGCCCAGGTCCTCGCCACGCGCGACGACGACGTTGCCGGCCTCGTCGACCGCGTCGGCGCCCAAAGTCCGTGCGTACGCCGAGGTTTCGATGTACGGGTCACGGATCAGGGTGCCGTCGGGCTGACGCTCGGCCAGCTCGACGATGATGCCGCGCTCGGTCTCGCAGTCGTGCTCCCGGACGATGACGTCCTGACTCACGTCCACCAGACGACGAGTCAGGTAACCCGAGTCGGCGGTACGCAACGCGGTGTCGGCCAAGCCTTTTCGAGCGCCGTGCGTGTTGATGAAGTACTCCAGCACGGTCAGGCCCTCGCGGAACGACGACTTGACCGGACGCGGGATGAACTCACCCTTCGGGTTGGTCACCAGGCCCTTCATGCCGGCCAGCGTTCGGGTCTGGGTGAAGTTACCCGTGGCACCCGAGTCGACGATCGTGATGATCGGGTTGTCGGCCGGGTAGTGCTCACGCAGCGCCTTACCGACCTCGTCGGTGGCTTCCTTCCAGATCTCCACCAGCGCCTCGTTGCGCTCGTCGTGGTTCAAAGCACCACGCTGGAACTGCTTTTCGACCTTGTCGGCCCGGTCCTCGTAGTGGTCGAGGATCTCCTTCTTACGCGGCGGAACCAACACGTCGGCCATCGAGACCGTGACGCCGCTTCGGGTCGCCCAGTAGAAACCGGCGTCCTTGAGCTTGTCGACGGTCTGTGCGACCACGATCATCGGGTAGCGCTCGGCCAGGTCGTTGATGATGGCAGCCTGCACCTTCTTGTGCATCTGCTTGTTCACGAACGGGTAGCCCAGCGGCAGCAGCTCGTTGAACAACACCCGGCCCAGCGTCGTCTCGGCCATCCAGGCATCGCCTGGCTGCCAACCGTTCTGGCCGAACAGCTCGGCCTCGACCTCGGCCGGCGGGCGCAGCTGCGTCAACCGGACCTTGATCTGGGCCCGCACCGAGAGCAGACCACGGTCGGACGCCATGATCGCCTCGGCCGGCGAGGAGTACACACCCTGCTCCGGCTGGTCGTCGGCGGCCGCGCGGTATTCACCTTCGGCCCCGGCCACCTCGGTGGTCAGGTAGTACAACCCGGTCACCATGTCGAGTCGCGGCATGGCCAACGGGCGGCCGGACGCGGGCGACAGGATGTTGTTGCTCGACAGCATCAGGATGCGAGCCTCGGCCTGCGCCTCGGCGCTCAGCGGCAGGTGCACGGCCATCTGGTCGCCGTCGAAGTCGGCGTTGAACGCCTCACAGACCAGCGGGTGCAGCTGAATAGCCTTGCCCTCCACCAGCATTGGCTCGAAAGCCTGAATGCCGAGTCGGTGCAGGGTCGGCGCGCGGTTCAGCAGCACCGGGTGCTCGGCGATGACCTCTTCGAGCACGTCCCACACCTGCGGACGCTGGCGCTCGACCATGCGCTTGGCACTCTTGATGTTCTGCGCGTGGTTGAGGTCGACGAGCCGCTTCATCACGAACGGCTTGAACAGCTCCAGCGCCATCAGCTTGGGCAGACCGCACTGGTGCAGCTTGAGCTGGGGACCGACCACGATGACCGAACGGCCCGAGTAGTCGACACGCTTACCGAGCAGGTTCTGACGGAACCGGCCCTGCTTACCCTTGAGCAGATCCGACAGCGACTTGAGCGGACGGTTCCCCGGCCCGGTGACCGGGCGGCCGCGGCGGCCGTTGTCGAACAGCGCGTCCACCGACTCCTGCAGCATCCGCTTCTCGTTGTTGACGATGATCTCGGGCGCACCGAGGTCGATCAGCCTCTTGAGGCGGTTGTTGCGGTTGATCACGCGGCGGTACAGGTCGTTGAGGTCGGAGGTGGCGAACCGGCCACCGTCGAGCTGAACCATCGGGCGCAGCTCCGGCGGGATCACCGGAACCGCGTCGAGCACCATGCCCATCGGCGAGTTGCCCGACTGCTGGAAGGCCGCGACGACCTTCAGTCGCTTCAGCGCACGAAGCTTCTTCTGCCCCTTGCCGTTTCGGATGACGTCGCGCAGGATGTCGGCCTCGGCGTCGATGTCGAAGTTCTCGATCAGCTTCTGGATCGACTCCGCGCCCATGGCACCGGTGAAGTACTCGCCGTAGCGGTCGACGAGCTCGCGGTAGAGGTTCTCGTCGACGATCAGCTGCTTGGGAGCCAGCTTGGTGAACGTCGTCCAGATGTCCTCGAGCCGGTCCAGCTCACGCTGGGCCCGGTCGCGCAGCTGGCGCATCTCGCGCTCGCCACTGTCCCGAACCTTGCGCCGCGCATCGGCTTTCGCGCCCTCGGCCTCCAGCTCGGCCAGGTCGGCCTCCAGCTTCTGGGCCCGGGCCTCCAGGTCGGCGTCGCGCTGGTCCTCGACGGCCTTGCGCTCCACCACCATTTCGGCTTCGAGCGTCGAGAGCTCGTTATGGCGCATCTCGTCGTCGACCGCGGTGATCACATAAGCGGCGAAGTAGATGATCTTCTCGAGATCCTTCGGCGCCAAGTCGAGCAGATAACCCAGCCGGCTCGGCACACCCTTGAAGTACCAGATGTGAGTGACCGGCGCGGCCAGCTCGATGTGGCCCATCCGCTCACGACGCACCTTGGCCCGAGTTACCTCGACGCCACAGCGCTCACAGATGATGCCCTTGAAGCGGACCCGCTTGTACTTTCCGCAGTAGCACTCCCAGTCGCGAGTCGGTCCGAAGATCTTCTCGCAGAACAGGCCGTCCTTCTCGGGCTTGAGCGTGCGGTAGTTGATCGTCTCCGGCTTCTTGACCTCGCCGTAAGACCATTGCCTGATGTCTTCCGCGGTGGCCAGGCCGATACGGAGTTCATCGAAGAAGTTGACGTCGAGCACGTAACTCCCTTTCCCCTTGCGGGTTTAGTAACTATTAAGCGAGATCTTCCACGGAAGCGGATTCGTTGCGGGACAGGTTGATTCCCAGGTTCGCGGCAGCGCGCTCCAGGTCTTCGTCCTCGCCCTCGCGCAGTTCGATCGCCGCACCATCCGACGACAGAACCTCGACGTTGAGGCACAGCGACTGCAGCTCCTTGAGCAACACCTTGAACGACTCGGGGATACCCGGCTCGGGGATGTTCTCGCCCTTGACGATCGCCTCGTACACCTTGACCCGTCCGACGGTGTCGTCGGACTTGATGGTCAACAGCTCCTGCAGCGTGTACGCGGCGCCGTAGGCCTGCATGGCCCAGCACTCCATCTCACCGAATCGCTGTCCACCGAACTGCGCCTTACCGCCCAACGGCTGCTGGGTGATCATCGAGTACGGACCGGTGGACCGGGCGTGGATCTTGTCGTCCACCAGGTGGTGCAGCTTCATGATGTACATGTAGCCAACGGTCACCGGGTACGGGAACGGCTCGCCGCTGCGGCCATCGAACAGCCTCGCCTTGCCGTCTGCGTTCACCATGACGTCGCCGTCGCGGTTGGGCAGCGTGCAGGACAGCAGACCCTGCAGCTCCTCCTCCTTGGCACCGTCGAACACCGGAGTCGACACCGTCTGGTCCGGCTGCGCGTGCCGCAGACCTTCCGGCAGGTTCGCCGCCCACTCGGGCTCGCCCTCGATGTTCCAGCCCGCCTTGGCAACCCAGCCGAGGTGGGTCTCCAGGATCTGGCCGATGTTCATGCGTCGCGGCACACCGTGGGTGTTCAGGATGATGTCCACCGGGGTGCCGTCCGGCATGAACGGCATGTCTTCGACGGGCAGGATCTTGCCGATGACGCCCTTGTTGCCGTGGCGTCCGGCGAGCTTGTCACCGTCGGAGATCTTGCGCTTCTGGGCCACGTAGACGCGGACCAACTCGTTGACACCGGCCGGCAGTTCGTCGTCGTCCTCGCGCGAGAACACCCGAATGCCGATCACCTTGCCGGACTCACCGTGCGGCACCTTCAGGGAGGTGTCGCGGACCTCGCGCGCCTTCTCACCGAAGATCGCCCGCAGCAGCCGCTCTTCCGGCGTCAGCTCGGTTTCACCCTTCGGGGTGACCTTGCCGACCAGGATGTCGCCGTCACGAACCTCGGCACCGATCCGCACGATGCCGCGCTCGTCCAAGTCGGCGAGCACCTCGTCGGAGACGTTCGGGATGTCCCGGGTGATCTCCTCGGCGCCCAGCTTGGTGTCGCGGGCATCGATCTCGTGTTCCTCGATGTGGATCGAGGTGAGCACGTCCTCCTCAACCAGGCGGTTGGAGAGGATGATCGCGTCCTCGTAGTTGTGGCCTTCCCACGGCATGACCGCCACCAGCAGGTTCTTGCCGAGCGCCATCTCACCGTTCTCGGTGCACGGGCCGTCGGCGATCACCTGGCCGGCCTCGACGCGGTCTCCCGCGTCGACGATCGGCGACTGGTTGGCGCAGGTGCCGTGGTTGGAGCGGGCGAACTTGCGCATCCGGTAGGTGTGCCGGGTGCCGTCGTCGGCCATCACGGTGATGTAGTCGGCGGACACCTCCTCGATCACGCCGGCCTTCTCGGCCACCACCACGTCACCGGCGTCGATCGCGGCGCGCAGCTCCATGCCGGTACCGACCAGCGGCGCCTCGCTGCGCACCAGCGGAACCGCCTGGCGCTGCATGTTGGCACCCATCAGGGCACGGTTGGCGTCGTCGTGCTCGAGGAACGGAATCATGGCCGTGGCCACCGACACCATCTGGCGCGGCGATACGTCCATGTAGTCGACCTCGGACGACGGCACGTACTCGACCTCGCCGGCCTTACGGCGAACCAGAACGCGCGACTCCTCGAAGCGCCCGTCCGCGTCGATCGGCGAGTTGGCCTGCGCCACGACGTGGCGGTCCTCCTCGTCGGCGGTCAGGTAGTCGATCTGGTCGCTGACCACACCGTCGACCACCTTGCGATACGGGGTCTCGATGAATCCGAACGGGTTGACCCGCGCGTACACCGACAGCGACCCGATCAGACCGATGTTCGGCCCCTCCGGGGTCTCGATCGGACACATCCGGCCGTAGTGCGACGGGTGCACGTCACGAACCTCGAGGCCCGCGCGCTCACGCGACAGACCGCCCGGCCCCAGCGCCGACAGGCGGCGCTTGTGGGTCAGACCCGACAGCGGGTTGTTCTGGTCCATGAACTGGGACAGCTGGCTGGTGCCGAAGAACTCCTTGATCGCGGCGACGACCGGCCGGATGTTGATCAGGGTCTGCGGCGTGATGGCCTCGACGTCCTGCGTGGTCATCCGCTCGCGGACGACACGCTCCATCCGGGACATACCGACCCGGATCTGGTTCTGGATCAGCTCACCCACGGTGCGCAGACGACGGTTGCCGAAGTGGTCGATGTCGTCGGTCTCCACCGGGACCTCGGTGCCGCCGGGAACCGTCATGGTCGACTGGCCTTCGTGCAGGCGCACCAGGTACTCGATCGTCGCGACGACGTCCTCTTCGGTCAGCGTCGAGCTCGTGATCGGCTCGCCGGCGTTGAGCCCCAGCTTCTTGTTGACCTTGTAGCGGCCGACGCGGGCCAGGTCGTAGCGCTTCTCCTTGAAGAACAGGTTCTCCAGCAGGGTCTGCGCGGACTCCTTGGTCGGCGGCTCGCCCGGACGCAGCTTGCGGTAGATGTCCAGCAGCGCCTCGTCGGTGCCGGCGGTGTTGTCCTTCTCCAGCGTCGACATCATGATCTCGGAGAAGCCGAACCGCTCGTGAATCTGCTCGTTGGTCCAGCCCAGCGCCTTGAGCAGCACGGTGACCGGCTGACGGCGCTTGCGGTCGATGCGCACACCGACGGTGTCGCGCTTGTCGACGTCGAACTCCAGCCACGCACCGCGGCTCGGAATCACCTTGACGCTGTGCAGCAGCTTCTCGGTCGACTTGTCGATCGACTCGTCGAAGTACACACCGGGCGAGCGGACCAGCTGGCTGACCACGACGCGCTCGGTCCCGTTGATGATGAACGTGCCTTTTTCGGTCATCATCGGGAAGTCACCCATGAAGACCGTCTGGCTCTTGATCTCACCGGTGTTGTTGTTGATGAACTCGGCCGTGACGAACAGCGGCGCCGCGTACGTCATGTCCTTGTCTTTGCACTCGTCCACCGGCGCCTTGACTTCGTCGAAGCGCGGGTCGGAGAACGACAGCGACATTGAGCCCGAGAAGTCCTCGATCGGCGACAACTCGTACAGCACCTCTTCGAGACCACCGACCGGGTTGACGTCCCCGCGGGCGGAGGCGATCTCGCGCCAACGCGGCGAGCCGATCAACCACTCAAAGGAGTCGGTCTGCACGTCGAGAAGCCCCGGAACCTCAAGCGGTTCGCGGAGCTTGGCGAAAGATACTCGGTCAGGTGCTCCGGGCACGGAGTTGTTAGAACTAGAGGAGTCCGTCTTGCTCTGGCGAGAATCTGCCAAGATGCATCCTTCCAGCACCTCATGCGACTCACCGGACCACCGGACCTGCTCGCCGCAAAATTATTTCGGTTAAAACCGGCGAACGAACTGCTCAAGCCTCACGCGCGCAACTAATAGCTGAACCGCAGAGGGGGCTCAGGCTAAGACCACGGTGTCAGTGGCGGGTGAGGTGGGCAGGAAGTAGCCAGCGCAACGTCCAACAATAGCGCAGGCGCGCGCATTCCTCAACTACCCATCCAAGGGAGTCGACGCTGGCTGGCATCTCGAATTTCCCGTGGGTACATGCTGCCCAACAGATTGACCTGTGCACGCCTTTTCGTCAAGAGGAAGCGGCGGCAAGTTGTGACCGAATTCCTCGGTCAACGGCATCCGATACGCACGACCAGGCCCGACCACGGCAAGCCGTGGCGATCGGGCCTGGGGATCAGCAGATTTTTTAGTCGCCGAACTCGTGCGCTTGGTACTTGTGGGTGCCCTCGAGGTCGTCGAGGATCGCCGCCTGGGCCTTCTTCGGCAGCGTGTGCAGCATCTCGCGCACGCGGGCCTGGCGCCGGGCCACACCCTTGCGCTCCGGCATGCCCGGCGTCGCGGTGATCTGCGGCGGAACGCCCTCGATTTCTTCAGTACCACCGGCGTGGTGACCGGCGTCGAGCAGTGCCTGCTCTTCGGCCATGGTCGCCTCGTCCTTCTCTTCGGACATACCGATCGGGCCGATGCGGCGGCCGTTGAGGAACTGGCGCACCACCGGCTCGTCGCTGGTCAGCAGCACCTCGCGGGGGCCGAACATCACCAGGTGCTTGCGGAAGAGCATGCCGATGTTGTCCGGCACGGTGCGGGCGATGTTGATGTTGTGCGTGACGATCAGGATCGTCGCGTCGATCTGGGCGTTGATGTCCAGGATCAACTGGCTCAGGTAGGCGGTACGGACCGGGTCCAGACCGGAGTCGGGCTCGTCGCAGAGAATGATCTGCGGGTCCAGCACCAGGGCGCGGGCCAGGCCGGCACGCTTGCGCATACCACCGGAGATTTCGCCGGGGAACTTCTTCTCGTCGCCGCCGAGGCCGACCATCTCGAGCTTCTCCATGACGATGTCACGGATTTCGCTTTCCTTCTTCTTGGTGTGCTCACGCAGCGGGAACGCGGTGTTGTCGAACAGGTTCATCGACCCGAACAACGCGCCGTCCTGGAACAGCACCCCGAACAGCGTGCGGATCTCGTAGAGCTCCTTGGCCGAGCACTCGATGATGTCGGTGCCATCGATGACAATCGAGCCACGTTCCGGACGAAGGAGGCCGATCAGCGACTTCAAAAACACGGACTTGCCGGTACCCGACGGGCCCAGCAAAACGCTGACCTCCCCGGCGGGGATATCCAGGGTCACGTCTTCCCAAATCCTGGAGGCTCCGAAGGACTTGGTCAGACCGCTGACCTCGATAGCGACGCCCATAGGAATCCTTCCGTCGACGCATGCTGCCACCTGCCCCTTTGTGTGGCATGAGTCACTGTAGCGCACGCCTGGGACCACACAGCATGGTTGCACAGCACCGCAGCGAAAAATTCGCTGACCTGAGACCCACCCCTGCAGGCAGGCTAACGGTCCTGGCAGTAACGGTAAAGGGGTCAGACAGCGGGCGCCCAATTGCCGTGGAAGCCCATCGGCACCCGCTGCGGCAGGTGAACCGTGGCAACCGACTCGAGAGTCTGGGCATCCAGCAACAACAATTGCCCCTCGTCACGGCCGCGGTGATAGGCGTAACCCATCAGGACGCCGTCATCCTCGGCGCGCTCCGCCGAGCCGTTCGTCGGGTTGGGCACAAAGCACATCTCACCGAGCAAAAGGCCCGGATCCAGCGCCGCGGCGCTGCTCGAGCCGGTCGCATAGTCGTGTTTGTAGAGCGCCGAGGTCATCTCGGCGATGCCACCGGACAGGTAGCCGCCGTCCAACCCGACGGCGTAGCCGAACCGGTGCCGGCCGCCCAGCAACGATTCGTCGATGCGGGGAAACTCCTGCGGACGGTCATCGCGGCGTTCGGTGGCAACCGCACCGGTGGTGAGGTTGATCGTCCAGCGATCCAGTGTCGGCCGGCTGTCGCCGGGGCCGCGCAGATCGCGCTCGAACATCCGCGCGTAACTGCACACGTCGAGGACCAGGACCTCTTCTTGTTGTCGAGCCCCGCCGCGCGTCTCCGAGTAGGCGTTGAGCGGGTGGAACACGTAACAGGGTTCGATGTCGAACCAGCGCACGTCCTTGTTGCCACCTTCGCGGGGCATCACCCCGATGCGCGCCGGATAGTTGTCCTTCCAGCTATAGGGCATCCGATTCGTCGGCTGCCGATTTCCGTTCATCGCCGTCATCATCGGACTGGGGATCCGGACCCGGCCGAGCAGCGATTGCACCACCAGGCGGGCAGGCGCACTCAACCAGCGCGGCACGCCGGCCGGCACGACCTGCATCGGGTCGAACGTCACCGGCAGGTCATAGATCACCACGTACTTATCGGTCAGGGAGAAGTCGTGCATCATCGGCGACCCGCTCACTTCGATGTCGACGGTGCGCCGCGCGCGGCCGTTGGTGTCGATCACCGAGTACTGCACGGTGCGCCCGCGACCGAAGCAATAGGACACCGCGTGCAGTTCGCCGGTGCGCGGATCGCGGTGCGGGTGCGCGGTGTAGCCGCCGAACAGGGTGCCGTCGAAATCGCAGGGCTGGACGGTGTCCAGGTCCTCGGTGAGCTCGTAGATGGCACCGCCGCCTTCGACCAGCGCCAGGGTCCGCCCGGCGTGGGGCAGCACGTTGGTGTTGGGAGCGACCGACAGCATCCCGGCGCGCGGGTTCAGCCCGTGGGGCTCGGGCTCGCCGAGCGCGGCGCACGCGGGCGGCGTGCGGACCCAGCGGTTGCGGTACCAGCAGGCCTGTCCGTCGCGCAGGGCGACGCCATGCACCATCGCATCGCCGGTGAACCAGTGATAGGTGGCCGGGTCCACCTCCGCGGCCGGGTTGGGCCCGTTGCGCAGGTAGCGCCCGTCGAGGTGCTCCGGGATCTGCCCGGTGACTTGCAAGTCGGTCGCGGTCACCTCGGCGTCCACCGGCGCCAGGAAGTCTTCGAGATAGGGGTTCTCGGATCTGGCTGTTTGTGTGGAAGTCACTGCTGAGCTCCTATAACATTGATATTTCAGCGTTATTGAGACCGTACGCCGACGGTGAGAAGATGGCAAGGCCTCATCAGAGATGGTTGGAGAGATGACTTCGGAACTTCAGCGCAGCGTTCGCGACGAGATGCTGCACGCGGCGGTCGGCCTGCTCGACGAGCACGGGCCCGACGCACTGCAGACCCGCAAGGTGGCCGGCGCAGCGGGGACCTCGACGATGTCGGTGTATACGCATTTCGGCGGGATGCAGGCGCTGATCTCGGCGGTCGCCGAGGAGGGCTTGCGACAGTTCGAGGAGGCGCAACGGGTGCCCCAGACCGAGGACCCGGTCGCCGATCTGTTCTGCACCGGCGCCGCCTATCGCCGTTACGCGATCGAACGGCCACACATGTATCGCCTTATGTTCGGCAGCACCAGCGCGCACGGCATCAACGCGCCGGCTGGCAACGTCCTGACGCTCACGGTTGCCGAGATCGAGCAGCATCACCCCAGCTTCGCGCATGTGGTCCGGGTGGTGCGCCGGTGCATGCTGGCGGGCCGGATCACCGCGGGTGGCGCGGACGACGACGCCAGCGTCGTGGCCACCGCGGCCCAATTTTGGGCGCAGATACACGGGTTCGTGATGCTGGAGCTCGCCGGTTACTACGGCGACGACGGCTCGGCCGTCGCCCCGGTGCTCAACGCGCTGACGTCGAATCTGCTTGTCGCCCTGGGAGATACGGCCGAGCGGGTGGCACAGTCCGTATGGTCGGCGTTTTCCCGCTGAATACACGAAACCCCCGGGACCACAGCCACTAGGGCTCCCGGGGGTTGCGCGTATTGAACTACTTGACGGTGACGGTCGCGCCGGCGGCCTCGAGCTTGCCCTTGGCTTCCTCGGCGGCTTCCTTGGCGACCTTCTCCAGCAGCGGCTTGGGTGCGCCGTCGACCAGGTCCTTGGCCTCTTTCAGGCCCAGACCGGAGACGATCTCGCGGACCACCTTGATGACGCCGATCTTCTTGTCGCCGGCGGCCTCGAGGATGACGTCGAACTCCGACTGCTCCTCGGCGGCCTCGGCGGGCGCACCACCGGCGGCGGCGCCACCGGCAGCGGCAACGGCGACCGGGGCGGCCGCGGTGACCTCAAAGGTCTCCTCGAACTTCTTCACGAAGTCCGAGAGCTCAAGCAGGGTCATTTCCTTGAAGACGTCGAGCAGGTCTTCGGTGGAGATTTTTGCCATGGTGTGGGTCCTTCCTGGTGTGGGTTTTTGGGTTATTCGGCGTCAGCCGGTGTCTCGGCGGGTGCTTCTGCCTCGGCGGGTGCCTCCGAAGCGGCTGCCTCGGGAGCGGGTGCTGCGGCCGGAGCCGCTGCGGCAGCCGGGTCGGCCGCCTTCTTCTCTTGCAGGGCGGCCGCGAGGCGGGCGAACTGCGAGACCGGCGCGTTGAACAGGCCGGCAGCCTTGGCGAGGTTGCCCTTCATGGCACCGGCCAGCTTGGCCAGCAGCACCTCGCGCGATTCCAGGTCGGCGATCCGCTCGACCTCGGCCACCGTCAGCGGGTGGCCGTCCATGTAGCCACCCTTGATGACCAGCGCCTTGTTGTCCTTGGCGAAGGTCTTGATGGCTTTGGCGGCGTCGACGGGCTCGCCGCTGACGAACGCGATGGCCGTCGGCCCCGCGAACAGCTCGTCGAGACCCTCGATCCCGGCTTCGGTCGCCGCCCGCTTGATCAGCGTGTTCTTGGCCACGGTGTAAGTGGCCGAACCCGCCAGCGAGCGGCGCAACTCGGCCAGGTTGGCGACGGTCAGGCCGCGGTACTCGGTGATGACGGTCGCGGTCGAGGCGCTGA
Organism: Mycobacterium sp. pR1184; assembly: GCF_041287235.1. Taxonomy (NCBI): domain Bacteria; kingdom Bacillati; phylum Actinomycetota; class Actinomycetes; order Mycobacteriales; family Mycobacteriaceae; genus Mycobacterium; species Mycobacterium sp. pR1184. The sequence continues at coordinate 355,445 of NZ_JBGGKR010000001.1, read as the reverse complement.
ACTGCTCGACAATGTCCGCTACGGCGGTGGCCTTGTCGGCTTTGGCCATGCATAACCTCCTCGGTGAAAGTGTCGTCTGCGCTTCCCCCGAGGAACGACGAACGCCCCGGCGCAGGAAGCGGCACGGGGCGTTGAATTACTCCGGCGCGAACGCCGGCGGTAATGCCTCGTCCTCCTGCGTGGGCCGCCGGGATGTTTCCCGGACCTTCAACCGATTGCTCGGTGACCGACGGTCTTCGGTGGATCGGCACCAAGGATAGCGTGACAACACGCGGTCGGCCAAAACGGCGGATCTCAGGTGACGGCGACGCTCAGCAGAGCAAATGCGCCGGCAGCCGGTGCAGACCGTCGCACGGTAGGCAGCGCGCGCGGTCGGTTAAGCCCCCGCCAGCCGGGCCGCGCCGACCAGGCCAGCCTCGCCGCCGAGCTCGGCGGGCACCACCCGCAACCCGGCCAGGAAATCCAGCCCGGCGTAGTCGGCCAGCACCGCGTGCAACGGGTCGAACAACACGGGGCCGGACTTTGCGACTCCTCCCCCGATGACGACAAGGTCCAGGTCGCAGACCGCCGCCACCGAAGCGATCATCGCCGCCAGCCCGGTGGCGCCTCGCCGGAATGCCCGCAGCGCTACCGCGTCCCCATCCGCCGCTGCGGCGGACAGCTCGCGGGCGCCGGCAGCAGGCGGCGCTGACCATCCGTTGGCCCGCGCCCAGCGCACCAGCCACGGACCTGCCGCGACCGTCTCGACGCACCCGCGGCCCCCGCATGCGCACCGCTCACCGCCCTCTTCGACGACCACGTGACCGACATGCCCGGCATTGCCGGTGCGCCCGGTGTAGGGCGCACCGTTGAGTACCAATCCGCCTCCGACGCCGGTCGACACCACCATGGCCAGCAGAAAGCCCGCACCCCGCCCCGCGCCCTGCCAGTGCTCGCCCAGGGCCATGCACAATCCGTCGCCGCCGAGGCGCACCGGCACCCCGGGCACCGCCGCGGTGACCCGGTCGCGTAACGGAAAACGTTGCCAGCCTTTGATATTGATCGGGCTGACGGTTCCGCTGCGCAGGTCGATGGGCCCGGCCGAAGCGATCCCCACCGCGCGGACCGCACCGCCGGCCGCCGCCAGGGCGTCGGCGACCATGGCGGCGACCACCTCCCACACCTGGTCGGCCGAACCACCGGGCGGGGTGGGCCGGGTGGCGTTGTACACCAGCGCTGCGCCGGAATTCACAAGTCCCGCAGCGATTTTCGTGCCGCCGATGTCCAGACCAAGAGTAAGCATGGTCGATCAGTGCCGATGCGTGTTGTCGGGCTGGCGCGGGTCACCGGGATGCTCGTAACCCGCGGCGAGCCGGACCAGGGCGGCGCGGCGCTCGTCCAGCCACAGCCGGAACGCGCGACGGCGCGCCGCGCCGCGCAGATGCTCGGCGACCGCGGAGCGCACCTGCCCCAGCGGCGGCTCGACGCACGGCGGCGTGCGCCAGCCGTGGCGGTCGGGGCTCGCCGCGGCGAACCGCAGCGGATTGCGGGCGTGATAGTCGGCCACCTGTTGATCGCTGACCCCGACGGCGGCCGTCACGTCGACGAACAGCGCTCGCGCTCGGGGGTCCGCCAGCGCCGCCGCGGCCACACTGCCGATCTCCAGCCGGGCCGTCACGTCGGGCAGCAGCTCGGCCTCGGTCGGCGCGTCGCCGACGCTCAATCCGCGCGTGGCCACCTCGGCGGCGACCACGCGTTCGGTCACCAGAAGCTGGGTGAGCCAGCGGCGCAGCTGGCGGCCCTCGCTGGTGCCGCGCGCGGGCAGCGCCGCGGCGTGTGGGCCGCTGCGCAATCGCGCCTCGGCCGCGTCGACCTCCTCGACCGCGACGGGTGCGCCCGCGACGGTGGCGACCGGGTGCGTGCTCATGTCACGGTCACCCGCACCGCCGGCGAGTAGACCAGCCGCCCCGCGCAGCCCACCCGGATCAGCGCCCACCATTGGCCGGGTTCCAGCCACGGCGGTGGGCTGACGTCGAAGCCGAACTCGACGGTGCCCCCAGTCGGCAGCACCGCACCGACCGCGGCCGGGCCGATCCATTCCCAGGTGCCCCAGGGGCTGATCAGATGGGCCTCGGCCGACAGGTCCGCCGCGGCGTGACTGCCGATCGTCACGGCCACCCGGCCGGTCTCACCGGCTCGCAGTGAGACTTCCTCGGGCCCCTCGACGAGGTAGACCAACTCGGTGTCGGGGTCCGCGCCGACTTCGACGATGCTCACGTCCTCCACGGTCTGGTGCCAGGCGGCCGGGATGTCGTCGCCGAAGATGCGCAGCTGCGCCCGGACCGGATAGAGCCCGGGCGCGGCATCGGCCGGGATGGTCAGCACCACGTCGGCCTCCCGGTGATCGCCGCTGCCGAGCCGCAGCGGCAGCTCGGCAGGTGTCGCGGACCAGCCGTCCGGGCACACGAGCGCGACCACGCCGTGCAGCTCGCTGTCGGTGCAGTCACTGGCCGCGGTGAGCCGCAGGGTCAACTTTCCGCTCGGCTCGGCGGTCGCCCGCTGGGGATGCAGGTGTGCGACGGCCGGCAGCCCGCCCAGCGGCGCGGGCCCGCGATTGTGCAGCCAGTAGCGCGCGTACAGCGGCTGTGCGGTCTCGGCTTCCGGGGCCAGCGCGGTGGGCTCGTCGAATGCCTTGGGGATCTCGAGCCGGGCCAGCACGGTGGCGACCTGGTAACCGTGCAGCTCGATCGAGCGCTTGCGATCCTGCGGCTTCTCCAGCAGATCGGCGAGGTGTAGCGGGCCCAGCGCGCCGAGCGTGGAGCCGACCGAGACCCGGGCGCGCCCGCCGGCGGTTTCGACCAGCCGCAGCGCGACCGCGCCGGGGTCGACGGACTCGGCGCGACCGGCCGTCAGCGGGTTGCCGGCCGCCTTGAGCGCGCCGAGGTGCACGGTGTCGACGGGCTCGACGTGCAGCAGCGACCCGGTGGACGCCAGGTCGCCGCGCTGTTGCTCGGGAAAGACGGCGCGCAGCGGATGCGAGAACTGCGCGCTGCGGTTCGGGATGTCGGCGTGCCGCCAGTCACCGTCGCCGCTGGCCAGCGCGTAGTCGAAATGGTGTGTCCAGTGCTGCAGTTGGAAATTCGACCCGTCGGGAGCGGTGCGGCGCGGTTCGTCGATCCAGGTGCCGGACGGCCAGCCGGTGCAGGACCGCAACAACGCGGTGTGCAAGGTGCCTTCGCTGTCGACGGCAAAGCTCGGCACCCCGCGGTTGAGCAACGCGACCGTGCGGGATTCGAAGGGTTCGGCCCCCGACGCGGCGCGCTGTTTGACGACGATCTCGGCGTCGTCGAGATCGTCTGCCACCGCGGCTATTTCGGCGTCCAGACGCTTGTCGTCGGTACCGTCGATCACCAGTACGGGCAGCGCGCGCACCCCACTCAGGTCGACTCCTGGCACCCACGCCGCCGCCAACGACTTCGCCGCGGGCACCCACACCCTGGCCCGGCCCCGCTTCGACAGCTGGCGTTGGAGTTCCTTGGCGTACTCCGGATCGGCTTCGGCGAGTAATGCTTTGGTGAAGGCGTTGCGGTCAGGCCCGCCCAGCGCAATGCGGACGTCGGGCAGGTTGGAGTCGACCGCGAGGTTGCCGTAGCGCGGTCTTTGGGCGCCGCTGCAGGTAGCCGTCACGCCGGCGCGGACCAGGGCGACCATCAGCTCGCGCGCCAGCGGTCCCGACGCCGCTTCCGACGGCGACACCACTTCGGCTACGGATAGCGCACGAATATCGTTGCCCCCCAATCTAACCCGAACAGCTGATGAGAGACCGAACCAGCTGTAGGCCGGGTTGTCCAAGGTCCACGGCAAGTGCTCGGTGTCCACCGATTCGGGTCCGTCGTGCAGCAACGCGAAACCGCGGCCGACGACGGCGTCGCCCACCTCGCTGACCGGCATAGCGCCCGGCACCGGACACGGCCAGCGCAGCCGCAGCAGGCGATCCGCACCGGTGAAGTCGTCGATCGTGGTGCGGCAGTCCACCCGCGTCACACCGTTCCACAGCGTCAATGTCTGTGTGTAACAGAGCAATTCGTCAATCCGGCCGCGCACGACGAGCCGCTGACCGAGCGGCCCGCGGTAAGCCTGCACCTGCGCCGGCGATTCCGACGAGCCCACCACCGGCCCCTTGGGCAGCAGATGCCACGGGCCCTCGCCCTGCGTCGGGTGGGCCGGGTATTCGTCGTAGACGGCGAGCTCGTTGCCCACCCGCCCGTCCGCGATCAGCTCGCGGCCTTCCCGGCCGGTCAAGTGAACCAACGACACCACCGCCCCGCCCCGGGCGGGGTCGACCGTCAACCGGTAGTGCTCGTTTTCGATCTGGTGTCCGGCCACCGACTCCCAGCCGGTCGCCTCATCGGCCGCAATCAGTCGATACGACCGCCAGCCCAGCGACGGGATGTCGCGGGCGAGCCAGCTGACCGACCGCCCGTCGTGCTCGACCATTGCGGGCAGCTCGGCACCATCGGCGTCGCGCACCCGGACCCCCGCTGGCAGCGGCGGATCGACCCGCGCGGTGACGATGTCGGTGCGCGGATGCGTCAGCGAATTCCACACGACCACATCACCGGTCGCGGGACGCACAGCACTGGACAGCAGCGCCAGGGAGTTGTCGCGGGCCGCGCTGCCCAGCTCCCACGCGTCACGCCAACCGGTCAGCAGGTCGAGGTAGACCTGGTCGGATTCCGAGCCGGTGATCGCGTCGTGGTGCGCGCCGTAGGCCAGCTGCACCCATGCCTTGGCCAGCGCGGCCTGTGGATAGTCGGCGCCGGTCATCAGCGCGGCGAACACCGCGTAACGCTCGGCGTCCAGCACCGCGTTTTCGGCGGCACGGTTGGCTTGTTTGGTGTCGATGTAGGAGACGTCCTTGCCGGTGTAAATCGGGTTCATGTCGCGCGTCTGCGGGGACGGCACCGACCCGCGCTCGTCGAGCTCGGCACGCACCGCGGCGAAGAACTCCTTCGGCAACGCGCACACGAAGCGCGGCCAGGTGTAGCGCGCTGCCCAGTCGCGGTGGATTTCGGTGACCCACTTGTTCGGCGGGGTGTAGTCGGTGCCCACCGGCAACAGCACGTTGCGGGTCAACGCGACTCTCTTGAGCTGATCGAACACCGCATACGTGGCGTCGCACGCCTCGGCCAGCGACGCCGACGAATCCATCCCCCAGCCGGCCCCGTAATGCGCCGGCATGTAGTGCGTGAGCAGGCCACGCCCCGACGGCGAAATCCATTCGAACTCGCTGCAGAACTGCATGCCCTCGACACCGCCCGAGTGCGTCGGTCCCCACTGGTGGTGCGGTCCGCGGGCCCATGAACTCGAGGTCAGCCCGGCATCGGCGGCCATCCCAGGGAACTGCGGGTCGTGGCCGAACACGTCGAGCTGCCAGGCCGTGGCCGGATCGGCGCCCAGCACATCGCGCTGAAAACCAATGCCGTGCACCAGGTTTCGGATCGTCGTCTCGGGGCTGGTGAGGTTGGTGTTGGGTTCGTTGTAGGTGCCGCCCATGATCTCGACCCGGCCTTGCGCGATGAAGCGGCGCAGATCGGCGCGGTCCTCGGGGTGGGTGTCCCAGTACGGCTTGAGGTAGTCCACCTCGGCCAGCACGAATTTGTACTCGGGCTCGCGGCGGGCCATTTCCAGATGCGCGTGCACCAGTTCGAAACCGTTGGTCTGCCGGCCTTTGCCCGGCGGGTCTTCTCGCCATTCACTGGTGTAGGCGCCTTGGGTGTTCCACCACACCGGGTCGTAATGGAAATGACTGACCATGAACATCGTCCAGCCCGGCTCGGCGACGGTGAACTCGAACGCAACACTGTCGGCGCCGGCATGCACCCGGGCGGGCCGCCGCTCGCCGACGATCGGGCGCCGCACGGTCACCGCGATCTCGACGGCGTCGGCGCCGGCCTCGGCGATCGCCTCGCCGCTCAGGCCGTCGCCGTCGATGCCCAGCGGCGTCGGCTCGGTCACCCCCTCGACGGCGACACGGACCAGCTGTAGCGGCGTGTCCTGCGGCCCGACGAACAGTTCGGTCGCCTGCGCCGAAATCAGCTGCATGCCCGCACCTTAACGCGCGACCCCCCGGCGCCGGGGGTTAAGCCGTCGGCGCAGCGCAAAGCTGTCACCGGTAGCTGGAAAACTCGGCGCTACGGCTGACCTGACGTCACGGCCGTGCGCCGACTACCCGCTCAACCAGGAGGATCGATCATGCCAGCCCTCGCCCCGCCGGTGACCGACGAGCGCAGCGCCCTGCGCGAATACCTGGCGTTTCACCAAAGCTCCTATTTCGCGGTGTCCTACGGCCTCACCGACGAGCAGGCCCGGTCGGCACCGTCGGCCAGTGCGCTGTCGGTCGGCGGGCTGGTCAAGCACGTCACACGGATGCAACGCAGCTGGATGGCACGGGTCGCGGCCGCACCGGGCGAAGCTCCGCGAGACCCCCGACCGTTCGACGCCGCGGCGTTCGCCGACCAACACGTGATGCGGACCGACGAGACGCTGGACGGGCTGCTGCGGGATTTCGCAGCACAGAACGCGGCGTCGCTGCGCCTGGTGGAAACCGCCGACCTCGACGCCCCGGTGCCGGTGCCACACGATGTTCCGTGGTTCCCCAAGGACTTGGATGCCTGGTCGGTGCGGTGGGTGATCCTGCACGTCATCAACGAGCTGGCCCGCCACGCGGGGCACGCCGACATCGTCCGGGAGACCATCGACGGAGCCACGATGTACGAGCTGATCGCGGGGCTGGAAGGCTGGGCGATCGAGGGCTGGGTCACGCCTTGGAAAAAGGCGTGAACACCGGGCCGGATCGGTAAAACGCCTGCTCACCGGACAGCGAATTGGGCCTTGGCAGCCCTGGTTTGGCAGACTGCACAGATGAGCTCTACCAAACACCGAGACGTTGCCAAGCTCGACCGGGTGCCGTTGCCGATCGAAGCGGCCCGAGTCGCGGTCACCGGTTGGCAGGTCACTCGCTCCGCGGCTCGCGTCCTCACCACGCTGCCGGGCCGGGGCCCGTGGCAGCAGAAGGTGATCAAGCAGCTGCCCCAGACCTTCGCCGACCTGGGTCCGACGTATGTGAAGTTCGGCCAGATCATCGCCTCCAGCCCGGGCGCCTTCGGCGAGTCGCTGTCCCGCGAATTCCGCGGCCTGCTGGACCGGGTCCCGCCGGCCGACTCCCAAGAGGTGCACAAGCTGTTCGTCGAGGAGCTCGGTGCCGACCCGGCCGACCTGTTTGCCGAGTGGGACGAGACGCCGTTCGCCTCGGCGTCCATCGCGCAGGTGCATTACGCCACGCTGCACAGCGGCGAGGAGGTGGTGGTCAAGATCCAGCGTCCCGGCATCCGTCGCCGGGTGGCCGCCGACCTGCAGATCCTGAAACGCTTCGCCCAGGCCGTCGAGCTGGCGAAGCTGGGCCGCCGGCTCTCGGCACAGGACGTGGTCGCCGACTTCTCCGCCAACCTGGCCGAGGAGCTGAATTTCCGTCTCGAGGCGCAGTCGATGGAGGCCTGGGTCTCGCATCTGCACGTGTCGCCGCTGGGCCGCAACATCCGGGTGCCGACCGTGCACTGGGACTTCACCAGCGACCGGGTGCTGACGATGGAGCGGGTGCAGGGCATCCGCATCGACGACGTCGCCGCCATCCGCAAGGCCGGGTTCGACGGCGTCGAACTGGTGAAGGCGCTGCTGTTCTCGCTGTTCGAGGGCGGCCTGCGGCACGGGCTGTTCCACGGCGACCTGCACGCGGGCAACCTGTACGTCGACGATCAGGGCCGCATCGTGTTCTTCGACTTCGGCATCATGGGCCGCATCGACCCGCGCACCCGTTGGTTGCTGCGCGAACTGGTGTACGCGTTGCTGGTCAAAAAGGACCACGCCGCGGCCGGCAAGATCGTCGTGCTGATGGGAGCCGTCGGCACGGTCAAGCCCGAAGCCGAGGCCGCCAAGGACCTGGAGCGCTTCGCCACCCCGCTGACCATGTCGACGCTGGGCGACATGTCGTATGCCGACATCGGCCGGCAGCTGTCGGCGCTGGCCGATGCCTACGACGTGAAGCTGCCGCGCGAGTTGGTGTTGATCGGCAAGCAGTTCCTCTACGTCGAGCGGTACATGAAGCTGCTCGCGCCGAAGTGGCAGATGATGTCGGACCCGCAGCTCACCGGGTACTTCGCCAACTTCATGGTCGAGGTCAGCCGCGAGCACTCTTCCGACGTGGAGGTCTAGGTGGAGATCCGCAACGGCTATGCGACTGCCGGACCGGGTTCCAGCGACCTGAAGCTCTACTACGAAGACATGGGCGACCCCGACGACCCGCCCGTGTTGTTGATCATGGGCCTCGGCGCCCAGCTGCTGCTGTGGCGCACCGAGTTCTGCGAGCGGCTGGTCGGCCATGGCCTGCGGGTAATCCGCTACGACAACCGGGATGTCGGACTGTCCAGCAAGACCGAGCGACGTAGCGTCGGTCAGTCGTTGGTCACGCGATTGGGCCGCTCCTGGGTAGGTCTGCGCAGCAAGGCGGCGTACACCCTCGAGGACATGGCCGAGGACGCCGCGGCGGTGCTGGACCATCTGGGCATCGAGGCGGCGCATGTCGTCGGGGCATCGATGGGCGGTATGATCGCCCAGGTCTTCGCCGCTCAATTCGCCCATCGCACAAGGACTCTCGGGGTCCTCTTCTCGAGCAACAATTCGGCGTTCCTGCCCCCGCCGGCGCCGCGTGCATTGCTGGCGCTGATCAAAGGTCCGCCGCCGAGCTCACCCCGCGACGTGATCCTCGACAATGCGGTCCGAGTGAGCAGGATCATCGGCAGTCCGGGGTACCGCATTCCCGACGAGCAGCTTCGCGCGGAGGCCGCCGAGGGATACGACCGCAGTTACTACCCACAGGGCATCGCCGGGCAGTTCAGTGCGATCCTGGGCAGCGGGAGCCTGCTCCACCACGACCGGCGCATCACGGCGCCGACGGTTGTCATCCATGGTCGATCCGACAAACTGATGCGGCCCTTCGGGGGACGTGCGATCGCGCGCGCAATACGCGGTGCCCGATTGGTGTTATTGGACGGAATGGGACATGATCTGCCACAGCAGCTGTGGGATCCGGTGATCGGTATTTTGACGAGCAATTTCGCCGAAGCCAGCTGAGCCGGAGTCGAGCAGGCGGCTTAGGCTGTTCTTGTTGGTCGCAACTTTCGCACGACATCTCACAGAGTTGTAGCGTTGATACTTGGGAGGACGCGATGGTCGCGAAATTGAAGCCGTATTACGAAGAGTCGCAGGCTACCTACGACATTTCTGATGACTTCTTCGCGTTGTTCTTGGACCCCAACATGGTCTACACCTGCGCCTACTTCAAGAACGACGACATGACGCTGGAAGAGGCGCAGCTGGCCAAGCTGGATCTGGGCCTGGACAAGCTGAAGCTCGAGCCGGGAATGACGCTGCTCGACGTCGGATGTGGTTGGGGCGGAGCCCTGGTCCGTGCAGTGGAGAAGTACGACGTCAACGTCGTCGGCATCACCCTGAGCCGAAATCACTACGAGCGCAGCAAATCTCGTCTTGCCGCGATCCCAACCACGCGCCGGGCCGAGGCCCGGCTGCAGGGCTGGGAAGAGTTCGACGAGCACGTCGACCGGATCATCAGCTTTGAGGCCTTCGACGCGTTCAAAAAAGACCGGTGGCCGGCGTTCTGGGACTGGGCCTACGACGTTCTGCCTGACGACAGCCGGCTGCTGATGCACAGCATCTTCACCCATCCGCAGTCGTACTGGAAAGAGCACGGCATCCCGATCACGATGAGCGATCTGCGCTTTCTGCGGTTCCTCGGCAAGGAGATCTTCCCCGGCGGCCAGATGTGCGGTGAACCCGACATCGTCGATCTCGCGCAGGCCAGTGGGTTCTCGCTTGAGCAGACTCAATATCTGCAGTCGCACTACGTGCGGACGCTGGACATGTGGGCGGCCAATCTGGAGGCCAATCGCGAGCGCGCCATCGCCATCCAGTCCGAAGAGGTCTACGACCGCTACATGCGCTACCTCACCGGTTGCGCGGACCTGTTCCGCAAAGGCATCTCCAACGTCGGACAGTTCACCCTCGCCAAGTAGCGCGACACGCCCGACATGACAGTCGGGTTGAACTGCGAGGTTTCGCGGTTCGTCAATGCGGGCAGATGCTGAGTAATAAAATTTGCCCCACGCGGGCTCGGGGGATATTCGATGCGTTTTCGCGGGGAGGGCGCACGCTGATGGCTCAAAAACTGGAACCACACTTCGATGACGTGCAGGCGCACTACGACCTGTCCGACGACTTCTACCGGCTTTTTCTGGATCCCAGCCAGACCTACAGCTGCGCCTACTTCGAACGCGAGGACATGACGCTCGAAGAAGCTCAGCTCGCCAAGATTGATTTGTCACTGGGCAAGCTGGGCCTTCGGCCAGGCATGACGCTGCTCGACGTCGGCTGCGGCTGGGGCGCGACGATGCGCCGCGCGATCGAGAAGTACGACGTGAACGTGATCGGGCTGACACTGTCGAAGAACCAGGCCGCGCACGTGCAGAAGTCGTTCGACGAGATGGACAACCCCCGCAGCAAGCGCGTGCTGCTGGCCGGCTGGGAAGAGTTCGACGAACCCGTCGACCGCATCGTGTCGATCGGCGCGTTCGAGCACTTCGGCCACGACCGCTACAGCGACTTCTTCAAGATGGCCTACCACGTGTTGCCCGGCGACGGCGTGATGCTGCTGCACACCATCACCGACTTCACCAAGCAAGAGATCATCGACCTGGGCTTGCCCATCTCCATCGACTTGCTGCGGTTCATCATCTTCATTCAGCGGGAGATCTTCCCCGGCGGGCGGTTGCCGAAAATCCCTATGGTGGAGGAACATTCGCGCGATGCGGGTTTCACGCTCACCCGCCGCCAGTCGCTGCAGCCGCACTACGCCAAGACGCTGGATCTGTGGGCAGCGGCGTTGCGAGCGCGCAAGGACGAGGCGATCGACATCCAGTCCGAAGAAGTCTACGAGCGCTACATGAAATACCTGACCGGCTGCGCCGACAAATTCCGGCAAGGCTACGTCGACGTCAACCAATTCACGCTCGCGAAGTAACCCCGCTGCACTGACCCCCGGGATCGGATAATCGGTCCCGGGGCATGCGCGGGGTATGTTTAGGTGCGTTTTCGTCAGGAAGGCAAACGGTCATGGCTCGGAAACTGACACCGCACTTCGCCGATGTGCAGGCGCACTACGACCTGTCCGACGACTTCTTCCGCCTGTTCCTGGATCCCAGCCAGACCTACAGCTGCGCCTACTTCGAGCGCGACGACATGACGCTCGAAGAAGCCCAGCTCGCCAAGATCGATCTGGCGCTGGGCAAGCTCGGCCTGCAACCGGGCATGACCCTGCTCGACGTCGGCTGCGGCTGGGGTGCCACGATGCGCCGCGCGGTCGAGAAGTACGACGTGAACGTCGTCGGCCTGACGCTGTCGAAGAACCAGGCCGCGCACGTGCAGAAGTCGTTCGACGAAATGGACAGCACCCGGAGCAAGCAGGTGCTGCTGGCCGGCTGGGAGCAGTTCGACGAGCCCGTGGACCGCATCGTCTCGATCGGCGCGTTCGAGCACTTCGGCCACGACCGCTACGACGACTTCTTCACGATGGCCCACAGCGTGCTGCCCGATGACGGCGTGATGCTGCTGCACACGATCACCGGATTGACCGGGCCGCAGATCGTCGAACGTGGCATACCGCTGACCTTCGAGATGGCCCGCTTCATCAAGTTCATCGTCACCGAGATCTTCCCGGGCGGGCGGCTGCCCTCCATCGAGAAGGTGGAGGACCACTCGTCGAAGCACGGTTTCCGGTTGACCCGGCGCCAATCGCTGCAGCCGCACTACGCCCGGACCCTCGACCTGTGGGCAGCGGCGCTCGAGTCGCACAAGGACGAGGCCATCGAGATCCAGTCCGAAGAGGTCTACGAGCGCTACATGAAATACCTGACCGGCTGCGCCAACGCGTTCCGGGTCGGCTACATCGACGTCAACCAATTCACCCTGGAGAAGTAGCGATCGCGTCCGCCCCGGACAGGTGGCGGATCACCGATCGAGAAACCCGGTGGCATCGCAGCTCAAATCCGAGCGATGCGTCCGCCCGGGTGTAGGGTCCCCCAGATGGTCTCCCGCCGGGAGCCATGTCCACGGGGGGACATATGTCTGAAAGTTCAGCGGGTGCCACGCGCACGCGGTCTAACGAGGCCGATGTTCGGGCGCACTACGACCTGTCCAACGAATTCTTCGCGCTGTTCCAGGATCCGACCCGCACTTACAGCTGCGCATACTTTCCCCACGAGGGCATGTCGCTGCACGAAGCGCAGGTCGCGAAGCTGGATCTGACACTCGACAAACTGGCGCTGGAGCCGGGGATGACCCTGCTCGACATCGGTTGTGGCTGGGGTTCGATGATGAAGCGTGCCGTCGAGAAGTACGACGTCAACGTCGTCGGGGTGACCTTGTCCAAGAATCAGGACGCCTACTGCCAGCAGGTGCTCGACACCATCGACTCGAAGCGCTCACACCGGGTGCTGCTGACCGACTGGGCGGATTTCAGCGAGCAGGTCGACCGCATCGTCATCATCGAAGCGCTCGAGCACTTCGGCTTCGAACGCTACGACGACTTCTTCAAATTCGCCTACGACGTCCTGCCGGACGACGGGGTGATGCTGCTGCATTCGATCACCGCCTTGCATCCCGCGCAGATGACGGAGCGCGGCATACCGGTGACGATCGAGATGGCGAAGTTCATCCGGTTCATCCTGACCGACATCTTCCCGGGGGGCCGCCTGCCGTCCATCGAGAAAGTAGAGGACCACAGCGCCAAGGCGGGTTTCGACGTCACCCGGCGTCAGTCACTGCAGTCCGACTTCGCCCGCACCCTCGACCTGTGGGCCGATGCCCTCACGGCTCATAAAGACCAGGCCGTCGAAATCCAGTCCGAAGAGGTATACCAGCGATACCTGAAATTCCTGACCGGCTGCGCCAACGCATTCCGGATGGGCTATATCGACTGCAACCAGTTCACACTGGAAAAGTAGACTGATGGGTCGGGCCGCGGGGGGCCGGGCATAACGCGCCGCCGGCAGTTAAGCAGCCCGATTAGGTGTGGGTATCGTTGCTGGTCAATCGGGCGAAGATGGGCAACGGGTTTGAAAGCAGTGAATTCAGGAGACTAAACGCAAATGGCAGAGCAACCGACTAGTGCGACGAAGATCCGAACGCGTTCGGAGGACATCCAGGCGCACTACGACGTCTCCGACGATTTCTTCGCCCTGTTCCAGGACCCCACCCGAACCTACAGTTGCGCGTACTTCGAGCCGCCCGACCTGACCCTCGAAGAGGCTCAATACGCCAAGATCGACCTCAACCTGGACAAGCTGGACCTCCAACCCGGGATGACCCTGCTCGACATCGGCTGCGGGTGGGGCACCACGATGCGCCGCGCCGTGGAGCGCTACGACGTCAACGTCATCGGCTTGACCCTGTCGAAGAATCAGCACGCCCGCTGCGAACAGGTGCTGGGTGCGATCGACACCAACCGCTCCCGTGAGGTGCGGCTGCTGAACTGGGAAGACTTCAGCGAGCCCGTCGACCGAATCGTATCGATCGAGGCATTCGAGCACTTCGGGCACGAGAACTACGACGACTTCTTCAAGCGGACGTTCGACATCATGCCCGACGACGGCCGCATGACCGTGCAGAGCAGCGTCAGCTACCACCCGTACAACCTGAACGCGCGCGGCAAGAAGCTCACCTTCGAAACCGTGCGCTTCATCAAGTTCATCGTCACCGAGATCTTCCCGGGAGGCCGCCTGCCGACCACCGAGATGATGGTCGAACACGGCGAGAAGGCGGGTTTCGTTGTCCCCGAACCGCTTTCACTGCGCGATCACTACGTCAAGACGCTGCACATCTGGGGTGACACCCTGGAGTCCAACAAGGACAAGGCCATCGAGGTCACATCCGAAGAGGTCTACCAGCGCTACATGAAGTACCTACGCGGCTGCGAGCACTACTTCGGTGACGAGATGCTGGACTGCAGCCTGGTGACCTACCTCAAGCCGGGTGCCTCGGCCTGATTTTCGCCGCGCTGTCGGATTAGGGCTGCGTCGTTCGTCGGATGGGTAGAGAGTGGAGCACGAGGCTTCGCTCGCTATCGGAGGTGACGAACATGCAGTATTTCGCGCTGTTGATCAGCAAAGAGCAGGACCGCACACCCGAGGACCCGGCCACCGCGATGGCGGCGTGGCAGAGCTTCCACGCCAAAGCCGGCCCGGCGATCAAGTCCGGCGACGCGCTGGCCCCCGCGTCCGGCGCGGCCGTCATCACCGGCGGCCCGGACACCCGAGTGGTCACCGACGGCCCGTTCGCCGAGTCAGCCGAGGTGGCCTGCGGCTACTACGTGTTCGAAGCGGAAAATCTCGACGAAGCGCTGGCCTTGGCGCGCGACATCCCGCTCGCCACCTATGGGGCCGTCGAGGTGTGGCCCGCCGTCCATGCGCTGGAGCCGTCCCGCCCGCTCACCGGCAACGACTGGCTGGCGCTGCTGCTGGAACCGGCCGAGAAGGCACACACCCCCGGCACGCCGGAGTGGGACGCGGTGGCTGCCAAGCACGCGGATCTGCACGCGGCCGCCGGTGATCACATCGTGGGTGGCGCCGCGTTGCACGACCGGTCCACCGCGACGACCGTGCGGGTGCGCGACGGCGAGGTCCTGATCACCGACGGGCCCTATGTGGAGGGCGCCGAAATCGCCACCGGGATATACCTTTTGGGCGCGGCGGATCGCGACGAGGCTGTCAAGGTCGCGTCGATGATTCCCGCTTCGACGGTGCAGCTGCACCAGCTGGCTGGAATCTCGGGACTCTAACCGCCCGCAATGACCAACCTGGACGGCGTCTTCCGCCGGGAATGGGGTCCCGCCGTCGCCGCGCTCGCGCGCTGGTCCGGCGACCTCACCGTCGCCGAGGACGCCGTCCAGGAGGCCTGCGCCGAGGCGCTGCGCAGCTGGCCCCGCGACGGTGTGCCCGAGCGCCCCGGCGGGTGGCTGGTAACCGTTGCCCGCAACCGTGCCCGGGATCGGCTGCGACGCGAATCCGTCCGTCCCGGAAAGGAATTGGCGGCCTTCGTGGACGAGATCAGGGCACGCACCGAGCGCACCGATCCGCATCCGGTTCGCGACGACGAGCTGCGGATGATGTTCACCTGTGCCCATCCCGCGCTGGACCGGCAGTCGCAATTGGCGCTGACGCTGCGGCTGGTGTCCGGACTGACCGTCGCCGAGATCGCCCGGGCCCTGTTGCAGACGGACACCGCCGTCGGTCAACGAATCACGCGCGCCAAGAACAAGATTCGTCACGCCAACATCCCGCTGCGGGTACCGCCGGCACAGCTGCTACCCGAGCGGACTCCGCATGTGCTCGGCTGTATCTATTCGGTGTTCACCGAGGGATATTGGTCGACTGCGGGTTCGTCGGCGATCCGCGACGAACTGTGCGACGAGGGTGTCCGGTTAGCCGGCGAGTTGTGCGCGCTGATGCCGAACGAGCGCGAGGTCCACGCCTTGGCCGCGCTGACGCTGCTGCACGACTCGCGGCGAGCGACGCGCATCGACGGCAACGCGATGCTGGTGCCACTGGAAGACCAGGACCGCGGCAAGTGGGACCGCGGTCGCATCGCGCGCGGGCTGCACCGGTTGCGGCTGGCCGAGGATGCCCCACCTGCCGCGGGACCCTATCTGCCCCAGGCCGTGATCGCCGCGGTGCACGCCACGGCGCCGTCATGGGAGCAAACCGACTGGGTCACCATCTGCGCGGCCTACGACCGGCTACTGGAGTTGACGGGTTCGCCGGTGGCGCGCGCCAACCGCGCCATGGCGGTGGGCCTGCGCGACGGCCCCGAGGCCGGGCTTCGCGCGCTGGACGAGGCCGCGAATGATCCCCGGCTGACCCACTCGAATCTGGTCGCGACGGTAAGGGCCGACCTGCTGCGGCGCGCCGGACGGCCCGCCGAAGCACTCACCTGGTATCGAATCGCGTTGGACTCTAACGGTTCTGAGCCGGGGCGCGAATTCCTGCGGCGACGTATCGCCGAGTGCGGTGGGTAAACGCAACCGCCGTTACAGCCGCCCCACTGGCCCCCAAGGAGTTGCTCCATGCATTTTGCCCGCCTCCGAGCGACAAACGGCTGTCGCTATGAGGCGGGCAAAACGTCAGATCGTTCCAGAGCCCGGCGAGGCCGGGACTAAGCCTCGGCGAAGTTGCGGGTGATCGACGGGTCGACCGGAATGCCCGGGCCGGTGGTCGTCGACACGGTGATCTTCTTCAGGTAGCGGCCCTTCGACGACGACGGCTTGAGCCGCAGCACCTCGTCGATCGCGGCGCCGTAGTTTTCCGCGAGGTTCTTCTCGTCGAACGACGCCTTGCCGATCACGAAGTGCAGGTTGGCCTGCTTGTCGATGCGGAAGTTGATCTTTCCGCCCTTGATGTCGTTGACGGCCTTGGCGATGTCGGGCGTCACGGTGCCGGTCTTCGGGTTGGGCATCAGGCCGCGCGGGCCCAGGATCCGCGCGATGCGCCCGACCTTGGCCATCTGGTCCGGCGTGGCGATCGCGGCGTCGAAGTCGAGGAAACCGCCCTGGATCTTCTCGATCAGGTCGTCGCTCCCGACCACGTCGGCACCCGCGGCGGTGGCCTCTTCGGCCTTGTCGCCGACGGCGAACACCGCGACCCGGGCGGTCTTACCGGTGCCGTGCGGCAGGTTCACGGTGCCGCGGACCATCTGGTCGGCCTTGCGCGGGTCGACGCCGAGCCGGATCGCCACCTCGACGGTCGAGTCCTGCTTGGTCGACGCCGTCTCCTTGGCGAGCTTGGCGGCCTGCAGCGGGGTGTACAGGTTGTCGCGATCCACCTTCTCGGCGGCGGCGCGGTATGCCTTGCTGTTCTTGCTCATTGATCAATCCAATCTGGTGTTGGGGTCGTGGTTAATTCGGGCCGAAGCCAGCCCTCCCACGGGTGGAGCTGAGGGTTATGCAGACCTATTCGACGGTGATGCCCATCGACCGGGCGGTGCCGGCGATGATCTTGGCGGCAGCGTCGATGTCGTTGGCGTTGAGGTCGGTCTTCTTGGTCTCGGCGATCTCGCGGACCTGATCCCAGGTGACCTTGGCGACCTTGGTCTTGTGCGGCTCGGCCGAACCCTTGCCGACGCCGGCGGCCTTGAGCAGCAGCTTGGCGGCGGGCGGCGTCTTGAGCGCGAAAGTGAAGCTGCGGTCTTCGTAGACCGTGATCTCCACCGGGATCACGTTGCCGCGCTGGTTTTCCGTCGCGGCGTTGTATGCCTTGCAGAACTCCATGATGTTCACACCGTGCTGGCCGAGCGCGGGTCCCACCGGCGGCGCAGGGTTTGCCTGTCCCGCCACGATCTGGAGCTTGATCAGCCCAACGACCTTCTTCTTCGGGGCCATGAGATTTCGACGTTCCTTCCTGGTTTATGCATCCAGCCGTTCCCGCGAACGGGGTGGCTGGCTAGATCTTGGAGACTTGGGTAAAGGTCAGTTCCACCGGTGTTTCGCGGCCGAAGATCGACACCAACACCTTGAGCTTCTGCTGCTCGGCGTTGACCTCGTTGATCGTGGCCGGCAACGTCGCGAACGGCCCGTCCATGACCGTCACCGACTCGCCCACCTCGTAGTCGACCTCGACGACCGGGCGTTCCAGCCCACCGGCCTCGGTAGCGGCGGCGGCGGCGGTCGTACCACCCTTGACGGGCTTCTTCGCCGAACCCGGCGGCAGCAGGAACTTCACCACGTCGTCGAGCTTGAGAGCCGACGGACGCGATGTCGCGCCGACGAATCCTGTCACTCCGGGGGTGTTGCGCACCGCCGCCCACGAGTCGTCGGTCAAGTCCATGCGCACCAAGATGTAGCCCGGCAGCACCTTGCGGTTGACCTGCTTGCGCTGGCCGTTCTTGATCTCGGTGACCTCTTCGGTGGGTACCTCCACCTGGAAGATGTAGTCGCCGACGTCGAGGTTCTGCACCCGGGTTTCGAGGTTGGCCTTCACCTTGTTCTCGTATCCCGCGTAAGAGTGGATGACGTACCAGTCGCCGGGCTTGCTGCGCAGCTCCGCTTTCAGGGCGGCGGCTGGGTCGGCCTCGTCGGCCGACTCCGCGGGGGCTGCCGGGGCCTCGATGGCCGCGGGGTCCTCGGTGGTCTCAGGGGCCTCGACGACCTCGGCTGGTTCTTCTACGTCGACCGCTTCACCGGCGGACGTGTCACCGTCGAAGGTAGTCACGGTTTTCAGTCCTCTCTATCTCTTGCAAAAGCTCAGCTCAGCCGAACACCAGCAGCACGAGCTTGGTCAGGCCGAAATCAGTCAGGCCGACCAGCGCCACCATGAAGGCGAGGAACACCAGCACCACGGAGGTGTAGGTGAGCATTTGCTTGCGGTTGGGCCAGATCACCTTCCGCATCTCCGCAACCACCTGCTTGAGGTAGTTGTAGACGAAGACCAACGGGTTGGCCGTGCGGTCCCCGGGTTTCTTCGGCTTCTTGGCTTTCTTGTCGGCTCCGGCCTTCTTGGCCGGCGACTTCTCCTTGGAGTCCTCGGCCTCGTCCGATGACTCGACGTCGACGTCGTCGCCGGCATCGGCCACCCGCTGCCGGGACCGCTTGCCCGTCGGCCGTTGCGGACGCGCCGCAGGCTTGGTCACCACGGCCGTCCGACCGCCGCTGGTGCCGTCCTCGGTGTCGCCGCCGTCGCGTGCGGCGTCGTTGGCAGCAGGGACGTCGAGGCCCTCGTCGCTCACCGCATGCTCCTTTGTTCGCTAGCTATCGCGCGATTCGTCCCGCGCTGACCGGTTAGTGTCCAGCATGGCACGTTTCCCATTGTCCAACTCCTCCTCAGGCCGTTGGGGCCTGCATCGTCGTCGGACCTTCGCCGTTTGCAGGGGCGACAGGACTTGAACCTGCAACCTGCGGTTTTGGAGACCGCTGCTCTGCCAGTTGAGCTACGCCCCTTCGCGGTTGGCAGGCCAACCTGCGCTTACCTTCCGGGGCCTACATGACACGCGCGCTCTCCGTTCGGTGATCGCCGAACCTGTGGACAGCGCGCTGTAATGGGAAAACCCCGAGGTCCGAGTGTACATCGGCACGGGAGTCAGATACTAATTACGCGGTTCTGACGACCTGCCCGGATTCATGGTCCCATCTGAGCTTGACGGGATCGTCGTCGTTCGATTCTTCCCGGTACTGCCCCATCAACGTCGTGTAGGCCACCATCACGACCTCACCGTTGTCGTCGGTGCAGATGTTCTTGGTGACGACGATGTCGGCGCCGAATCGCTCGTTGACCGACTCGACGTCCATCCGCCCCCACAGTTTGTCGCCCGCCTGGATCGGCCTGTTGAAGACGAAGCGCTGCTCGACCTGGACGATCACCAAGCTCTCCATGCCCAGGTCGACGTGGCGGAAGAAATCCAGCTGCACGTACTTGGCGAAGATGGTGACGAGGGTCAGCGGCGCGAGGATCGAGTCGTAGCCGAGTTCGGCCGCCGCGGCCTCCTCGTAGAAGGCCGGGTGATCGTTCTTGATGGCCCGGGCGAACTCCCGAACCTGCTCGCGGCCCACCACGAAGTAGTCCGGATACCGCCAGATCATGCCGCGGATATCAGTCTTGAGCGCCATGGGTTACGCCAACTTGGCCGACGCGATTGCCCGTCCGAAGATCTTCTTACCGCCGGTGGTGGCGCTGATCGCGATGGTCACCGACTTGGTCTCCGGGTCAGCCGACTTCACCCGGCCACTGAATACCAGCTCGGCGCCCTTGCCGTCGTTGGGCACCGGCACCACGGCCGTGAACCGCACGTTGTACTCGGTGACGGCACCGGGGTCCCCGACCCACGACGTGACATAACCGCCGCCGATGCCCATCGTCAGCATGCCGTGCGCGATCGCGGTGTCCAGCCCGACGACCTTGGCGATCTCGTCATCCCAATGGATCGGGTTCAAATCCCCCGAAACCCCCGCGTAGTTCACCAGATCCTGGCGCGTGAGCGGGTAGGTCTTCTCCGGAAGCTGGTCGCCCACCTTCACCGAGCTGAACTCACGCAGTGGCATCAGAAAATCCCTCTTCTCCGTTCTCACCGGCACGGCCCGCCAGGGTCGTGTAGGTCTCCTGCACGATGTCACCGGCCTCGTCGGTGATGATGTTCTTGGTCACGACGATCTGGGTGCCGTGCGAGATGCGCATCGAATCGACGTACACGTCGCAGTAGAGCCGGTCGCCCGCCACCAGCGGCTTGAAGTACTTGAGCACCTGGTCGACCTGGACGATCTGCGCGTCGGTGACCGCGATGTTGGCGTGCTTGAAGAACGCCGACTGCGCCTGGTAGCCGAAGACACAGCAGAACGTCAACGGCGCCAGCAGCCCCTTGTAGCCGAGCTCGGCAGCGGCCTCCTCCTGGGAGAAGTAGGCATCGTTGTTCTGCACGGCGACCGCGTACTCGCGGATCTTTTCCCGCTCCACCTCGTAGTAGTCGGGATAGCGGTAATGCATCCCGACTAGATCTTTGGTCAACGGCACGGCTTCAAAACCTACCTAGTCAGTCTCAATAAACCATTCGTAGGTGGAGATTAGCGCGTCTCGCGGTGTGCCTGGTGCTTGCCGCAGTTCGGGCAGAACTTCTTCAGCTCCAGCCGGTCCGGGTCGTTTCGCCGGTTCTTCTTGGTGATGTAGTTGCGGTGCTTGCACACGTCGCAGGCCAAAGTGATCTTCGGCCGCACATCGGTACTGGAAGCCATTACGGTTCTCTCTCAAATCTCTCGAACTCTACGTTGTTGTGTTGTAGCGATGGCCGGACTCGAACCGGCGACCTAACGATTATGAGTCGTTCGCTCTAACCGACTGAGCTACATCGCCTCTGGCCACCCCATTTAGGGTTTGGGGCCGCCCGCCTGCTCGGCATCCGCCGAGCCCCCTAACGGAATCGAACCGTTGACCTTTTCCTTACCATGGAAACGCTCTACCGACTGAGCTAAGGGGGCCTGGAACCCGTAGCGAACAGTCTTGCCTCGGGCCTAAAAGAGGGTACAGCGCGACGCGCGACGGCACCAAACCACGCCGCGCACGCTCAGGCCTCGTCGCTGTTGCGCTTCGGCTGCCATGCGCTGAGGTCGCTGAATTCGTCGTAAATGTCGTCCTGGTCGCCCTGGGTATCCGAGTCGAGCAGCGTCCGCAGCGCGAGGTGGACGGCCTCGCGCGCATCGGCCACGTGATAGCGACGGATGGCCTCCTGGACCAGATCGTCGTCGATCTCCATCTCGACCTTCTTCAGCATGGACCAACAATACCCACGCAGCCCCGACCGAATCGTTCGGCGAAAAGCGTGGTTGACGGGCTGCGATGCGCCCGAAATGCCCGGTCGGTTCGCCGGGTCATAGGCTGATGCGGTGACAGCTTCGTCAGCGGACCGACTGTATTTCCGGCAACTGCTCTCCGGTCGCGATTTCGCCGCCGGCGACATGATGGCCGCCCAAATGCGCAATTTCGCGTATCTGATCGGCGACCGTCAGACCGGTGACTGCGTGGTGGTCGACCCCGCCTATGCCGCCGGCGAGCTGGTCGACGCGGCCGAGGCCGACGGCATGCACCTGTCCGGTGTACTGGTCACCCACCATCACCCGGACCACGTCGGCGGTTCGATGATGGGCTTCGAGCTCAACGGCCTGGCCGACCTCCTGGAGCGGACCAGTGTGCCGGTGCATGTGAATACCCACGAGGCGCTTTGGGTTTCGCGGGTTACCGGGATCGGTGTCGACGACCTGACCCCGCACGAGCACGGCGACAAGATCAGCATCGGCGCCATCGAGATCGAGCTGCTGCACACCCCGGGCCATACGCCGGGTAGCCAGTGCTTCCTGCTGGACGGCAGGTTGGTCGCCGGGGACACGCTCTTCCTGGACGGCTGCGGGCGGACCGACTTTCCCGGTGGGGACTCCGATGAGATGTATCGCAGCCTGCAGCAGCTGGCGGCGCTGCCCGGCGATCCGACCGTTTTTCCGGGGCACTGGTATTCCACCGACCCCAGCGCGTCGCTGGCCGAGGTCAAGCGTTCCAACTATGTGTATCGCGCCACCAACCTTGATCAGTGGCGAATGTTGATGGGCGGCTGAGTAATAGCCACGGTCATTGCGATTCGGCGGTCGGGCCAGCAGAATTTCGGGTGCACATCGCTGTGATATAAGCGGAGGGATGGATTCCATGGGGTGGATCCAGGGCAGCTGGCACGGGGTCACCGATGTTGGGTCCAGCACCTGGTTGGCGTGGGCGGCATGGGCGGCGATCGGGCTCGGTGTGATCGCCTTGATCTTCGCCAACCACCACATCAGCCGCAACCGCCGACTGGCCGCCGAGCAGACCCGTCCCCATGTGGGCATGCTGATGGAGCCGCACGCCGCGGACTGGCACGTGATCGAGCTGGTCGTCCGTAATTTCGGCCGTACCGCCGCCTATGACATCCGCTTTTCGTTCTCGAGTCCGCCGACGGTGGCCGAATATGAGAATTCCACCGACGGCTATGCCGAAGTCGTCGAACTGCAGCTGCCCAGCGAATTGCCGGTACTCGCGCCCGGCCAGGAGTGGCGGATGGTCTGGGATTCCGCACTCGACCGCGGCGAAATCGGCGGCGGCATCGAGTCTCGCTTCACCGGGAAGGTGATCTACTACGACCGGCCCGACAAGCCGCGCGGGTGGCGGTTCTGGGAGCGCGAGCGCCAGCCGCTGGAGACCAACGTAGTGCTGGACTGGGATGCCTTGCCGCCGGTGCAGCGCATCGAGTTGATGACCACGCACGACCTGGCCAAGCGGGAAAAGCAGAAACTGGAACTGCTACGCAGCCTGCTGACCTACTTCCACTACGCGAGCAAGGAAACGCGCGCCGACGTGTTCCGCACCGAGATCGAACGAATCAACAACGCAGTGGCCGAAACTCAGGATCGCTGGCGGGCCCGGCAGCTCGATGCACCCACCGATGTGGGCCTGCGCTGGGGCAACTCCCAAGACGACCTCGGTAAACACCGCGGCGAGCACGTCTGAGCGTCCACGTCCGAAGGAGCAACGCATGAGCGGTCCGGTCACCTACAGCCTCAACGACACCGTCGCGACCATCAGGATGGACGACGGCAAGGTCAACGCGCTGGGCCCGACCATGCAGGCGGCCATCAACGAGGCGATCGACCAGGCCGACCGCGACAACGTCGGCGCGTTGGTGCTCACCGGCAACGAGCGGGTGTTCAGCGGCGGATTCGACCTGAAGATCCTGACCTCCGGCGAAACGCAGCCCGCAATCGACATGCTCAGGGGCGGCTTCGAGCTGTCCTACCGGCTGCTGTCCTACCCCAAGCCGGTGGTGATCGCCTGCACCGGGCACGCCATCGCGATGGGCTCGTTCCTGTTGGCTTCCGGCGATCACCGGATCGCCGCCCACGCCTACAACATCCAGGCCAACGAGGTCAAGATCGGCATGACGATCCCCTATGCCGCGCTGGAGATCATGAAGCTGCGGCTGACGCATTCGGCGTATCAGCAGGCCACCGGGCTGGCCAAGACCTTCTTCGGTGAAACCGCTCTTGCCGCAGGCTTTGTCGACGAGATCGTGTTGCCCGAGATGGTGGTCAGCCGCGCCGAGGAAGCCGCGAAGGAATTCGCCGGCCTGCACCAACACGCGCACGCCGCAACGAAATTGCGCGCCCGCGCCGACACGCTCAAGGCGCTGCGCGCCGGAATCGACGGCATCGAAGCCGAATTCGGTTTGTAGGGAGGAGGCGATGCGATTGCCCGGGCAACCGCCTCCCCTCCTGTCGCCTCCTCCACCGCAGAGTGTGGCACCGCGACGACCGGTCGTCACTTCACCCTGAGACCACCGCGTCAGACGGCCCAACGGAACCGTTTGAGGTACGCCGCCCAGTCCCACGTCAGTAAGAACTCCTGCGCCGCCTGGTAGCCCTTCTGATACAGCGCCTCGAGACGATCCGCGCCGATATCGAAGTCAAGGACGCCCACGTCGGTCGATTCGACCGGAATCGCGCGGGCCGCGACCCACGGCTGGTTGAGGTGGGTCTGGTCGTGGCCGGTCAGCATCGTGGTGAGCAGGCTTTCCAGTAACGCCGTCTGCTCGAAAAGCCGCAGCGGTTTCAGCGCGGGCATCACCGCGCTGAAACCCTCGTTAAGCCGGGGCAAGACCGTGACCCCGAATGTCGGCCAGCGCGGCACTTTTCCGTCGAAGCGGTCGAACGTGTCGATCGGAAAGTTCGACAGCACGCCGCCGTCGACGAGCGTGGACGTTGTTCCGGTGACGCTGCGCAGCTTGACCGGGGGGTAAAAGAACGGGATCGCCATCGACGCGCGCACGGCGTCGGCGACCAGCTGCTCGTTCGGGTCCAGCCCGTAGAGCCGCCGGTAGTCCCAGGGCAGCCGCACCAACTGCGCCGCGGTCACGTCAGCGACGGTAACGACCAGCTTGTGACGCGGCCGCTCGGGCATCGTGCGCTCGTCGAGGAGCAGATCTCCGAAGTAGGTGACGCCCAGGTTCTTCAGCTCGCCCCGAATCCAGTCGTAGGCGGCGTCCCCGCGAAACATGCTGGTGTCCCTGACAAGTCCCCATGCAGCTCCGAGAATCGGGACGGGTCCCGCGTCGCGCCACTTGCTCAGCGGCGCCGACAGTGCGAGCTCTTTGACCTCTTCGCTCGTCAGTTGGTCGCCCGTGGACGCGGCCGCCAGAATCGCACCGACCACCGATCCGGCCGACACGCCCGACACCCGCGGGAACGTATAGCCCGCGTCCATCAGGGCAACGATGGCGCCCACCAGACCGATGAACTTGACGCCGCCGCCGGACAGAACGAGATCAGCCGATTTCGACTGCCGGCCCGCCATCACTGGTCCTGCGCCGAAACCCAGTCGTAGGCAAGGTATTTGCCGTCGAAAGTCACGACGACACGATCGCCGGCGGGGTGCGGCTTACGCTGCAGGTCGACGCTGAAGTTGATCGCGCTCATGATGCCGTCGCCGAACTGCTCATGGATGACCTCCTTGATGGCACCGCCGTACACCTGAAGCGCTTCGTAGAACCGGTAGATGGTGGGGTCGGTCGGCACTGCGCCGTTTGCGAAGGCGCCCTGTCCCCCGCGCAGCGGCGGCGCGGCCAGCACCGGTACCGCCGACTCCTCGAGATCGAGCATCTCGACCAGCACCTTGCCCAGCTCCGGCGGAATCGGATGCTGGCCGAGCAGCGCCGACGTGGTCCACAGCAGCGGCCGGTCGATCGCGTCGGCCAGCTCCTGCCACGTGAGGCCCTTTGTCAGGCGGGCAACGACGATCTGTTCGGTGATCTCGTTTCTGTTCATGAACCCAGCATGCCCTAGCCGTCCTGTCGCCACGACCCGCGAAGAAGACTTCATAGCGCAGCGATATGCGACGCGTCCCGGCGAAAGGGTTACGCAAACACCGTGATTGGCCTCACCTGGGAGAGGTACGCTGCCAGGCGTCGGATCTTGGGCCCCGGGGGATCGGAGGCGCTATGCGGATCGTTGTCGACCTCAACCGTTGTCTGGGGTACGCGCACTGCGTACCGCTGGCCCCGGAGGTGCTCAAGCTCAACGGGGAAGAGGCCCTCAGCTACGACCCCAACCCCGACGACGATCAGCGCCTGCGGGTGCTGCGGGCGGCGGCCGCCTGCCCGGTGCAGGCAATCATCGTCGACAAGCTCGACGGGCAGTAGTGGCCTGCCGTGAATCCGAACGGGTTCAAGGACAACGGGCGCATCGTCATCGTCGGCGCCTCACTGGCCGGGCTGCGTGCCGCCGAAGCGCTGCGCGAAGAGGGTTTTCGGGGTGAGCTGACCATCGTCGGCGACGAGCCGGACGAACCCTATGACCGGCCGCCGTTGTCCAAGCAGGTCCTCAAGGGCTGGGTGGCTGCCGATCACACCAAGCTGCCGCGGCTGCGTGCGGTGGATGCACACTGGCGCCTCGGGGTGGCCGCGACCGGCCTGGACCGGGCCAACCAGGTGGTCCGCCTTGCCGACGGCAGCGAGATATCGGGTGACAGTCTGCTGATCGCCACGGGTGTGCGGTCGCGGCGATGGCCCAACCCGGATGAGGCCGCGCTGCAAGGCGTCTACACGCTGCGCACCCGGGCCGACGCCGCCCGGTTGCAGGCCGCGTTGGCCGCCCGTCCGCGCCGGGTGCTGATCATCGGTTCGGGGTTCATCGGATCGGAGGCCGCTTCGGTCTGCCGCGAGCTCGGCCTGGAGGTCACGGTCACCGAGCGGGGTCCGGCGCCGCTCAGCGGTCCGCTGGGCGGTGTGATCGGCGCGATCGCTGCCGAGATGCAGCGCGACGCCGGGGTGGATCTGCGCACCGGGGTGTCGGCGCTCGCGCTGGACGGGGATGCCGAAGGGCGGGTACGGCGCGCCCGGCTCTCCGACGGCAGCACACTCGATGTCGACGTGGTGCTGACGTCGCTGGGCTCGATTCGCAATGTCGAGTGGCTCGAGGGCGCGGGGTTGGCGGCCGGGTTCTGGGGGGTGGGGTGCGACGCCGGGTGCCGCGCGTTCGATATCAACGCCGTGGTGACCAACCGCATCTTCGTGGCCGGCGACATCGCCCGGGCTCCGCATGTCCTTTACGACTATGAGTTCCTGGCGATGGAGCATTGGGACAACGCCGTGCTGGGCGCGCGGGTCGCGGCACACAACATGGTCTGCGACGAGGTCGATCGCTGGGCGCACCTGCTGGTCCCGCAATTCTGGTCGGCCCAATTCGGCGTCAACATCAAATCCGTCGGCGTGCCGTCCTTCGGCGACGAGATCGTCTTCACCCAGGGCTCGGTCAGAGCGCGCCGGTTTGCCGCGGCCTACGGCCGTCGCGGGCGCATCGTCGGCGCGGTCACCTTCAACCACGCGAAGTGGATCGACTTCTACCGCGACCAGATCGCGCGTTCGGGACCCTTCCCGCCGCATCCGCCGGGTTTCGACTTCCCGGAGAACATGCGCGTGATGCCGGCCGACTTTCCCGCGCGCGGCGTGCCGACCGAGACCCCCGACGTGGTGTTGACCGGACACGACCCCAGCGAACGGCGCGCGGAATTCCGGCCCCGGCACCGATGAGTGAGGACCTGCGCATGACGCCCGAGGAAGCATTCGACGCCGCGATGCGGCACGAAAACCGTGCGAATCCCTATCCGTACTTCGACGAGCTGCGCAAGACGCCGGTGGCGCGGGTGACCAATGGCATCTACGCGGTCACCGGGTACGAGGAGCTGATGGCGCTGGCCCACGACCCGCGGGTGAGTTCCGACCTGCGCAAGGGACGCCCGGCGCCCGTCGCCCGCAATCGGCTGGGCGCCGACGAGATGGCCTCCGAAATCACCGGGGCCTACGGCCGGGAGCCGAGCTTCATCGCGCAGGACCCGCCCGACCATGACCGGGCGCGCCGCCAGTGCATGCGATTCTTCGGGCCACCCGCCTCGCCGGACCTGATCCCGGACCAAGAGCCGTTTTGCCAACAACTCGTCAACGACATGCTCGACAAGGCAACGGTTAAGACCCGGATGGACGTGGTCGACGAGTTCGCTTATCCATTGCCGGTCAATGTGATCTGCCGCATCATGGGCATACCCGTCGAGGACGAGCCACAGTTTCACGCGTGGGTCACCGACATCGCTTCCGGCATCTTCGATCTGGGCCCCGACATTCAAACCGAGGAGGGTCAGGCCCGGCGCGCCAAGGGCGAGGCCGCCGACACCGAACTCAACGCCTACATCGTCGGGCTGGTCGAGAAGGCCGCGAAGTCGCCTGGGCCGGGGATGATTTCGCAGTTGGTTCACGATGACGGACCCGATGGCCAGATGTCGACGAGTGCGATCGTCAACAACACCATCCTGTTGTTCGTCGCCGGTCACGACTCAACGGTCAATCTGATCTCGCATTGCATTCTCACCGTGCTGCGCAACCCGTGGTCGATCGAATTACTCTGCAACAAGCCGGAATTGATCCCCAGTGCCATCGAAGAAGTGCTGCGACTGCAATCGTCGGTGCAATTCTTCCCGACCCGTTCGGCGCTGGCCGACATCGACATCGCCGGCATGACGATCCCTAAAGGTGCGCCCATCTATCTCATGTACGGTGCCGCCAACCGGGACCCGCGCCGCTTCGCGGACCCCAACACGTTCGACCCGCAGCGGGCCGACAACGAGCACGTGGGTTGGGGCCGCGGCATTCACGTGTGTTTCGGTGGCCCGCTGGCCCGGCTGGAGGTCAACACCGCGTTCGAGGCTTTCCTGCGCCGGGTGAAAGGTCCACGGCTGGTTGAAGATCCACCGCCGTACCGGATCAGCCAGGTGTTCCGCGGCCCACGGCATCTGCTCGTCGACTACGACGAGATCCTGAGCCGCTAGTCAGCCCGGCTTGGTCGCGGTGACCACGCGCGTCGCGAACCAGGGGCCGCCGTACCACATCCGCCATCCGAGATTGCGCCGCCGCACGTCGTGCCAGCCCAGTCGACGCAGGTAGCCGGCGTGGCGGTTCGTTTCCCACAGATCGGCGATCGCGAGCCGCCCACCCGGACGCAGCACCCGAACCGCTTCTTGCAGCGCCTTTCGCCGGCCCTCGTGGGTCGCAATGTTGTGGATGGCCAAACTACTGACGATCGCGTCGACACTCTCGTCGGCCAACGGCAGCGCGGTCATGTCGGCGGTCTGCACCTCGACGCGGTCGGCGACGCTTTCCAGATCCGCGTTGGACAGCGTGGACTGCTGCGAGTTCTTGGTCTGGTCCGCGCGCCACAGGTCGACGCCTATCGCACGGCCCCGCGGCACCCGCTTGGCCGCGGCCAGCAACACCGCGCCGCGCCCGCAGCCGAGATCGAGCACGGTTTCATCGCCTTGCAGCTCCAACTCGTCGAGGATCCGCTCCCACACCACGAACTTGCCGCTCCTGGTGGCGTAGATATACGACGCTGCCGTCGCGAGAACCTCAAGGGCCGAGGCCGCGCCGAGTACCGCCGCCAGCCGGTTACGGCGGGCCAGGGCGACTCCGGCGCCCGCGAACAGGGCGGCCGAGATACCGACCACCCCGGCCACCTGCGCTACCGGTGAGACGTTGCGAAAAGACCCGTCGTATCCGTATTCACCCCGGTGCCGGCCCGCCAGCTCCATGTCCGCTGCCACGATGCCCGCCCTCACCAGCGTCCGCGGTGGACGACTTCGTCGAACGGGCGCCGGTCCGGCTTGCGGATCGGCGCAATCGGGCGATCGGCCGGATATCCGACGCCGAGCATGAAAGCCACCAGATAGTCGTCCGGAACGCCCAGGATCGAGCGGGCCTTCTCCTGATCCCCCACCGACGAATGGCCGGTGCCGATGCCCAGGTCGGTCGCCGCGATCATCATCGCCATCGTCGCCTGGCCGACGTCGTAGTTGTCGGTCACCAGACGGCGCTCGTCCGGCGGCACCGGGACCACCAACACGATCGCGGCCGGGGCCGAGGCGATGTGGCCGGCACCGCGCCAGACCGTGGACAGCTCCGTTAGCTGCGCCGGATCGGTGACGATCACAAAATCCCAGGGCTGGCGGTTTTTCGCCGACGGTGCCCGCCATCCGGCCTCGACGATCCTGTTCAGGTCGTCGTCCGACACGGGTCGCGGCTGATACTGCCGCACGTTGCGTCGCGCACAAATCGCGTCCCAGGTTTCCATCTCGTTCCTCTCCTCAGCGCGCGCCTATGCCGCGAATACCGCTGTGCTTGGCCCCTTCTCAGGCTAGCCACACCGGATTCGTCAAGGCGACCATCGCACCGAGCCGACCCCGCCGCCCGTCGCGGACTTCGAGCCGGGCAAAGCGCGCGGACGCGGCGTCGAGCGCCCACTGCAGCCTGCTCCCCGCCGAGGCTACCGGCGCCCGGCCGGCGCAGCCCGCCGCGGTGATCAGGGCGGCGGTGGTGCCGGGAGCGCCGCTGATGACCGCGGTGACCGTCACCGCCTCACCGGTCGGCACCCGCAACTGCTGCCCGGGCCCGGCCACGTCGCCGCTCGGACACGACGCGGTCAGCTCGCATGCGACATCGCGCGATCCCGCGATGTACGAGCGGCCCCGCCGCAGCCCGTCGATGATCGCCGGCATCGACAGCTCGTCGGCGTGCACAGCCGTCTGCGGGGCGCCGACCACTTGCCGTTTGGCGTGCGAGTCGCTACCACCGACGGCGACGACGCGTCGGCCCTGCCGCAAGAGCCGTTGCCACATGCGCAGGGAGACTTCATCATCGACGTTCCAGCGGCCGTTCCATACCTCGAGCGCGTCCACGTCGGCGAAGCCGAATTCCCACGCCGAGCCCGGCAGCGGCGCGGCGGGATGGGCGGCGACCACCAAGCCGCCGGCCTGGCGCACCTCGGCGGCGAAGCGGCCGAACACCCCATCGCTCGGGCCGTAGCGCCAGTCGACCCAACCGCCCGGGGGCAGGCCGGCCGCGAGCCAGTGACCATGGCGCGTCGTGACCTCGACGCCGGGAATCACCAACAGCGATCCGGTGCGGCAGGTGGGCCATACCCGGTTGGCTGAATTGGTGTTGTGCTCGGTGGAGACGATGAAGTCCAGCCCGCCGGCGTGCGCGGCCGACACCAGTTCACCGGGGTCGCGTTCACCGTCGGAGTGCTCGGTGTGCAGATGCAGATCACCGCGGAACCAGCGCGCCCCGACGGAGGCGGGTGTGAACGCCGTCGATGCACTCTGCGTCGCCGGCGGCGCGACCGGCGGCCGGTAGTCCAACGTGACCTTCACCTGCCAGGCCATCCCCCACGGGCTGAGGACCACCGGGCCCAGCGCCACCGCCCACACGCCCGGTTCGATCGGACCCGCCAGGTACCCGGGCGTGGCATAGGAGCTGGAGATCATGAACTCGTCGCGGGCCCCGCCCGACCAGCCCCGGAATCCGGCGGCATTGCCCAATTCGTGGCCGGCGGCCCCAAACATCCCCAGGTCCAACACATTTCGCGCCGGCCCACCCATGCCGGAGTCATGCGAGGTGGTCACCCGAATTTGTTGCACACCTGGTGGTACCTCGAACGGCAGGTAGGCCCAGCGGTAGATACCAAACCCAAACCGTCCCGAAAACGCTATTTCGATTGCCTTGCCGTCGCGTTGCCCGGTGATGGCACCGGGCGCGACCCTGGCAATGCTCATGGCTTCTCCTGTTCGGCGCGTTAGCCATTCCGACGACAGCGTCGGGCCCGCCCACAGCATTCGCCATGAAGGTCTAACCAGCCGTTACATCGACACGAACAACCGCTGTAGGGCTGGTGAGATCGTGCCGCGAATCACGTCCCCGAGCGCTGGGCGGCCACGAACAGGTTCCCGGGCACGTCGTTCTCGACCTCTGGTGCCGGCCTGCGGCCATAGCCGGCCATCAGGTCCAGCGACGGCGTCACCGTCACATCCCAGCCGTGGCGGCCGAACCATTGGCCCACGTCTTCGCGCTCCTCGAAGTACCACAGTTCGTCGGTGGTAGGGACCTGGCGCTGCGGGTCCACTCTCGCGAACACCTCCCGGACGCGATCCATCCGCGCCCGCCGGCGCGCCCGGGCCTCGGGATCGAGAAACTTCGGCCCCAACGCCTCCACGCCGATCCGGCTGCCCGGGACCGTCAGCGCCTGCACGCGTTCGAACAGCAGCTCCTGGGCAGCAGCCGGCAGATAGGGCATCAGCCCCTCGGCCGACCAGACGCTCGGCCGCGAGGCGTCAAAACCGGCCTCCCGCAACGCCGTCGGCCAATCCTGGCGCAAGTCCACCGGGACCGCGACCCGGTTGCAGGCGGGTTCGGCCCCGTGCTCGGCCAACGTCGACGCCTTGAAATCCAGCACTTTGGGCTGGTCGAGCTCGTAGACCGTGATGCCGTCCGGCCACGGCAACCGCCAGGACCGCGAGTCCAGGCCGGCCGCCAGGATCACGGCCTGGGAGATGCCCGCCATGGCCGCATCGATGAAGAATGCATCGAAAAAGGCGGTCCGGGAGGCCATGTAGCCGACCATCGCCTTCATCTGCTGAGCCAGATTGGGTTCGGTTTCCACCAGCTCGTCGGGTAACTGCGCAGCGGAGTACCAGTTCCACACCCCGTCTCCGGCCGCGTCGAGGAACACCCGCGCGAACGGGTCGCGGATCAGGGGATTGTCGCTCTCGGTCTCCGCCGCGCGGGACGCCGCGACGCCCAGCGCCGTCGCCCCCACGCTCTCGGTGATCTCCCAGCTGTCGTTGTCGGTCCTGGCCACGCTCACGTCCTCCCGGTCGAATCCGCCTTCAGCGACCCTACGTGGGCAAGCTGTCCGCAGGCTGTGCCCGGCTTTACCGCCCGCTACCGTTTACCTGCAGGTGAACAAGCTTTCCGTCAGGTTCATGCACGCTTGCCCGAAGGTATCCGGTTAAGTTGTCGGCGGGCGGCTAACAGCGTGGCCCCGATCCGAAGGATCTTGACATGCGAGTTGACGGGCGCGACATCAGCGTCTCTGGCAGCTTGCTGCAACCGGTCAACCGGCGCACCAATGACATTCTGCGGCTGATCCTGGCCACCGCCTTTCTCGCAACGGTGGTCACCGGTTCGCTGGTCACCCGCAGCCGCTGGATTCTGCTGGAGAAATCGATCTCGCGGATCGTCGGGGTCTTGTCGCCCACCCAGGCCGATGTGGTTTACCTGCTGTACGGATTCGCGATTCTGGCGCTGCCGTTCATGATCCTGATCGGTCTGGTCGTCGCCCGCCAATGGAAGCTGTTGGGCGCCTACGGGGCTGCCGCGATTCTGGCGGCACTGCCGTTGTCGATCAGCAGCAACCGTCTCGCCGCACCCCGGTGGCACTTCGACGTCTCGGACCGGCTGAGCACACTGCCGGCGCAGTTCCTTGATGACCCGCGCTGGATCGCGATGCTGGCCGCGGTGCTGACGGTTTCCGGTCCCTGGCTGCCCGCGCGCTGGCGGCACTGGTGGTGGGCGCTGCTGCTCGCGTTCGTCCCGATTCACCTGTTGATCAGCGCGATTGTCCCGGCCCGCTCGCTGGTGGGGTTGGCGGTGGGATGGTTCGTCGGAGCGCTGGTGGTGCTGGCCGTCGGAACCCCGGCGCTGGAAGTCCCGCTGGCGGCCGCGGTGCGAGCGATGGCCAAGCGCGGGTTCATCGTGTCGCGGCTGATGGTGGTCCGCCCCGCCGGGCCGGGTCCGCTGGTGCTGTCGACCGATTCCGGCGATCCGGACTCGACGGCGGCAATCGAGTTGTACGGCCCGCACCAGCGCAGCGGCGGCGCACTGCGCGAGCTGTGGCGCAAGCTGCGGCTGCGCGACGCGGAGACCGCGCCCTTCCAAGCCTCGATGAGCCGCGCCGTCGAGCATCGCGCGTTGATGGCCATCGCGATCGGCGAAGCCGGCGTGGCCAACACCTCGACGATCGCCTTCGCGGCCCTGGACCGCGGCTGGACGTTGTACGCGCACAAGCCCGTTCGCGGGATTGCGCTCGACGAATGCACCAAGACCACGCCGGTGGCACGGGTATGGGAATCGCTGCGAAAGTTGCACGAGTATCAGATCTCGCACGGCGACCTGCGCTGCCACGAGATCACCGTCGAGGACGGCACGGTGCTGTTCGGCGGGTTCGGCAACGCCGAATACGGGGCCACCGACGCACAGCTGCAGTCCGACCTGGCACAGCTTCTGGTGACGACGACGGCGCTGTACGACGCGAAGTCGGCGGTGCGGGCGGCGATCGACACCTTCGGTAAGGACGCCATCTTGACCGCGTCTCGTCGGCTCACCAAATCCGCTGTGCCCAAACGAGTGCGGAAGTCGGTCGGCGATGCGTCCGCCGTCATCTCGGCCGCCCGCGCCGAAGTCAAGTCCCAGACCGGTGCGGATCAGATCAAGAAGGAGACCATCACCCGGTTCACCCGTAGCCAGGTCATCCAGTTGGTCCTGCTCGGCGCGCTGGTCTATGTCGCATACCCCTTCATCAGCACCGTCCCGACGTTCTTTTCCGAACTGCGAACCGCGAACTGGTGGTGGGCGCTGCTGGGGCTGTTAATCTCGGCCTCGACGTACGTGGGTGCGGCAGCGGCATTGTGGGCCTGCACGGACGGCACGGTGAACTTCTGGAAGCTGTCAATCGCTCAGGTAGCCAACACTTTTGCCGCGACCACCACCCCGGCCGGGGTCGGCGGGCTGGCGCTGAGCACCCGAATCTTGCAAAAGGGCGGCCTATCGGTGATGCGGGCCACCGCCGCGGTGGCCTTGCAGCAATCGGTGCAGGTGATCATGCACCTGGTGTTGCTGATCTTGTTCAGCACCGTGGCGGGTGCGTCGATGGACCTGTCGCACTTTGTTCCCGACGCCACGGTGCTCTATCTGCTCGCGGGTGTGGCGCTGGGCATCATCGGGACGTTCTTGTTCGTGCCCAAACTCCGGAGCTGGCTGTCGACGGCGGTGCGCCCGCGACTGCAGGAGGTGGCCGAGGATCTCGTCGAGCTGGTCCGCGAGCCCCGGCGGCTCTCGCTGATCGTCATCGGTTGTGCCGGAACAACTCTCGGCGCAGCGCTGGCACTGTGGACCAGCGTGCAGGCCTTCGGCGGCGGCGCGACGTTCGTTACCTGCACCGTCGTGACGATGGTCGGCGGCACACTTGCCTCGGCCGCCCCGACACCCGGCGGTGTGGGCGCCGTCGAGGCGGCCCTGATCGGTGGGCTGGCGGCCTTCGGGGTACCGGCCGCTGTCGGAGTCCCGTCGGTGCTGCTGTATCGGGTGCTGACCTGCTGGGTACCGGTGTTCATCGGCTGGCCGGTGATGCGCTGGCTCTCCGACAACGACATGGTGTAGGGACGAGCTCAGGATTCGTCGGTTTCAGCACGCACCATGACGAGTACCGTTGCCCGCCGGACGCTTTCGCCCGCTATGGCGGTGAGATAAAGGAAGTGATAGCCCTCCGGCACCGACCGCGCCACCGCGATGGGGACGGTCACCGCGGATGACCCGTCAGAGGCGAACTGGCCCGACACCGGTGTCGTGGTGATCCCATCGGTAGTGGACACCCCGGCGAGGGTGTAGCCGTCGACATCGTCGACCATTCGTTGGGCGTCGACTTTGACACCGGCACTCCCTCCGGGTGCGATCGTGACGACAGGACGCGGCGCACTGAGCGTCATCGCCGAACCGCCCACGCCGAACGACGGTGGCGCCGAGTCCTTATCGACACCCCAGTCCATGTCCGGGTGGACGGCCAACGAGAACACCAGATCGCCGCCGGTACGGACGATCGAATCGGGAACAAAGGTGCGGTTGGCGGGCTTGCCGTCGACGGTCAAGCGGCTGATGTATTTCAGGTGGTTGGGTCCGGATGCCCCCGGTGCGGATATTCGGATGGAATTGCCTGCCGGAAGCCGGATTACGACGCGATCGAACAGCGGGGCGTTGAGCGTGAGGGTCGGCGTACCGGGAGTTTCCGGGTACAGGCCGAGCGCGGCCCAGACATACCAGCTGGACAGCGCGCCCAGGTCGTCGTTGCCGGGCGCACCGTCCGGCGTCGGCCCGAACAGCCCGCGCACCCGGTCGACGGTGAGCTGAGTCTTCCACGGCTGACCGACGTAGTTGTAGAGCCACGGCACCCCGAAGCCCGGCTCGTTGCCGGCCCACAGGTATGGCTCATTGGGCCCCTCGTTGAGTTTCCTGGTGAAGCGGTCGAGCCGGCTGGCCACTGTCTGGCGACCGCCCAGCGCCGTCACCAGGCCGGCCACGTTGTGCGGTACCCACCACACGTATTGCTCGGCATTGCCCTCGTCGTACCCGATTTGACCGAAAGCCGAAGGAGAATCGACGAATCCGGGACCTTCGCTGAAGAAGCCCATCGGGTTGCGGGGAGAAATGTAACGGGTGGTCGGATTGAAGAGGTTCTGCCAGTACTGCGACCGATTCTGGAATTGGGCCGCGACCGCGGCATCGCCGAGTGAGTCGGCGAATCGGGAGATGGCGAAGTCATCGACCGACCATTCGAGCGTGATGGACGCGTCGGCGATCCACCCGTCGGTGTGAAACTCGTAGGTGAACGGCGCATAACCGAGCTGGCGGTAGGTGGAGATGCCCGGTCGTTCCACGTAGCCATTCAGACCGATGCCGCCGTTGATCGCCGCATTCACCATGTAGCGCAACGCCGTTCGAGTATCGAAGTCTTTGGCTCCGTAGGTATAGAGATTGACGATGAGCGGTACCACGTTGTCTCCGCTCATCTCACCGGTTGCCGCGTTCGCGAAAGACCACCGTGGTAGCGATCCGCTTTGTTCGGCGTCGTTGACCAGTGACTGCGCCATGTCGCTGGCTTGCTTCGGAAACAGCAGTCCCTGCAGGGGCGCCAGGCTGCGGTAGGTGTCCCAGTCGGAGAAGTTCGCATACTGGGTGTGACCCGGGGTGACCTCATGGATCGCACCGTCGAATCCGATGTAGCGTCCGTCCGCGTCATTGAAGGTGTTGGGGTGCAACAGAGATCGGTAGAGGGCAGTGTAGAACGTGTCGATGTTGGCGGTATTGCGGCCGGCCACGGCGATACTCGACAACGCCGCGTTCCACTGCGAGCTTGCCCCGGCACGTATCTCGTCGAAGCTCGCCGCTGCGTCGGCGGCCAGGTTGGCACGCGCCCCGTCGATGCCGACGTAGGAGATCGCGGTGCGGACCTCCACCGCCGATCCGGCCGGGAACTCGACGTAGCCTCCGCTGAACGGTGAAACCGCAGCGCGGAATCCCGGGTAGACCGAATA
Source organism: Mycobacterium sp. pR1184 (assembly GCF_041287235.1). Classification (NCBI taxonomy): domain Bacteria; kingdom Bacillati; phylum Actinomycetota; class Actinomycetes; order Mycobacteriales; family Mycobacteriaceae; genus Mycobacterium; species Mycobacterium sp. pR1184. The sequence continues at coordinate 318,549 of NZ_JBGGKR010000001.1, read as the reverse complement.
CCCGTCCCAGGTGCCGTAAGAGCCGAACGGCCGGCTGAACTTCATCGCGAAATACACTGTGTACGTGTTGTTCTTGCCACAGAATCCACCGCTGGTCGCCCATCCGGTGATCGTGGTGTTGTCTTCTCCGATTTGGATGGCTGCGCGTGAGTTGCCGGCCAACGAAGCGCCGGAGCGCACGTGGAACACGGCAGGCCGGCCGTTGTGCGGGTAGCTGAACCGACCGACGCCGGTGCGGGTGGTGGCGGTGAGTTCCGCCTTCACGTCGGTATCGGGAAAACGCACCGCGTAGTAACCCGGCTCGCCCTGCTCCGTGTCATCGTGGGCGATCCGTTCCCAGGCGTTCCACGGTTGCGCGTTGGGGCGCGTGGTAGTCGGCAACATTGAGATATCCCCGAACGCCGCACAGCCCACCGACGCGTGGGTCATGCTGAATCCCGTCGAGCGCGGATTGTGGTAGTTGTAGCCGGCGTAGTTGCCGACGGTGTCCGGCGAGTACTGCACCATCCCGAAGGGCACGGACGCGCCGGGAAAGTCGTTGATCTCTCCCACCGTCTCGCCGCCGGTGCCCGTTCCGATGAGTGTGTCGACGTGCTCGACCGGATTCGCGACGAACGCCGGTTCACCGTCGTAGGCGATGGGCGGGGCGGCCGCGACAAAAGTCATAAAGACAGCCGTCGCCGCAACGAGTGCGATGAGGATCCGTCGCGACTTCATAGCTGTCTCTTACTGCATAACCGTGCCTTCGCGTAGATGTTTTTGCAAATGCCGGCCGCCGCGACGCCGAGCGCAGACAAATCACCGACGACAGAGCCCCTAGAGTGGGGCGATGCCACGACGCCGGCTCGCCATCGCCGTAGCCGCGGCGCTGCTCGCATGCGGCTGCCAGAGCGCGAACCCGGGGCCCGAGCAATCCCGGCACCGGCGCGGCGCCGCTTCCCAATCGCCTGTGCGGCGAGGTGCACGGGGCGTGGGACGGAAAACAATGCAAGGTGAGCAGGGACGTCAACGGTGCGCACCTCGAGGTGACCGCCGCGTACCCCGTCGACCTCGTCGACAACCCGCCGGCCGGCCCGGTCCTGACGCCGTTCATCCGGAAATTCTTCGCCGACTACGGCGAAACGGATGCCAACGGGAAGGGCGACGCCAACCTGCGCGCGCAGGTTCTGACGCACGCGGACACGACGAGATCGGTTGTATTCCAGTCAGATTGGTATTTCAGCAGCATGCCCCACCCCAGTGCCGCGATCACCACGTTCACCTTCGACGCGAAACGTCAGCTGCAGCTTGCCGACCTGCTCTGTCCCGGGATCGATCCACTGACGGCGATCCCGCCCATTGCGCGTCCTTATGTGCAGCAGGCGCTGGATGGGTCGCCGTTCCAGGTTGAGCAGTTCGAACCCGACCGCCCCGAGGGCGCCCTGGTCGACGGCTACCAGGCCTGGGCATTGGACGGCGAAGACCTCATCCTCTACATGCCGGCCGAGCGCGGCCCCGGTGGAATTTCGCCCGGTGCCGTCGCGCCCCGCATTCCGCTGGCCCGGCTCGCTCCGATCCTGCGCGGAAAAGGCTGCTCAACGTAGCGATTGGCCTTACGGTGTGTGCATGGCAGAAGAGCCGTACGCGATCGATGCCGGGCACCCGCCCTCATTCCTGCTCAAACTCGTCAACCCGCTGCTGGGTTTTCTGCTGCGCACCCCGCTGGCCGGCCCGGCCCGCAAGCAGCTGATGGTGCTGAGCTTCACCGGCCGAAAGACCGGTCGCCCGTTCACCATTCCGGTGAGCGCCCACGTCATCGACAACGATCTGTATGCGCTGACCGGTGCGCCGTGGAAGCAGAACTTCCGTGGCGGTGCACCCGCCCAGGTGGTCTACGACGGCAAGTCGACCGCGATGAACGGCGTGCTGATCCGGGACCGCGCGATCGTCTCCGATCTCTACAAGCGCTGCAGCGACGCCTATGGCCCGCGGCGGGCGCAAACGATGATCGGGCTGAAGTTCCGCGACCAGCGGATCCCGACGCTCGAGGAGTTCGGCGAGGCAGTCGACCGCATGCACCTCGGCGCGGTCAAGCTGACCCCGGCTTAGCCCTGAATTCGGGTTGCAACGACGGCGTCGAGCGCGCGCCAGGGGCGCCCAGCACGCACACTCGAGGCGCTCAGCTAACGCCGACTCCCGCGGACGCGCGGGTTCGGGTGATCGCCGGCAGCTGGAAACCGGCGTCCGAAACCGCCTGTCGCACCGCGTCGCCTACCGCCTCGGCCCGGTCGGTCGGCACCAACGCAATCACACAGCCCCCGAACCCGCCGCCGGTCATCCGGGCACCCAGGGCACCCGCGCGCACCGCGGCGTCGGCGATCAGATCGAGGTGCCCGGTAGTGATTTCGAAATCGTCGCGCATCGACGCATGTGACTCGGTCATCAGCCGGCCGGCTGCGGTGAAATCCGAATCGCGCAGCGCGGCAACGAAATCGAGAACTCGCCGGTTCTCCGTCAGCACATGACGAGCCCGGCGCAGGTCAACGGGATCACTCACCCCGGCCAGCACCGCGGGCCCACGGTCTTGGACCTCACGCAGTGACGACACCGCGAGCTCGGCGGCCGCCCGCTCGCACGACGTGCGCCGGGCCGCATATTCGCCGCCGGCATGCCGATGCCGCGCCCGGGAGTCGATCAGCAGAAGTGTGACACCGCGGGCATCGGGGTCGAAGGCCACCGTCTCGACGGTGACAGCGCGAAAATCGATCAGCAGCGCGGTCGACGGTTCGCCGAACAGCGCGGACAGTTGATCGAGCAAACCCGTTGGGGCGCCCACATATTCATTCTCGGCGCGTTGAGCAAGCCGGGCTTGGTCTTTTCTGTCGAGCCGGACGCCGGCGACCGACGTGAGCGCGCCCAGCACCGCGCACTCCAGGGCCGCCGACGACGACAGGCCTGAGCCCATCTCCACGTCGCTGGTGATCGACATCGCCCCACCCGGCACCGGATGGCCGGCCTGGCGCAGCGCCCACATCACACCGGCCACATAACTCGCCCAGCCATCCAGATCGCCGGGAACCGTGGTCAGCGGGATGCGCACCGCGGCGTCGGCGCGGTCGCTGGTCACGGTGATCGCATCACCGCGGTCAGGGGTGAACGTCACCGTGGTGCGCTGCGGAAGTGCGATCGGTAGCGCGAATCCGAGGTTGTAGTCGGTGTGTTCCCCGATCAGGTTGATCCGGCCGGGTGCCGCGCAGCGGACGGTCATGCGAGTTCACGCAGACGCTCGGCCACGCTTTCGGGCATGACGTCGCCGATGAACGCGCCCATCGCCGATTCGGATGCCGCCAGGTACTTGAGCTTGGTGGCGCTACGCCTGATCGACATCAACTCGACGTGGAAGTAGCCGTCCGCCTGTGCGCCGGTTTCGGCGTACTGATGCAGTGCCGAAATATAAGGCAGCGGAGCCGAATACATCCGGTCGAACCGCCCCAGCACATCGAGGTACAGCCGTGCGAATGCGTCGAGTTCCTCATCGGTCAATTCGAGCAGGTTGCGCACGAACCGATTCGGGTAGATGTGCACCTCGACCGGCCAGCGCGCCGCGAACGGCACGAACGCCGTGAACAGCTCGGTGCGGGCGACGACGCGGCTGCCGTCGGCGACCTCATGCGCGAGCAGGGCACCAAAGAGGTTGTTGCCGTGGCGCTTTCGATGGTCGCGTGCCTGCTCCAGCATCGTGGCGGTGCGCGGCGTCAGATACGGGTAGCCGTAGATCTGACCATGCGGGTGGCTCAGCGTGACCCCGATTTCCTCGCCCCGGTTCTCGAAGCAGAAGACCTGTTCGATACCCGGGGTGGCCAACATGTCGGCGGTGCGGTGCCGCCAGGCGTCGACCACGAGCCGGGCGTGCGCCGGCGGTAGCTGGGCGAACGACCCGGTGTGGTCACTGGAGAAGCAGATCACCTCGGTGCGCCCATGGCCGGGTGCGCAGACGAAGCCGTCGCCGCCGGGTGCACCCAGTGGCGAGCCGGCGCCGGACAGGCTGGGGAACCGGTTCTCGAAGACGACGACGTCGTAGTCCGGCGCGGGCACCTCGCTGGTCAGCCCGGTGGGGCCAGGACATAGCGGGCACTGGTCGGCGGGCGGCTTGTAGGTGCGGTCTTGTCGCAGCGCGGCGATGATCACCCACTGCCCGGTCGAGCGGTCGAACCGCAACTGCGACTGGTCGGGGTCGCGCTGCGGCAAGGGTCTGCGATCGGCGACCGGCTCAGGCGAGTGTCCCGGCAATGCGAAGAACAACAGGTCACGGCCGTCGGCCAGTTTCGCCCGCGTCGGCGCTGTCACGAGTTCGAAGACTAGCCTGGTCGGCAGCAGTCAGGCAGTCGGCGCGGCAAATGGGGCGAGCGGCAGAGAGGCGGTAGCGGGTGTTGGGTGGGCGCGAGGTGGACGAGTCCGGCCTCGCCGATACCCGAAATCTCGACGCCGCAGCCGGGCTGCTCGCGTCCACGATGGAGCACTACGAGCGAGCGCGAAACTGGTGGATCGGCTCCGATCCCGGCCTGTTGCGACTGCGGATGGCGACGCGCACGACGGCCGCGCTGGCCTGCTCGCTGGGGATGCTTTTCGTGCTGACTCGGGCGACGGGGCAGCCGCTGACCGTCGCGTTGCTGGGCGTCGTCATCACGATGATCGCGGCCCGATCCGTCAACGAGCCGGACCCGCGCCAACAGCGCATCACGATGGCGCTGCTGCCGGTGCCCGCCGCCCTGTCCATCACCGCCGCCGCGGTGCTCGCGCCATACCCGGTGGCCGCCGACGTCGTGTTCGTGGCGGTCGTCTTCGCCGCAGTCTATGTCCGCCGCTTCGGGCCTCGCGGCCGGGCGCTCGGCATGGTCGCGTTCATGGCCTTTTTCTTCACTTTGTATTTGCGAGCAAGCCTTTCGGAGTTGCCGTGGATGATCGGCGCCGTCGTGGTGGGTACGGTGTGCACATTCGTGATGAGCACCTACGTCATGCCCGAACGGCCAGAACGCGTGCTGCGCGCCACAATTCGCGCGCTGCGCGCTCGGATGGCCATCCTGGTCGACACCACGGCAGAGACGGTTCGTACCGGCCGGCTCGACGAACGGCGCCGACGCCACATGCGGCACCGCACGACTGCGCTCAACGAGACCGCGTTGATGGTGCAGAGCCAGATCGAGGACAAGGCCGATCCCGCCGTCCTGTGGCCCGGAGTGACCAGCCAACAACTGGCTCCTTGGCTGTTCGACGCCGAACTCGCCATCGAATGGGTCGCCACCGCCGGTCGGACCGTGACAGCCGTCGCCGCGGAGAATCCGGCCACCATCCCGCACGGCACTCGCCTCGAATTGGTCGGGGCGCTCAACGAACTCGCGCGGGCGATCCGGATTCCCGCGCCCGGCGGTCTGCAGGAGGCCGCGAAACGCGCCCAGCGGATCCTCGACCAGCAGCCCGGGCCCACCGCCGCCGACGATCCCGGCGAAGCCGCGGTGCGCCGCCTGGCGCTGGCAATCATCAACGCCGCCAATGCAACTGCTGAAGTCCGCGCAATCGTCGAGCACGCCACCACCGGCCCCGGGAGCACCGAGCCGCCCGAACCCGAAGACGCGCAAGACGACGACACCGGTGCCGGCAAAGCCGACGACGGGCTGTCGCAGACCACCCGCCAAGCCATCCAGGTGACGATCGCCGCGTCGTTGGCCATCATCACCGGCGAGTTGGTTTCCCCGGCCCGTTGGTTCTGGGCGGTGATCGCGGCGTTCGTGATCTTCGCCGGCACCAACTCCTGGGGTGAAACGCTGACAAAGGGCTGGCAGCGGCTGTTCGGCACCTTGCTCGGCGTGCCCTGCGGCATGCTGGCGGCCACGCTGTTCGCCAACGACAAGACCGCATCGCTGGCCGCGATCTTCGTCTGCCTGTTCTGCGCCTTCTATTTCATGACCGTCACCTACAGCCTGATGACTTTCTGGATCACCACGATGCTGGCGCTGCTGTACGGCTTGATGGGCCAATTCTCTTTCGGCGTACTGATGTTGCGGATCGAAGAAACCGCGATCGGCGCGGTGATCGGAGTCACGGTGGCGATCCTGGTGTTGCCGACCAACACCCGAACCGCGATCCGCGACGACACTCGGGCCTTCCTGCAGGCGTTGAATTCGCTGATCGAGATCTCCACCGCGACGATGTTCGGCGAGGACGAGGCCGTCAGCCCGACCGAGCAAGCACGCCAGTTGGACCGCACCCTGCAGCAGTTCCGGGTGACCGCCAAGCCGCTGCTGGCCGGAGTGGCCGGCCTGGCCGGGCGCCGCAGCATTCGGCGTGGCCTGCGCATCTTCAGCGCGTGCGACCGCTACGGGCGACGCCTGGCGCGCAGCAGCGAGCGCTACCAGGACCCTGTTGGATCGCAACGGCTCGTAGACGCCTTCACCGCCGCCGCCGACCAGACCCGGCACAACATCGACGCGCTGATCGCCCTCGTCGACGGGGCAACCGGGGTGACCGTCAACTCCACGACCGACGCGCTCGACGCCGCCGAGGCGCTGGCCCGCCATCACGACGGCGAGGACGGGCCGCAACCCGACACCCGGCGATTCCTCACCGCGGTGCACGCGCTTCGCCAGATCGAACGCGCCATCATCACCGCCGCGACCAACCTCGGCGCGCACGACACCCCGAAGCTGTCCAGCTCGACGACGAGCTGAGCCCGCGGCCTCGCGCGCTACGCGGGGTTGGCGGGCTCTAGCCACATCAGAAAGGCGCAAGTGCATGAACATCTCCGGCGAGGCCCGCCGCGAACAGGACAAGGTGATCGCGGCGCTCAACGCCAGCGGCCCGCACAGCTAACAGCCGACATTCGCCGCTGATGTGTATGCCCAGGCGTGGGTGAGCGTTAGCATCTGTTCACAGCTCGCGATTGCCGAGGAGCACGTCCATCGCCAGTGTCAACCTGCCGCCGGGCTTCGACTTCACCGATCCCGACATCTACGCCCACCGGCTACCGGTGCAGGAGTTGGCGCAACTGCGCCGTGCGGCGCCGATCTGGTGGAATGAGCAGCCGCTCGATCAGGGCGGGTTCCGCGACGGCGGCTACTGGGTAGTGACCAAGCACCGTGACATCCGCGAGGTGTCGCTGCGCACTGACGTGTTCTCGTCGGCGTCGAAATCCATCGTGCCGCGCTACCAGGAAGACCAGGCCCAGGGTCAGATCGAAGCCGGCCGCGCGTCGATGATCATGATGGACGATCCCGAACACAGCCGGCTGCGCAAGATCGTGGCGCGCGGTTTCACCCCGCGGGCCGTCGAGCGGCTGCGCGCCGACCTCAATGAGCGTGCGCGGCAGATCGCCCAGCAGGCCAAGGCGCAACGTTCGGGCGACTTTGTGTTGCAGGTGGCCTGCGAGTTGCCACTGCAGGCCATCGCCGGGTTGCTCGGAGTGCCGGCGGAGGACCGTGGCAAGCTGTTCGACTGGTCCAACAAGATGATCGGCAGCGACGATCCGGAGTTCGCCGATTACGACGCCCTCACCTCGGCGGGCGAATTGATGTGGTACGCAATGCAATTGGCGGCCCGCAAGGCCGAGAACCCGGGCGACGACATCGTCACGGCGCTGGTGGCTGCCGGCGCCGACGGGGACGGGCTTTCCGACGCGGAGTTCGGCATGTTCGTGGTCACGCTGGGCATCGCCGGCAACGAGACGACCCGCAATTCGATCACCCAGGGAATGATGGCCTTCACTGAACACCCCGACCAGTGGGAGCTGTTCAAGACGCAGCGTCCCAAGACCGCGGCCGACGAGATCATCCGGTGGGCCACCCCGATCACCGCGTTTCAGCGCGCCGCGCTGGCCGACACCGAGCTCGGCGGCGTGGCGATCAAGAAGGGCCAGCGGGTGGTGATGTTCTACCGCTCCGCCAATTTCGACGAAGACGTCTTCGACGATCCCTACGCGTTCAACGTCTTACGCAGCCCGAACCCACATCTGGGATTCGGTGGTACCGGCGCCCACTACTGCATCGGCGCCAACCTGGCCCGCATGACGATCGACATCATGTTCAACGCGATCGCCGACCACATGCCCGATCTGGTTTCCGCGGGAGATCCGCAGCGGCTGCGGTCACCGTTCATCAACGGCATCAAACACTGGCAGGTCGACTACACGCGTTGAGCACGTACGCATCAACGGGCCGGTCGTACCCGCGCAGGTTCAGCCGCCGCCGCGGCGACGTCCCCATCATCTCGTCGGCGACTCCGGATGCGACGAGCACTTCCCCGCCCTTGGCGTGCTGTTGCATCCGGGCGGAGAGGTTGACCGGATCGCCGAGCGCGGTGAAATCGACCACCGATTCCCCGACATTGCCGACGTAGCCGACTCCCGCGTTGACCGCCACACCCAGCTGCAGCCAAGGCTTCTCGTCCTGGCCATACCCGACCGCCCGAAGCAGCTCCAGTCCCGCCAGCACCGCGCGACGCCGGTAGTCCGGTCCGCTGATACCCCGCACGAAGAAGGCCATGACCTCGTCGCCGATCAGTTTGTCGATCACCGCGTCATGGCGCAGCAGCGTCTGGGTCGCGGCGGCGTAGAACCGGTTGAGCAGCGCGGCGAAGTCCGCGGCGATGCCGCGCTGGCCCAGTGCCGTGGAGCCGCGAATGTCGGCGAACAACACCGCGACGTCCACCTCGGCGCCACCCGGCGGAAGCCCGTCGCAGCAACGACTGCACAGATTCGGGTTCTTGCGCGACGGGCTGAACCCGGCCGCGGCGAAAAGACGTCCGCCCGCTCCCCCAAACGGGTTGTTGCACACCTTGCACCTTGGTGCCGACGGCAGGTAGCGAAATACCCGTCGCGCCCGCACCAGCGACCCGTGACCTTCTATTAACAGCTTGTCCCACTGCTGATTTGGCGCGACGGCGGCGGTGCTGGGCTCGGAATTGCTGACATGCATGACGCAATAGTCGACCCCTCGCCGCATCGACGCATGAGGCATTCGCCCCAAAACTGCTCATGGAACGCAGAAATCTCTGCCACGCGCCGCGCTGAACCTCGTACAGCGTGGCCATACATCATTCGGAAGTTGTCCGCGAGCTGCACGCACCACGGATTTCGCGGGTGCGTTTGAGCGGCGCGACGAGCGTGCCCATCGAGTTCGACATCCAGCGATAGTCAGCACCGCGCCGCGCGCGTAGGGTCCGAATAATGGCAGAACGGACGACACCCGACGGGTCGGTGCTGGTCTCACCGGACAACTTCGCCAGAGCCGAAAGCGACTTGTATTTCGGCAATATCGTCAACGGCGGCGGGTTCGGAAGATTCATGCACATCCGGGAGCTGACGCCGCTGGACAAGCAGCTGGTGGTGCGGCCGAACCGTGACACCTTGTACTCCGCGGGTGTCTTCGACCTGGATGCCGCGCCGGTCACGATCGTGGCGCCCGACCCCGTCGGCCGGTTCATGTCGATGCAGGTCATCAGCGAGGATCACTATGTGCCCGCCGTGTTCTACGGGCCAGGCGAACACACCCTGACCCGCGACGACATCGGCACGCGATATGTCACCGTGGTGATCCGCACCCTCGTCGATCCCAACGACGACGCCGACCTCGACGAGGTCCACCGGCTGCAAGATGCGATCGCGGTGCACCAGCGGGCCACCGGTACCTTCGAGATTCCGAACTGGGATCCGGTGAGCCAAAAGGCGGTTCGCGACGCTCTTGTTCAGCTGTCGGCGACGTTGCCCGACTCCCACCGGATGTTCGGCACCAGGTGCGACACCAACCCGGTACGCCACCTGGCCGGTTCAGCCTCGGCGTGGGGCGGCAATCCGGAAAAGGATGCGATCTATTTCAGTTTCCATCCCGCCAAAAATGACGGCGCCACCGTTTACCGGCTCACCGTGGGTGAGGTGCCGGTCGATGGGTTCTGGTCGGTCACCGTCTACAACAAAGACGGCTACTTCACCCCGAACTCGCTCAACGCCTATTCGCTGAATAACATCACCGCGCAACGCGACGGCGGCGGCGCGATCACCATCCAATTCGGCGGTTGCGATACCGCGACAGCCAACTGCCTGCCGATCACCGCGGGCTGGAACTACCTGGTCCGGCTCTACCGTCCGCAACAAAGCATCCTCGATGGACAGTGGACATTCCCCGAGGCCCAACCGGTTTCGTGATTGCGCAATTGTGAGAAAGACCCCACGAGTCGCGGCACTAGCGAACCCGCCTTACGCTCCTTGGTTACACGAAGTTAACGGGGGTTCACTGATGCGTGGGTTCAAGGGCCGAAGTGTGCCCAGACACCGGCTTGGCCTGCTCGGGCCGGCGATATGTCTTCTCGTTGCATCGTGCTCGGAGACGGCGTCCCCACCAGCCGCAACGCCGACGACCTCGACTTCTACTTTGACGACCGCCACCAGTTCGGCCCCACCACCGCCGCCGATCACCGGCCCGCTGGAGAAAGACTGGAAAAGTTACGGCGGAACCGCTTACTTCGGCTGTCCCGAGGAATTCTCGGTCAGCAAATCCGCACTCGAAGACATTCGCCCCAAAATATTTGACACCAAATCAGGACAGTACGTGGCGCCGTCCCTCCCGGCGATCCCCTCCGGCGAGAACGTCACCGGCGCCATCTGCGCGCTTTCAGGCACGGCGGACGACATGAAAGTCATCTATGTGGTGACGACCCTCAAACCCGCACAGCCACCGGCACCCGAGGTCACCAAGACCACCGCCTACAGCTTCGACTTCAAGACCGGAAAGCCGGCCGCGACGAAAGAACTCCAACCACCTACTCCTGACTTGAAATTGAGTGAACCGAAGCAATGGCGGCTTGGCGCAACGACATCCGGTGGCGCATGGCTCAATGCCTTCACCGACGGGCATGCGACCGCGTCGCCACCGCGAACCGTCATTCTTTCCGGCACCGACCTGGCTATGCCCTGGAACGACCCAGAGCCCGGTCGGGTCTGGCCGGATGTTTTGTCGTTTCCACGAAACACCCAGCCCGGCAAGGCCTCCGGGGCAGAACTGCGCCGGCCGTCGGGGGAGCCGATCTATCAGGACAACGATGCCGTGACCGTCGATGCCGAATTGTCGGACGGGCCAGACAAATTGGTGAAGATCACTCATCGCGACTCCCCGACCGCCGTGTCGACCATGTTCTTCGATCTGAATTCCAAAGCCGTCATCAAGGTCGGCGACACCGACCGGCTCTCCGGCGGCGGATTGACAGCGACGTTGTCGGACGGACAACTATTCGTCGACGGCCGGGACTCACCCGATTCGCAATTCGGCTTCGGGGTGTGGAACCTGCGCACCCAGCACTGGGACCTGCTGAAGAACCGAGAGGAGGCCAAGAAGATGCCGATCGCCAAGATGGCGTTCTTCGGCAACCACCTCTACATCTCGAACATCGGCGGAACGTACTCGGTGCTGGCCCTGCCCGCTCCGGATCCGGTCGCGACGAACTGGTCCATCCGCCCGTTCGAGCGGATATCGGGATGGACGCTGGTCTGCCGCGGCGAGACCACCGCGGGCGGAGAGTGCAAGGAAATCGTCATGGTGCAGGACCAGGAGGGCCACTACCCCGGCCCTTGGTTCTAGCTCTGCGGCCGGCCCTTCTCGTAGGCCGCGGTCAACCAGTACACCGCACGCTCGAGGCCGGGGACGATCTGGGTGACGTCGATCTCCCCCTGCGTGAATCGGCCGAGGAAACCGTACACGACACCGGTGAGAATCAGCTCGAGGTCGCTGGCGAAACTCTGATCAGCTTGTGCCAGAACGGCTCTGGCGACAGGCACCACCGCGTCGACACCGCGTTCGATGAGTTGCTCGCCACCGGGTCCGGACCTCGCGCGAAAGTAGGATTTCAGCATCTGCGGGTGCTGCTCCCACGGTTCGAAGATGGTTCTCATCACCTGCATGAGCCCCGCGTAGAGGGACTCCCCGGAGAGCCTGGCCGCCTCCGGCTCCGGCAGCTTCGCGTAGCGATTGGTCTCCATCCACCATTCGAGCGCGGCGACGATGAGTTCGTCGCGCGTGCCGAAGCGCTTGTAGATCGTCGCGAGTGACACGCGCGCCCGCCGCGCGACCTCACGCAGCTGCACGGCGTCATAGCCGTCGGTGTCGAGGAGCTCGACGACGATTCCGATGATCGGGTCAACCGTCTCAGAACCCCTGTTGCGTGCCACGGTAACCATGTTACTGTACTGGCAGTAACCGGGTTACCGGCCATCTAACTGCACTGACGCGGCGATCCAAAGCGAGGACATGTGGGCAAGCTGGACGGCAAGGTCGCCTTTATCTCCGGCGTCGCACGTGGCCAGGGACGCAGCCATGCAATCCGGCTGGCCCGCGAGGGCGCCGACATCATCGGCATCGACATCTGCGCAGACATCCCGGCCAATCACTACCCGATGGCATCGCGCCAGGAGCTCGACGAAACGATTGCCCTGGTCGAACAGGCCGGCGGCAAGATGCTCGGCACCGTGGCCGACGTGCGCGACTTCCTTGACGTCAAGTCGGCGATGGACGCCGGGGTTGCGCATTTCGGCCGCCTCGACATCGTGCTGGCCAACGCCGGGATCGCTCCGGTGGCCTTTCGTGAGCTGAGTATCGATGAAGAGTTGGCCCAATGGCGCGCGGCGGTCGGCGTCAATCTCGACGGCTCCTATCACGTCGCGGCGGCCGCGGTTCCCCATCTGCTGTCCGGCAATCGGGGCGGATCGATCGTGTTCACCAGTTCGACGGCCGGACTGCGAGGATTCGGCGGCGCGCAGGGTGGTGGACTCGGCTATGCGGCGTCCAAGCACGGTATCGTCGGGCTGATGCGCACCCTCGCCAATGCGCTTGCGCCGGCTAACATTCGGGTCAACACGGTGCATCCCACCGCGGTCAGCACCATGATGGCGATCAATCCCGCGATGACCGAATTTCTCGAAAACTATCCCGGCGGCGGACCGCATCTGCAGAACCCGCTGCCGGTCGAGATGCTGCAGCCCGAAGACATCAGTGCCGCCATCGCGTTCCTGGTGTCCGACGAGGGCCGGTACATCACGGGTGTGACGTTCCCGGTCGACGCCGGATTCTGCAACAAGCTATGAGCGGGTCAACCGGGCGGGCGGCCGGCAAGCGCGTGGTGATCACCGGGGCCGCAAGGGGAATGGGCCGCAGCCACGCGGTACGACTGGCCGAAGAAGGCGCCGACCTGGTGCTGATCGATGTCTGCGCGCCGCTTGCCGGGCTGGAATACCCCTTGGCGACGAAAGAAGAACTGGAGGAGACCGCGCGCCTGGTCCGCGAACATGGCCGCACGGTTCTGACCTACGTGGCCGACGTCCGCGACGCCGAGGCGATGAAGTCCGTTGCCGACGACGCGGTTTCACGGCTCGGGGGGCTCGACGCGGCGGTGGCTAACGCCGGCGTCCTGACCACCGGCACCTGGGACACCACCACGGCCGAGCAGTGGCGGCTGGTGACGGATGTCAATCTGATCGGAGCGTGGAACACGTGCGCCGCCGTGATTCCCCATTTGATTGAGCGAGGCGGCAGCCTGGTCAACATCAGTTCGTCGGCGGGTATCAAAGGCACTCCGCTACACGTGCCGTATACCGCATCCAAGCACGGCATCGTGGGCATGAGCTTGGCCCTCGCCAATGAACTTGCCGCACAGAACATTCGGGTTAACACGGTCCATCCCACGGGCGTCGTGACGGGGATGGCGCCGGCATCACTGCACCAGCACATCGAGGCGCGAGCCGACCTGGTGCCCATCTTCGTCAATGCGCTGCCGGTGCCGCTGATCGAGGCAGCCGACGTGAGCAACGCCGTGCTCTTCCTGGTATCGGATGAATCGCGTTATGTCACAGGCCTCGAATTCAAAGTGGACGCCGGCGTGACGATTAGGTAGGAGTCGCGATGGATCATCAACGTCGAGAGCGGGGCATCCGCGCGTACGCGGAGGTGATGGCCGTCGACCCGCCCGCGGATACCAGTACCCCGTTTGCCAGCGGGCTGATCGACTTCGTCTTCGCCGAGGTGTGGTCGCGGCCGACGCTGAGCCGTCGCGATCGCAGGTTCGTCACCCTGGCCTGCGTGGCGGCCGCCGATGCCATGGCGCCCCTCGAGCAGCACGTCTACGCGGCGCTGCGTAGCGGTGACATCTCGATCACCGAAATGCGGGAGGCTGTACTACATTTCGCCGTCTACGCGGGCTGGCCCAAAGCGTCGAGATTCAACATCGTCGTCGACCAACAGTGGTCGGCCCTGATGGCGCAACGCGGCCAGCAGCCGCCACCCGCCGAGGAGTTGCTGCCACTAGTCACCGAAAGCGATCCGGAACAACGACTGCTCGGCGGCGAAAGCTCGTTCAAGGACATCAACTGCATCCCGTTCGCGCCGCCACGGGACAACCCGTACACCGGCGCGGGCATCCTGAACTTCGTCTTCGGCGAGATGTGGCTTCGCCCCGGGCTGGGCATGAAGGAGCGGCGCCTGATCACCGTCGCGTGTGTCGCATTCCAGGACGCCGAGATCCCGATCGTGTCCCACGTCTACGCGGCGCTCAAGAGCGGGGACATCTCGTTCGACGAAATGGACGAACTGGCTTTGCAATTCGCGGCGTACTACGGCTGCGCGAAGGCCGAATATCTCCACCAGGTCATCGGCGAGCAGAAGCATCGGGTGCTGGCCGAAACCGAATCATTGCGGACGCGCTGACGTTGCGGGTGTGCGCTCCCGGCTTTCGGTGGGCGCTGAAGGCGTTGCGTGTGCACTGACGCGACGACACGCCGGCCGAGGTCATCCTGGACGCACACGCAAGGCCATGGACGCATACGCCCGCGTCCGTCGTGACCGGAATCAACCGGCGGACAACAGGTTCAAATAGCCCTGCCCGGCCCGGCCTCGACCGCCTTCCGGCGCTCCAGCAGCAGCACACAGCGCAGTGCGAGATCGAACGATCGATAACAGCAGTGCGCGATCAGGGCCAGGTGCTTGAGTTGTTCGTCACTCATCGTCTACGGGTGGATGAAGTCCCGCACGTAGACCATGTCGGCTTCCAGGAGCTGGTTGATGGGCTGGCGCGGATCCACACACGGCGAAATCGGCCACAGCTTGATCTCGCCGAAACCGTGCGGAATGAATCCCTGGCCGCGTAGCTCGGAGTCGATGTCGCCCAGCGTTGGCTGGTCCTTGTACAGGGTCACGAATGCAATCTCAGTTTGTATCGCGACCGTCTCGGCGAGTCTCGCTGTGCCGCCGCGAAATACCGCGAGTTCACTTCCTTGAACGTCTATCTTCAAAAAGTCGATGTGTTCAATCTCGGAAATGTCATCAAGCTTGTGCGCTTGCACGGATACTCGCTCGACCACCCGCCCCGGCAGCTTGAGGTACTCGAACACGTCCAGCGACGCCAGGTCCGGCTCGAGCAGGCTCGTCATTCCGGATCCGTGACACACGTTGAGCGTCTGCGCTCCGCCATCACCGACGGCATACGGCAGATACCGCTCCGGCAAGCCTTCTCGGCTCTGCAACGTTCGCAGCGGATCGCCTTGCGGCTCGAATCCCGTGACACGACATAGTCTCGCGGCCAGCATCGACGTATAGGGCGGCTCGGAATCGATCGGATTCGCACCGACGTCGACGATCTCAGTAATGCGTTGCGGGACAACTAGGTTCCAGAAATCCGCAATCTCGCTGGTGCCATCCGGAACCTCTGCCATAACCACGAAGTCAAGTATTCGGCATTTCGCCACGCGCCGTCTAGAACAAGACGAACACCGAAATGGTCTGGCCGCTTTCGCTGCGCCATGTATCGAATATGTTTCGGTTGAGCGGCGATGGTGTCGCCCTGCGTTTACGGTTGTAAAACTCTCGGCGCGCCAAGGCGCCTCAACAATGGCGCCCCGGTAATTTCAATTTCAAGTCGCCCACCGTTGGACGATTCCCCCGCTCCGCTGGATGGAGGACGCCAATGTACAAACGTGAAACCGAGCAATGCCGAAAGTGCCGGGGCCAAGCCGACGCGCTGGTCTGGTATCAGTACTCCTCACGGGGGAACACGGTCGGACGCGTCATCTACCGGATGCGCTGCCGCAGTGGCTGCTCAGGCTTGGTGGTCGACGGACCCGGCGCTCGCTGCTAACACCGTCGCCAAAAGATAGGTGACCGGTCGGCTAATATTGGTGGCATGCCACGGCCGCCGAATCCCGACGTGCGCCGCCGCCTGCTTGCGGCAGGACTCGAGCTCGTCCATGCGCGCGGTTTCGCCGCCAGTGGCGTCAAGGACATCACCGATGCGGCCGGCGTACCGAAAGGCTCGTTTTACGCGTACTTTGCGAGCAAAGAAGCGTTCGCCGCGGCAATACTCGACCACTACTGGTGCGACATAGAAGCGCGGCTGCTGCCGATTCTCGACGGAGATGGATCGGCCCAGCGACGCATTACGCGGTTCTTTCATGCCCTCGCCGACGAACATGAATCGGGCGAATTCCTGCTCGGCTGCCTGGTCGGCAACCTGTCGCTCGAGCTTGCCGGATCCAGCGAACCGGTTCGCGCCGAACTCGCCCACATTCTGCAGCGCTGGGATACGGCCTTGACCGCATGCCTGCGTTCCGGCCAGGGCGGCACCGGCGACATCCGATCCGACCTCGACGCAGCCGAACTCGCCTCCCTGCTGATCGAATCGTGGGAGGGCGCGGCCCTGCGCGGGAAGGTGACCCGCAGCCGCGCCCCGTATCAGCGCTTCGAGACGATCACCGTGCCGGCACTCCTGCGCTGACTTCAGTGTCTTTCCGCCTCTGTCCCAGCACCTCTTGATTTATAGACGACTGGTCATCTATTATCGGACATATGACGCCCGCTAAAACCGACACGTCCGGGTACGACGAGCCGCAGCATCCGGGGCTACCGAGCTCGAACTTCGAGCTCGAACCTCGGCACGCCGCCTTCGTCGTCACCGATCCACAGATCGATTTCTTGAGCCCCCAAGGGGCTTCGTGGTCGGTGTTCGGTGCCAGCGTCCGCGACAACAACACCGTCGCGCACCTCGGCGAACTGTTCGACGCGGCGAAGCTTGCGGGTCTCACCGTCGCGGTGTCGCCGCACTACTTCTATCCCACCGACAGGCAATGGCGGTTTGGTGATCCGCTCGAACAGTTCATGGCCAACGTCGGCATGTTCGAGCGCCAAGGCGCGTACACCAGCGACGGCTTCCCCGGCTCCGGGGCCGATTTCCTGCCCGAGTATCTGCACCACATTCACGACGGGCAGACCTTCATCGCGTCCCCGCACAAGATCGTCGGCCCCGAGTCGAACGACCTGGTGCTCCAATTGCGCAAGCGCGGCGTCAGCCAGGTCGTGTTGGCGGGGATGGCCGCCAACCTCTGCGTCGAAGGCCACCTGCGTGAACTGATCGAGCAGGGCTTCGAGGTCGTCGTGGTCAAGGACGCCACGGCCGGCCCACGCCTGCCCGAAGGCGACGGCTATCTGGCCGCGCTCGTCAATTTCCGATTCCTTGCCAGCGCTGTGTGGACAACCGCCGAGGCGGTAGTCCAGATGAAGAAATCCATTGGCGCCGAACCTGTTTCGCGTCAAATTTAAAGGAAGGCGATCAACATGGAGAGAATCGAAAAGCTGTCCCAACACAAATTCGCGTTGAACAACGGCGGCGAGATGCCGGCGCTGGGGTTCGGCACTTCCCTATCCGATCGCAGCCAAACACACAATGCCGTCAAGACCGCGGTCGAGGTCGGGTTCCGCCATCTCGACGCCGCCGAACGGTATCGCAACGAAGCCGAGGTCGGGGCGGCGCTCAAAGAGTTGTTCGCGCAGGCAACGGTGCGGCGCGAAGAACTCTTCGTGACCACCAAACTGTGGAACAACAACCACCGACCCGAACGGGTCAGGCCCGCGCTGCAAGCCAGCTTGAACAGACTCGGGCTCGACACTGTCGATCTTTACCTGGTACACACGCCTTTTGCGTTCCGGCCGGGCGACGACCAAGATCCCCGCGACGTGCACGGTGCTGTCGTCTATGACGACGGTGTCACGTTGGAAGAGACGTGGGCAGCGATGGAAGGACTTGTCGACGAAGGGCTTACCGGCGCGATCGGGCTGTCCGACATCGGCGTCGAGGACACCCGAAGGATCGTCAACACCGCACGGATCAAGCCCGCGGTCGTCGAGGTGGAGTCGCATCCCTATCACCCGCAATGGGAACTGCACGAGCTGGGCAAGTCCGACGGCATCATCCTGCTGGCCTTCGCGTCGCTGGGGCATGCGCTGGAACCGCGCCTGCTCGACGATCCGCTGATCGTCGACATCGCACGGCGACACGGCAAGACCCCCGCACAAGTGTTGCTGGCCTGGGGAATTCAGCGCGGTAGTGCCGTCTTGACTTCATCCGTCAACCCCCGGCGCATCAGCGAGAACTTCGATGTGGCGGCATTGCCCGAGGAAGCGATCAGCGAGATCAACGAGCGTCTCGTCACGCGCTACCGGTTCAATTCCGTTGCGGATGCGGGAGTACCGGGGTTCGCCGAAGTGCCGACAGGCAGCTGAGCCGCCGAACCCGCGGCCTTCCGCGCGATGAAATTACGGTGTAATTATTATGTGATTTAACCCACAGACGGGCTGAGGGAGCGACGTGAAAGCTTGGCAGGTCCACGGAAGCGGTGAGCCGACCGACGTCTTGCGCCAAGTGGACCGGGAGCTGCCCGAGCCCGGCGCCGAGCAGGTACGAATCCGCGTCGCCGCGGCCGGCGTCGGACTACCGGATGTGCTGATGTGTCGCGGTAGCTACCCGCTGACTCCCCCGCTGCCGTTTACCCCCGGCCAGGAACTGGTCGGCACCGTCACCGCGGTCGGGCCGGGCGCCAACATCGCCATCGGCACTCGCGTCATGGGCGTCAGTGACTTTGTCAGCGGCAACGGATCCTTCGCCGCCGAAGCGCTCGCGCACGCCAGCACCGTCTTCCCCGCTCCCGCCAACATGGACGACGCCGCCGCGGCCGGATTCTGGATCCCGAACATGACGGCATGGATCGGCCTGGTCGATCGCGGCGGACTCCAGGCGGGAGAACGCCTCGCGGTGCTGGGCGCAGCGGGCGGCAGCGGCATCGCCGCCGTCCAGCTCGGGAAGGCCAACGGCGCTACGGTGCTCGCCGTCGTCAGCGACGAGAAGCGGGCCGAATACTGCCGGTCCCTGGGCGCCGACCACGTCGTCGTCGTCCACGGCGAAAACGCTTCTGACGGAACACCACTCGCGCATGCGCTGCGCGAAGCGACCGAGTGGGCCGGTGTGGACGTGATCTTCGATCCGGTCGGCGGTGCGCAGGGCACCGCGGCCATGGGCGCCCTGGCCCGCGACGGCCGGCATCTGGCCGTCGGTTTCGCCAGCGGCAGTTGGATAACCCCTGACGTGCCCATGATGGTCATGACGAACACCACACTGGTCGGCGTGCTCGCGGCCGGCTACAGCCGCGAGCATCTCGAAGGGATCCGGCGCGGCCTCGAGGACTTGGTCGACGCCGGGACCATCGCGAACACGGTCACCGAAAGCGTGTCGTTCAACGACATCCCCGAAGCGCTCGCGCGACTGGGCGAGCGCAAAGTCCTCGGCAAGATGGTCGCCGACATCAACGGAGCCTGACGTTCGGGACGCCGCGCCCGGTCCGGGGGCCAAACCCGTTGCGGTGCGCGAAAATAGCTGCTGACCTGTGGTGGCAGGTACTGGATTCGAACCAGTGTAGGCGTAAGCCGACGGATTTACAGTCCGCTCCCATTGGCCGCTCGGGCAACCTGCCGCCTAGCAGGGTACAACGAGCGGGTAGACAATTCACAAACGGCTAGGAGCAACCCGGAACCAACACGGAAGGGCGTTCGCATGGCGGACTCATCGTTCGACATCGTCAGCAAGTTCGATCGGCAAGAGGTCGACAACGCGCTTAACCAGGCCGCCAAAGAGTTGGCCACCCGATTCGACTTCCGCGGCACCGACACCACGATCGCCTGGAAGGGTGAGGACGGCGTCGAGCTGACCTCCTCCACCGAGGAGCGCATCAAAGCCGCCATCGACGTGTTCAAGGAAAAGCTGATCCGCCGCGACATCTCGATGAAGGCCTTCGACGCCGGCGAGCCGCAGGCCTCCGGCAAGACCTTCAAGGTCACCGGCACCCTCAAGCAGGGCATCGACAGCGAGAACGCCAAGAAGATCACCAAGCTGATCCGCGACGACGGGCCCAAGGGCGTCAAGACTCAGATCCAGGGCGACGAGATTCGGGTCAGCAGCAAGAAGCGCGACGACTTGCAAGCCGTCCAGGCGCTGCTGCGCGGCGCCGACCTCGACGTGGCGCTGCAGTTCGTCAACTACCGCTAGCTCGCGCGTCGAGCGTAAGCACGCTGCGAAATGGCGCGCGATTTTTCGCGGTGCGTTTACGCTCGAGCGCCAGCGAACCCTGTTGCGTTCGGTTCGTGCATTAGACTGGACTGCACGAATCGAATGTAGGAGCTGGTCATGACCCCCACGGTCGCCGAGCTGGACGCCGCGCACCGGCGGCTCCGCGAGAGCGCCCACGCGGTGGGCGTCGCCCTGTCGTCGGTCACCGGGTACACCGAGCCCGCCGTCGCGCGGGCCGTGCAGTCCGAGCTGAACCTGTATGCCCGCATCGAGGCCGAGTTCGGAATGCTGACCAGCACCGAAGCCGGCAAGCGGATGGGGTCGCGATCGAGCGCCCCACGTAACCTGGCCACCACCGCGCGGCGCAACAAGACACTGCTCGCGGTCCGCCAGGGCAACTACCTGTCCTACCCCGGTTTCCAGTTCGGGCCGGACGGCAAGCCACTGCCCGTGATCGCACGCCTGCTCGCGCTGGCCGACGACAGTGGCTGGTCGGAGGCAGGCCTGGTGCAGTGGCTCTGCTCCCCCACCACCTACCTGGACGGAGACCGGCCCGTCGACCACCTCGTCACGGATCCGGATCGCGTCCTGGCGGTCGCCGGGGAGGCGCTGAACGTTTCGTGGTGAGACGTCCGCCGGACCCTTTCGACCCGGCCGCCGCCACGCTGCCGAAGGGCCATCTGCTCTACCGGGTCCTGTCGGCCACCCGAACCGCCACCGACTTCAACCCCGGTTTCGGCGCGCGGACCCGGTTCGGCTTCTTCGGCAAGCCGGTGGTGCCGATCATGTACGCGGCCGACACCGAAGACGCAGCCATCGCCGAGACGTTGCTGCACGATATTCCGGTCGACGGCGGCCTGCTGCCATACGACCAATACGCGACCAAGGTGCTCGTCCGGCTCAAAGTCGAGCAAGAGTTGCGTCTCGCCGTCCTGCACGGCACCGGGCTGCGCCGGCTCAAAGTCACCGCCGGCGAACTCACGTCCAGCCCGGCATCGACCTACGCCACCACGGTGCGCTGGGCGCAGGCCGCCCATCAATCGGGGTTCGACGGGCTGGTGTGGATGTCGCGGCAATGCAACGACACCAAGGCGTATGTCTTCTTCGGCGACAGGTGCGCGCAGGGGTTCAGCCAGGATCCGTCGCACGCGCGCATCTTCGCCAGCCCGGCCGACCAAATCTGGCTGATCGATCGCTGCGCGCCGCTGCACGTCGACGTGCTGATGGAGCCGTCTTGACACGGGACAGGTCCGGCCTGCTGGCTCCACCAACCGGTCGGTGCCTAATCTAGTGACGAGTCCCACACTGCAAGCGAGGTTCACGATGACCGTGACTCCCCAGGAAGCCACCGGCCACCCACCGGCCAAGCCCGGCTACTTCGACGTCGTCATCATCGGCGCCGGGATCTCCGGCATCGACGCGGCGTACCGGATCGCCGAACGCAACCCCCAGATGACGTACGCCATTTTGGAGCGCCGCGAGCAGATCGGCGGTACGTGGGATCTGTTCCGGTATCCCGGCGTGCGCTCGGACAGCAGCATCTTCACGCTGTCCTTTCCCTTCGAGCCGTGGACCCGGAAGGAAGGCGTCGCCGACGGCGTGCACATCCGCGAATACCTGGCGGCCACCGCACACAAGTACGGCATCGATCGACACATCCAATTCAACAGCTATGTCCGTTCCGCGGATTGGGATTCCTCCACCGACACCTGGACGATCACCGTCGATCAAGGCGACTCCGCCACGATTTACCGCAGCCGGTTCGTGTTCTTCGCCTCCGGTTACTACAACTACGACGAGGGCTACACCCCGGAGTTCCCCGACATCGAGCGCTTCGGCGGCACCGTCATCCATCCCCAACGCTGGCCCGAGGACCTCGACTACGACGGCAAGAAGATCGTGGTGATCGGTAGCGGCGCCACCGCGGTGACCCTGCTTCCCTCGCTGTCGGAGCGGGCCGCGAAAGTAACCATGCTGCAGCGCTCGCCGACCTATCTGGTCTCCGCCACGAAGTACCGAACGATCGACGCCGTCATTCGAGCTCTATTGCCCCGCAAGGTATCTCACCTGGTAATCCGGATGTACACCGCTTTGACTGAGGCTGTGTTCTTCTTCTTGTCCCGCAAGTTGCCCGGTTTGATCAAGCGGATGCTGCGGCGTCAGGCGGTGGACAATCTGCCCGACGGGTACGCGGTTGACGTCCACTTCAAACCGCGATACAACCCGTGGGACCAGCGGATGTGCATGATCCCCGACGCGGACCTGTACAACGCGATCAGCCAGGGCCGCGCCGAGGTGGTCACCGATCAGATCGATCACTTCGATGCCACCGGCATCGCGCTGAAGTCCGGCGCGCACCTCGACGCCGACATCATCGTCACCGCCACCGGCCTGCAACTGCAGGCGCTGGGCGGAGCCACGATCAGCCTGGACGGCGAAAAGATCGATCACCGTGAACGTTTCGTCTACAAGGCGCACATGCTCGAAGACGTGCCGAACCTGTTCTGGTGCGTGGGCTACACCAACGCGTCGTGGACGCTGCGGGCCGACATCACCGCCCGTGCCACCGCAAAACTGCTGGCGCACATGGCTTCTCATGGCTACACGCACGCCTACCCGCACCTGGGCGATCAGCCGATGGCCGAGAAGCCATCCTGGGACATCAACGCCGGCTACGTGTTGCGTTCCGCCCATCAGTTACCCAAGTCGGGCACCAAGCGGCCGTGGAATGTACGGCAGAACTACCTCGCCGACGCCCTCGACTACCGGTTCGACCGGATCGAGGAGTCAATGGAATTCGGCCGTGTTGCCGACCGGGCGCCGGTAGCGGGTTAGTTCCCAAACGGCTTGGGCGTCAGGATAATTGGCCGGTCTCCGCCTCGGGCTGCAAGAGTTCGATGTGCTTGCCACAGTTCGGACAGAACTTTTCGGCGGGGTGGTGTTGCGCTCCACAATTGACACAGTAGTGCGGCTCTGCCGCCACCAACGGCGGTTCGGCGACCGCGCTGTCGACGCGTTCATGCCTGCCGACGACCTCCGGCAAGTCCGCGACACCCGCTTCCGTGCGACCCTGCCGACGGCCCTTGAGCACCATGAAGGCCACCCAGCCGCCGACGACGAGCAGCATCAGAATCCCGCTGACGATGTACCACAACAGGTTTGAGGTATGGAACACCGACACGTCACCATACTGCTGGCGCAGATTCACCGCACTCGTCTTCAAATCGGCCAGCCCGGGATAATCGGGTGACAACGCCGCAGCCTGGTCGAAGTTCTTGATCGCGTCGCTGTAGCGGCCGGAGTAGTAGTCGGCGAGCCCTTTGCGGTAATACACATCGGCGGGACCGAGCTCAGACTTGACGGCCTTGCCGGCCAGCATCGCCGCCAGGCGATCTACCGGGGCGATGAAGTTGAACGCCTGCGGCTCACCGACGGGCGCAAAGCTGTTCACGCCAATCACCTTGCCGTCGAGTGCAATTGTCGGGCCGCCGCTCATGCCTTCCGAAACGGCGGCGTCGATCTCGTACTCCGGCATGGTCTGGATCGCCAACTTCTTATTCACCTTGCCGCTCTTGTTCGTTGGATCCAGCGAGGGACCAGTGACCCGTTGGGTGGTTTCGGGGAAACCGACCGCGAGAATCGGGGTACCGATGTTGACGTCGGCGTCGCTGGCCAGCTCGGAGGACGGCATGCCGCGCTTTTCCACCTTGAGCAACGCGACGTCACCCTTGCCGAGGGGCCGGAAATCAACCACGCTCGCGGGCAGCTTGCCGGTGAGCTTTGTCCCCGCGCCGTAGAGCACCGTGAGGGCGATCTCTGGCCCCCGGTCGGGGCTCTTGCCTTCTATCCGCGAGTTCTTGCGCAGCCACTCCGCTGTTGCGACGGGGTCCTTCCCGGTGGGCGAGTCCGGAAACTGTTCGATGTAGGCGTCCGCGGCACTCTTGGCGATGAAATCTTTCGCGTTCTCCGGGTCGACGCAGTGGCCCGCGGTGGCGACCCAGCCGTCGGGGTTGACGACGAAACCGGTGCATGACCAGTTCGCGTCGAAGGGAAGATTCAAGCCCCCGCCGAATGGAGACAACGTCTGTCCGTCGGGCAGGCGCACCTGGCCGTAGGTTTCGACCGAGAGATAGACCACGGCGGGCCGTATTATCGCCGCCGCCCGCTCCTCCGGGTTGACCTGCGGCCGGCCGCCATCGGCGACGGCGACGCCCGGCGATCCGGCCAACACCACCAAAGCAGCCGCGAACGCCCGGCTGCCGCGGGACACGAACCCTGTCTTCGCCAGGTCCGCTCGTCGGGACATGATTCCTCCTCGATGAAGCGATGACCTTGACGATCCGGTGCCGGGGCGCCAACGGGTAGGGACCGAAGTCCCCTGCTCGGAGGTCGTTGGTTTTAATTTCATCCGCGGGCCGCAGCGTTCGGTGTGTGCGCGGAACCCGGCGCCGGCCCACACTCCGAGTGAACTGCTACTAAATGTGAGGTTTCGGCAATACGCTGAGCTTCATGGCAGCCGAGAAGCGCGAACCCAAAGTCGTTGTCCTTGGCGGTGGTTCCTGGGGAACCACCGTGGCGTCCATTTGCGCGCGCCGAGGTCCGACGCTGCAGTGGGTGCGCTCCGAGGAGACCGCCAATGACATCAACGAGCAGCACCGCAATACGCGCTACCTCGGTAACGACGTGATCCTCAGCGAGACGCTGCGAGCCACCACCGATTTCGCCGAGGCCGCCCATTGTGCTGACGTTCTCGTGATGGGCGTGCCCTCGCATGGCTTCCGCGGGGTGCTGACCGAACTGAGTAAGGAACTGCGGCCCTGGGTTCCGGTGGTGTCGTTGGTCAAGGGGCTCGAGCAGGGCACCAACATGCGGATGTCGCAGATCATCGAGGAGGTGCTGCCGGGCCATCCGGCGGGCATCCTGGCCGGACCGAACATCGCGCGCGAGGTCGGCGAGGGTTATGCGGCCGCGGCGGTGCTGGCGATGCCCGACCAGCATCTGGCGACCCGGCTGTCCGGGCTGTTTCGCACCCGGCGATTCCGCGTCTACACCACCGACGACGTCGTCGGCGTCGAGATGGCGGGTGCGCTGAAGAACGTCTATGCGATCGCGGTCGGGATGGGCTATTCGCTGGGCATCGGCGAGAACACCCGCGCGCTGGTCATCGCGCGCGCGTTGCGCGAGATGACGAAGCTAGGGGTGGCACTGGGCGGGGACCCGGAAACCTTCCCCGGGCTGGCCGGCCTGGGTGATCTGATCGTCACCTGTACCAGTCAGCGCAGCCGCAACCGCCACGTCGGTGAACAACTCGGCGCGGGCAAGCCCATCGACGAGATCATCGCGTCGATGAACCAGGTCGCCGAGGGAGTCAAGGCTGCCAGCGTGATCATGGAGTTCGCCAACGATTTCGGCCTGAGCATGCCGATCGCCCGCGAAGTCGACGGCGTCATCAATCACGGCTCGACGGTCGAGCAGGCCTACAGCGGCTTGATCGCCGAGGTGCCGGGCCACGAGGTGCACGGCTCCGGGTTCTAATCGACACCGAAAAGCTCTGTGCCGCGGGACGATTCGTCACCGTTACCGGCGTCGGGTGTGCGCTCAGGGCGCCGACACGCCGATGCGACCCGCCATGTGCGCACCCGGAAAGCCGGCAACGCACTCGGGCTGTCTTACCCGCGCGCCATCGCCTCCAGCCGGCGGATGCGATCTTCGATCGGCGGGTGGGTCGAGAACATCGAGCCGATGCGCTCGCCGGCGCGGAACGGATTGGCGATCATCAAATGGGCCTGACTGGCCAGCTGCGGCTCGGGCGGCAACGGGGCCGCCTGCACACCGCCGGAAATCTTGCGCAGGGCCGATGCCAAGGCCAGCGGGTCGCCGGTCAACACCGCGCCGGACTCGTCGGCCTGGTACTCACGGGACCGCGAGACGGCCAACTTGACCACCGTCGCCGCGATCGGGCCCAGCAGCGAAACCAGCAGCAGCGCAAAAGGATTCTCGCCATCGCGGTTGCCGCCGAACAGGCCGGCCCACATGGCCATGTTGGCCAGGGCGGTGATCACTCCCGCCAGCGCGCCGGCCACACAGGAGATCAGAATGTCGCGGTTGTAGACGTGCGAGAGTTCGTGGCCCAGCACGGCGCGCAGCTCACGCTCGTTGAGGATGTCCAGAATGCCGGTGGTGCAGCACACCGCCGCGTTGCGCGGGTTGCGTCCGGTCGCGAACGCATTGGGAGCGTTGGTGTCGCTGATGTAGAGCCGGGGCATCGGCTGGTGTGCGGCGGTGGCCAACTCGCGCACGATCCGGTAGATCACCGGAGCCTGAAGTTCGGACACCGGCTGGGCGTGCATCGCGCGCAGGGCCAGCTTGTCGCTGTTGTAGTACGTGTACAGGTTCATGCCGATGGCGAACATCAGCGCCAGGAACATCGCCGTCCTGCCGAACAGCGACCCCACGAAAACGATCATCGCGGACATACCGGCCAACAGCAGGAAGGTCTTCAGCTTGTTGGCATGCGGATGCCAGGTCATCGGGTTGTCCTCCCCTAAGAAGAACTCGGTCGTTGCTTGACTGTTGTCAATTCAACGCCCCGGACGACCTGCCGGGTTCCATGACCCGCTAGCCGTGTCGGCTGATCGTGTAGTCGACCAACGTCTCCAGCGCGCGCCGACCGGCAACGTCGGGCAAAAGGCCCAGCTCATGACGGGCTTTCGCGGCGTACTGCGCCAGAAACTCCTTCGCCTGGGCCATGCCCGGCGACGCCCGCAACAGCCCGAGCGCCGCAGCCACCTCGCCGTCGTCCTCGACGGGACCGGACAGCAGCTTGCGCAGCCGGTCGCCGTCCGGCCCGGGTTGTTGCAGCGCGAAGACCATCGGCAGGGTGTGCACGCCCTCGCGGATGTCGGTCCCGGGCAGCTTGCCCGACTCATGCGAGTCGCTGTCGATGTCGATGATGTCGTCGGAGATCTGAAACGCGGTGCCCACGATGCCGCCGAGCCGGCTCAGCCGGGCGACCTGCTCATCGTCGGCCCCGGAAAACATCGCGCCGAATTGGCCGGCCGCGGCGATCAGGCAGGCCGTCTTCTCGTAGACCACCTTCAGGTAGTGCTCGATCGAATCCGCCCCTTCGGCCACCCCGCGGGTCTCCCGCATCTGCCCGGTGACCAGCTGAGCGAACGTTTCGGCGATCAGCCGCACCGCGTCGGGCCCCAGCCGCGACACCAGCCGCGACGCGGTCGCGAAGAGGTAATCGCCGGCCAGGATCGCGACGTTGTTGTTCCAGCGCACGTTGGCGGTCTGAGCCCCGCGGCGCACCTCGGCCTCGTCCATCACGTCGTCGTGATAGAGCGTGGCCAGGTGCACCAGCTCGATGACCGCGCCGGCGATCGTCACCTCGTCGGCATCCGGGCGCGGCCCGACTTGTGCGGACAGCACGGTGAACAACGGCCGGAACCGCTTGCCGCCGGCCTTGAACAAATGCGTGAGCGAATCAGTCATGATCTCATCGGCGCTGCGCAGCTCGACGTCCATCAGCTGCTCGATCTTCGCGACGCCGTCGCGCACCGTCGTGGCGAACGCGGCGTCGCCGAAGTCAATGCCCGCGACCACCGTCGCCGGAGTACTCACGCGACCAACATACTGGTGGGCGTGGAGACCGGGCTTGGCGTGGGGGCCGACGTGGTGGTCGTGGGTGCTGGACCTGCCGGTTCGGCGGCCGCCGCCTGGGCGGCTCGCGCGGGTCGCGACGTGCTCGTCATCGACTCCGCCAGCTTTCCCCGCGACAAACCATGCGGCGACGGCCTGACCCCGCGCGCCGTCGCCGAGCTGGAACACCTCGGACTCGGCGACTGGCTGGACACCCGCATCCGGCATCGGGGCCTGCGGATGAGCGGGTTCGGCGGCGAGCTCGAAGTGGATTGGCCGGGGCCGTCGTTCCCGTCCACCAGCAGCGCGGTCGCCCGCCTCGAACTCGACGACCGGATCCGCAAAGTCGCTCTAGCGTCCGGGGCACGCATGCTGCTCGGCGCCAAAGTTGTTGGTGTACATCATGACTCGTCACGCAAGGTGACCTCGCTGCAGTTGGCCGACGGCACCGAGGTGGGCTGCCGGTACCTGATCGTCGCCGACGGCGCACGCTCCCCGCTGGGCCGCAAGCTGGGCCGGCGCTGGCATCAGGAGACGGTGTACGGCGTCGCGGCCCGCGGGTATCTGAGGACCCCGCGCAGCGAGGACCCGTGGCTGACATCGCATCTCGAGCTGCGCTCCCCCGACGGCGCCGTGCTGCCCGGCTACGGCTGGATCTTCCCGCTGGGCAACGGCGAGGTGAACATCGGCGTCGGAGCACTCTCGACGTCGAAGCGGCCGGCCGACCTGTCGCTACGACCCCTGATCTCCTATTACACCGACCTGCGCCGCGACGAGTGGGGCTTTGCCGGCGAACCGCGGGCGATCTCCTCGGCGTTGCTGCCGATGGGCGGCGCCGTTTCGGGTGTGGCCGGGCCGAACTGGATGCTGATCGGCGACGCCGCAGCGTGCGTGAACCCGCTCAACGGCGAGGGCATCGACTACGGGCTGGAAACCGGACGGCTGGCTGCCGAGTTGCTGGACGCCGGTGACGTGTCGCGGGCCTGGCCGTCGCTGTTGCAAGACCACTACGGCCGCGGATTCTCCGTCGCGCGCCGGCTGGCGCTGCTGCTGACCTTCCAGCGGTTCCTGCCCGCCACAGGCCCCGTCGCGATGCGCTCGACCACCCTGATGACCATCGCCGTACGGGTGATGGCGAATCTGGTCAGCGACGACGACGCGGACTGGGTGGCGCGCGCGTGGCGCGGCGGTGGCCGATTCTCGCGGCTGCTGGATCGCCGAACACCGTTCAGCTGAACCAACTTTTCGCCCGTGATTCACCGTCCGCTTGATATCAACTTCGTTGACATGAATCAGCTTGGTTGATATATCTGGAGGCATGACTCAGCCAACTGATTTCGAGTTCGAGACGGTCTACCGCGGTGAATCCGCCCAGTTCGGCGAGGGATCGCGGCCGCCGTGGAGCATCGGCGTCCCGCAACCCGAGCTGACCGCGCTGATCGAGCAGGGCAAGTTCCACGGCGACGTGCTCGACGTCGGTTGCGGTGAAGCCGCCATCTCGCTGACGCTGGCCGCCCGGGGCCACACCACGGTGGGCCTGGACCTCTCGCCGACCGCGATCGACCTGGCCCGCCAGGAAGCCGCGAAGCGCGGCCTGACCAACGCCACCTTCGAGGTCGCCGACATCAGCACGTTCACCGGGTACGACGGCCGGTTCGGCACCATCGTCGACAGCACCCTGTTCCATTCGATCCCGGTCGAGCTGCGCGAGGGCTACCAACAGTCGATCAGCCGGGCCGCCGCTCCCGGTGCCACCTACTTCGCCCTCGTCTTCGACAGGGCGGGCGCACCCGACGGTCCCGTCAACGCGGTAACCGCCGACGAACTGCGCGACGCCGTGTCCAGCTACTGGGTCGTCGACGAGATCCGGCCGGCCCGCATCCATGCCAAGCTGCCGGAGGAGTCCCCACAGATGCCGTTCGTCGGACTGCGCGACGAACCCAGCGGTTTGAAGTCGGCGAGCGCGTGGCTGTTGATTGCTCACCGGGACTGATCATCGGTGAGACCGCGTCGTTATCGAGGTGTATAGTCCGGCTAATGAGGGGTATCAAGCTGCTTTCCGGCGCCGCCGTTGCGGCGGCCGCCATTTCGCTCGGCGCGCCGGCTCTCGCCGATCCGACGACGCCGCCGTTGCCGCCTCCGGCTCCGACCCCGCTGCGGACCCCGTCGCCGCCCAGCGACTACGACGCCCCGTTCAAGCAGACCGTCAACGGCTTTGGTATCTACCAGCCGCAGGACCAGCTCGCGTGGCTGGGCAAGATCACTTGCGATCGGCTCGGCCGGGGCGTGGACCACGACGCGTATCAGTCGGCCACCTTTATCCAGCGCAACCTGCCGCGCGGCACCAGCCAGGGACAGGCGTTCCAGTTCCTCGGTGCGGCCGTCGACCACTACTGCCCGGACCAGGTGGGCGTGGTGCAGGCAGCCGGCCAGCACCCGAACTGAGTCAGCGCAGGGGCTTATGCCCCGCGTGTAGGGCCACGATTCCGCCGGTCAGATTGCGCCACCGAACGCCCGACCATCCGGCTTGTGCCATCTGCGCCGCCAGTGCGGCTTGATCGGGCCACGCCCTGATCGATTCCGCGAGATACACGTAGGCATCGGGATTGCTGGACACCGCCTGCGCCACCCGTGGCAGCGTCCGCATCAGATATTCCTTGTAGACGGTGGCGAACAGCGCGTTGGTGGGTGTGGAGAACTCGCACACCACCAGGCGCCCGCCGGGCCGGGTGACCCGGGCCATCTCCCGCAGCCCCGCCAGCGGGTCGACGACATTACGCAACCCGAAACTGATTGTGACGGCGTCGAATACGCCATCCGCGAACGGCAGCTTGGTGGCATCGCCGGCGACCTTCGGCACCTTGCGCGTACCGCCGGCGGCGAGCATTCCGACCGAAAAATCGGCCGCCACACACCACGCCCCGGATTTCGCCAGCTCCACCGTGGACACCGCGGTGCCCGCGGCCAGGTCCAGCACCTTGTGGCCGGGTCCTATCCGCAGCGCGGAGCGGGTGGCGCGTCGCCAATAGCGGTCCTGCCCCAGCGACAGCACGGTGTTGGTCAGGTCATAACGACGGGCGACGCCGTCGAACATCGACGCGACCTCCCGGGGATCCTTGTCCAAGGCCGCACGACTCACGACGACGACGCTACCCGGCTTCCGTCTGCCCCCTCGGGAATGGTCCGCCGGGCAGTGCGTTACACAACGGCGTGAGCGAAAAAGTTTGGTTTATCACCGGTACATCACGTGGATTCGGGCGCGAGTGGGCCATCGCCGCGCTGGAGCGGGGCGACAAGGTCGCCGCGACCGCTCGCAACACCGCGGCACTGGACGACCTGGTCGCCAAGTACGGCGACGCGCTGCTGCCGATCGGGCTGGACGTCACCGATCGAAATGCGGATTTCGCCGCGGTCAAGCAGGCGCACGACCACTTCGGTCGGCTGGACATCGTGGTGAACAACGCCGGCTACGGTCACTTCGGGTTCGTCGAGGAACTGTCCGAGCAAGACGCGCGCGATCAAATCGAAACGAATGTGTTCGGCGCGCTGTGGATCACCCAGGCCGCCTTGCCCTACCTGCGCGAGCAGCGCAGCGGCCACATCATCCAGGTGTCGTCGATCGGCGGCATCACCGCGTTCCCCCTCGTCGGCATCTACCACGCGTCCAAGTGGGCGCTGGAGGGCTTCTCCCAGGCGCTGGCTCAGGAGGTCGCGCCGTTCGGCGTGCATGTCACGCTGATCGAACCGGGTGGCTTCGACACCGACTGGTCCGGCTCCTCGTCGCGGCACAGCGAACCACTGCCCGCCTATGACGAGGTGCGTGCCGCCGTCCAGGAAGAGCGCGGTCGGCGCTGGGCCAGGCCCGGTGATCCGAAAGCCTCGGCGGCGGCGCTGCTGAAGGTGGTAGACGCCGAGGAGCCACCGCTGCGAGTGTTCTTCGGTGCTTCACCGCTGCAGACCGCAAAGGCCGACTACGAGAACCGGTTACGCACCTGGGAGCAGTGGCAGCCGGTCTCCGAGCTGGCGCAGGGCTAACGGCGCAACGTCACTCGCCTTGGGCGAGTTTGCGTTGCGCGTTGCGGGCACGCGCCCGGGCAATGGGGGACTGCACGGCCGTGTAGTGGCCCAGTAGCTCGTCACAGATGGCGGGCCAGGTGCGGGCGAGGACGCTCTTGCGTGCGGCTTGCGAATAGCGCGGCCGCTCCGCCAGCAGATGCTCGACCGCCTCGGGTAGCCGCTGCTCGAATTCCTGGACGGGCAGCAGCAATCCGGTGCGCCACGGGGTGACAAGGTCACGCGGTCCGCCCGCGTCGGGCGCGATCACCGGCAGCCCGGACGCCAGCGCCTCCTGCACGACCTGGCAGAACGTCTCGTGCTCGCCGGTGTGCACGAAAACGTCCATGCTGGCGTACGCCGCGGCGAGCTCGGCGCCGTACATGGCACCGGTGAATCGCGCTGTGGGCATTGCCGATTGGAGCTTTTGCTGGTCGACGCCGTCTCCGACGATCACGAGCTGCACGTCACCGGCGGCGGCAAGGCCGGCGAGGCGCTCCACGTGCTTTTCCGGCGCCAACCGGCCCACGAAGCCGACGATCGGCTTGCCCTCGGGCGACCAGTGCCGGCGCAATGCCTCGTCGCGCGCCGACGGCGCGTATCCCATGATGTCGACGCCGCGCGCCCAGTGATGGACCCGCGGGATTCGATGGGCGACAAGCGATTCCATCGTCGCCGTGGAAGGCGCCAAGGTGCGGTCGGCGAGGCGGTGCAGGTGGCGGAACCACGCCCACGCCGCGCGCGTCGTGATCCCGATGCCGTAGCTCTCGGCGAAACCCGGTACGTCGGTT
Source organism: Mycobacterium sp. pR1184 (assembly GCF_041287235.1). Taxonomy (NCBI): domain Bacteria; kingdom Bacillati; phylum Actinomycetota; class Actinomycetes; order Mycobacteriales; family Mycobacteriaceae; genus Mycobacterium; species Mycobacterium sp. pR1184. The sequence goes on along the minus strand of NZ_JBGGKR010000001.1, from coordinate 285,667 downwards.
TGATAGACGGCGACCGTCGGCACCCCGAGGTAGCGCGCGGCTCGCACGCCGCCGTAGCCCAGCAGCGCCGGCGATGCGAGATGCATCACATCGGGCTGGAATCCGCGCAGCACCTTGAGCAGTCGCGGCCGGGGCACCCCAAGCGGCAACGTGGTGACCTTCGGGAACATCCGCGACGGCACCCGGTGTACCCGGATGCCGTCGTGAATGCGCTCGGCGGGAGGTTCACCGGGCGGGGTGTCGGGGGCGATCACCAGAGCTTCATGGCCCGTTCGGCGCAGATGCTCTAGTACGCGGATTACTGAATTACTGACACCGTTGACATGAGGCAGAAAGGATTCTGCGACGATCGCAACGCGCACAAAGCCATAGTGTCAGCACTGCCTGTCTCGGAGGTTGCCGACTGGCATACGGGGCGCGAAATTTGCTGCTGAAAGCGCTATATGTCTTTGCTACCCGCACTTTTGGCCGCGTCGCGGCGGTCCAGCTGCTTGTCTATTAACGCCAGGCCTACCAGCACAACCAGTGCGACGAGCCAACTCCCGACCGCGATCGAACCCGCCGGGATGATCGCCAGCCCGGCGTTGCGGTGCTGGACTCGCACCAGGTTCGGGTCATTTTTGTTGTATTCGACGTATATCCGCATGCCCGTGGCCAATTCGGACGGATATAGCACGCCGAGCTCGGGCCGGTAGGTGACTCGCTCAGGTGTGACGAATTCGATCGTCGAGCGGCGCGGCCCCGCGCTGAGCACCTCCGCCTGCGCCACACCCATGTTGTGCCGGATTGCGAGATCGTTGCGCCAGGCGCCGGCCACCAGCAACACCGACTGCAGCGTCGCCAGCCCGGCGATGACCAGCACCGTGATCCGGGTCAGCCGCAACGCAATCCGCGCCGGTGTGGTCGGCGGTTCATCGCTGCGGCCGTGGATCACAGTGCGCAGCAATGCTTTTGGTGACTTCACAAGGCGGCCTTGATGGCGGCATGGAGTCCGCGCAGCGACGACCGGTCCGCCTTGACCTCCAGCACCCGCATGCCGGCGCCGGATTCGCCCAGCGCTGCGCCCAGCTCGTCGACCTCGATCTGACGGCTTTCGACGTGGTAGGCGCGGCATAGCGCACCGACGTCCACATCGTGCGGGGTGCCGAAGATCCGGCTGGAGACGTCGGAGAACCTCGGGTCGCCCTGCTCCAGCAATTCGAAGATGCCGCCGCCGTTGTCGTTGGACACCACGATGGTCAGATGCCGCGGTGTCGGCTCGGTCGGACCGATCAGCAGCCCAGAGCTGTCGTGGACGAACGTCAGGTCGCCGATCAGGGCGACGGTGCGGGCCGGGTTCTCGGCCGTGCCATTGCGTTCGTGCGCCAGTGCCGCGCCGATCGCGGTGGACACGGTGCCGTCGATGCCGGCGACGCCGCGATTGGACCGGACCCGGACGGCGGTCGTGTCGAGCCCCACCAGCGCCGCGTCACGCACCGGGTTGGACGCCCCCAGCACGAGCTGATCACCCGGGCGCAGCGCATCCGCCACGGCGGCGGCGACGTGCAGGCCGGTGGTCAACGGATGCGCCGCCAGCTGGCCGCGCACCGCCGCGACCGCGTGCCGGTTCATCTCCGCGCAGCGATCCAGCCACGCTGGGTTGGGCGTGCCGGTGGTCACCGCCCGGGTTCCGGTGGCCTGCGAGTTACCCGAGACGTCGGGCCAACGCGGTCCGGTGGTCAGCGCGTACACCGGCACCTGTGGGTCGGCCAGCAGCGTCGAGACCGGCCGGTGCAGCGTCGGGCGGCCGAGCATGATCACCTGCTTCGGGCGCAGCAGCGACAGGGCCAGCGGGTGCAACGGGTTGACCGCGGCCGGCGCGGTCGGTTCGGCCACCGTCGGCAGCTGCGCGAGAGTGGGCTGCGCGCCGGCACCATGGCCGGCGATGACGACGGTGTCCGGCGACAGGTCGATCTCGAGCGGCTGGTCGAAGGTGACCGGCGGCGTGTAGGTCCACGGCCTACCGTCGGGCCGCCCGGGCGGCGTCACCGCACCGTGTGGATCCGGTACCAGCGGCTCGCGCAGCGGGATGTCGAACTGCACGGGTCCGGCGTTGGCGGTGCGAGAACCCATGGCCGCCGCCAACACCCGGCAGGTGGCCGACCGCCAGGTGGCATTGAGCGCATCCAGTCGCTCCGGTGCGTCCTCGGCCAGACCCAGGCTGATCGTGGCACGAACCTGGGTGCCGAAGTAGCCCAGCTGCTCCATGGTCTGGTTGGCCCCGGTGCCCAGCAATTCGTAGGGCCGGTTGGCCGACAGCACGATCAGCGGCACCCGCGCGTAGTTCGCCTCGACGACGGCCGGACCGAGATTGGCGACCGCGGTGCCCGAGGTCATGGCCACACACACCGGCGCGCCCGCCGCGATCGCCAACCCGATGGCCAGATAGCCGGCGGTGCGTTCGTCGATGCGCACATGCAGCCGGATCCGGCCGGAGCGGTCGGCGTCCTGCAGCGCGAACGCCAGCGGGGCGTTGCGCGAGCCGGGGCATAACACCACGTCGCGCACGCCGCCGCGGACCAGCTCGTCAACGACGACGCGAGCCTGTGTCGTCGAGGGATTCACTCCTACAGGGTGTCACAGCGCGCTGACGATGCCCGACGTGCTGCGTCGGGATGAGGAATCAAACGTCGGCGAAGAACTTCAGCGCCACGCTGTTGACCGCCTCGGGCCGCTCCAGGAAGCCGAGATGGCCCGCGTCGGGGATCTGCACGTAGCGGCCGTTGGGCAACGCGTCGGCGACCTCGCGCCCCAGGTGCGGCGGGGTGATGACGTCGTCGGCGAAGCCCATCACCAGCACCGGGGTGTTGATGCCGCGGTAGGCCGCGAGCCGGCTGGTCTGCGGGGACACGCCGAGCTGGGTGCGCAACCCGGACGTGCGCTTGACCGGCCAGGCCCGGAACATGGTGATCCAGTCGGCGACCAGCACGTCGTCGTTGATTGTCTTGCGCGAAAAGTTTTCCAGCACACGGACTTTCGCCTCATACGCGGGCGGTAGTTCGGTGTTGGAAGCGTAGAGCTCCTGCTCGCCCTCGTGGAAACCCTGACGGGCGCGGTCCAGGCGGCCGCGGGTAGCCATCAACACCGCGGCCTTCACCAGCTCGGGGCGCACCACCATCAGCTCCTGGGCGATGAACGCGCCCATCGACACCCCGACGATGCGCGCCGGGGCCGCACCCAGGGACTCGATCAGGGCTGCGGTGTCGTTGACCATGGTTTCGGTGGTGAAGCCCTCGGCGTTTTCGGTGGCGCCGATCCCGCGATTGTCGAAGGTGATCACGCGATAACCAGCGGACACGAATGCCGGGACCTGATGCGGCAACCAGGTGCGTCCGGGGCCGCCGCTGCCCGAGATGAAGACCACGGCCTCACCGCTGCCGCGGTCGTCATACGCCAGGTTGATCACTCGATCGACGGTACAAGGAGCGGATAGCACGCCTTGACCCGGTCGATCCACCACTGCCGTCGCTGCGGCGATGCCCGCAACGCGCGCAGCCGCTCCGGGTCGGGTGCAACAGGCCCGACGGTTAGGTGGCCGTCGACGGGCGCGGCGGGTGCGGCGACGTCGTCGGCGAACAGCCCGCCGGTGCCCAGGCCGCAAGCGTGCCGCAGTTGTGGCAATGCCGCCGCGGCGGTCAGACCCGCGGCGATGCCGACCGCCGAGTCGAGCGCGCTGGAGACCACGACTGGGATATCGATCTGCGCGGCGACGTCCAGCAGGGCCGAAATCCCGCCCAGCGGAGCGACTTTGAGGACCGCGATGTCAGCGGCGCCGGCGCGGACCACGGCCAGCGGATCGTCGGCCTTGCGGATGCTTTCGTCGGCGGCGATCGGAACGTCGATCCGCCGCCGCAGCTCGGCGAGTTCGTCGACGGTGGCACAGGGTTGTTCGAGGTATTCCAGCGGGCCGTGGGCGGTCAGCACGGCCGCGGCCAGCATCGCCTGGTCGATGGTCCAGCCGCCGTTGGCGTCCACCCGAACCGTCGGGACCAGTTCGCGCACCGCATTGACCCGGGCGACGTCGTCGGCCAGCGTCTGACCCGGCTCGGCGACCTTCACCTTGGCCGTGCCGGCGCCGGGAAAGCGGGCCAGCACGCCGGGTACTTCGGCCGCGGTCACGGCGGGCACGGTGGCGTTGATCGGGATGCGATCGCGGTGCACCGGCGGCGGCTGCCGGTAGGCGCCCTCGATGCCCGACGCCAGCCACGCCGCCGCCTCGGCCGGCCCGTATTCGACGAAGGCCCCGAACTCGCCCCACCCCGCCGGTCCCTCGATCAGCGCGACCTCGCGGGTGGTGATGCCGCGAAACCGCACCCGCATCGGCAGCGCCACCACGTGCAGGCGCTCCAGTAGATCGCCTAAAGGGGGCCTCACCGGCTGTAGACCTGGCGGCCCGCCAGATACGTCGCCCGCACGTCGAGATCGGCGATCTGCTCGGGCGGCACCGTGCGGGGATCGGCCGACAGCACCACCAGGTCCGCGTACTTGCCGACCTCGAGCGAGCCGACGACGTCGTCGGCGAACAGCTGCCAGGCGGCGTCGATGGTCTGCGCCCGAATCGCCTGCTCGACCGTCAGGCGCTCCTCGGGGCCCAGCACCCGGCCGCTGGGCGCCGTGCGGGTCACGGCCACGCTGATGTTGCGCAGCGGCTCCTCGGGCGTGACGGGCGGGTCGTTGTGCAGCGAGATGCGCATCCCGGTGGCTACCGCGGATCCTGCCGGCATCCAACGGGATCCGCGCTCCTCGCCGAACAGCCCATCGACGATGACGTCGCCCCAGTAGTGGATCTGGTCGACGAAGATGCTGCAGGTCACGCCGAGGTCGTGGGCGCGCTGCAGTTGCTCGGGCCGGATGGCGCCGACGTGCTCGAGGCGCAGCCGGTGGTCGTCGCGGGGGTTGCGCTTGAGGGCCTCCTCATAGACGTCGAGGATGGTGTCCACGCCGGCATCGCCCTGCACGTGGCAGGCCATCTGCCAGCCCAGCGGGTAGTAGGCGCCGACGATCTCGCGCAGTTGCTCAGGGGTGTAGTTGGCGCAGCCGCAGGAACCCGGCGGGATGCCGATGGTGCGGGTGGCCTCGGTGTCCAGGTAGGGAAAGGACAGCGCGATATTGCCGATCCACGGCGAGCCGTCCACCCAGATCTTGATGCCGACCTGGCGCACCATGTCGTCGCCCTGGCCGGGTGTGGCGGCGGTGGCCATCTTCGGGTTGGAGACCTCGTAGGTGCGCAGCCGGACCGTCAACCGGTCGTGCAACTGCGCCACCATCGGCCCGAAGTTCGGGTCGAACGCCATCTCCGAGCAGGTGGTCAGCCCGGCCCGGTTGAGCCGGGCGCACTCGGCCAGCAACATCGCCGGGTAGCTGTCGGCCGAGATGGCGCCGCCGAGTAGCGGGAACACCGCGGCGATCTCCTCGGCGGTGCCGTCCAAGTCGCCGTTGGCATCACGGCCGTACTTGGCGCCCTTGGGGTCGGGGGTGTCGCGGGTCAGCCCGCCCTGCCGCGCGGCATGCGAGTTGAAGTACGCCTTGTGCCCGGAGTTGTGGATGATCACCAGCGGACCGTCCGGGGCGATGTCGTCCAGCCACGCCAGCGTCGGGGCGGGCAGGCCGGACTGCAGCAGTGCGTCCCAGCCGTTCAGGTAGGCGCCCGTCGATCCACGCCGGGCGACCTCGCGATGGATCGCGGAGACGACGTCGTCGGGCCCGGGGAGGGTGACCGGTCGGATGTCGACGATCCGGTCCGACAGCGCGACGGCCTCCATCAGCGGATGTCCGTGCGCCTCAATGAATCCCGGCATCGCGCAGCCGTCACCGATGTCGATCGTCTCGGTGGCCGGGCCGATGAGCGCCTCGACCTCGGACCGGTCGCCGACGGCGACGATGCGGCCATCGGCGATGGCGACCGCCGCTGCGGTGGGCTTCGCGTCATCGACGGTGAGGATGGTTCCGGTAACGACGAGATCTGCCTGCGCCATGGGCAGAAAGCCTAGTGCTGCCGCCGCCCGCCGAGGGGGTGGCAGACAAGAATTGCAACACGTTCTAGTCTTGCCCCATGAGTGACGATCTGTTGCGCCATCCCATTCATTCCGGACACCTGACAGTCGGTGCGCTCAAGCGCAATAAGGACAAGCCGGTGCTGCATCTCGGCGACACCACGCTGACCGGTGGACAGCTCGCCGAGCGCATCAGCCAATACATCCAGGCGTTCGAGGCGCTCGGTGCGGGCACCGGCGCGACCGTCGGGTTGCTGTCGCTGAATCGGCCCGAGGTGCTGATGATCATCGGCGCCGGGCAGACCCAGGGCTATCGGCGCGTGGCGCTGCACCCGCTGGGCTCGCTGGACGACCACGCCTACGTGCTGGGCGACGCCGGCGTGACGTCGCTGATCATCGACCCCAACCCGATGTTCGTCGAGCGCGCGCTGGGCCTGCTGGACAAGGTGCCCGGCCTCAAGCAGGTCCTGACCATCGGCCCGGTCCCCGAGGCGTTGGGCGATTCCGCGGTGGACCTGGTGGCCGAGGCTGCGAAGTATTCGCCGAAGCCGTTGGTGGCCGCCGACCTTCCGCCCGACCACATCGGCGGGATGGCCTACACCGGCGGCACCACCGGCAAGCCCAAGGGCGTGCTGGGCACCGCGCAGTCGATCACCACGATGACGACGATCCAGCTCGCCGAGTGGGAGTGGCCCGAAAACCCGCGCTTCTTGATGTGCACCCCGCTCTCGCACGCCGGGGCGGCGTTCTTCGTGCCGACCATCATCAAGGGCGGCGAGCTGGTGGTGCTGACCAAGTTCGATCCGGCCGAGGTGCTGCGGGTGATCGAGGAGCAGAAGATCACCGCGACCATGCTGGTGCCGTCGATGATCTACGCCCTGATGGACCATCCCGACTCGCACACCCGCGACCTGTCCTCGCTGGAGACCGTCTACTACGGCGCCTCGGCCATGAACCCGGTGCGGCTGGCCGAGGCCATCCGCCGGTTCGGGCCGATCTTCGCCCAGTACTACGGGCAGTCCGAGGCGCCGATGGTGATCTCGTATCTGGCCAAGAAGGACCACGACGAGAAGCGGCTCACCTCCTGCGGACGGCCCACGCTATTCGCCCGCACCGCACTGCTGGACGCCGACGGCAACCCCGTGCCGCAGGGCGAGGTCGGTGAGATCTGCGTGTCCGGGCCGCTGCTTTCCGGCGGGTACTGGAACCTGCCCGAGGAGACGGCGAAGACGTTCAAGGACGGCTGGCTGCACACCGGCGACATGGCCCGCGAGGACGAAGACGGCTTCTGGTTCATCGTCGACCGGGTCAAGGACATGATCGTCACCGGCGGGTTCAACGTGTTTCCGCGTGAGGTCGAGGATGTCGTCGCCGAGCATCCGGCCGTCGCGCAGGTGTGCGTGATCGGCACCCCGGACGAGAAGTGGGGCGAGGCCGTCACCGCGGTGATCGTGCTGCGGCCCGACCACCCGTCCGACGAGGAGTCGGTGGCACAGGTGACCGTCGAGATCCAGTCGGCGGTCAAGGAGCGCAAGGGGTCGGTGCAGTCGCCCAAGCAGGTGATCGTCGTCGAGTCGGTGCCGGTGACCGCGCTAGGCAAGCCCGACAAGAAGGCCGTGCGCGCGCGGTTCTGGGAGGGCGCCGGCCGCTCGGTGGGCTGAGTTCTCCGTCGAGCGTCACGCCAGCGTGGCGCTCGCGGCCGGCGGTCACTCTGGCGTGACGTTCGTGGTCGATGGAACGGCCTACGTAGCGATGCCGGCGACGAGCAGGTCGAGCATGCGGCCGCTCTGTTCCGGCGAGCCGCTGGCCAGAAAGATGCCGATCAGGCTGCTGACTACGTCGTCGGCCCGCACGTCGTCGCGCAGGCTGCCGTCGTCTGCGCCCGCCCGCAGCAGCAGGTCGACGGCGCCGGTAATGCTTTCGCGGGTGTGGCTGGGCTGCATGGCGCCGGAGTCGAAGATCGCGTGCAGCGTCTCGGCCATACCCCGCTTGGCGGCCACGAAGCCGGCGTAGCGGTCCATCCAGCGCCGCAGGGCGATTCGGGGCGGGTGCCTGTCCAGCAGCCGCTCGGCGGCCGCGGCCACCTCGGCGAGCTCAGCGCGGAAAACCGCTTCGACCAAGGCCTCGCGGCTGGGGAAATGCCGATACAGCGTGCCGATCCCGACGCCCGCATCGCGGGCGATCGACTCCAGGGACACCGTCCGCCCGTCGGCGGTCGCGAATGCGGCCGTCGCCACCGCGAGGAGCTTTTCGCGATTCCGGCGCGCATCGGACCGGGGGCTGCCAGTCAAGCGGAGGGGCCTCCGTTTCTGCTACTCTCGGTCAAGCGGAGGGACCTCCGCATTCTCCAGTGTCTCACGGGATAAGGAGCACCATGACGGACAAACCACAGCCCGGCGGCCCGGGCAGCATCGGCACGGCAGCGGTCGCCCGCGTCGGGTACGGCGCCATGCAGCTGTTCGAGACCTCGCCCGACGACGCCGCCGCGGTGCTGCGTCGCGCCGTCGAACTCGGCGTCAACCACATCGACACCGCATCGTTTTACGGGCCCGGCGAGGTGAACAGGCGCATCCGTGCGGCGCTGGCCCCCTACCCCGACGACCTCGTCATCGTCAGCAAGGTCGGCGCGCGCTACACCGGTGAGCAACCCATCCCGCTGGCCGCGGCGCAACGGCCCGCCGAGCTGCGCGCCGCCGTCGAGGACGACCTGAGCCAACTCGGCCTGGACCGCGTGCCGGTGGTCAACCTGCGGCGGATGGACCTGGGTCCCGCCGTGGGCGCCGACGGCGACCAGATCGTCGACCTCGACGACCAGCTGGCCGAGATGATCGCGTTGCGCGACGAGGGCAAGATCGGCGCGATCGGGATCAGCAGCGTGCCGCTCGACGTGCTGCGGCGCGCCCTGCCCGCCGGCATCGTGTGCGTGCAGAACGCCTACAGCCTGCTGGACCGCTCCCAGGAGGAGATGGTCGACGTCTGCGTGGCCGAGGGCATCGCCTGGGTGCCCTATTTCCCGCTGGGCTCGGCGTTCCCGGGCTTCCCCAAGGCCACCGACAACCCCGTCGTCGTCGACATCGCCGGCGAGATCGGCGCCACGCCGTCGCAGGTCGGATTGGCCTGGATCCTGGCGCACGCGCCGAACAGCTTGCTGATCCCGGGCACGAAGTCGATCGCGCACCTCAAGGAGAACATCGGCGCGGCAGACGTCACGCTGGATGCGGACGCGCTGAAAAGGCTGGACGCCGTCGCCACCCCCGGCGCTGACCCGTGGGCGCACGGTGTCGAACGCTTCTTGGAGGCGCCGCAAACCTGACTACTGTGGTCGCATGGGCAAACCGATCAAGCCCCCGTGGTGGCTGAAGCCGGCGAACAAACTCTTCATCCAGATGTCGCGGCTGGGAGTGAATTTCGGCGGCGAAAGCCCTGTCGTGCTGACGGTGCGGGGACGCAAATCGGGACGCGAGCGCGCGACGCCGGTGACACCGATGACCGTCGACGGCAAACAGTACGTCGTCGCCGGGTTCCCCGGCGCTGACTGGGTGGCCAACGTGCGGGCGGCCGAACAGGCGACCGTGGCCCGCGGCCGCCGGATCGAGCGGGTGCGGATGGTGGAGTTGTCCGCGGCCGACGCCCGGCCGATTCTGCGCGTGTTCCCTCAAGAGGTGCCCACGGGTGTGGGATTCATGAAGCGGGCCGGACTCGTCGCCGAGGGCAGTCCCGACGAGTTCGAGCGTCTGGCAGGCCGCTGCGCGGTGTTCCGCCTGGACCCCGTATAGGAGTTGAACAACCTTGAGTGACAACCCATTTGATGCGCAGGTCTGGCGAGAAGTCGACGGCTTCGGCGACCTGACCGACATCACCTATCACCGCCACGTCGACGACGCCACGGTCCGGGTGGCGTTCGACCGCCCCGAGGTGCGCAACGCGTTTCGGCCGCACACCGTCGACGAGCTGTACCGGGTGCTCGACCACGCCCGGATGTCCGCCGACGTCGGCGTGGTGCTGCTGACCGGCAACGGCCCCTCCCCGAAGGACGGCGGCTGGGCGTTTTGCTCCGGCGGCGATCAGCGCATCCGCGGGCGCTCGGGCTATCAATACGCCTCCGGCGAGACCGCCGACACCGTCGACGCCGCCCGCGCCGGCCGGCTGCACATTCTCGAGGTGCAGCGGCTGATCCGGTTCATGCCCAAGGTGGTCATCTGCCTGGTCAACGGCTGGGCCGCCGGCGGCGGGCACAGCTTGCACGTGGTCTGCGACCTGACGCTGGCCAGCCGCGAGCACGCGCGGTTCAAGCAAACCGACGCCGACGTCGGCAGCTTCGACGGTGGCTACGGCAGCGCGTATCTGGCCCGTCAGGTCGGCCAGAAGTTCGCCCGCGAGATCTTCTTTCTGGGCCGCCCCTACACCGCCGAGCAGATGCACCGCATGGGCGCGGTCAACGCCGTCGTCGACCATGCCGACCTGGAGTCCGAAGCTATCCAGTGGGCGCGCGAGATCAACGCCAAATCGCCTCAGGCGCAACGCATGCTGAAGTTCGCGTTCAACTTGCTCGACGACGGCCTGGTGGGCCAGCAGCTGTTCGCGGGCGAGGCCACCCGGCTGGCCTACATGACCGACGAGGCGGTCGAGGGCCGTGACGCGTTCCTGCAGAAGCGCGATCCGGACTGGAGCCCCTTCCCCCGATACTTCTAGCGGGTCACGCTGGCGTGACGCTCGAGGCCAAACGCCACGCTGGCGTGACGCTCGGCGCGCCCACCTAGACTCGCGTCCCGTGAGCAAGAGTCCGCTTCGCCGTATCACCGACCAGCTGGTCCTGGCCACCATGCGGCCCCCGATAGCGCCACAGATCCTGGTCAACCGCCCGCCGATCAGGCCGATCGAGCTCGCCGGCAAGCGCATCCTGTTGACCGGCGCCTCGTCGGGTATAGGCGAAGCCGGCGCCGAACGGTTGGCCGAGCACGGCGCGACGCTCGTGGTCGTCGCCCGGCGCCAGGAACTGCTGGAGGCGCTGGCCGAGCGGATCACCGCCGCGGGCGGTGACGCCATCGCCATCTCCTGCGACGTCTCGGACATGGATGCCGTGGACGCCTTGGTCGCCGACGTCGACAAGCGCCTCGGCGGGATCGACATCTTGATCAACAACGCCGGGCGGTCCATCCGCCGGCCGCTGGCCGAGTCGCTGGAGCGCTGGCACGACGTTGAGCGGACCATGGTGCTGAACTACTACGCGCCGCTGCGGCTGATCCGCGGTTTCGCGCCGGGAATGCTGGAGCGCGGCGACGGCCACATCATCAACGTCTCGACCTGGGGCGTGCTGTCGGAGGCGTCGCCGTTGTTCGCTCCGTACAACGCGTCCAAGGCGGCGCTGTCCGCGGTGAGCCGGGTCGCCGAAACCGAGTGGGGCCGGCGCGGCGTGCACTCGACGACGCTGTACTACCCATTGGTGGCCACGCCGATGATCGAGCCGACGAAGGCCTATGACGGGTTGCCCGCGCTGACGTCAGAAGAAGCCGCCGAGTGGATGGTCACCGCTGCCCGCACCCGGCCAGTGCGCATCGCCCCGCGAATGGCGATCGCGGCCCGGGCACTCGACACCATCGGGCCCCGCTGGGTGAACACCCTGATGCAGCGCCAGAACCTTCAGCCCAATCGCGAAAACGGGAGCTGACCGCCCTCTTCGGAGTGTTGGCGTTGGCCGCGCTGCCGAGCCGACGCGCAACGGCGACGTGATAAACACGAGCTATGGAGATCCTGTTCAGCCGAATGCTGCTTCGGCCGGCTGATTATCAGCGGTCGTTGACGTTCTACCGCGACGACATCGGCCTGGCCATCTACCGCGACTATGGCGCTGGCACAGTGTTTTTCGCGGGCCAGTCTTTGCTGGAGCTGGCCGGCTGGAGCGATACCGACGGTTCCCGCGGACCCTTCCCGGGGGCGTTGTGGCTGCAGGTGCGCGACATCGAGGCAACCCAGGCCGAACTGGTCGGTCGCGGGGTGCCGATTGCCCGCGAGGCACGTACCGAACCGTGGGGTCTCAAAGAGATGCATGTGACCGATCCGGATGGCGTTACGCTCATCTTCGTCGAGGTCCCGGGCGAGCACCCGTTACGTCGCGACACCCGAGGTGAACAGCAGGGAACGACCGGTTAACTGACAGGTAACATCTGGCGACGGTTCATAAATTACCTGAGTTTCACCCGTGCCAGCATTCGACAATTTAATCCCCCTACCACCAGAATCAGGCGCTGTGGACATACAACTGTTCCTCCTAATCATTGTCGTAGTCACGGCATTGGCATTCGATTTCACCAACGGCTTCCATGACACCGCGAACGCGATGGCGACCTCGATCGCCAGTGGCGCGCTGAAGCCCAAAACAGCCGTCGCGCTCTCCGCGGTGCTCAACCTGGTGGGCGCGTTCCTGTCGACCACCGTTGCGGCCACCATCGCCAAGGGCCTCATCGATTCCAGCATCGTCTCGCTGGAACTGGTGTTCGCCGGCCTGGTCGGCGGCGTCGTCTGGAACCTGCTGACCTGGCTTCTCGGTATCCCCTCGAGCTCGTCGCACGCGCTGATCGGAGGCATCATCGGTGCCACGATCGCGGCGGTCGGCGCGCACGGGGTGATCTGGTCGGGCGTGATGTCCAAGGCGATCATCCCGGCCGTCGTGTCGGTGTTCGTGGCCCTGTTGGTCGGGGCCTGCGCGACCTGGGCGGTCTTCCGGATCACCCGGGGCCTGGGGAAGGAGCGCACCGAAGCCGGGTTCCGGCGCGGCCAGATCGGCTCGGCGTCGCTGGTCTCGCTGGCGCACGGCACCAACGACGCCCAGAAGACGATGGGCATCATCTTCCTGGCCCTGATGTCCTACGGCTCGGTCAGCAAGAGCGCCGCGGTCCCGCCGATGTGGGTCATCGTCTGTTGCGCCATCGCGATGGCCACGGGCACCTACCTGGGCGGCTGGCGGATCATCCGCACGCTGGGCAAGGGACTCGTCGAGATCACGTCGCCGCAGGGGATGGCCGCCGAATCGTCCTCTGCCGCAGTGATTCTGCTGTCCGCCCACTTCGGCTACGCGCTGTCGACCACCCAGGTCTGCACCGGCTCGGTGATGGGCAGCGGACTGGGCAAGCCCGGCGGCGAGGTCCGCTGGGGTGTCGCCGGCCGGATGGCCGTTGCCTGGGTGGTGACGCTTCCGCTGGCCGGCCTGGTCGGCGCGGTCACCTACTGGATCGTCCACTACATCGGTGGATACCCCGGCGCCGTCGTCGGCTTCGGGCTCCTGGTCGCCACCTCGGCCGCCATCTACATCCGGTCTCGCAAGAACAAGGTCGACCAGCACAACGTCAACGACGAATGGCAGGGCGACCTGACCGCCGGCCTCGACGAGACCAAGCCGTCCGGTGGGGCCAAGGTAGGCGCCACGGCCGGTTCCGACGACGTGAGTGTGGGGTAGCGTCCGATGAGTCAACTGAGCGAGTGGTTCAACTACGAAGCAACCCTGAAGATCCTGCTCTTCAGCATGCTGGCCGGCGCCTTCCTGCCCGGGCTGTTCGCCGTCGGGATCCGGCTGCAGGCGCTCGGCTCCGGTCACGCCGGCGCCGACGGCTCCACGTCGCAGCCCAACCCGATGCTGTCCGCTCTGGCCTGGTTGATCTACGCACTGGTGGTGACCGTGATCATCGTCGGTGTGTTGTTCATCGCGCGCGATTTCATTGCGCACCACACCGGGTACCCCTTCCTAGGGGCCAAGCTTAAGTAACATCGAATCGTCGTCCACCGAACTACCGAGCCCCCGGGCGGAGTTGATCGAATGAACCGATTCCTTACCTCGGTTGTCTCGTGGTTGCGCGCGGGCTATCCGGAGGGCATTCCCCCGACGGACACCTTCGCCCTGCTGGCGCTGCTGGCCAACCGACTGTCCAACGACGAGGTCAGGCTCGTGGCCAACGCGCTGATGGAACGCGGCGATTTCGACAACATCGACATCGGCGTGATGATCAGCAAGCTCACCGACGAGTTGCCGTCGCCCGAGGACATCGAGCGGGTGCGGGCGCGGCTGGAGGCTCAGGGCTGGCCGCTGGACGACCCGCACGACGACGACGTCGACGACCTCGATGGCGGAGCGCACGCATAGCTGTTCTGCGTGCGCTGTTCGTCTCGCCCGGCTCCGCTGCCGCAGCGTTGCTGCCCGCTTTGGAGCGGGTGCTGGCCGGTCGTGACTCGGCTTTTGTTGCAGCGCCACCGAATTGCGAGTTGGGCGCGTTACGGGTAGGCGAAGCCGTCGACGACGACGTGGCGTTGGTTGTGACGACGTCGGGCACCACCGGAAAACCCAAGGGCGCCTTGCTTACTGCCGCGGCCCTGGCCGCCAGCGCAACCGCCACCCATGACCGTCTCGGCGGGCCGGGCAGCTGGCTGTTGGCGCTGCCGCCGTATCACATCGCCGGCATCCAGGTGCTGGTGCGCAGTCTGCTGTCCGGTTCGGCGCCCGTCGAGCTGGATGTCTCCCGCGGGTTCGATGCCGCCGAATTGCCGCGTGCGGTAAGCACATTGAGCACCGGCCGACGATATACGTCGCTGGTCGCCGCCCAACTGGCCAAGGCATTGGCCGATCCCGCGGCAGCGGCCGCGCTCGCCGAATTGGACGCCGTACTGCTGGGCGGCGGGCCCGCACCCCGGCCGGTGCTCGACGCCGCGGCGGCCGCGGGAATTGCGGTGGTGTGCACCTACGGGATGAGCGAGACCGCTGGCGGCTGCGTATACGACGGCGTCGCACTGGACGGCGTACAGCTGCGGGTGGACGACGGGCGCATCGTAATCGGCGGCGCCACCGTGGCTAAGGGCTATCGCAACCCGGTTGATCCGGACCCGTTCGCCGAGCCGGGCTGGTTCCGCACCGACGACCTGGGCACTATCGACTCCGGTGTGCTGACCGTGCTGGGCCGCGCCGACGACGCGATCAGCACGGGCGGGCTGACCGTGCTGCCGCAACCGGTCGAGGCCGCGCTGTGCACCCACCCCGCGGTCGGCGACTGCGCGGTGTTCGGTGTCGCCGACGACCGGTTGGGCCAGCGGGTGGTCGCGGCGATCGTGGTGCGTGACGGTTTCGGACCGCCGACGCTGGACGCGCTGCGCGCACATGTGGCCAGCACCCTGGACAGCACCGCCGCCCCGCGCGAGTTACACATCGTCGATGTGTTGCCCCGCCGCGGCATCGGCAAGGTAGACCGGTCGGCGCTGGTGCGCCGGTTCGGCACCGATCATGAGTCTGGTCGATCGTGAGGGTTGCCCGTCGGGAAGTGCTGGCCGTCGCGGCCGGTGCCGGCCTGGTTGCCGCCGCGGTGGTGCTGCCGTCGCTGGATTGGGGCGTGCGGCCCCGCCTCGACCTGGGTCCGGAGCGCTTCGCCACCAACGCCGAGTCGGAACCGTTGTTCGGCGCATGGGAGCTGCACGCCAGCTGGGGAACCGGTCCGGCAATGCTGCTCGCGGTTGCCGCAGTGGTGTGGGGACCCGTTGTCGCACAACGCATTTCGTGGCGGACGCTGACGCTGGGCGGCTGGGCGGTGGCCTGCGGGTGGGCATTCGCGCTGGCCATGATCGACGGCTGGCAGCGGGGTTTCGCGGGGCGGTTGACCACCAGGGACGAATATGTGACCCAGGTGCCCAGCATCTCCGACATTCCGGCGACGGTGCGCACGTTTACCACTCGGATTCTCGACTACCAGCCCAACTCCTGGATCACCCATGTGTCCGGGCACCCGCCGGGCGCGCTCCTGTCGTTCGTCTGGCTGGACCGCCTCGGCCTGCACGGCGGCGCGTGGGCGGGCCTGCTGTGCCTGCTGGTCGGCTCCAGCGCGGCGGCGGCCGTGCTGATCGCCATCCGCGCTGTGGCCGACGAGCAGACCGCGCGGCTGGCCGCACCGTTCGTCGCGATAGCACCGACGGCGATCTGGGTGGCGGTCTCGGCCGACGGCTACTTCGCCGGCGTCGCGGCGTGGGGCATCGCTCTCCTGGCCGTGGCCGTGCACCGACAAGTTCGCTTCCCGGCGCTGATCGCCGCTGCCGCCGGGCTGCTACTCGGCTGGTGCGTCTTCCTCAGTTACGGCTTGGCGCTGCTAGGCCTTCCCGCCGCGGCGGTGCTGGTTTCGGCCAAGGATTTTCGCCGGGCGCTGCGGGCACTGGGCCCGGCCACCGTGACCGCGTTGGCGGTCGCGGTGGGCTTCGCCGTCGCCGGGTTCTACTGGTTCGACGGTTATACCCTTGTCCAGCAACGCTATTGGCAGGGGATCGCCCACGACCGACCGTTTCAGTATTGGTGGTGGGCTAATCTGGCCTGCGTGGTGTGCGCGATCGGTCTCGGCGGTGTCGCGGGCATCACCCGGGTGTTCGACGGCGCCGCCATCCGCCGCCGCTGCGGCTTTCATCTGCTGTTGCTGGCCATGCTGGCCGCGATCGTCTGCGCCGATCTGAGCATGCTGAGTAAGGCCGAGGTGGAACGGATCTGGTTGCCGTTCACGATCTGGCTCACCGCTGCGCCCGCGCTGCTGGCGGTGCGGTCGCACCGCATGTGGCTGGCGATCAACGCGGCCGGCGCACTTCTGGTCAATACCGTCATGGTCACCCACTGGTAGGCGGACATGGAAGATCAACCCGAACTGGCGCGCCGACTCAACACCACCGACGCGGTCGTCATCGGACTGGGTTCAATGATCGGGGCCGGGGTGTTCGCCGCGTTCGGCCCGGCCGCGCGCGCCGCGGGCGCGGGTCTGCTGATCGGGCTGGCGCTGGCCGCGGTGATCGCCTACTGCAATGCCACCTCATCCGCCCAACTGGCCGCGGAATATCCGACGTCGGGCGGGACGTACATCTACGGCCGGGAACGCCTCGGCCCGTGGTGGGGCTTCATCGCGGGATGGGGATTCGTGATCGGCAAGACGGCCTCGTGCGCGGCGATGGCACTCACCGTCGCCGCCTACGCGGTTCCCGGGGCGCAGGTGTGGCAGCAGCGAATCGTCGGGATCGCCGCCGTGGTCCTGCTGACCACCCTGAACTACCGCGGCGTCACCAAGACCGCGATGCTGGCCCGAATTCTGTTGGTGTGCACCCTGATTGCGTTGGCCGCCGTGGTCATCGGCATCGCGATGAGCAAGCCGGATCTCGCGCAGCTGAGCGGCTCGTGGTTCACCGGCTCGATTTACGGGGTGCTGCAGTCGGCGGGGCTGCTGTTCTTCGCGTTCGCCGGGTATGCCCGGATCGCGACGATGGGTGAGGAGGTTCGCGACCCGGCCCACACCATCCCCCGCGCGATCTCGGTTGCCTTGGCGATCGCGGTGGTGATCTACCTGGTTGTCGGGGTGGCCGCACTACTGGCCGCGGGACCCGCGCGGCTCGCGAATGCCGTTGCCCCACTGGCCGAGGCGGTGCGCGCGGCCGGCGCCCCAGAATTGGTTCCGGTGATCTCGATCGGGGCCGCGTTGGCCAGCCTCGGCGCGCTGCTGGCGCTGATCGCCGGACTGGGACGCACCACCCTGGCGATGGCCCGGCACCGGGATCTGCCGGCCTGGCTGGCGGCGGTGCACTCGCAACACCGGGTGCCACACCACGCCGAGATCGCGATCGGCGTGGTGGTCTGCGTTCTGGTGAGTGCGGTGGATCTGCGTGGTGTCATCGGCTTTTCGTCGTTCGGGGTGCTGATCTACTACGCGATCGCCAACGCCGCTGCATATACCTTGCGCCGGCGCCGGCTGGTGAACAGTGTCGGCCTGGCCGGGTGCCTGCTGCTGGTCGCCACCTTGCCGTGGGAATCGGCGGCCGCGGGGCTGGCGGTTTTCGCCGTCGGGATCGCCGGGCGCGCGGTGGTGTTGAGCCGGCGCGACTGAGGCTCTCCGGCAGTTAACCAACGCCGAGCCGGTCAGTCGGCCCCACCGGCCGGTGTAGTGCCGATCTCGTGCCCTGCGTGGCCCGTCTATCGCCCCGGTCAACTGGCCTTAGCGGGCGCGCAGCGTCGCGTGGCGCGTGTCGGATCTACGGCCACAGTGGGGTGCGCACCAACCGCTTGACGCGTTTGCTGGTGACGACTCGAATTATTGGTCGGGAGATTTAAATTAACGACATCGTCGGCCGCTATACGTCGAGTGTGTGTTTTATATGTGTTCACCCTGTCGAGCTTCGGCGTTAACGCGAGGTAGACGGGGTTCATCGGCGCCTACGCCGGCCGGCGGTCGCGTCTGGACCCGGATCCAGGCACCGTCGCGACGGCCATAGTAGCGGCCAAGTTTTCCGCCAGGGCTGGCTAGCGTACTGGCCACGAGAGCAGCTCAATGACTGACGACCAATCGCGGTGATCGACTGGCGATGGTTTAAGTCGCTCAATGTTGTTGACGTTCAACGATGTCGGCGAAGACACGCGTGCAATGTCGGCGATCAGGGGGCCGGCGGAGGGAAGGCAATGGATTTCGGAGCGTTACCTCCGGAGATCAACTCCGGCAAGATCTACTCTGGGCCGGGGTCGGCGCCGCTGTTGGTCGCCGGAACGGCCTGGGATGGGTTGGCCAGCGAATTACGTTCAACGGCAGCAGCTTACGGGTCCGTGATCGCAGAGCTGCTCAGCGGTTGGCTTGGGCCCTCGGCGACGTCGATGTTGTCGGCCGCAACGCCGTACATCGCGTGGCTGGAAAGCACTGCCGCACAAGCCGAGCAGACGGCACTGCAAGCCAAGGCCGCGGCCGCCGCGTTCGAGGCCGCCTTCGCGGCTACCGTCCCGCCCCAGGTGGTCGCGGCCAATCGGGCGTTGTTGGCGGCGCTGATCGCGACGAACATCTTGGGTCAGAACACGGCGGCGATCGCGACCACCGAGGCTCAGTACGCCGAGATGTGGGCCCAAGACGCCGGCGCAATGTACGGCTACGCCGCGGCCTCCGAGGTTGCGACCCGGCTGACTCCGTTTGCCGCTGCGCCAACGACGACAAACGGCAGCGGGACGGTCGACCAGTCGGCCGCGGTCGCCGCCGCCGCCGAGTCGTCGGCTGCCTCCGATGTGGAATCGGCGCTGTCACAAGCATCGGCTCAGGCGCCCGCCGCGGTGCAAGCCCTCGCCGCGAACGCCACCGCGAACGCGGCAGCGGCCGAGGTCCCGTTGGGCATCAAGGACATCACGGGGATTCTGAAGACGTTCAACGGCTTCATGACCAACTTCGTGGCCGGGCCGTACAACCCGCTCGGGATTGCGGGCCTGTTCAGGAACTGGTACCAGGTCGCGATCAGCATCCCGTCGGTGGGCACGGGTATCCAAGGCATTGGCCCGCTGCTGCACCCCAAACCGCTGCTCGGGGTGTTGGCGCCGTTGCTGCACAGCGACCTGCTGACCGGGGCCGGCGCCCTGCACCCGGCGGGGGCGGTGGCGGCCGCGGCGGGTCGTGCCGGCACGGTCGGCGCGCTGTCGGTGCCGGCAAATTGGGCGTCGGCCGTTCCGGCGATCAGAACGGTCGCCGCCGAACTGCCCGAGACTATGCTCGAGGCGGCTCCTGCGGTGGCCGCCAACGACGGCATGTTCGCTCCGACGGCCCTATCCAGCCTGGCCGGGCGCGCTGTGGGCGGGGCTGCCACCCGTGCCGTTGCGCCCGCCGTGCGTGTTCCCGGCGCGGTGGCACTCGACGACATCGCGACGACCTCGACGGTCATCGTGATCCCGCCGAACGCGAAATAAGGAGAGTCACGGCAATGGTTTTCGCGGATTTCGCAGTGCAGCCACCGGAGGTGATCTCCGGTCTGCTCTACTCGGGCCCGGGTTCGGGGTCCTTTTTGGCCGCCGCCGCGGCGTGGGAGGCGCTGGCCGCCGAGTTGCATTCCACCGCGGCCTCGTACAGTTCGGTGATTTCGGAACTGGTCGGCGAGTCGTGGGCGGGTCCGTCGTCGGAGGCCATGGCGGCGGCAGCGGCACCGTATGTGACGTGGACATCGACCACGGCGGCTCAGGCCGAGGAGGCCGCGTCCCAGGTGCTGGCCGCGGCGCGGGCCTACGAGGCCGCGTTGGCAGCGGCCGTGCCGCCGGCGCTGATCATCGAGAATCGTCTCGAGCTGCAAGAGCTGTTGGCGACCAATATCCTCGGCCAGAACAACGGTGAAATCGCAGCCAACCAAGCCGAATACGGCGAGATGTGGGCTCAGGACGTCGAGGTGATGTTCGGCTACGCGAGTGCCTCGGAATCCGCCGGTGAGCTGACGGCGTTTCGCGAGGCGCCGCAAACCACCAACGCGACCGCGCAGGCGACTCAAGCGGCCGCGGCGGCCGCGGCTCCGCCGCAGTCGTTGTCGTCATGGCTGACAGAGCTGGAGAACTACATCAACTCGCTCACGGGCCAGTACGCGACATTTTGGCAGCAACTGATCACGGGAGTGACGGGGAGCTCGGATGTTGCACCGATGTGGGAGGCGCTGTACTCGGCCATTTCGTCGATCGGCAGTCAGGGCACGTGGACCAACGTCGTCAATGCCAGTATCGGCCTTGGTGTTTCGCAGTGGAAGAACTTCTTCATCTACGCGCCATGGAGTGCCGCGATGGCCAAGTCGTCGCTGGGCGCCGGTCTGGCGTCGCCCGGGCATCTTGCCGCCGTCGGCGCGGTGCGGCCGGTGTCGGCGGTGCTGGGCGGCGCGCCGACGGTGGGATCGATGTCAGTTCCGCCGAGCTGGGCGACCGCCACTCCGGCGATCAGGCTGACCTCGACCGCACTGCCGGCCAGCGTGGCAGCGGCTCCCGCGAGCCTGGATGCCGGCCTGATCAACGAGGCGACCCTGGGCAGTCTGTCCGGTGGTGCGCTGGGCAGCCCGGTTTCCCGCGTCGTCAGCTCAACCGGCATCCAGGCCCGCGCGATCACCGGCGAGCGCCGCGTGGGTCCGGTCAAACTCGACCGCGTCATCGCGCAACTGCAGGAACAGCCCGACCAGGTGCAGCACTGGAGTGTCGACGAAGCCGGGCTCGACGACCTGGTTGCCAGACTGACGACCACGCCCGGCGTCCACGCGGTGCACGTCACCGACGATGCAGGGACCCCGAGCATTTCGACCGAATCCAAACTCGGATAGTGGCGGGAAATCCCGTGCAGCGCAGGAACATCAGCACCGCAGATGGAGGAGTCATGAAACTGTTGCTAGCCGTTCTCGGCATCTCGATGGGATTCGTCGTCGCGCTGCCCGCGTCTGCCGAATCCGGCGTCGATGAGGCGGCCGTCGACGACAACAACGAAGTCTTCCTGGCGGACCTGAATGCGGTGGGTATCAGCTTTCAGGACCCTGGCCAAGCGATAGCGGCCGGAAAATCGGTGTGCGGGTTGATCTCTCGCGGCGTATCCGGCCTGCAGCTGCTCAACGACCTCAAGGCCAACAATCCGGCGCTGACCACCAGCGGCGCCGCCCAGTTCGCGACGATCTCCGCGAAGTCGTACTGCCCGAAACAGCTTGAGGAAGGAAGTGGCGGGAAGGGTTAAACCGATAAGCACTAGACAACGGGCCAGGCGTGACTTCGCCCGTGCGGCAACGACTTTGATCGTGCGGCAATGATCTTGAGTGTGCGGTGGCGGCGGGAAATGTGCCGAATTCCCGCCCAGGATGCACACTCGAGTGCTTGCGTTCACACTCGAGCGGTCGCGGTGGAGGCGAGCGGCCTACAGTCCGGCCGCGCGAGTCGCCCGCGCGAAACGACTGGCCGGCCCGCAGACCTCTCGTACCGCGGCGACGTCGGCAACGACGTCGAAATCGCTCAGCCGCTGCACCAGCGCAACATCAATAGCATTGTCTTGCAGCGCTTTTCGTGTGAGCTCGCCGGTGTCGGGTTGAGACATCGGCACGGCGCGCAGGCATTCGGCCATCGCTGGGTTCTGCACGCCGAGCACCCACCAACCACCGTCGTCGGCGGGTCCGAGCACAGCCGGCACACTTAGCAGCCTGCGCGCACAGTCGGTCAACAGCTCGGCCGTCACCTGCGGGGTGTCCATGCCGATCTGCAGCACCGGGCAGCCGTTGGCCGCGTCGGTGTGGGCATTGGCCAGCCGGTCGGCGAAGTCGTCACCGCGTTGCTCGATCACCGTGAACGACTCGAGCCGCTGCCGGATCTGCGCCGCGCCGGCGGCCGCATCCAGGTCGCCGGTCAGCGCCACCACCCGCGAGCTCACCGCCGCGGCCGCCACCGCGTCGAGCGTGTCCAGCAACGCCGCCGCGGCAATCTCAGCCGCGACCTGATCGCCGACCGAGGCGGCCAGCCGGGTCTTGGCCAGGCCGGGCTCCGGCGCCTTGGCGACGACCAGCAGTGTCACCGGGATCATGAAATGACTTTCCAGAAGTCCAGGATCGCGGTGATGCTGCCCCGCAGTGATCCGCTGACCTTCGACTTGCCACCGGTGCGGGGTCCGTAGCGGACGTCGAGCTCGACGACACGCCAGCCGGCCGCTGCGGCGCGCACCAGCAACTCCAGCGGATACCCGGAGCGTCGATCGACGACCCCGAGACCCAGCAGCGCATCCCGGCGCGCGACCCGCATCGGCGCGATGTCGTGGACCGGCAGGCCGTGACGGGTGCGCAGCCGCCAGCTCATCACCACGGTGCCCACCCGCGCGACCCACGGCCAGTGCAGCCCGACAACGGGCCGCCGCCGGCCAATCGCCAGATCCGCGCCCTGCTCGAGCGCGGCGACCAGCCGCGGCAAATCGCCGGCATCCATCGAGCCGTCGGCGTCGATGACCGCCACGATCGGAGTCGTCGCGGCGACCACGCCGGCATGCACCGCCGAGCCGTACCCGGGCCGCGGTTCGGCGACGACGTCAGCGCCGTGTCGGGCGGCGACGGCCGCGGTGTCATCGGTGCTGTTGTTGTCCACGACCAGTGCTCGATAGCCGGCGGGGATGGCCGCCAGCACCGCCGGCAACGACTCCTCCTCGTTCAGACACGGCAGCACCACCGTGACCAGATCACCGGACATGAGCCGCGATCAGAACCCGGACGACGAGTGGCCGCCTCCGCCGCTGGATGGCGGCTTGGGGGCGACGGTCTGCGGCGGGGGCTTGGGCGCCACCGTCTGCTGCTGCGTGGGCGGCTTCGGCGCCACCGTCTGCTGCTGGGTGGGCTGCTGCGTCGGCTGGACCGTGGGCTGCTGCGTCGGCTGGACCGTCGGCTGCTGCGTCTGGGTCTGCTGCGTCTGGGTCTGCTGCGTCTGGGTCTGCTGAGTCGGCGCCTGCGTCGTGGGAGCGACCGTGGTGGGCGCGACCGTCGTCGTCGGCGTGAGTGGCGTATACGTCGTCGTTGTCGGCGGGACGGTCGTTGTCGGCGTAATCGGAGTGGTCGTCGGTGTCGTCGGCGGCGTGTACGGGGTCGTCGTCGGCGTGGTCGGCGTGGTCGGTGTGGTCGGCGTCGTCGGTGTGGTCGGTGTGGTCGGCGTCGTCGGCGTCGTGTAGGTCGGCGGCGTGTACGGCGGATACCACGGTGGCTGGGGCCGCCAGCCCGGGTACGGGACGATGATCGGCACCGGAATCGGGATCGGCCCGTCCGGGTTGGGCACCAGGCCTGGAACTACCGGTGCGACCGGCGCTTCCGGAGCGGGAGCGACCGGTGCCGGACCCACGGGCGCCTGCGGCATAGCCGGAATGACGCCGCCCTGGTAGCCCGCGTTCGGCGCTTGCGGGGGCGGCGGGGGCACCGGCGCCTGCTGCTGCGTCGGCAACAGCGGCATGAACTTGCCCGGCGCGGCGTTCTGGTGTCCCACCACCGGCTCCTGCGCCGCGGTCGGCCGGACGGCAACCACCACCGCGACGGCCAGCGAGGCCACGCCGATGACCGCGAACGCGATCACGGCATTGCCGACCAGCAGCGATCGGCGGCTCAGTTTCAGCGGGCCGGTCTCGGCGTCGGGGTCGTCCTCGTAGAAGTCGTCGAAATCGTCGACCTCGCCCCCGAACAGGTCGTCGTCATCGTCGGTCATCGAGTAGGCCAGCTGGTCGACCGCGGCAGGATCGGTCAACCCGGCGGACGGGGCCATCGCGGTCGCATCGCCGGTCAGCCCGGCCGCGGGCGCCATCGCCGTCGCATCGCCGGTCAGCCCGACCGCCGGGGCCATCGCAGTGGAGTCCGGGGCCGGCGGTGCGGCCGCGATCGCGGCGCCGCGGGCCAGCGCGAAGGTGGGGTCCTCGGGAATCTGCACCCGCATCGTCGCGTCGCGCAGCTGATCGGCCACCCCGGTCAGATCCGACGAGGCGCCCACCAGAAACACGTCGTTGGTGGCGCCGGGGTGCTCACCCAGCCGGGCCATCATCGTGTCCAGCGTGCCGCTGGCGTCACCGCCCAGCAGCTCGCTGGCCAGCATGGTCGGCGGCGCGTCCGGATCCCCGTCGGACGAGCCCACCACCGACAGCGTCGCGGTGTTGTCGTCCACCACCAGCGCGCCGCCGGACCGGCCCGCCGCGCGCATCAGGGCCGTCACCGCCTGCGATTGCGACAGCACCGCGACGTTGTGGACGCCGGAATCCTCCAGCGCCTGGCGCAGCTGGTCGGCGCTGGGATGGTCGGTCCAGCACAGCCGGGTCCCGACCAGCCGGTGGTTGTCGTTCGCCAGCAGCCGATTCGTGCCGACCACGGTTTCGGTGAGCTGTTCGACGGGGTTGTTAGCCAGGTCGACGACGGATTGGTCGATCACGTCACTGCCGCCGGCACCCGCTCCGACAAGCGCCAAGCGGGCGACGGGGCCGGTGACAGCGACCCCCAAAACGACGTCCATACCTGCTCTCCTTCGGCTGGCCGACCCCGCAACCAGCTTGTCCCGGCATCATTACACTTCGGTACCGTCGGCAGTAACAATCATTCGGGCGACCCCGTTCGCCTACAGGCGCAGCGTAACCGCGTTCCCAAACCGGGCGGTCACTCCCGCGTCGTCCGAACGGAGATTATGTTTCCAAGTAAGCAACGAAGTCGCCGCGGCAGGGGGTTCCCTGCCCGCCTGAGCGAATGTGCGCCGTCCGTAACCGTCCTCGATACCCGGGGGGAACCGTGAGCCAGAGCAGCGACGAGGCGCCGACCGGGCCCATCAGGGGTGTGCCGGCCGCGGGCCCGCAAGTTGCCGGAGTGCCGGCCCCGCGACGCAACGTCGTGGCCGACCTAAGCGCCGCCGTGTTGCTCCTCGCCGCGGCGCTGCTGCCGTGGAACCTGTATTTCGGCATCGCGATCGCCGACAGCAACACGTCGGTGTTCGCCGCCCTGATCGGGGTGACGCTGCTTTCGCTGATCGCCATCGCTTTGCCCGGTTCCGGGCGCACGGTCGGCACGCTTCGGCTGGCGCTCAACGTTCCCTATTTGCTGCTGTTGCTCGCCTTCGTCGGGTTCGACGCATTCGAGACCGTGCGCTTCGGCGGGACCGTAACCGTGCCGGGCGGCGTCGGGCCGGGCGCCTGGCTGGGTGTGGCCGGCGCGCTGCTGAGCACCCAGTCGGGCGGTCACGGCGCCGCGCCGGACGACGACACCGCCGACGGGCGGCACCGCTCCGCCCAGATCATCGGCTACATCTCGATGCTGGCCGCGGCATTGAGCTTCGGCTTCACCCTGTACTGGCGGGTGAAGTACGCGCTGGGCGACTCGGGTGGCGACTTCGGTAAGCAGAACATCGCGGTGATCGTGACGGCGACGGTGTACGGCCTGGTCGCGTTGATCGCGGTGCTCGTCGCCTCGCGGTGGCTGCTCAGCGGCACCAGGGCAACCCGGCTGGCGACGATCGCGCTGGGGGCCTCGACGCTGGTCGCCGGGATCATCGTTTGGCTGCTCCCGGTCGGCCGTGACATCGACGCGTTCCACGGCATCGCGCAGAACACGTCGACGGCGGGCGTCGGGTTCGAAGGCTATCTGGCGTGGGCCGCGGCCGCGGCGATCTTCGTGCCGCGCACGCTGTTCGGGCGCGCCCGCACAGTGTCGTCCGAGGAGGGCGCCTGGCGGGCGGCGGCCCGAACCGGGCTGCTGCTCATCATCATTTGGTGCCTGGGATCGGTCGCGATGCGGATCACCGACCTGGGGGTGGCGGTGAGCCTGAACTACCCGTACTCCCGCTACGACAGCGTGGTGCTCGCCGCGTTCGATGCGGCCACCGCCGCGCTGGCGGTCTGGCTGCGGATCAGCCTGGGCCAAGCGTCGGCGTCGGCCCGGCTGATCACGACGCTGTCCGGACTTGTTGCCACCCTGAGTATTTCGCGGGTCATCGTGGGCGTGGTGCTGGCGCCACGGTTCCAGGAAGCACCCAATGCGGTGCAAAACCCGGTCTACGGAAACGATCTCGCCCAGCAGATCACCAGCACCTTCGACGTGGCGCTGTCCGCGCTGGCGGTGTGCATCCTGGTGGCGGCGATCGTCACCGGGCACTTCAGCCGGCTGCGACGGCGTCGCCGGGCCGCGCGCAGGCGTGCCCTCACGCAGAACGCTGAGGCGCCGACGACCCACATCCCGACCTCCGCGGCGCCGGCCGACGTGACGACCCGGATCCACACCGGCGAATCACCAACCACCGCAATACCGCAACTGGCCGGCTCGCCGCGGATCTTCCGCGGTGACGATTCGGCCACCACCCAGATACCGGTCGCCAAGCCGCAGATCTACCGGCCGCCGCACGACCCCTCGTAGCGCGGGTCAGCGCAGCGGCGCGAACGCGAACTCGCGCAGGCCTTCGCGCGGATCGATCGCCGCGCGGAAGCCCAGCACCTCGGCGGCGCGCGCGGGGTCGGCAACGATGTGGCGCACGTCGCCGCTGCGGTACTGCCCGGTGATCACCGGGGACACCGCCTCGTCGCGCGCCTGGCAGATCGCGGTCGCCACCTCCAGGATCGAGATCGGCCGTCCCGAGCAGACATTGACCGCGGTGAAGCCGTCGCGCTGCGCGGTGGCAGCGAGGTTGGCGGCCGCCACATCATCGACGTGGACGAAGTCTCGCATCTGGCCGCCGTCTTCGAAAACTCTTGGTGGATCACCCTTTTCCAGTGCCGAGCGGAAGATCGCCGCCACTCCGGAGTACGGGGTGTCGCGCGGCATGCCCGGGCCGTAGACGTTGTGGTAGCGCAGCGCCACCACCGAGCCGCCCGTCGACTCCGACCACGCCAGCGCGTAATGCTCCTGGGCGGTCTTGCTGGCGGCGTACAGGCTGCGCGGGCGCAGGGCGGCATCCTCGTCGACCAGCCGCCAGGTCAGCTCCTCGCCGCCGAGCGGACAGCGGTGCTCGAAGGCCCCGGCATCCAGGTCGGCGCGCCGTCGCGGCAGCGGGTCGACCTGCCCGTGCTGCGGGCAGTCATAGCGACCCTGCCCGTACACCACCATCGACGACGCCAGCACCAGGCGAGAAACCCCGGCGGCGAACATCTGCGCCAGCAGCACCGTGGTGCCGTAGTCGTTGTGACCGCCGTAGGCGGGCGCGTCGGCCGCGTCGACGCCCGCACCCACCATCGCGGCCTGGTGACACACCAGATCCACACCATCGAGCAGCGGGGAAAGCGCGTCGGCGTCCCGGATGTCGACCCGGTGACATCCTTTGGGCAGCAACGAATCTGGTCCGTGCGCGGCAGGCAACAGCAGGTCGACACCGACCACCTCGTGACCCGCCGCGCGCAGCGCCGCGTCCACCCGCGACCCGATGAAGCCGGCCGCACCGGTCAGCAGCACCCTCACGGCAGCTCGAAGGGCAGCGTGACACCGGTGTGCGACAGGCAGTGCGTGCAGTCGCGCTCGGCGGCCACCCGGCCGATCGCCGCGCGCACCAGCGTCTTGAACGGCTCGATGTTCTTCTCGAATTCCACCATCACGTCGACCGTCTTCACCCCCTCACCATGGCTGACACCGGCGTCCAGATCGGTCACCAAAGCGATTGCCGCATAACATATTTCAAGCTCACGAGCCAGCACCGCCTCCGGATACCCGGTCATGTTGACCAGGGTGAAACCCGCCGAGGCGAACCACTGGCTCTCGGCGCGGGTGGAAAATCGCGGGCCCTGGATCACCACCATGGTGCCGCCGTCGACCACGTCGGGCAGGCCGGTGGCCGCCTCGCGCAAGACCGGGCAATACGGGTCGGCGAAGTCGACGTGAATCGCACCGGAGTCGAAGTAGGTGTCGGCGCGGCTGTTGGTGCGGTCCACCAGCTGATCGGGCACCACGATGGAACCCGGTCCATAGCCGGGATTCAGACTGCCCACCGCGCACGGCGCGAGCACCCGTCGCACCCCCAGTGAGCGCAGCGCCCACATGTTGGCGCGATACGGCACGGTGTGCGCCGAGTACTCGTGCTTGACACCGTGCCGGGGCAGGAAGGCGACTTCGTGCTCCCCGACGGTGCCGACCGTCAGCGGGGCGCTGGGCGGCCCGTACGGGGTGTCCGGGGTGACGTGGTGAACGTCGGAGCCGAAGAACGTATAGAAGCCGCTGCCGCCGATCACTCCGAGCATTTACGCCGCTTCCTCTCCCCGCAAGCGGGTGGTACCCCCACATCGCTTCGCTCTGCATCGTCACCGGCGGGCATTCGCCCATTGTGGTGCATAGGGCAGGATGCCCTGGTGGCCACTTTTGCGCAGTGGATTTCGGGAGCCCGGCCGCGGACGCTGCCCAACGCGATCGCACCGGTCATCGCGGGCACCGGCGCGGCGGCATGGCTGCACAGCGCCGTGTGGTGGAAAGCGCTGCTGGCGCTGGCCGTCGCCGTCGCGCTGACGGTCGGGGTCAATTACGCCAACGACTACTCCGACGGCATCCGGGGCACCGACGACGTCCGGACCGGCCCGGCACGGCTGGTGGGATCGAAATTGGCGACGCCGCGAGCGGTGCTGACCGCCGCGGTGGCCTCGCTCGCGGTGGGCGCCGCGGCCGGTCTGGCGCTGGCCCTGCTGTCCGCGCCGTGGCTGATCGCGGTCGGTGTCGTATGCATCGCGGGCGCCTGGCTCTACACCGGCGGCTCGCGGCCCTACGGGTATGCGGGTCTCGGCGAGGTCGCGGTGTTCGTGTTCTTCGGGCTGGTCGCCGTACTGGGCACCCAGTACACCCAGGCGCTGCAGGTGGACTGGGTGGGGCTGGAGCTGGCGGTGGCCACCGGCGCGCTGTCGTCGTCGGTGCTGGTGGCCAACAATCTGCGGGACATCCCGACCGACGCGCAGGCCAACAAGATCACCCTCGCGGTGCGCCTCGGCGACACCTACACCCGGGTGTTCTACCAGGGACTGCTGGCAACCGCCGGGGTGCTGACCCTGGCGCTGATGTGGGCGACGCCGTGGTGCGCGGCGGGCCTGATCGCTACCCCGTTGGCGCTGCGCGCCGCCGGGCCGGTGCGATCCGGGCGCGGCGGCCCCGAGCTGATCCCGGTGCTGCGCGACACCGGCCTGACGATGCTGGTCTGGGCGGTCGCGGTGGCCACGGCCTTGGCGCTGGCGCATTGACGCATCCGGCGTCAGTGCGCGCTCGGGGCTTCTCGTGTGCGTTGACGTCGCCGTCATTACACACCCGATAACGGGATTCCTTCACGAAGACGTCGTCGGATTCCGGTAACACACGTTAGCGTCGGTGTGACAGCCCTTACACCGCTAGACCGAGCGAGGAGCGCAATGCAGCAGATCGCCGCGATCAGTGGACCCAGGAACGTCGGACTGCTCAGCGTCGGCGCGTACCGCCCCGAACGCGTGGTCACGAACGAGGAGCTGTGTCGCAACATCGACTCGTCCGATGAGTGGATCTACTCGCGCACCGGCATCAAGACCCGCCGCTTCGCCGCCGCCGACGAATCCGTCGCGTCTATGTCGATCGAGGCCAGCCGGGAAGCTATCGCCAGGGCCTCGCTGGAAGCGACCGACATCGACGGCGTCATCGTCGCCACCAGCACGCAGTTCTTGCAGACCCCGGCCAGCGCGCCGGCGGTCGCTTCGGCGTTGGGCGCCACCGGTGTGCCCGCATTCGACGTCTCGGCCGGATGCGCCGGCTTCGGCTACGCCGTCGGCATCGCGGCCGACATGATCCGCGGCGGCAGCGTGGCCAAGATGCTGGTCATCGGTTCGGAGAAACTGTCCCCCACCGTCGACATGCTCGACCGCAGCAACTGCTTCATCTTCGCCGACGGCGCCGCCGCGGTGGTGGTGGGCGAGACACCCGAGCAGGGTATCGGGCCAACCGTGTGGGGCAGCGACGGCGAACAGGCCATGGCCATCCGTCAGGACATCGACTGGATCGCCTACACCGAGAACCCGACCGGCCCGCGCCCGTTTCTCCGACTGGAAGGCAGCGCTGTATTCCGTTGGGCCGCATTCGAAATGGGCAAGGTCGGGCGACAGGCGATGGACGCCGCGGGGGTGCGACCCGATCAGATCGACGTGTTCATCCCGCATCAGGCCAACGCCCGGATCAACGAGGTACTCGCCAAGAATCTGGACCTGCGCCCGGACGCGATCGTCGCCAATGACATTGAGCACACCGGGAACACGTCCGCGGCGTCGATTCCGCTGGCGATGGCCGAGCTGCTCGCGACCGGGGCGTCCCGGCCCGGCGATCTGGCCCTGCTGATCGGTTACGGCGCCGGCCTGAGCTACGCAGCGCAGGTCGTGCGGATGCCCAACTACTGAGCTCAGCTCTCGGAGGGCTCGTCGTCGACGGCCTCGCCGCGCAGCCGGGCTTGCAGGTGTTCACGTTCGGCGCGGCGGCGTTCGCCGGAAACCGCGAGCGAGGCCGTGGCACGCCGGCGCAGCGGGCCGAACACCCAGATGCCCAACGGCATCGCGATGACCAACGCGAACAGCGCCGCGACGACGATCGGGATCTG
Source organism: Mycobacterium sp. pR1184 (assembly GCF_041287235.1). Taxonomy (NCBI): domain Bacteria; kingdom Bacillati; phylum Actinomycetota; class Actinomycetes; order Mycobacteriales; family Mycobacteriaceae; genus Mycobacterium; species Mycobacterium sp. pR1184. The sequence goes on along the minus strand of NZ_JBGGKR010000001.1, from coordinate 254,836 downwards.
GTTGACGCCGAGCAGTCGCGCCACGAGATAGATCACCGCGGTGAGCACGACCGCCAGCAGCAGCCGCGCCGCGGCGTAAAGCAAAACGTCGACCACCACGCGGTCGCGAGTGCGCTGCTGCGCACCGTCCGGCGGATGGTTCCCAGTGCTGTTGTCGCTCGGCCCTTCTGACACAGCTCGAGCCTACGGCGCGAGTATATTCGCTCACAGGAGGTGTGCAGTGCTCTACCTGGTGGTCGTCCTGGTCTTGGGGACGCTGATCTACATTGGCTGGCGCGCGGCGCGATCGCAGGCGCACCGGCCGAAGACGCGCGTCATCGGGCCAGACGACGATCCAGACTTCATGCGGCGGTTGGGAAGCGGGGACGACAACCCCCGCTGACCCCTCCGTCAGACGATGCCGAGGTTCGGCTGGTCTCCCGGAAACCCTTCGGCGACAACGGCAGCCAAGCCGACGAGTGCTTCACGGGTCTCCCGCCGCATCTGATCCAGGTGGATCTCGGCGCCCTCGTCGAGATGAGCGTCGTAGGGCACCAACCGCACCGCGCGGCAGCGCCGCGAGAAGTGATCGACCACCTTGTTCATGTCGACCTTGCCGTTGCGTGGGCGCACCGCGTTGATGACGGCGATCGAATTGCGAACCAGCGCTTCGTGGCCGTGCGCGTCCAGCCAGTCCAGCGTCGCCGAGGCGCTGCGCGCACCGTCGATGGAACCAGAACTCACCACGATCAGAACGTTGGCGTTCTCCAGCACCGACGACATCGCCGAGTGCAGCAGGCCGGGCCCGCAATCGGTGATCACCAGGCCGTAGTAGCGCTCCAGGATGGCCAGGGTGCGGGTGTAGTCGTCGGCGTCGAATTCCTCCGACACCGCCGGATCACTGTCCGACGCCAGCACTTCCAGCCCGCTCGGGCCCCGCGAGGTGTAGCGGCGGACATCGCTGTAGCGCTCGACGGTTCCGGCGTCGTGCAGAAGGTGACGCACGGTGCCCGCGGTCTCCAGCGGGACCTTTTGACTCAGGGTGCCGCGGTCGGGGTTGGCGTCGACGGCCACCACCCGGTCGCCGCGGATCTCGGCGAAGGTGGCACCCAGGGTGGCGGCGATTGTGGTTTTGCCGACGCCACCCTTCAGGGAGATCACCGCGATCCGGTAGGAGCCGCGCAGCGGCCGGTTGACCGAGGCCACCAAGTTGTTCTGCCGGGCGGCCCGGGGGCTCTCCCCCAGGTTGATCGTCCGGCCGGACAGCACGTACACCAGGCGGCGCCAGCCCTCCGACGGCGGCGGCTTGATCGGGCGCAGCAGCATGCCGGTGGACAGCTCCGGATACGGCGTGTGCGGCAGGTGCTCGCGGCGGTACGGCGCCGGGGCTGGCGCCGGCGCGTCGGCCTGGCCGTTGTAATAGGCGCCGTACGCGGTCGGGTCGACGCGCGGGATGCCGGTCACGGGCGTGGAATCCCAGGGCGGCATCCCGGCCGGGGGCGGCGCTGGTGCTTCGCGCCGCTCGGGGACCGGCAGCCGACGCTCGGTGCGGAAGCCGGCGAAAGCCCTGGTCGGCGCCTCGGTGTTGGGATCGGCAGCCGTCTCACCGGCCGACTGCTGCTCCTGCGGATTCACATCAGCCGTCGGATGTTCGGGCGCCCCCACGCCACTCGATGACTGCTCAGCCACGTGCATTTCCCCCTTGTTGCGGTGTCGCTTCCTAACTGTCAGCCCACGCCGGCATACGAATGCAGGCCCACGGTGACCAGGTTAACGAAGAACAAATTGAAGACCATGGCCACGAAACCGACCACGTTGACCCAGGCGGCCTTTCTGTCTCGCCATCCCGCGGTCGACCTGGCATGCAGGTACGCCGCGTATACCACCCAGGCGATGAACGAAACCGTCTCCTTGGGATCCCAGCCCCAATACCTGCCCCAGGCCTCCTCGGCCCAGATGGCCCCGAAGATGACCCCGAAACCGAAGACCGGGAACGCGAAGATCGTGGTGCGGTAGGCGATGCGGTCCAGGGTCTGCGCGTCGGGCAGCCGATGCACTACACGTTGCAGCGCGCCCTCTGCGCGCTGATCGGCGGTGGGGTCGCCGAACCGCGCGGTGCGCAGCAGAAACAGGATGCTGGCGATGCCGGCGACCAGGAACACCCCGGAGCCCAGGCTGACCACCGACACGTGGATGGGCAGCCAGTAGGACTGCAGCGCCGGCATCACGGGAGCGGCATTGGTGTACAGCCAGCGCCCGGACACGGTGAGCAGGATCAGCACCGGCAGCAGCAGGAAAACCCACAGCGGACGGAACTGCGGGCGGCGCAGCACGATTGCCCCGGCGATCAGCCCGCACAGGCAGGTGAGGTTGATGAACTCGTACATGTTGCCCCACGGCACCCGCATGGTGGCCAGGCCGCGCAGCACCAGGCAGGCCAGCAGCAGGCCGATGCCGAGGTAGACGACCGCCAGCCCGGCCCGCCCGGCGCGTTCGTCGACCGGCCGCCGGTCGACGTCCTCGACGATGCCGGGGGTGGCGCTGTCGGCGCGCACGCCGGCCAGGACCCGCTCCCGGTTGTCGGATCGCCTGCTGCCGACGTAGGCGAGCTCGAAGGCCAGCAGCAGCAGCGCGACGACCAGGGCCACCACCGCCGAGGTGAACGCCCAGTCCGAGTAGCGCGCCAGGGTGATATTGACGTGCAGGGTGTTCATGTGAGGTCCCTTCCGGCCGCGGCGGGCGCGGCCGCAGCCGGCTCGCTCAGCCCGGTCAACAAGCGCTCGGTGAGCCTTTCGAACTCGTCGCCCCAACCGGAGTTGTCGGTGCGGGCCAAGCCGCCCAGCTCGACGTTCACCGTACCGGGGGCCGATTCCACCGGCATCAGACGAACCCATACCCGGCGCCGGCGCACCAGCAGCGAGACCAGCAGCCCCGCCATCATCGTGACAGCGAAGACCAGCACCCAGGCCTGGCCGGGGTCGTGGGAAACCTGCAGGTTGACGAACGGCACGGCGCCGTCGAACCGGATCGTGGTGCCCGCGCCGGGCCCCTGGTCGATGCGCACCTCCTGGCCGGCGCGCAGGTTGACCCGCTTCTCCTTGGTCAGCCGGCCCTGCTCGATCAGCCGCGGATCCAGGGTGAACAACGACTGCGGGCGCCCGGTGTCCAGGCCGGTGTCGCCACGGTAGATGTCGACGGCCACCGCCGGGGCGTCCAGCGCCGGGAACCGCGACGACAACAGCGCGCCGTCGAGTTGCGCGGTCGGCGCCAGCAGGCCCTGGATCGCGATCTGATGCTGGCGGCGCTCGGCGGCGTTCGGGTAGCTGCCGGCCGGCGGGTCGATGCGCGCCACCCCCGACGAGAGCAGGGTCTGCGGGTTGTCGGGGCGCCACTGCACGGTCGACGTCCGCTGCTGCCCGTCGGGGAAGGTCACCGTAAAGGTGGGCGCGTAGCCGTGGCCCTGCAGATAGACCCGGTCGCCGCCGACCCGCAGCGGGTGGTTGACCTCCAGCCGGTAGGGCCGCCAGCTGTTGGCCGCCAGGTCGCGACCGTCCTGGTAGTCGATATCGGCGGCGAACGACGTGGCCTGCCCGGACGGCAGGTAGTGCGCCTGAAAGTCGTTGACCCGTACGCAGATTGGGTGCAGCGAGGTGCCGTCGACAGTGTTGCCGGCGCGGAACGAGTCGAACGCGGCCGGTGAGGCCGAGCAGAAGCCGGGGCCGCCGTCGGCGATGACGATGACGTTGCCTTCGTAGCCGAACAGCTTGCCGACGGCGACGGCGACCAGCAGGCCCAGCAGCGAGAAGTGGAAGACGATGTTGCCGAATTCGCGTAGGTAGCCCTTTTCGGCCGAAATCTCAACGGCGTGGTCCTCGTGGCGGATCGCGGTGCGCCAGCCGTTCAGCCGCCCGGCGATCTTGTTCGCCACGGCGTTCAGGTCCGCCTCGTCGGCCAGGGTGAGCTGCGAGCTGGCGTGCTTGGGTAGCCGGGCCAGGTTGCGCGGCGCCGCGACGGGCGTAGCGCGCAGGCTGCGGGCGTGCTCGATCATCCGCGGGGTCAGGCAGCCGACGAGGGAGACGAACAGCAGCACGTAGATGGCGGTGAACCAGAAGCTGGAGAACACGTCGAAGGCCTGCAGCCGATTCAGCCACGGGCCGATCGTCGGGTGGGCGGCCAGATACTCGTCGACCTTGCCCGCGTTCAGGCTGCGCTGCGGCAGCAGCGCTCCGGGGATCGCGCCGAGCGCCAGCAGACACAGCAGCACCAGCGCGGTGCCCATCGAGGTCAGCGCGCGCCAGGTGTTGCGCATCCAAGCGAGAGCGTGCCTCAAATCGGCAACCTCACGTCGCTGACGAACGCGTCGCGCAGCCAGGAGATGAAGTCGTTCCAGACGCCGGTGACCAGCAGCACCCCGACCGCGATCAGCAGCGCGCCGCCGAAGACCTGGATGGCCCGGCTGTGCCGGCGCAGCCAGCCGAGGCCGGCGACCGCGCGGGCCGAGCCAAAAGCCAACAGCACGAATGGGATTCCCAACCCCAGGCAGTAGGCGATCACCAGCAGGATGCCACGGGGAACATTCGCGCCCTCGGTGGCCGAGGCCACGGTGATCACGCCGGTCAGCGTCGGGCCCAAACACGGCGTCCACCCCAGCGCGAACACCGCACCCAGCACCGGCGCCCCGGCGACCGTCGTCAGCTGTTGCGGGCTGAACCGGACCTGGCGCTGCAGAGCGGGAATGAGCCCCACGAACACCAATCCCATCACGATGGTCAGCACGCCGCCGACGCGCTGCAGCACCAGCTGGTTGGTGATCAGCGTCGTCGTCATCCCGAGCACCGCGACCGTGCCGAGGACGAACACCGTGGTGAATCCGGCGACGAACAGTGCCGCCGATCCGGCGACGCGCCACCGGGTCGCAGGCGGGGCTTTGACCACCCCAGACCCCGGCTGGTCGTCCACTCCGACCACCGCGGCCAGATAAGACAGGTAGCCCGGCACCAGCGGCACCACGCAGGGCGAGGCGAACGACACCAGCCCCGCGAGCACGCAGGCCCCCATCGCCACCAGCAAGGGCCCGGCGGCGGCGGTCTGTGCGAAACCGGTCATCGAGACGAACCCTGCTGCCCCGGCGCCTTCACGCCCGGCGGCGCTTCCTGGGTCAGCTTCTGCACCACCGGCCGCAGATCGGACGCCAGCAGCTCCCGCAGGAACACCGCCGCGACCCGGTGCTGGCGATCCAGCACCAGCGTCGACGGGATGACGGTGGTCGGATACTTGCCGCCGAATGCGATCAGGGTGCGCATCGCCGGGTCGTAGATCGACGGGTAGGTGACGGACCGGTCGTTGACGAAGTCCAGGGCCGCCTGGCGATTGTTGTCGCGCACGTCGATGCCGAGGAATGACGCCCCCGATTCGCGGGTGGCGTCATACACCTGCTGCAGCTGGGTGACTTCGGCGCGGCACGGCCCGCACCACTGGCCCCAGACGTTGATGACGACGACGTTGCCGGCGAAGATCGCGTCGTCCACCGACAGCGTGTGCGACGGGTCGGCGAGGTCCGGTCCGGATAGCGGGCCGGGGCGGCCGCGACTCGATGGCGGGTCGTAGAAGATGTCGGTTTTGCCTCCGGGAGAGACGAATTCGAAGGTGCCGCCCTGCGCGACGGCATCATGACCAGCCGAGCAGCCGGTCAGCAATCCGGAGATTGCCAACACAGCCACGGTGATCATCGACCGAAGCACGGTCAGGTGCCGCGCGCCGGTTGGGAGTATTCGACGTCGACCAGCCGGTCGCCGTCGTAGACCAGGGTGGTCAGCGAGGCGAGGTCGCATTCGCGCCGCCGCGGGTCGTGCCACAGCCGTTGGCCGGTCAGGTGCAGCCGCAGCGTCCACACCGGCAGCTGATGGCTGACGCACACCACCTCGTGGCCCGCGCCGCGGGCCCGCGCCTTGTCCACCGCGGTCGACATGCGTTGCGCGATCTCGCGATAGGGCTCACCCCACGACGGCGTGAACGGATTGCGCAGCTGCCACCAGAAGCGTGGATTCCGCCAGGCGCCGTCACCCGGGGACATGCGCTTGCCCTCGAAGAAGTTCGCCGACTCGATCAGATCGGGATCAGTGTGAATGGGCAGGTTGAGCCCGGACGCGATGGGAGTCGCGGTCTCCTGCGCCCGCTGCAGCGGCGAGGCGATGACCGCGACGATGTCGCGGCCGGCCAGCGCGTCGGCGACCGCCGCCGCTTGCGCTTTACCCCGGTCGGACAAGTGAAATCCGGGCAGCCGCCCGTACAGGATGCCGTCGGGGTTATGCACCTCGCCGTGGCGCATCACGTGCACCCGGGTTTGTTCGGCCATCAAGATGCTCCCTGTTGGGTCGCGCTCGCGGCAGCGCGCGCGGCACCGGGCAGCGCTTCCCCGATTCGCTCGAACGCGCTGTCATCGAGTGCTGCCGAGACGAACCACGCCTCGAACGCGCTGCACGGCGGGTAGACCCCCGCGTCCAGCAGGGCGTGGAAGAACGGCGGATAGCGCCACGTCTGGCTGTTGCGAGCCGACGCGAAGTCGGTGACCGGAGTGTCGGTGAAGAACACCCCGAGCATATTGCCGGCCCGCGGAATCTGGTGTGGCACACCAGCATTGGTGAGTGCATCGGAGAAAAGACCGGCCAGACGGTCGGCGTTGGCGTCCAGCGCGGCGTAGACGGCGTCGTCCGCGGTGCGCAGGGTGGCCAGCCCGGCGGCCATCGCCACCGGGTTACCCGACAGGGTGCCGGCCTGATACACCGGCCCCAGCGGCGCCAGGCGCTCCATCACGTCGACCCGTCCGCCGAACGCGGCAGCGGGCAGCCCACCGCTCATCACCTTCCCGAACGTGAACAGGTCCGCGTCGACGGGATCGATTCCGTACCAACCGCTTCGGTTGACCCGGAAACCGGTCATCACCTCGTCGACGATCAGCAGCGCGCCGTGCTCGGCAGTGATCGTCCGTAGTCCCGCGTTGTAGCCCGCGGCCGGCGGGACGACGCCCATGTTGCCGGGGCTGGCCTCGGTGATCACCGCGGCGATCTGATCTCCGAACTGGGCGAACGTTTCGCGGACCGCATCAATATCGTTGTAGGGCAACACAATTGTGTCGGCGGCGGCGGCGCCGGTGACGCCCGGCGAGGACGGCAGTCCCAGCGTCGCCACCCCGGATCCCGCGTCGGCCAGCAACGCGTCGACGTGACCGTGATAGCAGCCGGAGAACTTGATGATCTTGGCCCTGCCGGTGAAGCCGCGGGCCAGCCGCACCGCGCTCATCGTGGCCTCGGTGCCGGAATTCACCAGCCGAAGCCGCTCGACCGGCGCGACCCGGCCGATGATCTCAGTAGCCAGCTCGGACTCGGCCGGGGTGGGTGCCCCGAACGACAGACCGTTGGCCGCGGCCTTGGCGACCGCGTCGACCACGGCGGGGTGCGCGTGGCCCAGGATCATCGGCCCCCAGGAGCAGACCAGGTCGACGTAACGATTGCCGTCGGCGTCGGTGAGCCAGCACCCGTGCGCCTCGGTGATGAAGCGCGGCGTGCCGCCTACCGCGGTGAACGCGCGCACCGGCGAGTTCACCCCGCCGGGGATGACCTTGCAGGCGTCGTCGAACAACCGCGCCGAGGTGCGCACCGACGCGGTCGCCTGATCAGTGCTGCCCATGCCGACCAGTGTCCCAGCCTTCACCGATCGCTCAACTACAGGGTGTAGCAGTCAGGCGTCCTGTTGGTCGGATTCCTGCGCGGCCATCGGGTCGCGGCGGGCCGCCGCGTGTTCTCGGCGGCGCGTTCGTGGGCAGCGCCGGCCGAGGCAGCCATGCAATGAACGTGCACCGTTTGCGCCGGATTAAGCGGCGACGCCTTGAAGTCGGCCGCCGACCCGGAGTTGGATGGTGTCATGCAACTTCCCCAAGGCCTGGCCCGGTTCAACCGGCACGTCACCAACCCCATCCAGAAGATGTGGGCCGGCTGGGCCCCGTCCTTCGCCATCATCGAGCACACCGGGCGCAAATCCGGCAAGGAGTTCCGCACGCCGGTGAGCGCGTTCAACGCGACCGTCGAGGGCAAACCCGGCATCGCGGTGCTGCTGACCTACGGCCCGGACCGCGACTGGCTGAAGAACCTCAAGGCCGCCGGCGGCGGGAAGATGCGGCGCCACGGCAAGACGTTCGGCATCACCGACCCCCAGATCGTCAGCCGCGACGAAGCCGCCGAGCATGTCAGCGGCGGGACGCAGAAGGTCTTCGGGCGGCTGCCGTTCGAGCAGGCGGTGCTGTTCACCAAGACGTCCTAGGCGGCGCGGCGAACCCTCGCGCGGGTCACGAAATACAGTCCCAGCACGAACGCCCAGGACAACAGCGACAACCAGAACTGGCTGCGCGCCGAATGGTCGAACGCCATCTGCACCAGCACGGCGGTGATCCCGGCCAGCGTGAGGATCGACAGCACCGGGAAAAACCACATCTTCAATCGCAGCTTCTCCGGGGGAGTGCGCCGGCGCAGGATGATCTGCGACAGGGCGATCAGCCAGTAGACGAACAAGATGATCGCGCCCGAGGAATTGAGCAGGAACAAAAACACCGTGCGCGGCGCCAGCCAGGACATGAGCACGCACAGAAACCCGATCGCCGACGAGAACAAGATGGCGAAGTGCGGGACCCCGCGGCCGCTGAGTTTGACCAGCCGCATCGGCGCCTCGTTGCGCGCAGCGAGCACGAACAGCATGCGCGACGCGGTGTAGAGGCCGGAGTTCAAACACGACAGCACCGCCGTGAGCACCACGGCGTTCATCACCTGATCCGCACCGGCCAGGCCCATCTGCTTGAACGCCGCGACATACGGCGAAGCACCGGGCTCGACCGAGTTCCACGGCAGGATGACGACGAGCAGAAAGACCGAGCCGACGAAGAAGATCGCGATGCGCACGACCACCGAGCGCGTCGCCCGCTGTACCCCGAGCGCCGGGTCGCGGCTTTCGGCCGCGGCGATCGTGACGATCTCGGCACCGACCATCGAGAAGATCACCACGACGATCGCGGCGAAGACCGCACCGATGCCCTTGGGGAAGAATCCGCCGTGGGCGGTCAGGTTGGCGAACCCGCCGTGCCGCCCCGGCCACAGGCCGAGCACGAAAGCCGCACCGATGCCGAGGAAGACGATGATGGTCGCGACTTTGATTCCGGCGAACCAGAATTCGAACTCGCCGAACGATGTCACCGAGAACAGGTTCGTCGCGGTCATCAACACCATCAGGCACAGCGACAGCACCCACAGCGGCGCGTGAAACCAGTAGTTGAGGACTTTGCCGCCGGCGACCGCCTCGAACCCGACGACGATCACCCAGAAATACCAATACAGCCAACCCACCGAAAATCCGGCCCAGCCGCCCAGCGCCTTGGCCGCGTAATCGGTGAACGATCCGGTCGACGGGTTGGCGGCGGCCATCTCCCCCAGCATCCGCATCACCAGGACGACCAGCACCCCGCACAGCGCATACGCCAGGAATGCGGCAGGGCCGGTGTCCCGGATTACCACGCCCGACCCGACGAACAGCCCGGCGCCGATCACCCCGCCGAGCGCGATCATGCTCAGTTGCCGCTGCGAAAGTCCTTGGCGCAGTTCTGAAGTGCTGGCCATACTGCGCCCTCCCGGCGTGCCCGCCACCTGGTGCTGGTGACTAACCACAGCACATCGTCGGTTGGGCCACCACCTGGGCGCCGCCTAACCTGGTCAATCCAGGCGGGTGGCCACCACGGACCACACCGGTAAGTGCACCCGGTGATCTTCCAAGAGCGGATCGATCACGCCCAGTCGATGCACCAGCGGTCGCATCTTCTCCAGAATCTCGCCCTGCTGGTCGGACGCAAAGGTTTTCATCGCGTCGAACGTCTCCTTGAGGAAGCGAGCCTGGTAGGTCGTTGCACCCAAGTAGTCGACGCGCCACCCACTGCCACCGAGTACCCGCTCGAAATTGTCGGCCGGTATCCCGGTCCACTGCAGGCCGTTGACGTTGTGGGGGCTGAATTCGAACATGTACAGACGAGCCCCGGGCTTGGTGGCCCGGTGCAGCGCTTGCGCGTACCGGGTCTGGATGTCCTCGTCATTCAAAAACACGTGATAGAACGCGCTGTCCACCACGGTGTCGAATCGGCCGTCGAAACCTTCCAGCCTGGTGGCGTCGGCCACCTGGAAATCGACGTGGACTCCGGCCCGCTCGGCGTTTCGCTTGGCCCGCTCGATAGCCGATGGCGACTCGTCGATCCCGGTTGCCGAATACCCTTGCGCCGCAAAATGAATGGCGTGGTAGCCGGGACCCGTACCGGGATCGAGCACCTCGCCGCGAATCCCGCCGTAGGCCACCAGTTGCTCGACGGCGGGCTGCGGGCCGCCGATGTCCCAGGGGATCCGCCGGTCGGTGTGCTCCGCCTGGTCGTACAACGACTCGAAACCGGCGACGTTGGCGTCAGTCACTTGCCTTCTCGCTTCCTCGGCGGCTGCCGACGGGGGAACGACAACTCCAGTAGTGCAGCCTACTGAGGAAAGCGACTGTGCACGGGGGTTAGAGGTAGAGATCTTGGTCGCGGATCAACGCCGTGGCGATCACGCTAATGGCCGCCGTGGCAACCAGATACCCGCACGCCAGCCACGGCGTGCCTCCGGTCGCGGCGATCAGCGCGGTCAGGATCATCGGCGTCACCCCGGAGGCATAGATGCCCGAGAACTGGTAGACGAACGACAAGCCGGTGTAACGGGTCCGGGTCGGGTACAGCGACGAGAACAGCGTGCCCTGCGCGCCGTAGAACAGCGCGTGCACGACACCGAACACGACGACCATCGCCAGCCCGAACAACACCAGGTTCTTGGTGCCGAACAGGGCGAATACCGGGAAGGTCACCAGGCCGTAGCACACCACACCCACCAGGTAGACCCGCCGGGCGCCGTACCGGTCGGTCAATGCGCCCGACACGGGCAACAGCACCGCCATCACCAGGGCGGCGATGGTCACCACGACCAGGACGGGCACCTTGTGCAAGCCCAGCGCCCCGGTGGCATAGCTGATCGCGAACACGCCCCAGGTGTTGAACGCCGAACCCTCGGCCCACCGAGAAAGCAATCCCAGCAAGGTGTTTCGCCTGGAGCGGCCGCCGCGGAAAATCTCGCGGATCGGCACGGTGGACGCCGCCTCGAGGCCGCGCAGCTCCTGGAACGCCGGTGTCTCGTCGACGCGCCACCGCACCAGGACGCCGACCACGACCAGCACCAGGCTCAGCAGGAAGGCGATCCGCCAGCCGTAGGCGAGAAACTCCGCCGAACCCAACTCGACCTGCAGGAGCGCGAAGATGCCGGTCCCCAGCGCCAGGCCCAGCGCCAGGCCGATTTGCGGGATCGCGCCGTACCGGCCGCGCTGGTCGCCGGGGCTGTGTTCGACGGCCAGCAGCACCGCACCGCCCCACTCACCGCCGAGTGCGAAACCCTGCAGCACGCGCAGCACCAGCAGCAGGATCGGCGCCCACACCCCGATCGCGGCGGCGCTCGGCAGCGCGCCGATCAGCGCCGTCGCACCTCCCATGATCAGCATCGTCAGCGCCAGGCTGCGTTTGCGCCCGATCCGGTCCCCGATGTGGCCGAACACCAGGCCACCGACGGGCCGCATCACGAACCCCACCGCGAACGTCGCGAACGCCAGCAGCGTGCCCACCAGCGAGCTGGCGTGGGGAAAGAACAGCTTGCTGAACACCAGCCCGGCGGCGGTGGCGTAGAGGAAGAAGTCGTACCACTCCACCGTGGTGCCGAGCAGGCTCGCGGCGACGACGGTGCGCAGGCGCCGGCGCCGGTCGGCGTCGGATTCGTCGAGGTTGTCCGCCGGTGCCGGGGCGGGCAGCGTCGTGGCCATGGCTATTGCGCCGAGGCGGCGGCGAACGGCGTCGACGAGGCCGGCTGCCGGGACTTGCGATTGGGGTGCTTCCACACGCCCCGGCGCTCCAGCAGGGGCAGCACGCCTTCGCCGAACCAGTACGCCTCTTCCAGGTGCGGGTATCCGGACAAGATGAAGTGGTCGATGCCGAGGTCGGCGTATTCGATCAGTCGCTGCGCGACCTCCTCGTGCGACCCGACCAGCGCGGTGCCCGCACCGCCGCGCACCAGGCCGACGCCGGCCCACAGGTTGGGCGCAATCAGCAGCTGACTGCTGTTGCCGCCGTGCAACTTCAGCATTCGCTGCTGCCCCTCGGATTCGCTGCGGGCCAGGCTCGCCTGCACGCGTTCAACGTCCGCCGGGTCGATCGCCTCGAGCAGTCGCTCGGCCTCGGCCCAGGCTTCCTCGGCGCTCGGGCGGCTGATGACGTGGATCCGTAGTCCGAATTTCAGGGTCCGCCCGACGTCGGCGGCCAGCCCGCGCACCCAATCCAATTTCTCGCCGACGGCCGCCAGCGGTTCACCCCAGGTGAGGTAGACGTCGGAGTACTTCGCCGCGACGGGCCCGGCCGACCCGGACGAGCCGCCGAAGAACACCTCGGGAATCGGGTCGGGCGGATTGTTCAGTTGTGCGCCCTCGATGTGAACGTGCTCACCGGCGAACGTCACCGGTTCTTTCGAGGTCCACAATTGCCGCACCACGTCGAGGAATTCGGCGGTGCGGGCGTAGCGCGCCTGCTTGTCCAGGAAATCCCCGTAGGCCCGCTGCTCGTGGGGTTCGCCACCGGTGACGACATTGAGCAGCAGCCGTCCGTCCGAGTGGCGCTGGAAGGTGCCGGCCATCTGTGCGGCCAGGGTGGGGCTCAGCAACCCCGGGCGGAAGGCGACCAGGAACTTCAGTGTCTCGGTGCGCTCGATCAGCGTCGCCGTCGTCAACCAGGCGTCTTCACACCACAATCCGGTCGGTGTGAGCACCGCCTCAAAACCGTTGTCCTCGGCGGCGGCGCAAATCTGGTGCAGATACCGCAGCGTCGCGGGCCGGTCGCCGTGCATCGACGTACCGTGCCCGCCGGCGACGAGATTGCGCGAATCCCCGTACGTCGGCAAGAACCAGTGAAATGCCAGAGTCATCGAGTCCTCTTCCGTTCTTGATCAGCATTCGTTTCGGAACCATGCACGAAAGCTCCAGCGTCGCGAAGCACGGTGCGCCGCGCGAGAGTTGAAACCTCGCAGATTCAATCCGCCCGACTGTGCTGCGCCGCACGTCACTGCTCGATGACTGCCGCATCACAAAGCCCTTCCAAACTCCGCGACGGGGTCGGAATGACGCTGTGTGCGCGGCATTATGACGCTCGTGCCTGAACCGAACCGCCGCGCGGTGCTGCGATTGGGCGCCAATGCCACCGTTGCGGCCGCTGGCGCGTGGGCGTTGAGCGCCTGGCTGGATCCGCTGGAACCACGAGCGGCGCCACTGCCGTCCCCGTTCGAACCGTCGACGGCGAGCAGCAACCTGCCCAACAAACTGACGGGCTCGTTCATCTCCAAGGCGCGCGGCGGGGTCAAGACCAACTGGGTGATCGCGCTGCCGCCCGGGCAGATGTCGCAGAGTGGGCCGCTGCGACCGGTGATCGCGCTGCACGGCAAGGACGGCGACGCGAACATGATGCTGGACTGCGGCGTCGAGGACGCGCTGGCCCGGCTGGTCAAGGAGGGCAAGCCGCCGTTCGCGGTGGTCGGCGTCGACGGCGGCAGCGACTCCTACTGGCACAAGCGGGCCGACGGCACCGACTCCGGTGCGATGGTCCTCGACGAGCTGTTGCCGATGCTGGGCTCGATGGGCATGGACACGTCTCGGGTGGGCTTCATGGGCTGGTCCATGGGTGGATACGGGGCACTGCATCTGGGCGCCAAGCTGGGGCCGTCGCGGACCGCGGGGATCTGCGCAATCAGCCCGGCGCTGTACCCGTCCTACGCCGACTGCGCACCCAAAGCGTTTGACAGCGAAGAGGACTGGCTGACCAACAGCGTCGTGGGCCTGCCGGCGCTGTCGCAGATTCCGCTGCGGGTGGACTGCGGGACATTCGACCGTTTCTATCCCGCGACACGCCAATTCGTGAGCCAACTCAAAACGCCTCCGGCGGTAAGCTTCACCGTCGGAGGCCACGACATGACGTGGTGGCGTTTGCAATTACCCGGCGAGCTTTCCTGGCTGGCAACCTAGCGAGGCATCCCAACAAGGCATGGCAGTCCGGCAGGAAACCGCGTCGAGCCCGCCCTCACCAGCGGGCGATAGCCCCACCGGACAAATCAAGCGACGCGGATTCCGACCCGACATCGAGGGCCTGCGTGCGGTCGCCGTCGTTGCCGTCGTGCTCTACCACGCGGGCATCCCCGGTACCGCCGGCGGCTTCATCGGCGTCGACGTCTTCTTCGTCATCTCGGGCTTCCTGATCACCGGCTTGCTATGGCGCGAGGTCAGTAGCGCGAAAACCATTGCGCTGGGCCGGTTTTACGGAGCGCGGGCCCGACGGCTGTTGCCGGCCGCGGCCACTGTCGCCGTCGTCACCGCCATCGCGGCGGCCGCCGTGCTGCCGCCACTGCAGGCCCGAAGCGTCTTCCTGGACGGCATCGCCAGTGCGCTCTACGTCGGCAACTACCGCTTTGCCCATCAAGGCACCGACTACCTGAACGCCGAGGCGCCCTCGCCGTTCCAGCACTACTGGTCGCTCGGCGTGGAGGAGCAGTTCTATCTGGTATGGCCGGTGCTGATCATCGGCACCGCGTGGTTGGTCGGACGCGTGCGACGCGACGCCGAGGCCAAATCCAAGGCGGCGCCGTACGCGGCGGTGCTGGCATTGGTTGCCGCGGCCTCGCTGGCGGCGGCCGTGGTGTGGACCCGTAGCTCGCCGCCGTGGGCGTTCTTCTCGTTGCCCACCCGGGCCTGGGAGCTGGCCGTCGGCGGGCTGGTCGCGCTGTCGATTGAGCAGTGGCGCCGGCTGCCACTGTTGCCCGCGGCGATCGCCGGTTGGGGCGGCCTGGCGCTGATTCTGCTGACTTGCACCCAGCTGGGCCCCGCTACGCCTTACCCCGGCACCGCGGCGCTGCTGCCGGTACTGGGCACCGCGCTGGTGATCGGCGGTGGCTGCGTCACCCGCAGCCTGGGGGTCGGCCGGCTGCTGTGCCGGCCGGCGATGCGCGCGATCGGGCGGGTGTCGTACTCCTGGTACCTGTGGCACTGGCCGGTGCTGCTGCTGATGCCGCGGGTGCTGGGCGAGGCCGGCCTGGCGGCCCGGTTGGCAGCGACGGCCGTCTCCGCCGGGCTGGCGGTGATCACGTTCCATCTGGTGGAGAATCCCGGCCGGTTCGCCGCCGCGCTGCGCCGGTCGGCCAAGACGAGCCTGGCCGTAGCCGGGATCGCCAGCGCCGCCACCGCTTCCGCCTGCGTGCTGTTGCTGACGGTGATACCGGTTCCGGTCGGCCACGGCCCGGCCGCGGCGAAGGCCACCATCATGGCGCTGCTGCCCGCCGCCCCCGACGCCGGCGGTCAGCAGACGGCCGTCCAGCAGGCTCTGGCGCAGGTGCGCGACGCCGTCGCGAAGGCCGCCGGCCTGCGTGCCGTCCCGTCGAATCTGGATCCGCCGCTGGCCCAGGCGCCGGCCGATAAGGCCGCCGTCTTCGTCAACGGCTGCGTGCGCTCCTGGCGCGACATCGGGCAAAGCGAGTGTGCGGCAGGCGACATCGGTTCGCCGACGACGCTCGCGCTGATCGGCGACTCGCACGCGGCGATGTGGAACCCGGCCTTTGCCCAAGTCGCCGAGCAGCGGCACTGGCGACTGGAAACGATGGCCAAAGTGACCTGCCCGATCCAGGACCTGCCCATCGACAGTCCGTATCTGGGCCGCGAGTACACCGAATGCGAACAATGGCGCACACAGGTGCTGGCCCGGGTGGCGGCCGAGCATCCGCGGCTGGTCGTGCTGGACATGAGCCGGCGTTACGGCGGCGATTTCGGCTTCGTGTCTTACGACCCGGCGTGGATCGAGACGCTGGGCCGCACCGTCGCGCAACTGCGCCGCACCGGCGCGACCGTGCTGGTGCTCGGCCCCGCCCCGGATCCGCAGTCCCCGGTGCCCACCTGCTTATCCGGACACCTGGACGACGCCACCGCCTGCGCGCCAAGCCGTTCGGTCGCGGTCAACGACGGCGGTATCTCCGCGGAACGGGCCGCGGCCACCGGCAACGGCGGCCACTACGCCGACCTCACCGACCTGTTCTGCACGTCGCAGCGTTGCCCCATGATCGTCGGTAACACCCTGGTGTTTCGCGACGACAACCACGTCACAACCGAATATGCGCAGTTGTTGGCGCCAGTGATGGGCGCACTCGCAGACGGAGCCATAACGGACGGATGACGTTGCGATGACTTTCTTTGCGAATGAACCCCGCCGCGAAACCGAACGTGTTAGGAATGTAAGGGTTTTGGAGGTTTGAAATGTCCCCGCTGTTGTTGGTCTGCATCGCGGCTGCTACGCCAGTCGCCGGAATCGGCTTGATGCAGCTGCAAGCACGCCTGGAGCAGTGGGACTACGAACGGCACGCAGAAGACTAAGCGCTTCGGGGTTGGCGCGTAAAGCCTTGCGCGGCTGGCATTTTGAGGGGGGCCAGCCCGCCGAAACTTTCGGTGCCTGGTTACCTGAATAGCTGCGTGCGAATCAGCGGCGCAATCTTGTCTGCCATGTATCGGTGCCCGGCATCGTTGGGGTGCACGCCATCTGGGCCGATCAGGTCGGGCCGGTCGACGAACCAATGGGCGCCGATCGGGTCGACGAAAGCCGCGCCGGCAGCCCGCGCCTCGGAGTTGAGCACATCACGGATCTGCAACACGGATTCGGGTACATCGGCGGTCGGCCACGGCGGTCCGATTACCAGGAATCTCGCCGTCGGCGCCAGGATGCGCGCGACTTGGAAGGTATCCCGCGCCCGGCCGGCCAGCATGCCCGGATCGGTGCCCTGGTCGTTGCGAGAGCCGAAGAACACCACCAGCACGTCGTCGGCCTTGACCGACCTGACGGTGAGATCCTCGAAGATGCTGCCGTGGTCACCGGGTACGGCATAACCGGCCCTGCCCTCGGCCGCCACCTCGGCGTCGATCTGCAGGCCGCGCTTGGTCAGTGTTTGCCAGGCCAAGGCGGTCCACGCGTTCGGGCCCAGGCCGCCCTCGTCGGTGCCGGTCGTGTACGAGTCGCCGACCACCGCGATGTGGGTCAGCCGGCCGTCCAGGGTCAGTGGCTGGTAAGGCCGCGCGTGTGCCGGGTGTGCCACGACTTCACAGCCCACGCCGACCAGCAGAGCGAGGTTGACGACGAACGCGGCCAGACGACTCACTCTTACCTCCCCCTGTGCACAGCATGGCCCGGCAATGCACCCAACCAACGGAAATCGTACGAATAACCGACGCGAACCGGCCGACAACGCGCTGTGTCACATTCGCGATCCAGGGCCGGGTCGATCAGCATGCCCCAAGCTACCAGTGTGGCGCGGCTACCATTGCGATCTCCTGGTCCGAGACGGTATGGGGCACAGCATGATTCGCGGGCACTCAGGAAGCCGTGCGCTCGGTGATCGGTTCCAGTCCGCCGTCGATCTGGTGAACCCTCGCCTCGGCCGGCTGGGCCGCGGGACGGACGTCGACCATCCTGCGCATCCAGCGGCGGGCGGGCTCCTCCACGACGTGATAGAGCAGGCTGGACAGCGCCAGAGCGATCGCGAACAGGCCCAGCACGTTCCATTTCCAGGGCGAATCGGACTCCCACGGCGTGAGTTCGAATTGTTCGACGGCCCATCCCCAGGACGTGTGCACCAGTTCATGCACCATGTACAGGCAGAACGAGATCTGCCCGCCGTAGACCATCACCCGGGTGGACAGCAGCCTGGGCAGGCTGCCCAGGCCGACCGCCAGCGTGATGACCAGAGGGACGAACAGCACGTCGACCACCCCGCCGCTGTCGTTTTCCACGACCCCGCTGATCGGATGGGCGTTGAACCAGTACAAAACGCCCACCACGGCGGCCAGCAGCAGCAACGAGAGATATCCGGCGATGTGGCGACCGCGATCGGTCAGCCGCAACCGGCGCACGGCCGCGCAGGCCAGCGCCCCGGCGGTGAACTGTGTCACGATCCGCGGCAGCCAGCTCCACGGTGTGTAGAAGTGACCACTGGCCAACAGCATCACCACCGGCGGCAGCGAGGCCGCGACGGCCAGCCACATCAGGGTCCGCGCGCGGGTGGCCAGCTTCATCCGGAACACGACCAGGGCGAGCACGCCGAAAAGCAGGTAAGCCAGCCATTCCGCGCTGATCGACCAGGCTGGCCCGTCCCAGCTGGTTCCGTCGAAGAACGGCTCGAACCACAGCTGCACCAGCAGGACCTGGCGGATGTAGCTGACCGCGGTGAGGTCGTTCGCCTCAGGCAGCGGCACATGGCCGACGTGCAGCGACAGGATCACCAGCAGCGCGGCCAGGTGCATGGTGACCAAGTACACCGGCCACACCCGGGCCAGCCGCAGCCACAGGAAGTGCAGGGTCTCGCGCGTCGACCAGGAACGGCCCATCCGGTCGAGGTAGTTCCAGGTCAGCACGAACCCGCTGAGGATGAAGAACAGGTCGACGCCTTGGGCGCCGCAATTGAGCACCGGCGCCAGGTTCTCGCGGAAATCGGGCGAGATGTCGCTCAGCATCGGCCGGAAATGAAACAGCACCACCCACACGGCGGCGATGATGCGCAGTCCCGTCAGGGCCTTGATCTCACCCTTGATCTCTGCGCTGCGCACGACGCTCTTTCGCTCTGAACCCTGCGGTTTTCGTTGCCTTCTCACCCGGCTGACCGGGCATTTCGCCCTATCCCAAGCCCCCCGACTCGCAACCGGTAGCCAGAGCAGCCTAACAGCGCGGGGGCCCGGATCGCGTGACGGCGACGGTGTGCCCGCCGACATGCCTGCGCGGACACCGGCTCGGTCAGCTTTTTAGCAAACAGTTAGACGTAACTGTCGGTCTCCTTAAGTTTGGCGGGGACCGTTGTAATTAGCTTGGTCGGCATTGCGGGCGGCCTTCGCACCACCACCGAAATGGGGGCGTTCATGACGATCGCGATGACCACGGCTCAACAGGGCAGCCTCGACTGCGGTGGAGCCGAAGTTCGGGCTCACTGCCGCCACCTCGCGACGGTGCTGACCATCCGGGGAGACATCGACGCCATCAACGTCGACCGCGTCAGCGGCTGCGTTCGCCGGTTCATCGTCGGTGAGAATCCCCTGGTACTCGACATCAGCGCGGTGACCGACTTCGGCGGTGCCGGCTTCTCGTTGCTGGACAGGTTCGACGAGGATTGCCGCCGCGCCGGGGTGGAGTGGACGCTGGTCGCCGGCGCCGACGTGATTGAGCGGCTGGTCGCCGGAAACGGCGATTCGGTGTTCCCGCTCGCCGGCTCGGTGCCCGAGGCATTCGGCGCCCTGGCCGACGCGGTGGTCTGCCGCCGCCGGTTGGCAATGCCGTTGTTCAGGAAGACGGCGTAGCGGCGCTTCGAGCGCGCCACAGCCTGGCGATCCCCAGGACGGCCAGCACCCCGGCGATCGTCGCCAGCAGCATCGCCAGCAGCAGCAGCTGCGGGTTGTATACCAGCGCCGTCGTGGACGGCTGGCCGTCGGTGATCGGCGCGACGTTCACGATGTGTCGCGCGTGCAGCCAGCTCACCCCGACACCGACCAGCGCCGCACCGGCGACGACGAGTTCGACCACGGCTCGGTAGCGGGCGATCACAGCTGGGGCTCGTCGTCGTCGATGTCCCAGACGTCCGATCGGGCCGGCTCCACGCGCTCCTGCACCAACGGGGTCAACGCTTCGCGGAGACGACGATGGCGTTTGGCCCAGGCCTGCGCGGTGCGACCGCCGGTGAGCTTGAGGCCGATGCCGGTCCGGCCGCGCGGCACCCCGAACAGTTCGCCGAGTGCCCGAGCCGACTGCCAGCGCGCCAACTCCCGATCGGAATTGGCCGGATTCTCCGGTTCGGGATAAACCTTGATGATTTCGCGCACCAGGATGGTCTCGGTGCCCTGACGCAGGGCGTCCTGGGTCAGTTCGACCGACACGTGGATGCGCGCCGCCTTGATCTGCAGCGAGATGAACGCCGACACCATCACCAGAAAGATGGCCGGAACCCACAGCGATATCGCTGCGCCACTCCACATTTCGATCAGGATCATCGACACCGCCGCGGCCGGGCCGCTCAACACCCAAAGCCAGCTGGCGCCGGGTTCGTAGAACAACGGGTCGGGATCGACATCCCTCGCTGGCGTCATGGAAGCCTCATAGTCTGATTGTCTACCGCCGATGTGGCCGCTAGGAAAGCCAACCCGCCGCCTCCGCAGCCCAATAGGTCAGCACGATGTCGGCACCGGCACGACGAATACTGATCAGCGATTCCAGGGCCGCGGCGCGCTTGTCGATCCAATTATTGGCCGCCGCAGCACAAATCATCGCGTACTCCCCCGACACCTGATAGGCCGCCAGCGGCACTGGCGAGACTTCCGCCGCGGCGGCCACCACGTCGAGGTAACTCATCGCGGGCTTGACCATGATGATGTCGGCGCCCTCGTCGATGTCCAACTCGATCTCACGCACCGCTTCTCGGACGTTGCCGGGTTCCTGCTGGTAGGTGCGACGATCGCCGGACAGGCTCGAGCCCACCGCATCCCGGAACGGGCCGTAGAACACCGAGGCGAACTTCGCGGCGTAGGCCAGGATCACCACATCGGTGTAGCCCGCTGTGTCCAGGCCGTCGCGAATCGCGCCCACCTGCCCGTCCATCATGCCGCTCGGACCCACCACCTGAGCGCCCGCTTCTGCTTGCGCCACAGCCAATTTCACGTATCGCCTCAGCGTGGCGTCGTTATCCACCCGGCCCCGGGCGTCGAGGACGCCACAGTGACCGTGATCGGTGAATTCGTCGAGGCAGGTGTCGGCCATCAACACCGTAGCGTCACCGAGATCCTTAGCCAGGTCCCGAAGCGCGCCGTTGAGAATGCCGTCGGGGTCGGTGCCGGCCGAGCCGGTCGGGTCCTTGTCCTCGTCGAGCGGCACACCGAACAGCATCAGCCCGCCCACTCCGGCTGCCACCGCATCGGCGGCCGCGCGGCGCAGCGATTCGCGGGTGTGCTGCACAACGTCAGGCATCGACGGGATCGGACGTGGTTCGTCGATCCCGTCGGCGACGAACATCGGCAGCACCAAATGCCTTGGCTCCAAGGATGTTTGCGCCACCAGGCGACGCAACGCGGGGGTGGAACGGAGCCGACGCGGGCGCTGCCGCGGGTACGCCACTAGCGCCTGCGGCTCTTCTTACGCGGCGGTGGCAGCGCACCCTCGGCGCGCAACCGCGCGGCGTGTTCGGCCAGCGCGTCGACCAGTGGGCCGATGGCAGCGGTGTCGGGCTGCACGTCCACCCGCAGGCCGAACTCGGCGGCGGTCTCTGCCGTCTTGGGGCCGATGCAGGCGATGATGGTGCGCGCGTGCGGTTTACCGGCGATGCCGACCAGGTTACGCACCGTCGAACTGGACGTGAAGCACACCGCGTCGAAGCCACCCGTCTTGATCATTTCGCGGGTGGACGCCGGCGGAGGCGCCGCACGCACCGTCCGGTACGCGGTGACATCCTCGATCTCCCAACCACGTTCGCGCAGCCCTTCGGCCAGCGTCTCGGTGGCGATGTCGGCACGCGGCAGCAAAACCCGGTTCACCGGATCGAAAATGCTGTCGTAGGGCGGGAAGTCGTCCAGCAGGCCCAGCGAGGACTGCTCCCCGGCCGGCACCAGCTCGGGGCTGATCCCGAAGGCGCGCACCCGGTCAGCCGTCGACTCGCCGACGCAGGCGATCTTCACGCCGGAGAATGCGCGGGCGTCCAGCCCGAATTCGCCGAACTTCTCCCACACCGCACGCACGGCGTTGGTGGAGGTGAACACCACCCACTGGAACCGACCGTCGACCAATCCCTTGACAGCACGCTCCATCTGGGCGGGGCTGCGCGGCGGCTCGACCGCGATGGTCGGGACCTCGACCGGCAGCGCGCCGTAGGAGGTCAGCCGCTCGCTCATCTCGCCGGCCTGGTCCTTGGTGCGCGGCACCAACACGGTCCAGCCGTACAGGGCGCGACTCTCCCACCAGTTCAGCTTGGACCGGCTGTTGACCGTCTTGCCGATGGTCACCACCAGCGGTCCGGTCAACGGGCCCGCCGGGTCGCCGGCACCGGCCACGACGGCCGCGTCGGTCAGCCCGTGCAGCGTGGTCTCGATTGAACGCTGCTGACAGGTGGTGCCCTGGGCGGTCACCACGCACGGCGTGGTCTCGGCCAGCTCATGCTCGATCAGCGTGCGCGCCGCGTCGGCCAGATGCGTCGGCGTGGCCTGCAGGATCAGCGGGCCGGGAGCCGCCGCCAAGGCTTCCCAATCCACCTGTGGGTCGCGCACGTCGGCCACCGTGTGCGAGGAGCCCAGCGGCAGACCCGCATACGTGGGCACCGCGCTGGTCGCGGCCAAGCCCGGCACGATCTCGATGTGCAGGTGAGTCCGTGCGACGGCGTTCACCTCGCTGATCACCGCGTCGAGCGTCAGCGGGTCACCGGACACCAGCCGCACCACGTCGACCCCCGTGCGGGCCTCGGCGGTCAGCGTCTTGGCGACCTCGGCGGGCTCGCCGAGCGCCGGGCGGATGTCGGCACCACCGGACAGCACCGTCGGCGCCGCCGGTGGCGGATCCGCGTCGGCGGACCCATCGCTGGTGGCGGGTGGTGGTTCGGCGGGTGCCGGGCCCGAAACGGGCGGTAGGTCCTTGCCGATCAGCGCCAGCACCGGTTCGGGTACGTCGGGATCGGTGAACACCAGGGCCGCGTTGGCCAGCACTGTGGCCGCCCGTGTGGTCAACAATCCCGGATCACCCGGGCCGGAGCCCACGAACGTGATGCGGCCCGGTCTCGGCTTGCGCCCTCGCGTCGTCATTGTCGCTCCCAAGTCATCCCTTTTTGAGGTCATTCAGTTCTCATGCGCGGGGTCTTGCCGCGCTCCCCCAATCAGCTCTCCCGCGCCCAACTCCAGCAGCTCCGCTGCCACCGAGAGCCCTAGCTCTCGGGCCCGCTCGGGAGCGCCGACGCCGGACGCGCGGATCACGTCGGATCCGTCGAGCGCCGCGACGCAACCGCGCAGCGACAGCTCGTTGAAGACCCGGCCGTCCTCATCAATGGACTCGACCACCTCGGCGATCGCTCCCACCGGTGCGGAGCAACCCGCCTCCAGTTCGGCCAACAGGGCTCGCTCCGCGGTGACCGCTGCGCGTGTGTCGGAGTCGTCCAACTCCGCCAGCACTGCCGCCAGCCGGCTGTCGTCGGCGCGGCATTCGACAGCAAGCGCACCCTGAGCCGGTGCTGGCAACATTTGCACCGGCTCTAGCGTCTCGGTGACATCAGCGAGCCGGCCCAGGCGGGCCAGTCCGGCCCGGGCCACCACGATGGCGTCTAGATCACCACTACTTACCCTGTTCAACCTGGTATCTAGGTTGCCTCGTAGGGGGCGGATTTCCAAACCGAGACCCAATGCCCTAAGCTGCGCGGCCCGTCGCGGGGATGACGTGCCCACCAGCGAACCCGCCGGCAACTCTCCGAGCACCAGCCCGTCGCGCGCAACCAGCGCGTCGCGCGGGTCGTTCCGGGCCGGAATGGCCGCGATGTTGAACCTCGGGTCGTCGGCGGTCGGCAAATCCTTGTGAGAGTGCACGGCAGCGTCGACCCGACCGTCCACGATCGCCTCGCGCAACGCGGTGGTGAACACCCCCACACCCAGGCTTTCGATGGGCGCCGACGACTGGTCACCGGCCGTGCTGATGATCACCAACTCCGCGGCGTGGCCGTTGGCGATCAGAGTGTCTCGAACGACAGAGGCCTGGGTGGTAGCGAGCAGACTGCCCCGCGTGCCTAACCGGATCACATGCGCCAATCGGGTTACTCGGCGGATTGCTGCGTGCCGGCGTCGAATCCCATTGGGACTACTGGCAATTCACCCGCAGCCACGGCGTCGACGGCGGTCTGGTCGAGTTCGAAAAGCTCGCGTAGTGCCTCGGCGTAGCTGTCGCCGCCGGGGGCGCTGGCGAGTTGCTTGATTCGCACGGTGGGAGCGTGCAGCAGCTTGTCCACCACGCGCCGGACGGTGCGGGCGACCTCTTCGCGCTGGGCGCTCTCGAGGCCGGGGAGCCGGTTCTCCAGCCGCAGCAGCTCGGCCTCCACGACGTCGGCGGCGCGCTGGCGCAACGCGGTCACGGTCGGGGTCACCTCGGCCATCCGCTGCCCGGCCAGGTAGGCAGCAACCTCTGCCGCCACGATGTGGCGTGCGGCGTCGACGTCGCCGGCAGCGGCGTGCGCCGAGGGCTCGTGCTGGATGCGGTCCACGTCGACGACCCAGACGCCGGGCAACCCGGCCACCGCGGGATCGACGTCGCGCGGCATGCCCAGGTCGCAAATCAGCAGCGGACGGCCGGCGTCGTCGCGCTGCGCGGCGGCCAGCGCCTTGTGTACGTCGGCCAGCGACACCACCGGGCTCACCGCACCGGTACAGCTGACCACCACGTCGGCGTCGGCCAGCGCGTCGGCGAGCCGGTCGAGGGTCATCGCCTGGGCGCGCACGCCCGATTCGCGGATCTTACGGACCAGTCGTTGCCCCCGGGACAGCGAGCGGTTGAGGACCAGGATGTGGTCGACACCGGCCCGGATCAGGTGGGCCGCCGCCAGCGCGCCCATCGCGCCGGCGCCGACGACGACCGCGGTCTTGCCCGCCAGCCCGTCCACCTTGCGTTCGGCCATGCCCAGCGCGACCGACACCACCGAGGCGCCCGCGGCGTCGATCGCCGTTTCGGAATGCACGCGCTTGCCGACCGACAGCGCCCGCTGAGCCAGCTCGTGCAGGACCCGCCCGACCGTTCGATTCGACTCGGCGGTGGCGTAGGCCCGGCGCACCTGCCCGAGCACCTGCTGTTCGCCGATGACCGCGGAGTCCAGACCGCTGGCGACGGCGAACAGGTGCTCGACGGCGGCCTCGCTGTAGCGCACATACGCGTATTTGGTGAGGTCGCCCATCGACATTCCGGAGTATTCCGACAGCACCTGCCCGATCACGGCCAAACCGCCGTGGAACGCGTCAACCACCGCGTAGACCTCGACCCGGTTGCATGTCGATAGCACCAAAGCCTCGGTGACCAGCGGCGACTGCAAAACCCGGTCGACGATCTTGTTGCGATCCGATTCGTCGATGCTGAGTTGTTCCAGAACGGAGACCGGCGCACTACGGTGCGAAACCCCGAAGAGCAAGATGCTCACGGCAGCATCACCTGGCCAGCTCCCTCGCTACTCCAGTAACTGAACTGCCATCTACGGTAAACGTTTATTCGGTGGGCTACCAAATAATGAGTCCGCGCCCACCACACAGCGTTATCGAGCGAGGTCCGCGCGCAGCCGCGGCTCATCGATCTCCCAGTAACTGTGCTCGCGGCCGTCCAGCAAAATCACGGGCAGCCGATCGCCGAACTCGGCTCGCAGGGCGGTGTTGCCGGCCGCCGCGGCGGCGTCGACGTCGGTGGTGGCCAGGTCGAAATCGAGCTCGGTGGCCAGCTCCGCCAGTTGTGCGTGGGCCCGCTCGCAGATAGTGCATCCGGCGCGGGTCAGCAGCTCCACCTTGGGGCGCTCGGTCATGGCACCAGTGTGGCATCGGCGCCGTTAGACGCCCAAAAGTGAATTGTGGGCGGCCACGGCACGGATTAAATTCCGGCCATGGCCGCAAACGAGAATCTGCGGGTCGACCCCCACATGATGCAAGGGTTCGCGCAGGGACTACTCGGTGCGGCCGAGTCGCTGCGAAGTCAGCTGGCCGAACTCGACGGTCAGGTCGGCGACATGCTGGGCGGGTGGCAGGGCGGATCGGGAAACGCCTACTCGGCCGCGTGGGAACTGTGGCATCGCGGGGCTCGCGAGGTCGAGACGGGACTGTCGATCTTGGCCAAGGCGGTGGATCGGGCCGGCAAGGAATATCTGAGCAACGAGGCCGTCTCCGCGCAACTGGTCCGGCAGGTGCACCGTGGCTGAGGCATTCCGGGTGGATCCGCGGGCATTGGCCGATGCCGTGCAGCGGATGGCCGAATTCCAACGCTATGCCGAGAGCATGTTGGCCGAAATCGACTCTCTGGTAAGCAATCTGCACGCGACGTGGACGGGCGAGGGAGCGGCTGCCCATGCCGAAGCCCATCAACACTGGGCTCGCGGCGAGGCAATGATGCGCGAGGCGCTGGCTCGGCTACGAACGGCCGGTGCGGCGGCGCACAGCAACTACACCGGCGCCATGACGACGAATTTGGCGATGTGGTCGTGAGCTAATGGCGCCGCTAGCGGTTGATCCCGCGGCCCTTGACGGAGCAGGCGCCGAGGTGGTGACCGCCGCCGAGGGGTTGGCGTCGGTGATCTCGACTCTGACGGCGGCACTGTCGGGTTGTGCCGGTATGGCCGGCGACGATCCTGCCGGTGCGGCGTTGGGCCACAGCTATGACAGTTCGGCGTCCAAGCTTGTCGAGGCGATGGTCACCACTCGAAACGGGCTGTGCGGCTTGGGGATTGGTGTTCGGATTTCGGCGCGCAATTACTCGCTGGCCGAAGCGATGTCTAACGTTGGCGGTGGCGGCAGCGCGCTGCCCATGCCCCCGTTGACGGGACCGATATCGGCGGCCCGTCCACCGTCGGCGGTCGGCAGCAGTGACAGCGCCCCGCCGGGTTGGGGCTGGGTCGCGCCGTACCTCGGAATGATCTGGCCTAGTGGCGATTCGGCGAGGCTGCGGGCCGCCGCCACGGCGTGGACGGCAGCCGGCACCCAGTTCGCACTCGGGGAAATCCTCGGGACCGCAGCGCCGATGGGAGCTGTTCGGGCCCAACATATTCCGGAGGGTGAGGCTATAGATCGGGCGTTCACCGACGCCTACCGCAGCACTACCCGCCTGGTGCAGCAGTGCCAACAGATCGCGAGTCAGCTCAGCAGCTATGCCGCCAAGATCGACAAGGTTCATGCGGCGATCCTGGACCTGCTGTCGCGGATCTGCGATCCGCTGACCGGGTTCAAAGAGGTCTGGGACATCCTGACCGACGAGGACGAAGACGAGATCAGAAAGATCGCCAACGACATCCGCACGGTGATCGACAACTTCCGGTCCGAGGTCGAGGCGTTGGGGGCCCAAATCGCTTCCGCCCTCGCCGAAGCCGAGGCGATCGTCACCACCATGGGCAATTACGCCGCCAAACAGTGGGATCAGTTTCTGCACGGTACCGATGTCGGGCGAATCATCGGTCGGAACGGGCACGGCGGCGAGGAGTTTCTGAGCGAAGCCGCCGAATTCGTCGAAGGCGCGTTGAGCATGAGCCAGCTGCGGCTCCTGTTCGACCCGGTGGGTTTCTACCACGATTCGAACGACATGGTCCGGGGGGCGTTGCCGCTGGCCGGCTTAGGCCCCGACGGTTCGCCTTCGGCCTTGGATTCGTGGAAAGCATTGGGCAAGGACGTCTCCCATTGGGATCAGTGGCAGACCGATCCCGTCGGGGCGGCCGGCCGGTCGTTGTTTGACGGACTGACGTTGGCCCTGCCGGGCGGACCGCTTTCCAGGCTGGGCACCAGGGGCCGCGCAGCGCTGGATGCCATCAAGGGCTTGAAGAAGCCGCCCCTGCCGACGCCTCTCGACCCCGCGGGGATCAAGCCGCCCGAGACGCCTAAGCCGCCAGTCGAGGGCGCCAAACCACCGCCGACCGGCCCGAAACCGCCGGAACCAGGCAATCCAGCACCTGCGCCCAAGCCGGGCCCGGCCCCCGCCGGCACCCCACCGCCGCATAACCCAACCGAGCCCAAGCCTCCAGCCGGTGAGACGCCCAAACCGACTGCGCCGCCACCGACGTCCGGTGGCAAGCCACCCGCGGAGGCGCCCCATCCACATCAGCACGTTCCCGCTACTCCCGGTGGAAGTCCGGGTGAGCTAGCCCCCAAAGCCGCAACCCCGTCGGCGCCGCATCCACCGTCGGTGCCGACGGGCAGCGGCCCAGGCGAGGCGCCAGTCCCGCACGGCGGGGCGCCACTCAACGGTGAACCGGGCCCACCCCATGACGGGCTTCCGCACCCCGGCGACGGCAACGGGCCGCACGGGCCCGGCGACGCCCGTCCACACGGACCAAAAGACGGCGACGGAACACCCGAGCGCCCAGGCGACGGGACCCCACAACACCCGGAAGAGGGTGGACCTGACGGGGAAGCTGAAGACACCACTATTAGTGGCCACGGAAGCTACACGCCCGAAAATGGCGATGCGCTAGTACCAGCCGGCACGACCGTCATGGCGTACGCGGACCACGGATCAACTATCACGGATGCCCTGGGCAATCTAATTGAGACCGGCGGAGATACATCCAGCGTCTATTCGAAAACCTTCGCGCCTGGTGAATCGATACCCAATTACACGGTGCATCCGCCCGACGGGTTGAATATCATGGGCAAGCCGCTGACAGTATCAGTCCCAACCCTTTTGAGTGATCTATTAAAAGAAGATATGGGCAAGGTCCATCTCGCATTCTGTCCTTTCGATGAGGCAAGTCCGACAAATAAGCTATATGATGTGAAGGGCATATGGAACGAAGTAACTGGAAATCTAGAGCAATACGAGAGGCCCGACTTTGGACCGAAATAATGATATTGAAGAGTTAATAACGCTCGCCGCTCAAGACCAAGGCCCAGAGGCTCGGCGACGACTGTTCCGCACTCTTCGATCGAGTGAGGTTTTCATGCCGTTCGACACCGTGGAGCATGAAGGCGAGGAGCGCAAAGCTATTCCGCTCCTGCGGCTACCCGACGGTACACACGCCATGATGGCCTATACATCGAAAGAACACCCGGATCTGCCCAAGAAGTTCGGTGGGGCAGTGTTTGAAAGTGCGCTTGCGGCCGCACTGCAAATGCCGGACCTCGATTGGGTAATTATCACCAATCTCGCTGCCCAATGGGTGTCCATAAGCAGAAATCAAATTCCAGTAGTCCTCGACGATCTATCTGAAACCTCGAACCAAGATAGGCTCACGCCGTCGGCGAAGTCAGATGTCGAGCAACAGACGCTCGAGGACTTGATAACTAGTTCAGTGAAGTCCAGTTCGAAAGAATTAACAGCTGCGATCGCATCAGCGCTTGAGAACCGCGAACTGTTCTTAGAGATGAGCACCGCCCAAAGTGACGATGGTCGTCCAAGGATGAAGACTTTCAAGATCCAGCATTTACACCGTGTGATACGCGCCTACACGAGCCGACTGCGACCCGGTATCGAGTACGGCGGCATCGACTGGCCGGCACTCAAAGAAATGCTGCGCGCGGCGCCCGAACTTAGCGGCGTTCAGATCATGAACGACTCCGACGACTGGATCGTGTTCGATCGCAAGTCCTTAGGACTGGAGGCTGCCCCCGGTTAGAAGAGCGCGGGCACTGCCAGCCCAACCCATGTCGGAGGCGTGAAACCGGCCATCAAACCTGCCGGATAGGGTTGATACCGGCCGCAACGTGGCCAGCAGACGGCACGGCGAACCAGGAGGTGTAGCGATGACTTCCTCAGAGTCGGATGACTCGGACAACGCCGACCCCGCCGTTCGCGTGGACCTGGAATCGGTGGCCGCCAACGCCAGCGCCGCCCGCGCGCTCGAGGGCCTGCAGGAGACCACCGCCGCCCAGGGTGGCCCGCAACCGCCGATCGACCTGACCGCCGCGGCATTCTTCGACGTCGACAACACACTGGTCCAGGGCTCTTCCGCGGTGCATTTCGGACGCGGTCTGGCCGCGCGCAACTACTTCACGTATCGCGACGTGATCGGATTCATCTACGCGCAGGCCAAGTTTCAGCTACTCGGCAAGGAGAACAGCAACGACGTCGCCGCCGGTCGACGCAAAGCGCTCACCTTCATCGAGGGCCGCTCGGTCGAAGAGTTGGTCGGCCTCGGCGAGGACATCTACGACGAGATCATCGCCGAGAAGATCTGGGCCGGCACTCGGGAGCTCACCCAGATGCATCTGGACGCGGGCCAGCAGGTGTGGCTGATCACGGCAACGCCGTACGAGCTTGCCGCGACCATCGCGCGTCGGCTCGGCCTGACCGGCGCGCTGGGCACCGTGGCGGAGTCGGTGGACGGTGTGTTCACCGGCCGGCTCGTCGGCGACATCCTGCACGGCCCGGGCAAGGCGCACGCCGTTCGGTCCCTGGCGATCCGCGAGGGCCTCAACCTCAAACGGTGTACGGCCTACTCCGACAGCTACAACGACGTGCCGATGCTGTCGCTGGTGGGCACGGCGGTCGCCATCAACCCCGACGCCCGGCTGCGCAGCCTGGCCCGGGAACGGGGCTGGGAGATCCGCGACTTCCGGACCGCTCGCAAGGCGGCGCGGATCGGGGTTCCGTCGGCACTGGCGCTCGGTGCCGCAGGCGGTGCGCTGGCCGCGTTGGCGTCCCGGCGCCAATCCCGCTGATAGGCTGCGCCGCTGAGCAACGATTAGTGGGGAGCCCGCAACGCCATGACAACATCAGAGGGGTTCACAACCCTTCCCGAGGGAACCCAAGGCCTCATCGGCAGCCATTACCGGGCACCGGACTACTTCGAGGTCGGCCGCGAAAAGATCCACGAGTTCGCGGCCTCGGTGCAAGACGACCACCCGACGCACTTCAGCGAGGTTGACGCCGCGGAAGCGGGGTATCCGGCCGTCGTGGCTCCGCTGACCTTCCTGGCAATCGCTGGCCGGCGGGTTCAGCTGGACATCTTCACGAAGTTCAGCATCCCCATCAACATCGCCCGGGTGCTGCATCGCGACCAGAAGTTCACCTTTCACCGCCCGATCCTGGCCCACGACAAGTTGTACTTCGATACCTATCTAGACTCGGTCATCGAGTCGCACGGCACTGTGATCGCTGAGATCCGCAGTGAGGTGACAGACGCCGACGGCAAACCGATCGTCACCAGCGTCGTGACCATGCTCGGGGAAGCCTCACATCCAGACGCGCGCGCTGAAGAAACCGTCGCCGCGATTGCATCAATATCTGCACGAAAGTAGGGTCGATTTGATGACGTCCCAGGGGGAAACCGGTGGCACCCAGCTCAAGCCACCAGTCGAAAAAGTCCGGTCCCATTACGACAAGTCGAACGAGTTTTTCAAGCTCTGGCTCGACCCGTCAATGACCTACAGCTGCGGTTACTTTGACGAAAATCCAGACCCGCAGAACCTCACCAAGACGCTCGAAGAGGCGCAGTACGCCAAGCGCAAGCTCGCCCTGGACAAGCTGAACCTCGAGCCCGGCATGACGCTGCTGGACATCGGCAGCGGCTGGGGCTCGACCATGCGGCATGCGGTGGCCGAGTACGACGTCAACGTCATCGGCCTGACGCTCAGCGAGAACCAGTACGACCACTGCGTCGCGGAGTTCGACAAGATGGACAGCCCCCGCCGCAAGGAGGTGCGGATCCAGGGCTGGGAGGAATTCCCCGACGAGCCGATCGACCGCATCGTGTCGCTGGGCGCTTTCGAGCACTTCGCCGACGGCGCCGGTGACGCCGGGTACGAGCGGTACGCCACCTTCTTCAAGAAGTACTACGACCTGCTGCCCGACGACGGCCGCATGCTGCTGCACTCGATCGTGGTCCCCAGCCGCGAAGAGGGCAACGCGATGGGTCTGAAGGTGAACATGACCCTGCTGCGGTTCATCAGCTTCATCCTGAAGGAGATCTACCCGGGCGGGAAGTTGCCGCAGGTGGACCTGGTCGACAAGTACTCGACTGACGCGGGCTTCAAGATCGAGCGCCACCACTTCATCGGCAAGAACTACGTCCCGACGCTGACCGCGTGGGCCGATGCCCTCGAGGCGCACAAGGAAGAGGCGATTGCCCTGAAGGGGCAGGAGACCTACGACATCTACTTGAAGTACTTGCGCGGCTGCTCGGACCTGTTCCGCGACGGCTACACCAACGTCTGCCAGTTCACGCTGGTCAAGTAACCCGTACGCAAGACGCCCCGGTGCCAATCGGCCCGGGGCGTTTTCGTCGGTGGTCGCCGATGCGCTAGCCGAGAAAGACGTTGCGACGCCCGGCCAGCAAGCGGTACAGCGTCTGCTGGATCGTCTCGCGGACTTGATCTGTCAGCTCGAAGGTGACCATCGGGTCCTCGGCGTCGGACGCGGCGTAGTCGTTGGTGTAGATCGGTTCACCGAACGCGATACGCCACTTCGACGGCAGCGGCACCAGGCCGGCCGGCCCGGCCAACGGGAACAGCGGGGTGAGCGGGAAGTAGGGCAGGCCGAACAGGCGCGCCAGCAGCTTCACGTCGGTCAGCATCGGGTAGATCTCTTCGGATCCGATGATCGAGCACGGGATGATCGGCGCCTTGGTGCGCAGCGCCGCCGTCACGAAGCCACCGCGGCCGAACCTCTGCAGCCGGTAGCGGTCTTCGAAGCGCTTGCCCAGGCCCTTGTAGCCCTCCGGGAACACCGCGGTGAGCTCGCCCGCGGCCAGCAGCCGGTGCGCGTCCGTCGTGCAGGCCATCGTGTGACCCGCCTTGCGGGCGGCTTCGCCAACCAGAGGTAGGTCGAACACCATGTCGGCGGCCAGCAGCCGCATGTCCCGCTGCGCCGGATGCTCGTCGTGTACCGCCACCGACAACATCAGTCCGTCGAAGGGCAACACCCCGGCGTGATTGGCCACCAACAGCGCGGCGCCTTCGCTCGGCAGGTTCTCGATTCCACTGACCTCGACGCGGAACCAGTTCTTGAAAAAGAATCTCAGCAAAGGCCGGACGATCGCGTTGTTGAAGTGCGGATCGAAGCCGAATTCGTCGACTGCGTAGTCGCCCGTCAGACGCTGCCGGAAAAATCCGGCAACCGAGGCGACCTGTTGAGCGAACTCGTTGAGCGGAGCCTCAGTTGACGAAGTCGCGCCTCCGACGCGCCTGTGCTCGTCGATTTCGCGGACCACCGCAGCGACCTGCTCGGCCGATACATGGCCGTGCGGATCGGACAGCAAGGAAGGATGCTGACGTGATGCTTCGGCTCTGCGGCGAGCTGCGACGCGACCCCGATTACTGTGCAGGGGAATGACATTCGCTCTGGTTTCACCCGCCACGATATCTACCTGACCCCACCCCATGGAATTGGATTTCGGCTTCCCCAGCGCTGCGCTAAGGCTATGGCGCGACCCTCCAAGGAGCGTACCCGATGTGGGTCGATTATGGGAGTCAGGCCGCGACCACGAACGTAGTCGTCAAACGCCTCCGCGGTTGACCATTTCGGCTGGTAGCCGAGCTCGGTGCGCATCCTCGAGGTGTCCATGACCCGGCCGTAACTCAGGTAATTGAATTGTTCCCGATTGATCTCGGTATAGCGATTAGCTCGCCTCAGCGAATCCAGCGCCCACACACCGAAACCCGGCACCGGCAACGGAATCCGGCCGGCGCGACGGATCGCCTGCGACAGCATGATGATGCCGTCGGCGCCGACGTTGAAGGTGCCGGCCTTGCCGGCCATCGCCGCACGCTCGAGCGCACCCAACGCGTCTTGCTCGTGTAGCAGCTGCAATCGCGCGTCTCGGCCGAACATCGTCGGGACCACCGGACCGGCCAGATAACGGGACAGCGTGGTGTCCATCGCCGGGCCAATCATGTTGGCCAGCCGCAGAATTGTCACCGCGATATCGGGGCGACGCCGCCCCAGTCCGCGCGCGTATCCCTCGATGTCGAGGGAGTCCTTGGCGAACCCGCTGCGCAGCGGGCGACGGCTACTGCTGTCCTCGGTGAACATCACCGGGTCGTGAGGGCTTGACCCGTATACCTCGGAGGTCGACTTCAACACGACGCGGCGGACCGAGGGCGCTTTCTGGCAGGCCGCGAAAAGTTGCATCGCGCCCATCACGTTCAGTTCCTTCAGCGCCGCCGTGCCGCCGGAGCGTGGCGCGTACGACGCCGCGGCGGCATGTACCACCGTGTCGACGTCGCCGTTGCGAATCACCTTGGCTATGAAGGGATTACGAATATCGGCGCGGACGAACTCGGCCCGCCCCATCCGGCGCAGCATGTCCTTGCTCGGCGCAATCGCGTCCACCGCGATAACCCCTTGGATCAGTGGGTTCTGCGCCAGCCGGGCAATCAAGTAGCCGCCGAGAAACCGGCACGCACCGGTTACCAGCACCACCTTGGGGTAGTGCATCGTGTCCGCGTTGTCGCCGGTTCCGGCACCGCCCCCGCTCGACGAATCCACCCGAACAGCCTAGCGGCCGAGACGCGCCGCGGCGCTATGGCCGCGCGGTGGTCGGCGAGTTCGTGAGTGCGGCGAAGCGGGGCTTACTTGCCAAGTTTTCTGCGCTGCACTCGCGTGCGGCGCAGCAGCTTGCGGTGCTTTTTCTTCGACATACGCTTGCGCCGCTTCTTGATTACTGAACCCATGAACTCCGCTATCTGACCTGTGACCGCTTCTTAAGGACTGCTGAAGTAATTGAAAACTTCGGGGTCACTTTACCCGGCGGGCCGCACCGAACACCAAACCGCCGGTCGCGCGGCCGCTGAACGGCCACGCCCCACGCGTCGGTCCCGATCCGTCCGCCGGCTCTCGCGGCGGGCGCGGGCTCAGCCGGCGTCGAAGTAGGACGTCTCCAGCATGTCGTGCACCGCCTTGGCGTGCACGCGGAAGGACCGGCCAACTCGTACCGCCGGCAGCTCTCCGTTGTGCACCAAGCGGTAAACCGTCATCTTGGAGACCCGCATCAGGGCCGCCACTTCGGCGACGGTGAGAAATTGTGTCCTTGCCTGGCTATCGGCCGAAGCTGTGTCCCGCGGCTTACCTGCGGAATCTCGCGCCGATGGCCCGTTGGTAGACGTCATCGCAACCCAATCGTGTCAGGCCCGCGCAATGCCAGCGGCTTCCCCTCCGCTGGCACCCACACGGGCATACAGAAAGGAGAATAGCGGGACTAGTGGGGTTACTGGTACTGGTGGGGGACAATCAATTTGAAATCTTTAAATTATTCCGATGTAATTCTCAGCTGCTCAGAGCGCGTTTTTGCGGCCTGAACGGCCGCGTCGACGGCGGTGCGCAGCCCCCCTCGTTCGAGTTCGCGCAGCGCAGCGGCGGTCGTACCGCCGGGTGAGGTCACCATGGCCCGCAGTTGCGCGGCGGTGGCATCTGATTGCTTGCCCATTGCCTCGCTGTCGGCGGGCCCCGGCCCCTGATCCAGCCGTTCCAGCAGCAGCGCCGCCGATCCGGCCATCGTCTGTGCCGTCAGGTCCGTCGCCACGCCCCGGCTCAGACCCGCCGCGACGCCGGCGTCCACCAGCGCCTCGACCATCAGAAAGAAATACGCGGGTCCCGAGCCCGACAGGGCGGTCACCGCATCCATCTGGGATTCGGGCACGGTCAGCACGCCGCCGACGGAGTCGAACAGCGCCGTCACCTCCTGGAGCTGCGGCGGGGTGACGAAACGGCCCTTGGCCAGCGCGGTCACCCCCGCACCCACCACGGCCGCCGCGTTCGGCATCGCCCGGACCACCGGCGTCCCGGCAGGCAACTTGGACTCGAAGGAGGCAAGCGTGATCCCCGCCGCGACAGTCACGAAAACCTGCTCGACGCTGTCGCCTTCGACCGCGGAAGCCGCCTTGCTGAGCTTCTCCATCACCGACTCGACGTCGGCGGGCTTCACCGCGACGACGATGAACGTCGCGCCGCTCACCGCATCGCCCACCGACGACGTCACCAGCACCGAATATGTGTCGGCCAGGTACTTCGCGCGTTCCGGGACGCGTTCGGCCACTACCAGGTCCTTGACCTTCCGCCCGGACCGGAGCAGACCCGACAGCAGGGCCTCGCCCATGCTGCCACCACCGATGATCGCGATTCTCGCCACGGGAGAAAGCATCGCAGACGGCCGGGCTTCTCCCGGCTACCGGGGCGCGGGCACCAGCGCCAGCTGCCGGGACTGCACGACGAGGCGGCCCAAGCTGTCGACGACGATGTGGTCCTCGTCGAACCAGTCGTGCCCGATCTCCACGCAGGTACAGATCACGCGCAGCCAGCCGTCGGCGGGCAGGGCGCGAAGGAAGGCGGTCAGCTGGATCGTGGGCGCCCAGCCGGTGCGCTCCACCGCGAACGTCACCGGAGCGGACAGATCACCACACATCAGCGCGAAGAGGCCGTCAGGAGCGACACCGCGCGGCCGCGCCCACATCTGCAGCATCGGGGGGCGCCCGTCGGTGCTGGGCGCCAGCGTCGACAGCAGCGGGCGCACGTCGCAGCCCTCGCCCAGGTGCACCAGGCCGGCCAGCGGGTGGCCGGGCCCGATCGGTTCGATGTCGTCGGGCGGTTCCGGCGCCATCAGGTCCAGGACCGGATTCGCCGACAACAGCGGTGCGGTGTCGCCGCCGGGTTCGAAGTGCTCCGGCTCGCCGAGGTTGACCACCGCGTGGACGGCGGTGCGATCGCCCTGGGTGAGTTCGACGTCGACGACGCTGATCCGCCGGCCGCGCTTGCGGATCGACGTGATCAGCCGCATCGGCCCCGGATCGGGTGCCCACAGGAAGCTCGCCGACACTGCCACCGGTTCGTGCCCCGCCTCGGCGCAGGCGTGACGCGCCGCGTTGGCACACAGCGCCAGCATCGCGCCGCCGTGCACCTTGGGGCCGATGGTCCAGTGCTTGTTGAGTTCTCCCTCGAATACACCCGGATCGACCTCCCGCAACGTCATTGCGGTGGTGAATAGCGCGGTCATGGTCTCCTGAGGGGTCAACGCAACAGATGTGTGCGGGCGAACTGCAGGGATTCGGCGAGCATGGCTTCGCGCTCGCTGGCCGAGCGGGCGCTGGACGTGGACACCTCGAGGATGGCGTGGCCGGCGAACTGGCCGGCCGCCAGCAGCTGGCACACCTCGGCGGTGGGTTGGGTGCCGCGCCCGGGCACCAGATGCTCGTCGGCGGGCAGGCCGCTGCCGTCGCACAGGTGCAGATGCACCAGCCCTGCGCCCATCCGCTCGGTCATCTCCAGCGCATCGGTGCCGGCAGTCGAGGTATGCGACAGGTCCAGCGTGTAGTGCTCGTGGTTGCCGTCGAGCGGGTCGTACGACGGCGAGAAGGCCGAGATCGCCGGTCCCGGCCCGCCGCCGCGCCGGCGCATCCGTTCCCGCGACTGATCGGTCCCGAAGAATCGGTCCGCCCGGAACGGGAACATGTTCTCCACCGCGACCATCACGTCGCTGGACGCTTCCAGGGCCGTCACCTGTTCGCTGAAGCCTTCGGCGTAGCGCCGCTGCCAGCGGAACGGCGGGTGCACGACGACCGTCTGCGCGCCGAGCTCCTCGGCGGCCCGCACGCTGCGTTCCAGCTTGGGAATCGGATTGGAGCCCCACACCCGCTGTGAGATCAGCAGGCAGGGCGCATGTACCGAGAGGACCGGCACCTGATAGCGCTGCGACAGCTTCTTGACGGCGGCGATGTCCTGGCTGACCGACTCGCTCCACACCATCAGCTCGACGCCGTCGTAGCCCAGCCGGGCCGCGTACTCGAATGCGGCCTCGGCCCTCAGCGGGTAGACCGAGGCCGTGGACAGGCCGACCTTGATTGCTGGGCGCACTGTTGCGGGTGACGCCTAGCCGGACTGCATCGATAGCGCCAGCGGTCCCAGGGTGATCAGCGCCCCGACTGCCACCGCGATCAGCGTGCTCGCGATGTCCTCGGTCTTGCGCACCACCCGCACTCCGGCCACCAGGCCGAGGATGACCAGCACCGACAGCACCAGGGCCACCAGGCTATTCCATCGCCACAGTTGGTCGAACGCGATGAAGAGCCCGGCGCCGAAGGCGACGGCCAGCATCGACTGAAACACGATCAAGCTGCCGCGCCACAGCGCCTCGAGTTTGCCGGGCGCCGGTTGGGCGTCCTTGGGTTTGTCCGCGCGCGCGACGTCGACGCCGGCCTCGGCGGGCGCCTCTTGCGCGGTCGGCGAGTCCGCGTCGGGGCCCTCTCGCTGGTCGCTGCGCCGCCGGGCCACCTCGTCGGCGAGGGTCTGTCCGCCGAACAACGTCGAATCCGACGTCTGCAGGTAGGAGCGCACGTAAGCGGAATCTTCGGTGGCGGGTTCGGCTTCGCGCACCTCGGAATCCATGACATCCACCGGGATGTCGGCGTAATGGTCGAGCGGATCCGGGCTCATGTCCTCGGCGCCGGAGGGGGCCGCGGGCTTACCGGCGGGTTTCGGCGGCGATTCGGCTTCTGGTGTATCGGGGCGGCGTGTGGGCCGGGGGTAGGCACTGCGCTCGGGCCCTACCCGGGGAGGCTGTGGCGGCGACTTGGGCCAGCGGGCCTCCGGCCGGTCCGCCGGCTGGGGACGGTCCGCCGGCTTGGGCCGGTCCTCGGTGACCGGTTCGGCGACGACGGCTTCCGAGACGGGTTCGGGCGCCGCTTCGAGCACGGCCTCGGATTCGGCGACCTCGACGGCCCCGTTGGCCTCGTGTGTTGTCTCGCCGTGCTCTTCGTCGTCGCGGATGACGGGAATCTCGCCGGTCAGTTCGGCGACGGTGACCGTGTCGCTGTCGCCGCGCCGGCGACGCCGTCGCCGGGTAACCGCCGGGGCGCCGATGGTTCCGTTCCTGGCCAGCAGTTCGGCCACCGAGATGGGCCGAGTGCCGGGGCTCTCGGTCTCTGGGTGTGGTCCGGTCATGGTTTGTCGCCTCTCGATCGGCTGGCGTTCCGATCTACTGCCTGACCTCCAGCATTGCGCACCGAAGTCTCTACGAGGGCGGTTCCGTCGGCTTCGCTGTCGAGCTTGCGCAAGATGAGACCTTCCCGTAACGCCCACGGGCAGATATCCACTGTTTCTATCGACAGCGCTCGCATACTCGCCTCCGCCACCAAAGCGCCCGCCACGATCTGCGGCGCCCGCTCGGCGCTGACTCCTTCCAGTTCCGCCCTGTCAGCGGTGGTCATCCTAGATATGAAAGATATGAGTTGCCTGAGGCCGTTGGCCGTCAGCGTCCGCTTGACCCGTGGCCCGGCGGCCGAGGGCGCGGCACCGGTGAGCCGGGCCAACGACCGGAACGTCTTCGACGTTGCCACCGCGAGGTCCGGGGCGCCAGCTTCGAGCACGGCGACGCTGGCGTCGGCCAGCTCGGCGTCCAGCCAATCCCGCAGCATCGCCACCCGGCGCCGCCCGGGCGGATCGTCGGGCAGCCACTCGCGGGTCAGCCGCCCGGCACCCAGCGGCATCGACAAGGCGACTTCGGGTTCTTCGTCGACGCCGCTGGACAGCTCCAGCGAGCCACCGCCGATGTCGAGGTTGATGATCCGCCCGGCGCTCCATCCGTACCAGCGGCGCACCGCCAAAAACGTCAGCCGCGACTCGTCCACCCCGGTCAGCACCTGCAACGCGACACCGGTCTCTTTGCGCACCCGGCTCAGCACGTCGTCGGAGTTCTCGGCGTCGCGGACCGCGGAGGTGGCGAAGGCCATCAGCTCGGCACAGCCGGAGCTGACGGCGATCTTGGCGAACTCGTCAATCGTGGTGATCAGTTTTTCGGCGCCGCGCTTGGTGATCTTTCCTGAGCTGTCGGTGGCCTCGGCCAAGCGCAAGGTGGCCTTCGTCGAACTCATCGGGGTGGGGTGCCCGCCGCGGTGGGCGTCTACCACCAGCAGATGGACCGTATTGCTACCCACGTCGAGCACGCCTAATCGCACGAAAACAAACTAGCGGGACAACGATGGGCTCTGGGTTGCGCCCCGCTGAGGAGAGCCGCAATTCACACCGGTGCCGGCGCGGGTGTCAGCGAAGCGAACAGCAGGAATATTGGTCTAACGTTGCATCCGTGGCGAATTCGCACCCCGAGCCCGGGCAAGAAGTGGAATTGGATTTTGCCCGTGAATGGGTGGAGTTCTTCGATCCGGACAATCCGGAGCACTTGATCGCGGCCGACTTGACGTGGTTGCTGTCGCGCTGGACGTGTGTGTTCGGTACCCCGGCCTGCCGCGGCACGGTCGAGGGGCGCCCGGACGACGGGTGTTGCTCGCACGGCGCGTTCCTGTCCGACGACGACGACCGCGCCGGACTGGACGACGCCGTCAAACAACTCACCGACGCCGACTGGCAATTCCGCGAAAAGGGTTTGGGCCGTAAGGGTTATCTCGAACTCGACGAGCACGACGGTCAGCCCCAGCACCGCACCCGCAA
Organism: Mycobacterium sp. pR1184; assembly: GCF_041287235.1. NCBI lineage: Bacteria > Bacillati > Actinomycetota > Actinomycetes > Mycobacteriales > Mycobacteriaceae > Mycobacterium > Mycobacterium sp. pR1184. The sequence goes on along the minus strand of NZ_JBGGKR010000001.1, from coordinate 214,599 downwards.
ATACAAGGGCGCGTGCATTTTCTTGAACCGCCCCGGCTTTCCCGGCGGCGTCGGCTGCGCGCTGCACAGCAAGGCCCTCAAGCTGGGCGTGCCGCCGTTGACGATGAAACCCGAAGTCTGCTGGCAGCTGCCGATCCGGCGCAGCCAGGAGTGGGTGACGCGGCCCGACGGCACCGAGATCCTGAAGACCTGGATCACCGAATACGATCGCCGCGGCTGGGGCTCCGGTGGCGCCGACTTGCACTGGTACTGCACCGGCGATCCGGCCGCGCACGTCGGTGCCAAGCAGGTGTGGGAAAGCCTCGCCGACGAACTCATCGAGCTCCTCGGTTCCAAGGCTTACGCCGAATTGGCGGCAATGTGCAAGCGCCGCAGTCAATTAGGGCTCATCGCCATCCACCCGGCGACGCGAATCGCGGAGTAGCCAGCCGGTCGACTGCGACCGGTACGCCGCGACCATTCGCAGCGCGCTGGCAAGCAGATATGCCTCGACAGCCGCGGCGGCCGCGGCGTCGTCGCGCGCCAGCACCGCCTCGGTGATCGCCCGCAGATCGGCGATCACCGGCTCAGGCTCGTCGTAGGCCGCGGTGAGCTCATGCTCGCGACCGCCGAAGGAGTGGTCGACCCAGCGATACAACAACCCCAACGCACGGTTGCGGGTGCCGTGGATGAGTACCTGGAAGAAGGCCAAGTCGGCCGCCTGGCGCGCCGCGGCACTGTCGGCCTGCTGCACGCCGGCCAGCGCAGCGCGCAACGCCTCGTCGTCCTCGGGACCGCACCGTTGCGCGGCCAAGCGCCCGATCAGCGGGCCCAGTGCCGCGCGGATCTCGAGGAGCTCGACCAAGAACTCGGGACCCAACTTGCGTATCAACGCTTCAACCACAGCGGGGTGGGTGAGTTGCTGAGGGTCTCGCACCACGTTGCCGCTGCCGTGCCGGGCCTCGATGAGTCCCATCTGCTGCAGCCGCGCCAGACCCTGTCGCAGCGACGTGCGGTTGACCCTCAGTTGCTCGGCTAACTCCCGCTCCGGCGGCAGCGCCGAGCCCGGCGGGAACGCGCCGTCGAGGATCGCGTCGGCGATCGAGGCGGTGATCTGTTCGTCCACCCGCTGGCGGTCGGGTGGACGAAGCATATTTGACTGGTTCATTGGTTCAACCAATATAGTGGACGGAACCGACAATGGGGTGGAGGCGACGCAGTGGACGAGAAGCTATTGGCCGCGGCTCCGCGCTGGCGGGGCAAGGCGGGCCGGCTGGAGGTCTGGTACGCCACCCTCTCGGACCCGCTGACCCGGGCCGGCCTGTGGATTCACTGCGAAACGGTCGCACCGAGCGACAACCGCGCCCCGTACGCACACGGCTGGGTGACCTGGTTCCCGGCCGACGCCGCACCGCACACCGAGCGTTTCGGACCCGAACCGGTCCAGCCGGCGATCGGCGCCTGGTTCGACTCGGCCGGGGTGCGCGCGGCTGCCGAAGAACTGACCGGCCGGGCCGGAAACTTGGCGTGGGAACTGGCGTGGAAAGACACCGGCGCGCCACTGTGGACATTCCCGAAGCCGGCCTGGGACCGCGAGCTGCTGCCCGGCGCTCAGGTCGTTCTCGCTCCGACCGCCGACTTCACCGGTGCACTGACCGTCGGCGGCCTCACCCATCCCGTCGGCGGTTGGCGGGGCGGCGTCGCCCACATCTACGGGCACGGCAACGCCAAACGCTGGGGCTGGATCCACGCCGACCTCGGCAACGGCGACGTCCTGGAGGTCGTCACCGCGGTGTCACACAAACCGGGTCTGCGCAGGCTTGCGCCGATGGCGTTCGTTCGCTTCCGTATCGACGGAAAGGATTGGCCCGCAAGCACATTGCCGTCACTGAGAATGCGTACCACCCTCGGCCTGCGGCATTGGCAGCTGGAAGGACGCATCGGCGGTCGGCGCGTGCTCATCCGCGTCGACCAGCCGCCCGAGCGCTGCGTGAGCCTGGGTTACACCGATCCCGACGGCGGCACGGCGGTGTGCACCAACACCGAACAGGCCGACATCTATGTCGAAGTCGACGACCGCCGGTGGTCGGTGCTGGGCACCGGCCACGCCGAAGTAGGCCTGCGCGGCAGCGAGGCGCCCGCCATCAACGAAAGGACCGCGACATGAGCTTTCTGCTCGACCCGCCGCTGCTGTTCGCCTCCGGAGTGCTCATCGAACGGCAACTGCCGTCGGATCGCCGCGATGCCGCCGAGGCCGCCACGCTGGGCGTCTTCTTCGGCGGATCGTTCGGCCTCTACAACAACGTGCCCGGACTGGGCCTGCTGTGGCGCCCCTTCCGTGCCCGCAATGGCCGCGACTTCATGTGGAACAGCGGGGTTTTCGGCGTCAAGACCGAGGAGGCGGGCTGGCCGCTGCACGCGGCGGCAGGGGCCATCTTCGCGACCTACCCGTTCTTCATCAAACTGGGCCGCCGGCTCGGGCGTGTGACATGAGCCGCCGGGCCGAACGGCGGGCCGCGTTGGTCTCGTTCGGCACCGCGCTGCTGCCGCACGAACACGGCGGTCCGCCATCGGCTCAACTGGCCGACCGCGTCGAGCGCTACCTCACCCAGCTGCCCGCGACGACACGGCTGGCGGTGCGGGCCGGACTGCTGTGCATGAGTGCGGCAAGCTACCTCACCACCGGTCGCTCGAATTCGCGTCTGGACCCCGGCCAGCGTGATCAGGTGTTGCGCCGGCTCGCCGCACTCGGTCCGGATGCCGCAGTGGCCGTCGAGGCGATGAAGGCGATCGTGCTGCTTGCCAACGGCGCGGATACCTTTGCCCCAGAGCTACTTTCACGCGCACAGGCACACGATACGGCGCGCCCCGATGCGCGCCTGACCGTCATCTCCTCGGCCGAGAGCCGCTCCGTGGTGACCGCCGATGCGGTGATCGTCGGCTCCGGCGCCGGCGGCGCCATGGCGGCGCGCACCCTGGCTCAAGCCGGCCTCGACACGGTGGTGCTCGAGGAGGGACGCCGTTGGACGGTCGAGGAGTTCCGCACCACCCACCCGATCGACCGATATGCCGGGTTGTATCGCGGCGCCGGCGCAACCGTCGCACTGGGACGCCCGTCCATAGTGCTGCCCCTGGGCCGGGCGGTCGGCGGCACCACCGTCGTGAACTCCGGAACGTGTTACCGGCCACCGCTTTCGGTACAGCGGCGCTGGCGTGACGAGTTCGGGCTCGACCTGGCCGATCCGGACCGGCTGGCCCACCATCTCGACAACGTCGAGCACACGCTGCAGGTCGCGCCGGTGCCCCTGCAGATCATGGGTCGCAACGGGCGCCTGTTGCTCGATGCCGCCGCGACGCTGGGATGGGACGCGGCGCCGATCCCCCGCAACGCGCCGGGCTGCGAAGGCTGTTGCCAATGCGCGATTGGCTGCCCGCGCAACGCCAAGTTCGGTATGCACCTCAACGCGCTGCCGCAAGCCTGCGCGGCGGGCGCGCGGATCATCTCGCACGCGCGTGTCGAACGGGTACTGCACCACAACGGCCGGGCCCGCGGTGTGCGGGCCCGACGGCCCGACGGCACCGCGCTGGACATCCTCGCCGAGTCGGTGGTGGTTGCCGCCGGCGCCACCGAGACACCGGGATTGTTGCGGCGCAGTGGATTTGGCGCACATCCGCGGCTGGGACGAAATCTTGCGCTGCATCCGGCGACGATGCTCGCCGGGCGTTTCGATGATGACGTGTTCGCCTGGCACGGTGTGCTGCAGAGCGCGGCGGTCCACGAATTTCACCAGTCGGACGGCGTGTTGATCGAAGCAACCTCGACGCCGCCGGGTATGGGGTCGATGGTCTTTCCCGGTTACGGCGCCGAGCTGCTCGGCTGGCTCGACCGCGCACCTCAAGTCGCGACGTTCGGCGCCATGGTCGCCGACCGCGGAGTCGGCTCCGTCTTCGCGGCGCGCGGCGAGACGGTGATGCGCTACAACATCTCTCGCGCGGACATCGCCAAGCTGATGACCGCCGTCGAGGCGATGGGCCGGCTGTTGTTCGCGGCGGGTGCGGTCGAGGTACTCACCGGCCTGCCCGGCGCACCGACGGTGACGTCACTGCCCGCGTTGCAGGATGCGCTGAGCCGCAGCAATCCCAGGAGCCTGCACCTGGCCGCCTTCCATCCCACCGGCACGGCGGCAGCCGGCGCCGATGAACAGCTCTGCCCCGTCGACAAGACCGGACGGTTGCGCGGCATCGACGGAGTGTGGGTTGCCGACGCGTCGATCCTGCCCAGCTGCCCGGAGGTGAACCCGCAGGTGTCGATCATGGCGCTGGCGCTGGCGGTCGCGGACGAGGTGGTCGCGGCCCGCTGATGCGGTGTGCATCCTCGGGGTCGCGAGTGCGGCGCGGGCGCCGCCACTCGTGTTAGGAAGGGGAGTGCCGGTTCCCGACTTCATCGTTGAGCTGCGTCGCGCGATCGGCCATGCGCCGCTGTGGTTGCCCGGCGTCACCGCCGTCACCATTCACGAGCACAAGGTGCTGTTGGTGAAGCGCTCGGACAACGGCGCCTGGACGGCGGTGACGGGGATCGTGGAGCCGGGCGAGAATCCGGCGGATTGCGCCGTGCGTGAAGTGCTCGAAGAAGCCGGGGTTCATGTGCAGGCCGTCAGACTGGCCTGGGTCAAGGTAGGCCAGCCGACGGTGCACGCCAACGGCGATCACGCGCAGTACCTGGATCACGTATTTCGGATGAAGTGGCTATCCGGGGAGCCGTATGCGGCCGACGACGAGAGCACCGAGGCGAGGTGGTTCGATCTCGACGACCTGCCACCGATGACAGCGAACATGCGTCGGCGCATCGAGGTAGGCGCGGCCGACGAGGAGCGGACCCTGTTCGACTCCTCGCGCGGCGACGAGTGCGCGCCGCAGGCGCCATAACGGCGCCCTTCCGGCCGCCTGCCGGGCTACCCTTCGAGCTTGTAGCCCAGCCCGCGCACCGTCACCAGGTGCACCGGGTTGGCCGGGTCGGCTTCGATCTTGGACCGCAGCCGCTTGACGTGGACATCGAGCGTCTTGGTATCGCCGACGTAGTCCGCGCCCCACACCCGATCGATCAGCTGTCCACGGGTCAGCACCCGGCCGCTGTTGCGCATCAGGTACTCGAGGAGGTCAAACTCCTTGAGCGGCAACGTGATTGTGTCACCGTTGACCGAAACGACGTGCCGCTCGACGTCCATCCGGACCGGGCCGGACTCCAATACGCCGTCGCTGATCTCGGAGTCGTCGTCACCGCCCCGGCGCAGCACCGCCCGGATCCGGGCAATCAGCTCACGCGCCGAATAGGGCTTGGTCACATAGTCATCGGCACCGAGCTCCAGGCCGACAACTTTGTCGATCTCGCTGTCCCTGGCCGTCACCATGATCACCGGCACGCTGGAGCGAGCGCGCAGCTGCTTGCACACGTCGGTGCCCGACATGCCCGGCAGCATCAAATCCAGCAGCACGATGTCCGCGCCTGCCCGGTCGAACTCGGACAGCGCCGCTGATCCATCGGTCACCACGGTGGCTTCGAAGCCTTCCTTGCGGAGCAGGAAGGCCAGTGGATCGGCAAGCGACTCCTCGTCCTCCACGATCAGCACACTGGTCACGGGCGCCACTCCTGTTCGTCGCTGCGCTCTGCATCGTCGTATGCGCGGGTCATCGACTTAGTTCTTCCTCTCGTTGGGATCTGTTGGGCCGCACTTCGCGGGCCCGGGGTTGCTCGGTTTCTTCGTCGCTATCGGTGTCCTGATAGGCCGGGATCGACAAGGTGAACGTCGAACCGGTTCCCGGCTTGCTCCACACCCCGATGCTGCCGTCGTGATTGGCCGCAACGTGTTTGACGATCGCCAGCCCCAGCCCACTGCCGCCGGTGGCTCGCGAACGCGCCTTGTCCCCCCGGAAAAACCGCTCGAAGACCCGCTCCTGGTCTTCTAGCGCAATCCCGATCCCGCGGTCGGTAACCGCGATCTCGATGTTGTCGCCACGACGGCGACGGCTGATCGACACCGGCGATCCCGGCGGCGAGTAGGCGATCGCATTGGAGACCAGATTGGCCAATGCGGTCACCAGCAGCGTTTGATCCCCCAGTACCCGCAAACCGGTGGGCGCGTCGGTGCGAACCTCGATCTTGGCATTGTCGGCAGCCACCTTGTGGCGTGAAATCGCTTCGGCCACAACGGTATCGACCTCGACTGCGACGACATTGGGCAATCGCTCGGCGCCTTGGAGCCGGGAGAGCTCGATCAGCTCGGCGACCATGTCGCCCAACCGGTTGGCCTCGATCAGCACCTTCTCGGCGAAGCGGCGCACGGTTTCGGAGTCGTCCGCCGACGCCAGCAGGGCCTCGGCGAGCAGCGCCATGGCGCCAACCGGCGTCTTGAGCTCATGGCTGACGTTGGCCACGAAGTCGCGCCGAGTGGCTTCCATGCGCGCATGGTCGGACTGGTCGTGAACGAAGACCACGGCGAACCGCCGGTCTTCCTCACTGAGCAGCGTCGCCTGCCCGTGCACCGATATCCCGGATCGTCCGGCGGTCCCGCGTTTGCCGGGCTGTAGGTCGAATTCGACGACCTCCCCGCCCAGCGCCTGCTGCGCCGCTTGCCAGGCTTGGTCGTCGAGCTGCCGATCGCGCACCAGGCCCAATTCCTTGGCCCGCTCGTTGAGGTAGACGACGTCACGATGCGAATCCACGACCGCGGCGCCCAGCGGCATCAGGCTGACGATCTGTTGCAGCATCTGCGCGACGGTGATGCCGGTCGACTCGGTGGCCACTCGCTGTCGCCGCCGAACCACTCGTGCGGACAACCGGGTGCCGGCCGCCACTCCGACGGCCAGCGCCAGCAAGGACAAGACCCCGGCCAGCAACAGCGCCGAGAACACAGTCACGAACAAAATCCTACAAATCTGGTGAACGCAGCCCTAGCGGAACGAGGCCAAAATCGGACAAGTCACAACTTGCGCTACAGGTGTTCGGCTGTAGTTCATGCGGAATTTGGCCTACGGGCTTTTCGCGCTCAAAAGCGGGCAAAATTGAGCCGCGCGTCAATCTTACCGGGCACCCTGGCTGGCTACCGCCGCAGCGCCCGCGGCCGCTGCTTCCGGGTCCAGGTAGGTGCCGCCGGGCACCACCGGACGCAAATCAGCGTCCAGGTCGTAGCGAAGCGGAATGCCGGTCGGAATGTTCAGCTCGGAGATGTCGTCGTCGGAGATCTGGTCGAGGTGCTTGACGAGCGCGCGCAGCGAATTGCCGTGGGCGACGATCAGCACCGTCTTGCCGAAGCGCAGATCCGGGACGATCACGTCGGTGAAGTACGGCAGGAAACGCACCACCACGTCGGCCAGGCATTCGGTGAGCGGGCCGCCGCTGATGTCGGCGTAGCGCGGGTCGCGATCCTGGCTGAACTTGCTGCCCTTCTCGATCGGCGGCGGTGGGGTGTCGTAGCTGCGCCGCCAGGCCATGAATTGCTCGTCGCCGTAGCGGGCCTTGGTCTCGGCTTTGTCCAGGCCCTGCAGCGCCCCGTAATGGCGTTCGTTGAGTCGCCAGCTGCGTCGTACCGGGAGCCACAGCCGGTCCGCGGCGTCCAACGCCAGGTGCGCCGTGGTGATCGCGCGGCGCAGCAGCGAGGTGTACAGCACGTCGGGCAGCAGGCCGTGCTCGGTCAACAGCTCACCGCTGCGAACCGCTTCGGCCCGGCCCTTTTCGGTCAGCCCGACGTCGACCCACCCGGTAAACAGGTTCAGCGAGTTCCATTCGCTTTCGCCGTGGCGAAGCAGTACCAGCGTCGCAGTGTCACCCATGCCGGTCAGTCTCTCACGCACGGCATGAGCCTTGCCGAGCGTAAGGTCACTGCGAAATCCGGGCCCGACAATCGCAGCCACATTACGCTCGCGGAGCTAGTCGTCTTCGTCGTCGTCGATCAGGTGGGCGAACGCCTCGAGGTTCTTCAACGATTCACCCCGCGATACCCGCCAATCCCATTCCTTCTGGATCGACGAGCGAAAACCCAACTCCAGCAACGTATTGAAGTCCGAATCCACCGCTTCGAGCACTTGCCCGAGCACCCGGTCGATCTCGTCGGCGTCCACCGAGGCCAGCGACATCCGGCCGACCAGGTAGATATCGCCGACGTTGTCCAGCGTGTAGGCGACCCCGTACAACCGGCGATTGCGCTTGAGCAGGAACCGGTACACGCCCTCGTGATTCTCGTCGGGCTTGCGGCACACGAACGCCTCGACGCGCACCGAGTGCTCGCCGATGCTCAGGATCGTGTTGGTCTTGAGCTTGCGCTCGCCGGGCAACTCCACCACCAGACCCGGCAAACCGCCATGTGCGCCTTCATGTTTCGAGTACGTCAGGTCGCTGGCATCAAGCGCACGCTCGATCACCTGCTGCACGGCTACGGTCATGCGCCAACCCCGCGACGCGGCGTCCAATGACGCGGTTTGCGTGCCGCCACCCGGTCGCGAACCCGGCGCTGCCGCGCGACGGTGAAATCACCGATGGCCCGCCGATAGCTGGCCAGCAACGCATCGGTGGTGTTCTCCCACGAGAACGTCGCCGCGTGCGCGGCCGCGGCCCGGCTCATCGCCGCACCCCGCGCCGTGCCGTGAAGGCGCAGCAGCTCGTCGAGCGCGCGGGCCCAGTCTTCGACGTCATGCCCTGGTACCAGCGAGCCGGTGACACCGTCGCGCACCGCGACCGGCAGCCCGCCGACCGCCGCCGCCACCACCGGCGTGCCGCACGCCTGCGCCTCGACGGCAACCAAGCCGAAAGACTCCGAATAACTAGGCACCGCAACAAGATTCGCGGCCTGGAACAGGGTCGCCAGGTTCGGCCGGGACTGCGGCGGCAGGAACGTCACCCGCTCGCTGATCCCGAGTTCGTCGGCCAGGCGAACCAGTCCGTCCGGGGTGGCCAGACCACTGCCCGAGGGCCCGCCCGCCACCACGATGCGCACGCCCGGCAACTTCGCCGCCGCCCGCAGCACGATGTCGGGTGCCTTCAGCGGCTGGATTCGCCCGACGAACGCCACGATCTGTTCGTCGAGCCCAAAACCCAGCGCGGCGCGGGCGGCCCGGCGTTCGCCCGGATGGAACACCTCCAGGTCGACGCCCGGATGGACTACGTCGATCCGCTCGGGGTCGGCATGATGGATCGAAACCAATTGCCGCGCTTCGTCTTCGGTGTTGACGATCAGCCGGTCCGCCTCGTCGACGACCTGCTGCTCCCCCACCGTGCGCAGCGGCGGCTCGGGGGCGTCGCCGGCGGCCAGCGCGGCGTTCTTCACCGCGGCCAAGGTGTGCGCGGTGTGCACGAGCGGCACCGCCCACCGGTCGCGGGCCAGCCAGCCGACCTGTCCGGACAGCCAGTAGTGCGAATGCACGATGTCGTAGTAGCCGGGCTCATGCGACGCCTCGGCACGCAGCACCCCGGCCGCGAACGCACACAGCTGGGTGGGCAGGTCGTATTTGTCCAGTCCCTCGAACGGTCCGGCCACGACGTTGCGCACCAGCACTCCGGGCTCGACCTCGACGACCGGCGGATCGGCCGACGCGGTGGCGCGAGTGAAGATCTCCACCTCGATGCCCCGCCGGGCCAGATGCAACGCACTTTGCAGCACGTACACGTTCATCCCGCCGGCATCACCGGTACCCGGTTGAGCCAACGGCGAGGTGTGCACTGCCAACAGCGCGACCCGACGCGGATCGCTGCGCAGGAGGACGTCGTCGTGCCGCACTCTTTCATCTTTACAGCACGGTCCGGCCGCCGGCCTAAGCCGTTCGCCTTAGGCGGACGACTCGTCGACGACCTCCGGGATCCGGGAGCCGATCACCCCGGCACGGCGCATCGCGCCCAGCGGGTCGGCGTAGAGCCCACCCAGCGACACGATGCCCGCCCCGGCCTCTTGCACCCGGTTACCGAAGGCGGTGACGCGGATATCGCGCGGCGTCAACACCGAACGCTCGGCGAATGCCGCCTCCACCTGCTCCATCGCCTCGGGATACTCGGTGAATGCCTGGCCACCGACCACCAGCTCGTCGGGGTTGAGCAAGTCACGCAGCAGCGCGACTGCCTCACCCAGGACGCGGGCGCGCTCGCCGAGCAGGTCCTTGGCCGGCTGGTTGCCGGCCCGGGCCAGGCGCAGCAGATCGGTGATGCCCGCGGCGGGTCCGTTGGCGCGCCCGGCCGGGGCCGGGGGCAGGATGCGCAGCCGGCGAGCCGCGGCCAGCACGGCCTCGTCGCTGACCGTGGACTCCAGCTGCCCGCTGCCGCCGAGCAGCTCGGAGTACGCGGGCAGGCCCGCGATCGTGCCCGGACCGCTGGACGGGCAGTGCACCCGTCCGCCGATCACCAGCGCATAGCCCACGGTCTCGCGGGCGTAGACGTACAGGCTGGTCGGCGAGCTCGGCGCAAACCGCCGCATACCCAGCAGCAGCTCGGCGCCGGCCATCGCGTCGACGTGGGAAGCCACCGACACCGGCAGGCTCAGCGCGTCGGCCAGCACCGGCCCGACCGGCGCTTGCCGCCAGCCCAGCCGCGGGTGGTCGACATGGCCGGTGGCGCCGTCGACCGTGCCACCGATGGCGACCCCGACCCACAACGGCCGCCGGCGATGCCAGCGCCTCAGATAGCGGGTGGCGCTTTCGGCCAGCGACGTCAGGGCGGCGGCCGGCGGACTCAGCGGCGTCGGCGTTTCCACCGTGTCCAGCGTGCGGCCGAACAGGTCGGTGGCCACGATGCTGGTGGTCCGCGCACCGATGTGGATGCCCAGCGCCACGAACGGCTCGTGGTTGATCTCCACCGGAACCCGAGGGCGGCCGATGGCTCCGGAGACGGCCAGGTCTGCGCGTTCGCGCAGCAGGCCCGCGTCGAGCAGGGCGATGACTTGCCGGTTCACCGTCGCGATGCTCAGCGAGGTGACCCCGGCGATGACGTCGCGGCCGACCGGGCCGCGCAGCCGGACCGCCCGGAACACCGAGGCCGCAGCGGAGTCGGAGATGTGCAGCGACGGCGGCAGGATCTGACGGTGCAGCCGCAGGTGGCCCGCACGGCTGGGCGAATGATGGGTGTGGGTGAGAGAAGTCGAGCGCACGAGCGTCCTTTGTCCGAGTTCCAATGGCCGGTCTTGGCCACAACCTGTTTTGGGTTCAGGCGCGGCAAAGTGCGCGGCAACAACACGCACATGCCGCGCAAAGACACGCGGCGGTGTTGTTGAACTGGGCGCTGTGGTGCACCTCAGGAATTTAGCACGTTTATTAGAGTTAGCTCAGTGAGTTCAAATAACCTGCATCAACGGGTTGCGGTGGTGACCGGTGCCAGTTCCGGGATCGGCGAAGCAACAGCCAAAACCCTTGCCGCCCTTGGGTTTCACGTCGTCGCAGTCGCGCGGCGCACGGACCGGATTACTGCCCTCGCGCAAGAGATAGCCGGCACCGCAATTGTGGCTGACGTCACAGACGACGCGGCGGTGGAGGCGCTCGCCAGCAAATTGGGCCGGGTCGATGTACTGGTCAACAACGCCGGCGGCGCACGGGGGTTGGCGCCCGTCGCCGACGCCGACCTCGAGCACTGGCGCTGGATGTGGGAGACCAACGTGCTTGGCACGCTGCGGGTCACCCGCGCACTGCTGCCCAAGCTGATCGACTCCGGCGACGGCCTGATCGTCACCGTCACCTCGGTGGCCGCGCTCGAGGTGTACGACGGCGGCGCCGGCTACACCGCGGCCAAGCACGCCCAGGGCGCGCTGCACCGCACGCTGCGCGGCGAACTGCTGGGCAAGCCGGTGCGGCTCACCGAAATCGCCCCGGGCGCAGTGGAAACCGAGTTCTCACTGGTCCGATTCGACGGTGATCAGGAACGCGCGGATTCGGTCTATGCCGGCATCACACCGCTGACGGCGACCGACGTGGCCGAGGTGATCGGGTTCGTGGCGTCACGGCCTTCCCACGTCGACCTGGACCTGATCGTGCTCAAGCCTCGCGATCAGGCCACTACGATGCGATTTAACCGCCAGGGCCAGGCGAGGACGTAGTCGTCGAGGTCGTGGTGGTCGGCGTCCCCGACAAACTCGGCGCGGTCGACGGCGTGACCGGCGCGGTGACGGGGATCTGACTGGCCGGCGGGTGCGCATTGGGAGGCGGTAGGGCCGACATGGCCACCCAGGTGTCCCAGTCGACGGCCCAGTCCCAGATGTCGCCGTCGGAGTAGGACAACTGGATCGAGCTGCCGGTCACCTCGACCGGGTCGCCGTACATCGCGGTCGGGTAGTACTCCGCGGCATCCTCGGTCGACAGGTTGATGCAGCCGTTGGTGACGTTGGTGTTGCCCTGTGCGCCGGCGCTCATCGGGTTGGCGTGAATGAACTCGCCGTTGTTGGAGATCCGCACCGCCCAGCGTTCGTGCACGTGGCTGTAGCCGGCCGCGGGGTTGGACATGTAGAAGTCCGCGTACTTCTCGGTCACCACGTGGATGCCGTTGCGGGTGACGTTGCGCGCCTTGTCGGCCTCGCCGTAGCTGCACGGGAAGTCCATGATCACGCCCGCGTCGGTGACGACCTGGATGCGGTGCGACGACACCTCGGCCTTGACCACCTGCTTACGTCCGATCTGAATCTTCAGCGACATGTCCTGCAGGCCATAGGCGCCGTCACCGAACGGCAGCCCGTAGAACTTGGCATCGACGTTGACCGTGGTGCCAGCCGGGTAGTACTCGCGCGGCCGGTAGTGGATGCGCGCGCCCTGCTGCTCGTCGGGCAGCCAGGCCCAGCTGCCCTCGACGGGCGGGTTGGTGGTGATGGTCAGCGCCCGTTCGACGGCAGCCTTGTCGCTGATCGGCGCGTCGAACTGGATGATGATCGGCGCGGCGACGCCGACCGTCTGACCGTCGGCCAACTGGAATCCGCCGTCAATCTTCTTGGTGGGGGCGACGGTGGTGAATTTGCCCGTCACGGGAACGGTCTTACCGTCGTGGCCGACGACCGAGCCGCTCCAGCTATAGCTGGTGTCGTAGCCCAACGGCTCGGTGGTCGTGTAGACGGTGCGGTCGGAGTTGAAAACTCCAGCCACGGCCTTGCCGGCCGAATTCGTCAACGCCACCTTCTGGAACCAGCCGTCGCTGACCGTGACGCTGACCGGCGCGATGGGAACCACGTCGGCAGCGGCCCCCTGGCCGTCCAGGGCGGGCTGGTATTTCAGACTCGGCGCCGACTGCTCTTTGTTCTTCTGCGCTTGCTTGGCCGCGGGGCTGCTGCAGGCGGCCAGCACGCTCGGCGCGAACACACCCAGCCCAAGGGCTGCCAACGCCAGCCGCCGATTAATCGGCGACTGTTCGGGGGATGTGCTCACGACAATAAAAGATACCGGCAGTACCGACACCGCTTGCGTCACGACGAGTCGCGAAAGCCTACAGACACACCGAATCCACAGCTAAAGGCGGCAGCCGAGCAGCACCGGTTCGGGTTCCAGTGTGATGCCAAACACGTCACGAACCCCGTCGCGGATGGTCCGCGCCAAGGTGATCACGTCCGCCGTGGTGGCGTTGCCTCGATTGGTCAGGGCAAGCGCGTGCTTGGTGGACAACCGGCAGGGCGCGCCCGGGTCGTCGGGATAGCCCTTGCCGAAGCCCGCGTGCTCCACCAGCCAGCCGGCGGCCAGCTTGACGCCGTCGGGCGCCGGGTAGTTGGGCACCGGCCCGTCGGTACGCCCGGCCAGCGACTCGTAGACCGGCGGCGCGACGACCGGGTTGGTGAAGAACGAGCCCACGCTCCAGGTGTCGTGGTCGGCGGCGTCGAGCACCATGCCCTTGCGCGCACGCAGGGCCAGCACCGCCTCGCGCACCGCGCGCGGGTCCGCACGCTCACCGCTGGCCGCGTTCAACGCCGCGGTGAGCTCGCCGTAGCGCAAGGGCGCGCTGCGGCCCGAATCGTTTAGCGCGAACTCCACTTCCAGCACGACGCCGGGTACCTGCTGACCGGCCCGCTTGAACATGCTGGTGCGATAGCCGAAGGCCAGCTCGTCGCCGGGTATCCAGCGCACCGCACCGCTGCGGCGATCCAGCACCCGCACCCGGGTGATGGTGTCGGATACCTCCGCGCCGTAGGCGCCGACGTTTTGCACCGGCGTGGCTCCCGCCGATCCCGGTATGCCGGACAGGCACTCGAGCCCGCCCAGCCCGTGCTCGATCGCCGCGACGACCACGTCGTCCCACACCGCCCCGGCCTCGGCGCGCAGCAGGTGGCCGTCCACGGTGATCCCGCGGGTGGCCAAGTGCACGGCGGTCAGGTCGGTCAGGTCGTCGGCGATCACCAGATTGGAACCGCCCGCGAACACCAGCACCGGCCCGTCACGCGCGGCGTCCAGCTCGGCCAGCACGGCGACGACCTGTTCGCTGCTGGTGCAGGTGATCAGGCGTTGCGCGACCGGTCCGACGCGCAACGTGGTCAACGGCGCCAGCGGCACCGACTCGGCGACGCGCGCACCCGCGTACAGCGATCCGGTCACGGCCCGTAACGGTAGCCTGACCTGCTATGCCCCGATCATTCGACTTGTCCGCCGACTATCGGGACAGCGTCGAAAAACTGCACCGGGCGTTCGCCGAGCCCGACTACTGGCGGGCCAGGCTGGCCGACATTCCGGTCGACGAGGCGCGGCTGGAGTCGATCCGGGTGGGCGGGGAATCCGGCGACGACGGCACCATCGAAGTGGTGACGCTGCAGGAAGTGCACAGCCATAACCTGCCCGCGATGGTCACCCAGCTGCACCGGGGCGATCTGTTCTTCAGACGCGAGGAGGCGTGGGGGCCGGTCACCGACGGCATCGCCACCGCGTCCATCAGAGGCTCGATCGTGGACACCCCGGTGAATGTTCTGGGCACCGCCGAGCTGTCGCCGATTGACCGCGGCGGCGCCCGCCTGACGTTCCGGGTCAGCATCCACGTCCGGATTCCGCTGATCGGCGGCAAGGTGGAGAACATCATCGGCACCCACCTGGCCGATCTGGTGAGCAGGGAGCAGCGCTTCACCACCGAATGGATCACCAACAACGCGTGATTCGCTCCTAAGCTGGCGGCCATGCGAATCGCGTTGGCGCAAATGCTCAGTGGCAGCGATCCGGCGGCCAATCTGCAACAGGTGCGCGACTACACCGCCCGGGCCGCCGACGCCGGCGCGACGCTGGTGGTGTTTCCCGAAGCGACCATGTGCCGGTTCGGTGTCCCGCTGGCACCGATCGCCGAGCCTGTCGACGGGCCGTGGGCCGACGGGGTCCGGCAGATCGCGGCCGAGTCCGCCGTCACGGTGATCGCCGGCATGTTCACCCCGGCCGGCGACGGGCGGGTGACGAACACGCTGATCGCGGCCGGGCCCGGCACACCGAATCAGCCGGACGCCCACTACGACAAGATCCATCTCTACGACGCGTTCGGCTTCACCGAGTCGCGCACCGTTGCCCCAGGCCGGGAGCCGGTCGTGGTCACCGTCGACGGCGTAGGGGTGGGATTGACCGTTTGCTACGACATCCGCTTCCCCGAGCTTTACACCGAGCTGGCCCGGCGCGGCGCTCAACTTATCGCGGTCTGCGCGTCCTGGGGTTCGGGTCCGGGAAAGCTGGAACAGTGGACGTTGCTGGCCCGCGCCCGCGCGCTGGACTCGATGAGTTATGTCGCCGCGGCAGGTCAGGCCGATCCCGCTGACACACTGGCGGGCTCGGGGTCTTCCGCGGGCGCGCCGACGGGCGTCGGCGGCAGCCTGGTGGCCTCGCCGCTGGGCGAGGTGGTCGCATCGGCCGGGTCCGACCCACAACTGGTGCTCGCCGACATCGACACCGCCGTGGTCGCGAAGGCTCGCGACAACATCGCGGTGCTGCGCAACCAGTCCGACTTTGCTCGTAGCGATAGGGCAGAATCGGTTGGGTGACGAACCCGCAAGGACCACCGCACGAGGGCCCGTCAACGTGGGGGGCCAGCGAGGATCACGGTCCGTTCGGCCCGAGCTCCGCCCCGACCGAGCAGCACTATCCGGCCGGAGCGGACACGCAGCAGGCCAGCTACTCGCCGCCGCCGCTGCCACCGCTGAGCCCCACCGAGCGGGTTACCCGGCCCAGCGAGCAGCCCGAGCCGGCGACGAAGAAGAAGAGATTTCGCGACCCGCTGTCCATCGTTCTGATCTGCGTCATCGTGGTGTCGCTGCTGCTCGCGGGGCTGATCGGCGGCGAGCTGTACGCCCGCCACGTGGCCGACACCAAGGTCGCCGAGGCGGTGGCTTGCGAGGTCCAGGACCAGGCCACGGCGTCATTCGGAGTCGCGCCGCTGCTGCTGTGGCAGCTCGCGACGCAGCACTTCACCAACATCTCGGTGTCGACGGCCGGCAACCAGATCCGCGATGCCAAGGGCATGAAAATCGACATCGTCATTAAAGATGTCAAGCTGGACCGGACGTCGTCGTCGAAGGGCACCATCGGATCGCTCGACGCGACGATCACGTGGACCAGTGACGGCATCAAGGATTCGGTGCAAAACGCGGTCCCGGTGCTGGGCCCGTTTGTCACCAACAGCGTGATCACCCATCCCGCCGACGGCACCATCGAACTGAAGGGAATGCTGGACAACATCACGACCAAGCCCGTGGTGTCCGGCAAGGGGATTCAGCTGCAGATTCAGAGCTTCAACGCGCTGGGCTTCACGCTGCCTCGCGAAAGCGTCCAGTCCACCCTGGATGCGTATACGGCGAAGCTGACCGCCGACTACCCGCTGGGTATTCACGCGGACAGCGTGCAAGTGACGCCGACCGGCGTGACGAGCCATTTCTCGACCCAGAACGCCACGATTCCGGCCGGCGAAAACAACGACTCCTGCTTCGCCAATATCTAGGGCTTCGCGCGGCTGGGGCGTTGCCGTCCGTTGCACCCGCTCCCGGGCTGCCGTGAGGGCGCCGGGCTCAGCCGAGTCCGTCGAGGACTGCCCGTGTCCCGGATAGGCCGAGCCTGGTCGCCCCGGCGTCCACCATCGCGATCGCGTCGGCCGCGGTGCGAATGCCACCGCTGGCCTTGACCCCCAGGCGACCGCCGACGGCCTCGGCCATCAGCGCGACGGCGCGCACCGACGCCCCGCCCGCGGGGTGAAACCCAGTGGAGGTCTTGACGAAGTCCGCGCCGGCCTCTTCGGCTGCCCGGCACACGTCGGTCAACGTGCGCCCGTCCGAATCACCCAGCAGCACAGCCGATTCCACGATCACCTTGAGAATGGCGTCGGGTATGGCCGCGCGCACCGCCGCGATGTCGGAGCGCACCGCGTCCAACTCGCCGGCCAACGCGGCGCCGATGTCGATGACCATGTCGACTTCGCTCGCCCCCGATGCCACCGCCTGGGCGGCCTCCTGGGCCTTGATCGCGCAGGTGTGCTTGCCGGACGGAAAGCCGGCGACCGTCGCGACTCGGACCCCACCGGCCGCCGCGGCGACCGGAACCATCGACGGTGATACGCACACCGCGTAGACGGCCAGGTCTGCGGCCTCGGCCAGCAGCGCGACCACGTCGGCGCCGGTGGCCTCGGGTTTGAGCAGCGTGTGGTCGACGAGTGCCGCGAGCTGTTCTCGACGCATCATCAGTTGGGTTCCTCCGGGCCGCCGGGATTGCAGCCGGACGCGACCATCTCGGCGTCGTCGACGACGGGCCGCCATGGTTCGAGGTTCCAGCTCGTCTTGCCGGGTTGCGCCATTTCGGCGAATTGCCAATGGCAGATGAATTGAGCATGCATGCCGGGGGTCTCGGCGTTCGGTGCCATCGCCAGCACCTCGGCCCAGGCCTCGTCGACGGCACCCGGGTTGTTGGGCTGGCGGGAGGCCAGCCGCCCCGATGGCGTCGGAAAGACCCGCAAGCTGGCCAACCGTCCCCACTGCGCCCACGCGGTGTGATCGACAAACGGCGGGGCGGGGTTGACCGCGCCGGTGCCGGGATCGGCCCACGCGGTGCCCACAACGGGCCCAGCGGGCAACCAGCCCAGCAGCGCGACGACCGCGGCCAGCACGGCCTTCATCGCGTCAGCGCGACTTGCCCTGAATTTCGAGAAGTTTGGGCCGCACGTCGACCAGGTAGACACCCGCCGCGCAGGCGGAGATCGCCATGCCGAGCACGCCGAAAACGAAGCTCAGGATCGATGTCAGCGCAACGGCCAGGCCCAGGATCACCAGCCACACCGGCTTGGTCAGCTTGTCCGCAGCGGTGTAAGCGTCGGGTCGCTGCATTGCCGCATGAATGAATGCGTACACCGACATCACCAGGACGCCGATCTGCAAGACCAACATGACGGTACCCACAGCATGATTCACGACTCAAGGGTATGCGGGCAGCGTCGCAAACGTCGAATCCGAGTTGCCCCGAAGGGCAACTCGGTATCCGAAACTACTTCTGGGTGACCTTCTTGGCGGGAGCCTTCTTGGCCGGAGCCTTCTTGGCCGGAGCCTTCTTGGCCGGGGCCTTCTTGGCGGGGGCCTTCTTCGCCACTGCCTTGGTCGCCGACTCGGCCTTCTTGGGCAGCTCGATGCCGACCAGCTTGGCGGCCCGCTCGCCGACCGCGCGGGTCTGGTTGGCCACGGTGCCCAACGCTTCCTGGGTCAGCTCGACGGCCTGGTCGACGTAGCCCTCGGCGCGCGCCTGGGTCTCCTCGAACGGCCGCTGGCTGCGCAGCCGCTGCAGTGCGGCCTCGCCGCGCTCGACCAGCTCGTTGTAGCGGTTGGTCGCGGCGTCCAGGTAGCCCTCGGCGGCCTTGCGCAGTTCCTCCGGGGTGAAGCGCTCGCGCAACTCGGTGAACTGTTCGGGCAGGTCTTCCTGCAGCTTGGCGATGCGAGCGCGGCTCTCCTCGACCCGGCTGCGGGTGTCGGTGCGGGTGTCCTCGGCGCGGTCACGCAGGTTGCCGATGAGCTCGTTCACGGTGGCCAGGGCCAGGTCTGCTGCGCCCAGGGCCGCCAGCAACGGTGCCCGCAATTCTTCGATGTTCGTGTTTTCAGCCATGGTGTTTCCTTTCATGGTTCGTTGTCGTTCTCAGGGTTCAAGGGTTTGGTATGGAAGTCGAGGCAAGCGTCGGCTCCTGGTGCGTGGAGTGGTCAAGACCCGCGGATTGACCTGGCACGCGACTTGCCGAAAACCTCCTGGTTGGTCGGGTCGGGTTGACGATCGAGTGGGTGTGGGCGCAGCGTCGCGCCACGGCATCAGTGGGAATCGGTGCATCCTTCCCTTCTGGGTAACCCAGCGGCCGTTGGGCTATACGTCACCAACTCGTGCTCAGGCGTTGTCGCAGCTGAGCCGGCCCGGGCCGGGCTACCTCACTCGTGGTTGTCGGATTCGGGCGAACACTCCTCATGGGTCGATTCGTTTTGCTGGGCAAATGAGGTATAGATCTCGAGCAGAATCTGCTTCTGACGCTCGGTGATCGCCGTGTCGGTGATGACCGCGTCACGCACTTGGCTCTTGTCGCTCGGCTCCAGGATCCCGGCCCGCACGTAGAGGACCTCGGCGGAAACCCGCAGCGCTTTCGCGATCTGACTCAGCACGTCGGCAGAAGGTTTGCGCAGTCCGCGCTCAACCTGGCTCAGATAGGGATTGCTGACACCGGCCAGCTCGGCAAGTTGTCGCACCGAAACCTGCGCGAGTTCACGCTGGCTTCGGATGAAGCTGCCGATGTCGGAAGCCGCTGTCGACACCTTGGCGGAGAGCGTCTCCTCCGGTGGCATTGCGTGCTCCTAGGGTCCGATGGCTGACCTTGACAGGAACGAGCGTACGGACATGTGCTTGCATTTGCAAGCAGTAGTTAGCACCCCCAGAAAAACAGCTGCGCGATGGTGTAGATGACCAGCCCGGCCAGTGATCCGACCACGGTGCCGTTGATCCGGATGAACTGCAGGTCACGGCCCACGTGCAGCTCGATGCGCCGGCTCGCCTCCTCGGCATCCCAGCGTTCGATCGTGTCGGTGATGATCGCGGTGATCTCGACCCCGTACTGCGAGACCAGATGCTGAGCCGCCCGCACGATCCAGCTATCGACCTTGTCGCGCAGCTCGGCGTCGTCGCGCAGCGACTCCCCGATACGCACGACGCTGTCCGCGATGCGGGTACGCAACGCGCTGGAGGGATCGTCGACGCCCTCGAGCACCAGCCGCTTCAGCGTCTTCCACGCCGTCGCGGCCGCGTTGGCGATTTCGTCGCGTGCCATCAGCTGGTCTTTGATCGCGTCGGCGCGCGCGATGGTGTCCGGGTCGTTTTGCAGATCGTCGGCGAATTCGAACAGGAAGCGGGTCGCCGAGCGGCGCAACTCGTGGTCCGGATTGCGGCGCACCTTGTCGGTGAAGTCCATCAGCTCGCGGTGGATGCGATCGCCGACGAGATGGTCGATGAACCGCGGCGACCAAGTCGGCGAATCACGCTCGACCACTCGCTGGATGATCTCGCCCGCATTCAGCGACCACTGAAAGGCCCGGTCCGCCAGCAATTGGATCAGGGCTTCCTGCCGGTTCTCGGCGAGCAGCGTTGCCAGCACCCGGCCCACCGGCGGTCCCCACTGCGGTTCGGCGATGCGCCGCACGATCATCCGGTCGATCACCTGCTGGACGTCCTCGTCGCGCAGCAACTCGACGAGAACACGGAGCACCGTCGCGGCCTCGCTGGCCACCCGCTCGGCATGCGCTCGCTCCGAGAGCCACTTGCCCAGCCGGCCCGGCACCTCGGCGTCGAGCAGCTTGGTTTCGACCACCTCGGGCGACAGGAAGTTCTCCCGCACAAAGGTGCCCAGGCCCTCGCCGAGCTGGTCCTTCTTGCGCTTGATGATCGCGGTGTGCGGGATCGGGATGCCCAACGGGTGTTTGAACAACGCGGTCACCGCGAACCAGTCGGCGAGCGCACCCACCATGCCGGCCTCGGCGGCCGCGCCGACGTAGCCGACCCAGGCCCCCGCGCCGCCGTGCGCCTGGGCCCATCGGCAGGCCAGGAACACCACCGTGGCACCGACCAAAAAGCTCAGTGCCACCAATTTCATCCGGCGAAGCGCCACCCGGCGCTGCGCGTCCGCCTCGGGATCGGCCCCGGCGAACGACTCCGCGAAGGACGTACGAGTCCGGCCCGCCGCGGCCGTGGGTGTGGTCGGCTCCGGCCGCGGTGCGGCCGAATTCGATCCCTCGGCTCTATGTGACACCCCACCATCATGTATCGCTGCGGCGAGTTCGTGTTGGGACACCGCCGATGGAGCCCCTCACACCGGGCGTCCCGTCCGCCAAACAGACCCCCACGCCGTAGTATCGAGAGCGTCTAGTGAATGGGAATCGTCGACAGTGGCAGAGCAAATCCCGGCTGTAATCGTGAAGACGGACGGTCGTAAGCGGCGCTGGCACCAGCACAAGGTGGATCGCCGTAACGAGCTGGTTGACGGCACGATCGACGCGATCCGCCGACACGGCCGCTACCTCAGCATGGACGAGATCGCCGCCGAGATCGGGGTTTCCAAGACTGTTCTGTACCGCTACTTCGTCGACAAGAACGACCTCACGACCGCGGTGATGATGCGCTTCGCGCAGACCACGCTGATTCCGAACATGGCCGCCGCGCTGACATCCAATCTCGATGGCCTGGACCTGACCCGCGAGGTCATCCGCGTCTACGTCGACACCGTGGCGAACGAGCCCGAGCCCTACCGGTTCGTGATGGCCAACAGCTCGGCCAGCAAGAGCAAAGTGATCGCCGACTCCGAGCGGATCATCGCGCGCATGATCGCGGTGTTGATGCGCCGGCGCATGCTGCAGGCCGGGATCGACACCGGCGGCGCTGAGCCGTGGTCCTATTTGATCGTCGGCGGTGTGCAGTTGGCCACGCACTCGTGGATGTCGAATCCGCGGATGACTCGAGACGAGCTCATCGACTACTTGACGATGCTGAGCTGGAACGCGCTGTGCGGAATTGTCGAAGTCGGCGGATCACTGGAGAAGTTCCGCGAGGAGCCGCATCCTTCGCCGATCGCGCCACCGCGGGAGTCCTAAACCGCCTCTGGCGTGCGGCTCGTTTGTGAATTGCGGGTGTCTCGTGTGACCCTAGGTGGCGGCCGCGCGCACGAACTGCGCCGACCGAACCCGATAGCATGCAGAAGGCATGCACCGGAGGCCGATGGGCATTACCCAATTCGTCCCCGCCTCCTGGGATACAGAAAGGCTTCTTTCGTTATGGCCGTACAGCTCACGCCGCATTTCGGGAACGTGCAGGCGCACTACGACCTGTCTGACGACTTCTTCCGCCTCTTTCTGGACCCGTCCCAGACCTACAGCTGCGCGTACTTCGAGCGTGACGACATGACCCTGGAAGAGGCGCAGCTCGCCAAAATCGACCTGTCGCTGTCCAAGTTGGGCCTCGAGCCCGGGATGACATTGCTGGATATCGGCTGCGGCTGGGGCGCCACGCTGCGGCGCGCCATCGAAAAATACGACGTCAACGTCGTGGGCCTGACCTTGTCGGAGAACCAGGCCGAGCACGTTCAGAAGTCGTTCGACCAGCTCGACACCACGCGCACCCGGCGAGTACTGCTGGAGGGCTGGGAGAAGTTCGACGAGCCGGTCGACCGGATCGTCTCGATCGGCGCTTTCGAGCACTTCGGCCGCGCCCGCTGGTCCCGCTTTTTCGAGATGGCCTACTCGGTGCTGCCGGACAACGGCGTGATGATGCTGCACACCATCGTGCGCCCCGCATTCAAGGAAGCCAGGGCCAAGGGCCTGCCGCTGACCCACGAGGTCGTTCACTTCACCCAGTTCATCCTGGCCGAGATTTTCCCCGGCGGCTGGCTGCCGACACCGGCGTTGGTGGAAGAACACGCGGCCGATGCCGGCTTTACACTCACCCGGACCCAGTCGCTGCAGCTGCACTACGCGCGCACTTTGGACATGTGGGCGGCGGCGCTGGAAGCCAATAAAGACACGGCGATCGAGATCCAGTCGCAGAAGGTCTACGACCGCTACATGAAGTACCTGACCGGCTGCGCCAAGCTGTTCCGTCAGGGCTACACCGACGTCGACCAGTTCACGCTGGAGAAGTAAACGAAAAGCGGGCCGGACGTATCAGTCCGGCCCGCCGCTGCTGTCGGTGCCTACTTCACGCAGGTGAATTGCCCCACGTTGCAGATGCCCTTGCGGAAGAAGTTCTCACAGCCCGTCAAGTAGTGCATGTACCGGTCGTAGATCTCTTCGGATTGGATCTCGATCGCCTTTTCCTTGTTGGCCTCGAGGTTGGCGGCCCACATGTTCAGCGTCCGGGCGTAATGCGGCTGCAGCAATTGCACCTTTTCGACCGAGAATCCGGCGTCAGGTGCGAGTTTCAACAGGTCCTCCACTGACGGCAGCTGTCCGCCGGGGAAAATCACCTCGCCGATAAACTTCATGAATCGGATGTCGTTCATCGTCAATTTGACGCCGTTTTCGTGCATCTGCTTCTGCGTGTAAGCCAGAATCGTGTGCAGCAACATCCGGCCGTCGTCGGGCAGGATGTTGTAGGCACGGTCGAAGAATGCGGGATAACGCTCCGACTTGAAGGCTTCGAACGCGCCGATCGTGACGATCCGGTCAACCCGGTCCTCGAATTCTTCCCAGCCCTGCAACCGAATCTCGACGGTGCGGTCGGTGGGGATCTTGGCCATCCGCTTCTTGCTGTACTCGAACTGGTTGCGGCTGAGCGTGATTCCGATGACGTTGACGTCGAACTTCTCGACGGCGCGTTGCAGCGCTCCGCCCCAGCCGCAGCCGATGTCGAGCAAGGTCATCCCGGGCTCGAGGTTCAGCTTGCCCAGCGCCAGATCGAACTTCGCGTTCTGGGCTTCTTCCAGCGTCATGTCGTCACGCTCGAAGTAAGCGCAGGTGTAGCCCATCGTCGGGTCCAGGAACAATGCGAAAAATTCATCCGACACGTCGTAGATGGACTGCGACTCTTCGTAATACGGCCTGAGCTGCGTCATGAAAGATAGCTACCTCTCGCGTTGGTGACCGCGGAAATGATACCTGACGCTGGCCTATGACTCTGGAGGCGGCAATGCGACAGTCAGCAAAACTGCTTCGCTTTTCGGCTCAGTACGTGTAGAAACCCTGACCCGATTTCTTGCCCAACATGCCCGCCTCGACCATGCGGAGCAGCAAGGGCGGCGGACCGTAGTGCGGCTCTTTGAATTCTTCGAACATCTTGTCGGCGATCAGCTTGAGTGTGTCCAAGCCGACAAGATCCGACAGCCGCAGCGGACCCATCGGGTGTGAGAGACCGGCGACGACCGCCTTGTCCACATCCTCAACGGTGGCGAATCCCGCCTCGACCATCCGTACGGCCGACAGCAGGTAGGGCACCAACAGAGCGTTCACCACGAAGCCGGACCGATCCGAACAGCGCACCACCTGCTTGCCCAGCACCGAGCTGGCGAACTCCTCGGTGCGGGCGGCGGCGGCTTCGTCGGTGACCAGGGTGCTGACCAATTCGACGAGCGGCAGCACCGGCACCGGATTGAAGAAATGCAGGCCGAGCACCCGCTGGGGGTTCTTGGTGGCGGCCGCGATCTTCATGATCGGAATGCTCGAGGTGTTCGACGCCAGCACCGCGTCGGGATCGGTGATCACCTGGTCGAGTTTCGCGAAAACCTCGGCCTTGACGGCGTCGTCCTCGATGATCGCCTCGATGACCAGCTGACGGTCGGCGAGGTCGTTCAGATCGGTGGTGAAGGTGAGCTGGCTCAGGGCGCGGTCACGTTCGCGCTCGGTCACCTTTCCGGCGCTGACGCCACGCTCCAGCGATTTCACGATGCGGTTTCGCCCCGCGGTAATCAGCGCCTCGGTGGTCTCATACACCGTGACCGCGACACCGGCGCGGACCGAGACCTCGGCGATTCCTGACCCCATCTGTCCGGCCCCGACGACCCCAACCCGCTGAATTCCTTTGTCGCTCATTGCGTTTCTCCACTCGTATGGTCTTAGACCGCAATAGGCCCCGCCCAGGATCGCTGGGCGGGGCCTATGCTACTTCAGCCCTGGTTAGGCCGAGATCAGTGACTTCACCTACCGGGTTTCACTCAAGACTCAGTGAAACTGACCCTCTTCGGTCGAGCCGGTCAGCGCGGTGGTCGACGACGTCGGGTCCACCGTGGTGGCGATGCGGTCGAAGTAACCGGCACCGACCTCACGCTGGTGCTTGGTCGCGGTGTAGCCGCGCTCCTCGGCCGCGAACTCGCGCTCCTGCAGCTCGACGTAGGCGCTCATCTGGTTGCGGGCGTAGCCGTAGGCCAGATCGAACATCGAGTAGTTCAGCGCGTGGAAGCCGGCCAGCGTGATGAACTGGAACTTGAATCCCATTGCGCCAAGCTCCTTTTGGAACTTCGCAATGGTGGAGTCGTCCAGGTGCTTCTTCCAGTTGAAGGAAGGCGAGCAGTTGTAGGCCAGCATCTGGTCGGGGAACTCGGACTTGACGCCCTCGGCGAACTTGGCCGCGAGCTCGAGGTCCGGGGTCCCGGTCTCCATCCAGATCAGGTCCGAGTACGGCGCGTAGGCCTTGGCCCGCGCGATGCACGGCTCCAGGCCGTTGCGGACGCGGTAGAAGCCTTCCTTGGTCCGCTCACCGGTGATGAACGGCTGGTCGCGCTCGTCGACGTCGGAGGTGATCAGGGTGGCCGCCTCGGCGTCGGTACGGGCGATCACGACCGTCGGCACACCGGCGACGTCGGCGGCCAGACGCGCCGAGGTCAGGGTGCGGATGTGCTGCTGAGTCGGGATCAGCACCTTGCCACCGAGGTGGCCGCACTTCTTCTCCGAAGCCAGCTGATCTTCCCAGTGCGACCCCGCGACGCCTGCGGCGATCATCGCCTTCTGGAGCTCGTACACGTTGAGCGCGCCACCGAAACCGGCCTCGCCGTCGGCGACGATCGGCGCCAGCCAGTTCTCCACCGACCGGTCGCCTTCGACCTTGGCGATCTCGTCGGCGCGCAGCAGCGCGTTGTTGATGCGACGGATGACCTGCGGCACCGAGTTGGCCGGGTACAGGCTCTGGTCGGGGTAGGTGTGGCCGGACAGGTTCGCGTCACCGGCGACCTGCCAACCGGACAGGTAGATGGCCTTCAGGCCGGCGCGCACCTGCTGCACGGCCATGTTGCCGGTCAGCGCGCCCAGGGCGTTGATGTACTCCAGGTCGTGCAGCTGCTCCCACAGCACCTCGGCGCCGCGGCGGGCCAGGGTGTGCTCCTCGACGACGCTGCCCTGCAGGGCCACGACATCGGAAGCGGTGTAGGTCCGGCTGGTGTCCTTCCAACGGGGGTTGGTGTCCCAGTCGTGCTGGATCTGCTCGGCGCTCTTCGGGGTGCCAACAACAGACATTGGGCTTACTCCTTTGATTCTGAATTCTGAGCCGGATCGCGCGTCTTGCGATGACTAAGGCTCAACTTCGCTCGTGTGCTAACACGACCATGGCACAGGGTGTTGATGCTGGTCCACCCATTTCTATTGCCAATTTAGGCCACGACTGCGCGTCGATTTTGCGAAGTTTGCAAAGATGTACGGCAACTGAACCGTTCCAGAAGCTACCCGTCAGTAACCGGTATTCGCAGGTCAGCCGGGGATTTACCAGGACGCTTGTCCGGTTAGAGATTGAAGAGCGAAGCGACCGCTTTCGTCTCGTCTCCGACGACATATGTGAGCGTTCTAACAGGCCGGTCGGCCAGTGCGGCGCCGAACTGTTCGGTCGATCCAGCCGGATGGATGTGCGAGATGATCTCCAGCTTGTCGCCCAGCGCCACCGGCGCCTCGTGCTCGATCGTGATGCGCAGTGGCTCCCGCATCAAGTCCACGTGCGACGCCAGGTAGTCCTCGATGACGCTCCAGTAGACCGAGTTGTTCACGTGGTCGAACAGATCGATGTCGGTGACCCGGATCGGGAACTCATGAATCTCGGCCGCGTCGTCGCGGCTGCCCGGCTTCAGGTAGCCCTTCCACCGCAACCGGTCGACGGAGG
Organism: Mycobacterium sp. pR1184; assembly: GCF_041287235.1. Classification (NCBI taxonomy): domain Bacteria; kingdom Bacillati; phylum Actinomycetota; class Actinomycetes; order Mycobacteriales; family Mycobacteriaceae; genus Mycobacterium; species Mycobacterium sp. pR1184. Next base: position 187,599 of record NZ_JBGGKR010000001.1, on the reverse strand, counting down.
TGGTCTTGTGCAGTCCCTCGAGGAAGTCGTCGGAGATGCGCGACGGCATCTGGGTCTCCCGGTTGATGTTGATCCAGAAGGCCTCGGACTCGATCAGGCCGCCCTTGCGTCCGTCCACCCGAACCCGCATCTCGCACCACCGGTTCGAGGTGCCCGAACACCAGCGCCGACAGCGCAGCATGTCCTGGAACTCGATCGGCCGCAGCAGGTCGAGCATCGTGCGCCGGACGATCCACAGCGGATGGGTCTCCTCGAAGCCCATCTCGCGCAGCTGGTCCTGGCCGATGTCCTGAATGTGCCGGCAGGCGGCGTCCAACCGCAGCCGTCCGGTGCGGTCGATGTCGCCGACCCGCAGCGGCCACTCCCGGTCGAACACGTCTGGGTGACCGTCGGGCACCGGCATCATTGATTTGTCCAGGCTCACGACTTCGCTCCCCATTGCCTTACCTGCGGAATCCCGGGGGTTTACCCGAGACCCCGAGGCGAATCATGCCAACGACCGCGGACAAACGCCAAACCCGACGACGCCCGCTCATGATTGCCAAGTCTGCAAACCCATTCTTCGCAACCCAGGTAGGCTGGCATAAATGTCCAAAACGTTCGTCGGGTCACGCGTTCGCCAGCTGCGCAACGAGCGCGGGTTCTCCCAGGCCGCGCTGGCCCAATTGCTCGAGATCTCGCCGAGCTACCTCAACCAGATCGAGCACGACGTTCGCCCACTCACAGTGGCCGTGCTGCTGCGCATCACCGAGGTGTTCGGTGTGGACGCGACCTTCTTCGCCTCCCAGGACGACACCCGCCTGGTCGCCGAGTTGCGCGAGGTGACCATGGATCGCGATCTGGACATCAACGTCGATGCGCCCGAGGTCGCCGAGATGGTCAACGCCCACCCGGCCCTGGCCCGCGCGGTGGTCAACCTGCACCGGCGCTACCGGCTCACCACTGCGCAGCTGGCCGCCGCCACCGAGGAGCGCTACTCCGACGGCAGCGGCAGCGGATCGATCACGATGCCGCACGAGGAGGTCCGCGACTACTTCTACCAACGGCAGAACTACCTGCACGAGCTGGACACCGCCGCCGAAGACCTGACGGTCCACACCCGGCTGAACCACGGCGACCTGGCCCGCGAATTGACCCGACGACTCACCGAGGTGCACGGCGTGCACATCAACCGGCGCATCGACCTGGGCGACACGGTCCTGCACCGCTACGAGCCCAAGACCAAGACGCTGGAGATGAGCAATCACCTGTCGCTGGGCCAACAGGTCTTCAAGATGGCCGCCGAGCTGGCCTACCTCGAGTTCGGCGACCTGATCGACAGCATGGTCGCCGAGGGCAAATTCACCAGCGACGAGTCCCACACGCTGGCCCGGCTGGGGCTGGCCAACTACTTCGCCGCCGCGGCGGTGCTGCCCTACCGCCAATTCCACGACGTCGCCGAGAATTTCCGCTACGACGTCGAGCGCCTGTCGGCGTTCTACTCGGTGAGCTACGAGACCATCGCGCACCGGCTCTCCACGATGCAACGGCCGTCGATGCGGGGAGTGCCGTTCTCGTTCGTCCGGGTGGATCGCGCCGGCAACATGTCGAAGCGCCAGTCCGCCACCGGTTTTCACTTCTCCTCCAGCGGTGGCACCTGCCCGCTGTGGAACGTCTACGAGACGTTTGCCAACCCGGGCAAGATCCTGGTGCAGATCGCCCAGATGCCCGACGGCCGCAACTACATGTGGGTGGCCCGCACCGTGGAGCGCCGCGCTGCCCGGTATGGTCAGCCAGGTAAAACCTTCGCGATCGGGCTGGGGTGCGAGCTGCGGCACGCGCACCGGCTCGTCTACTCGGAAGGACTGGACTTGTCCGGAGACCCAGGCCGTTCAGCCACACCCATCGGCGCGGGTTGCCGTGTCTGCGAACGCGATAACTGTCCACAGCGAGCCTTCCCCGCGTTGGGCCGCGCCCTCGATCTCGACGAGCACCGCAGCACGGTGTCGCCGTACCTGGTGAAGCAGCCATGAGCGGCACGCAGAACGGCCACGTCGCCCGCATCCCGTCGTCCACCAAGGTTCGCCGGCTGGGGCCGATCAACTGGCTGCTGGCCAAAGGTGCCGCCCGCAAATTGCAGGCACCCGAGATGCATCTGTTCACCACACTCGGGCAGCGCCAAGGGTTGTTCTGGGCATGGTCACTCTACGGCGGTCGGCTGCTGCGCGGCCGGTTGCCGCGGATGGACACCGAATTGGTGATCCTGCGCGTCGCGCATTTGCGTTCAAGCGAATACGAGTTGCAGCACCACCGGAAGATGGCGCGCCGATTCGGTCTGGACGCTCACATGCAGGAGACGATTTTCGCGTGGCCCGACGCCCCGGACGGCGACGGTCCCCGGGTGATACTGAGCGCGCGGCAACAGGCGCTGCTGAACGCGACGGACGAGCTGATCAAGAACCGGTCCATCAGCGAGGAGACCTGGCGACAACTCGCGATGCACCTCGACCGGCACCGGCTCATCGAATTCTGCTTGCTCGCAACGCAATACGACGGGCTTGCCGCGACGATATCCGCGTTGAACATCGAGTTGGACAACCCGAGGTAGTGCCTCAGGCGTAGACGTCGGCCAGCACAGCCAGCGTCAAAAGCACCGGCAGTAGTGGCAAGTCGAAGGCGAACGCCGCCCACAGGTACTTGCGGCGCCGGCGCAACACGACACCCGCGATCGCGGCGAGAACTCCCAGCAGCACCGAACCCAGCAACACCAGCGGACCCCAGTGGCCCGCCGTCGCGTTGTCACCGACGAGCGAAATGGCAACCAGCCAAAGCACATAACCGGTCGCCGCACCCGCCAGGGCACCGAAAATGGTCTCGCCGCGAATCATCGGCGCTCAGAAGTTGATCATATGGCCGGTTAGGCCGTGGAAGCATTCCTGCAGCGCCTCGGACATGGTCGGGTGGGTGTGCACGTTGCGGGCCAGCTCGGTGGCGGTCAGGTCCCACTTCTGCGCCAGGGTGAGCTCGGGCAGCAGCTCGGAGACGTCGTGGCCGACCAGATGGCCGCCCAGCAATTCGCCGTACTTGGCGTCGGCGACCAGCTTGACGAAACCGCTGGGGTCGCCCACGCCATGCGCTTTGGCGTTGGCGGTGAACGGGAACTTGGCCACCACCACGTCGTAGCCTTCCTGGCGGGCCTGCTCCTCGGTCAGCCCGAAGCTGGCGACGTTCGGCTGGCAGAACGTCGCACGCGGCAGCATCCGGTAGTCACCCAGCGCCAAAGTCTCGGCGCCGGCGATGGTTTCGGCCGCCACCACTCCCATGGCCTCGGCGACGTGGGCCAGCATCAGCTTTCCGGTGACATCGCCGATCGCGTAGACGTGGTCGACGTTGGTGCGCATATAGTCGGTGATCCCGATGGCCTTGCGGTCGGTCAGCGCGACCCCGGCCTTGTCCAATCCGTAGCCGTCGACGTTGGGCGCAAAACCGATGGCCTGCAACACCTTTTCGGCTTTAAGCTCCTCGGACTTACCGTCCTTGCTGATCGCCACCCGGACCACAGACCCGTCGTCGGAGATGGACTCGACTTTCGTTCCGGTCAGGATCTTGACGCCCAGTTTCTTGAACTGCTTCTCGACCTCTTTGGACACTTCGGCGTCCTCGTTGGGCAGCGCGCGCGGCAAGAACTCGACGATGGTGACGTCGACGCCGTAGTTCCTCAGCACGTAGCCGAACTCCATGCCGATCGCGCCGGCGCCAGCGATGACGATCGACTGCGGCAGCTCGCGGGTCAGGATCAGCTCTTCGTAGGTGACCACGTTTTCCGACAGCGACGTGCCCGGCACCAGCCGGGTACTGCTCCCGGTGGCGATGATGACGTTGTCGAACGTGACCATTGCCGGATTTCCAGCGCCACCGTCTTCGTTCAATTCGACCGACAGCGTATGAGCGTCGGTGAAGCGGCCGTAGCCGTGGATCTCGGTGATCTTGTTCTTCTTCATCAGGAAGTGCACGCCGGCGACGCGGCCCTCGGCCACCTTGCGGCTGCGGTCGAACGCGACCCCGTAGTCGAAGGTCGCCTCGCCGCTGATGCCGAACGTCTTGGCCTCTTTGGTGAAGATGTGGGCGAGTTCGGCGTTGCGCAGCAGCGCCTTGGACGGAATGCAGCCGACGTTGAGGCAGACTCCACCCCAGTATTTCGGTTCGACGATTGCGGTGTTCAAGCCGAGCTGCGCGGCGCGAATCGCTGCCACATATCCGCCGGGACCAGCTCCAAGGACAACGACGTCATAGTGAGAAGTCACGAGCCCACACTAATGGGCGAGGAGTTCTCACCGCACGACACCGTGGGTCACCAGACCTACCTTGAGGGGTCAATACGGGATGACGCCGACCAGACAATGACCCGTCCGTGCGCAGTAGTAATAGCCGTACAGCGGCGCCGCGGCGGCGACCGACGCGAACGGTCCGGACATCACCGCAATGGACAGCGCCGCGATCACCGGCCGGCCCTGAACCATCGCCAGCATCACGCCGCCGACGGTGCAGGCGACGACGTAGACCAGCGCCATGAAGACCGCCGGCGTCTTGTCGATGGTGTGGAACCACCAATAGAACAGGCTCAGTCCGACCTCAGCCGTCGCGGCCCACACGCCGAGGATCACCAGCGCCAATTTCCACCACTTCAGGTACTGGTAGCGGCCGGGGACGGTGACGGACTGCACCGGCGCCACCGCCGGCTCGGCATCCGCTTCGGAGGCAGCGGCGGGCGCCTCGACCGCGGCTTCTTCGGGCTCGGATGCGGCCGGCTTCTTCGCGGCGACGGGGATGAGCTGCACGCCGGTGTCGTCGAAGTTCGGCACGAACGGCACCGAATGCTCACCGGTGTCCTCGAAGTCCGGGACGAATCCCTGCGTCCCGGTGTCCTCGAAATCCGGGACGAACGGCGCCGTCCCGGGACTGGTCGCGGGGTCGTGCTCGGCCTTTTTGTCAGGCACGAGAGGTCACCTCGATGGCGGCCAGCACCCCGAACCAGCCCGGACCGATGGCCAGAATGAACGCGCCCAGCACCGTGACCCACCGACGTCCCGAGAACAGGATCGTCAGCAACCCGATCACCCCGGGCAGCCCGACCACCAGGGCGATGACGACGTCGGGCCGCACCGGCGCATGGACCAGCACCGTCAACGCCACCCCCGCCAGGAACCCGACCGCGGTGCCGATCAGCATCGCGCTGGCCAGCTGCCAGGGCCGGGGTAGCGGTATCACCTCATCGAGGGTACTGAGTCACCGACTACGAGGCGGGCACGTTTCCGGCACGGCTTCGTCAATCACCGGGCCCCGAGTCGATGGCCGCTCGCCGCGCTCGTACGCGGCGCCGGTGATCACCGGGACGGCGTCGAGCTGGGCTTTCTCCTCGTCGGTGAAGACGCGGCCACGACTGAGAAACCGCACCCCCTCGGGTGCCTCCAGGCTGAATCCGCCGCCGCGGCCGGGCACGACGTCGATCACCAGCTGGGTGTGTTTCCAGGCCGCGTACTGCGGGCCCGAGATCCACACCGCGACGCCGTCGGCTCCCACGTCCAGGACGCCGAGCAGCACGTCGCGGTCGCCGACCAGGAAGTCGCCACGCGGGTAGCACATCGGTGACGACCCGTCGCAGCAGCCGCCGGACTGGTGGAACATCACCGGCCCGTGACGCTCCTGCAGCCGAGCCAGCAGTCCGGCGGCGGCCTCGGTGATGACGACACCGGGTGGGGCCGCCGTCATACGCATCAGAAGAAGCCCTGCGCCTTGTCGGCGTAGGACACCAACAGGTTCTTGGTCTGCTGGTAGTGATCGAGCGCCATCTGGTGGGTCTCGCGGCCGAACCCGGATTGCTTGTAGCCGCCGAACGCCGAGTGCGGCGGGTACATGTGGTAGCAGTTGACCCACACCCGGCCGGCTTTGATCTCGCGGCCGGCGCGGTAGGCCGTGTTGCCGTCGCGGCTCCACACCCCGGCACCCAGGCCGTAGAGCGTGTCGTTGGCGATCCTCATCGCGTCGTCGAAATCGGTGAACGACGTCACCGTCACCACCGGCCCGAAGATCTCCTCCTGGAAGACGCGCATCTTGTTGTTGCCCGAGAAGATCGTCGGCTGCATGTAGTAGCCGCCGGACAGATCACCGCCGAGTTCGGCACGCTCACCGCCGGTGATGATCTTGGCGCCCTCGCCCTTGCCGATCTCGACGTAGGACAGGATCTTTTCCAGCTGATCGTTGGAGGCCTGCGAACCGATCATGGTCTCGGTGTCCAGCGGGTCGCCCTGCCGCACCGCCTTGGTGCGGATCGCGGCCAGCTCCAGGAACTCGTCGTGAATGTCGGACTGGATCAGGCTGCGCGACGGGCAGGTGCACACCTCGCCCTGGTTGAGGGCGAACATCGTGAAGCCCTCGAGAGCCTTGTCCTGGAAATTGTCGTGGGCGGCCATCACGTCGGAGAAGAAGATGTTCGGGCTCTTGCCACCGAGCTCGAGCGTGACCGGGATCAGGTTCTGCGATGCGTACTGCATGATCAGCCGGCCCGTGGTGGTTTCCCCGGTGAATGAGACCTTCGCGATGCGGTCGCTGGACGCCAGCGGTTTGCCCGCCTCGACGCCGAATCCGCTGACCACGTTGACCACACCCGGCGGGATCAGGTCGGCGATCAGCGACATCAGATACAGGATCGACGCCGGTGTCTGCTCGGCGGGCTTGAGCACGACCGTATTGCCGGCGGCCAGCGCCGGCGCCAGCTTCCAGGCACCCATCAGGATCGGGAAGTTCCACGGGATGATCTGGCCGACGACACCGAGCGGCTCGTGGAAGTGGTAAGCGACGGTGTCTTCGTCGATCTGCGACAGCGAGCCCTCCTGGGCGCGAATCGCGGCGGCGAAATACCGGAAATGGTCGGCGGCCAGCGGGATGTCGGCGGCCAGCGTTTCGCGGATCGGCTTGCCGTTCTCCCAGACTTCGGCGACGGCCAACGAATCCTTGTTCGCCTCAATGCGATCCGCGATCTTGTTCAGTACCGCGGCCCGCTCGGCCGGTGACGTCTTGCCCCATGCCGGGGCGGCCGCGTGTGCCGCATCGAGCGCCTTGTCGACGTCGGCCTGGTCGGACCGCGCCACTTCGCAAAACGTCTGGCCGGTCACCGGCGTCGGGTTCTCGAAGTAGAGACCCTTGACGGGCGCGACCCATTCACCCCCGATGAAGTTGTCGTAGCGCGATTCATACGACATCAGGGCCCCGCTGGAACCCGGGCGTGCGAAGACAGTCATCAGCTCGACTCCCATTCTGCTTCACCTGTAATACAGCTCACAGTACCGCTGGGACCACAATGGCTTCCATGACAGGGCTTTCATGACAGCGACAGATCCCGGCCCCGACGACCCGTACCTGTGGCTCGAGGACGTCACCGCCGAAAAGGCACTGGATTGGGTGCGCGCGCGCAACCAGCCGACAATGGCCCAGTTCTGCGAGGGCCGCTACGAGGCGGACTTCGAACGGATGCGCGCCGAGGCGCTGGAGGTGCTCGACACCGACGCCCGCATCCCCTATGTGCGTCGCCGCGGCGAGTATCTGTACAACTTCTGGCGCGACGCCGCCAACCCACGCGGGCTCTGGCGGCGCACCACGCTGGACAGCTACCGCAGCGACTCTCCCGAATGGGACGTGCTGATCGATGTCGACGAGCTCGGTCGCACCGATGACGAGAAGTGGGTGTGGGCCGGCGCCACGGTCATCGAACCGGAGTTCACCCGCGCCCTGGTCAACCTCTCCCGCGGCGGCTCGGACGCGGTGATCGTGCGCGAATTCGACATGCTCACAGGCGAATTCATCCCCGACGGGTTCGCACTACCGGAGGCCAAGTCGCAGATCGGCTGGGCCGACCCGGATACGGTGCTGGTCGGTACCGACTTCGGCCCCGATTCGCTGACCGAATCCGGATACCCCCGCATCGTGAAACGATGGCATCGCGGCACACCGTTGAACGAGGCCGAAACCATCTTCTCCGGCACGCGCACAGACGTCAGCGCCGGCGCCAACGCCGACCGGACGCCGGGCTTCGAGCGCAGCTTCGCGGGGCGTTCCATCGACTTCTGGAATTCGGAGCTCTACGAAATACGCGGATCGGAACTGATCCGCGTCGACGTGCCCACCGACTCGGGCACCTCGATTCACCGCGAATGGCTGTTGATCGAGCTGCGCAGCGATTGGACGCTCGGCGCCGCCACCTATCGCGCCGGCTCGCTGCTGGCGGCCCGCTACGACGAATTCCTCGCCGGCACAGCCGATGTGCAGGTGGTCTTCGAACCAGACGAACACACCTGCCTACACCAGACGGCGTGGACCCGCGACCGGCTGTTGCTGGTCACGTTGGTCGACGTCGCCAGCCGGGTCGAAATCGTCACACCCGGCACCTGGCGGCGCGAAGCGATCGCCGGAATCCCGCCGGCGACCAACACGGTGATCGCGGCCGCCGACGATACCGGCGACGAATTCTTCTTGGACTCAAGTGGATTCGATATGCCTTCGCGGCTGCTGCGCGGCACCGGCGAAGGGGAACTCGAGCAGATCAAGTCCGCGCCGGCATTCTTCGATGCCGAAAACCTAGACGTGCGGCAGTATTTCGTGCCGTCGAACGACGCGACCTTGATCCCCTACTTCGTGGTGCGATCACGCGCGATCGAAGGTCCCGGTCCCACCCTGCTCAGCGGTTACGGCGGTTTCGAATCCTCCAGGACGCCCGGCTACAGCGGGGTGCTTGGCCGGTTGTGGCTGGACCGCGGCGGCACCTACGTGATGGCCAACATTCGCGGCGGCGGCGAATACGGGCCGCGCTGGCATACCCAGGCGATGCGCGAGAACCGGCACAAGGTCGACGAGGATTTCGCCGCGGTGGCAGACGATTTGGTGAACCGCGGCATCACCAGTGTCGCGCAGCTTGGCGCCCAGGGCGGCAGCAACGGCGGCCTGCTGATGGGCATCATGCTGACCAAGTACCCGGAGAAATTCGGCGCGTTGGTCTGCGATGTGCCGCTGCTGGACATGAAGCGCTACCACCTGTTGCTGGCCGGCGCGTCCTGGGTGGCCGAGTACGGCGATCCGGACAACCCGGACGACTGGGAATTCATCTCCAAATACTCTCCCTACCAGAACATTTCGGCGACACGCCAGTACCCTCAGGTGCTGTTCACCACCTCCACGCGGGACGACCGGGTGCATCCTGGCCACGCCCGCAAGATGGTCGCGGCACTGCAGGCCGCGGGCCATCAGGTGTGGTTGTACGAGAACATCGAGGGCGGGCACGCCGGTGCGGCGGACAATGAGCAAGCCGCCTTCAAATCGGCCCTGAGTTATTCGTTCCTTTGGCGCACGCTGGGAGGCCAACCGTGAAGATCCTCGACATCATCGAATTCGGCATGGTCATTGCCGGTCTGATCCTGATCATCGCGGGGTGGGCGCAGGCGCGATTCCGCTTCATCTCGCAACGCCGCAAGGCCCGGTACTTCTACTGGGGGACCTCGGCTCTGGGCATCGTGCTTTTCGGCTTCGGGACCGGACAGCTGTGGCCGAACGCGGTCATCACGACGCTGATCTTCTCCACACTCGTCCTGAGCACCGCCTACTTCACCACGCCCTACCTGAAGATCGGCGACCAGATCTACGCGTCGACGCCGGAAAATCGCGAACCCGACCCGCCCGTCGAGGACAGCTAGCCCACACTGGGGCCTATGCCAGATACCGAGCCCGACTTCGAGACCCTGCTGTACAGGACCTCCGGTCCGGTCGCGACCATCACGCTGAACCGCCCCGAGCACCTCAACACGATCGTGCCGCCGATGCCCGACGAGATCGAGGCCGCCATCGGCCTCGCCGAGCGGGATGCGGGCGTCAAGGTCATCGTGCTGCGCGGTGCCGGCCGGGCGTTCTCCGGCGGCTACGACTTCGGTGGCGGATTCCAGCACTGGGGCGAGTCGATGATGACCGACGGGAAGTGGGATCCGGGTAAGGACTTCGCGATGGTCAGCGCCCGTGCGACCGGGCCCACGCAGAAGTTCATGGCGATCTGGCGGGCGTCCAAGCCGGTGATCGCGCAGGTGCACGGCTGGTGTGTCGGCGGGGCGAGCGACTACGCGCTGTGCGCCGACATCATCGTCGCCAGTGAAGACGCCGTCATCGGCACTCCCTACAGCCGGATGTGGGGGGCGTACCTGACCGGCATGTGGCTCTACCGGCTGAGCCTGGCCAAGGCCAAGTGGCATTCCCTGACCGGCCGGCCGCTGTCCGGCGTCCAGGCCGCCGAGATCGAGTTGATCAACGAGGCGGTGCCGTTCGACCGCCTCGAAGCCCGGGTCGCAGAGATCGCCGCCGAGCTGGCACACATCCCGCTGTCGCAGCTGCAGGCGCAGAAGCTGATCGTCAACCAGGCTTACGAGAACATGGGACTGGCCTCCACCCAGACGCTGGGCGGCATCCTGGACGGCCTGATGCGTAATACGCCCGACGCGATCGGCTTCATCAATACCGCTCAAAGCCAGGGCGTGCGGGCCGCGGTGCAGCACCGCGACGGGCCGTTCGGCGACTACAGCCAGGCCCCACCTGACCTGCGGCCCGATCCCTCGCACGTCATCGTCCCTGATAGCGATGGCTAATAAGCTGGACTAAAAAGTCGGCCAGGACTCGCCCACGGGATGTCCGAAGTGCTACCGTTACAGCTATGTCTCGGCTGAGTTCGTGCCTGCGAGCAGGCGCCATGTTCTTTGCAATGGGTATGGCCGCTGTGACCGTCCCGGCGACCGCGTCGGCGGACTCCACGGAGGACTTCCCGATCCCCCGCCGGATGATCAACACCACGTGTGACGCCGAGCAGATCCTGGCAGCCACCCGGGACACCAGCCCGGTGTACTACCAGCGGTACATGATCGACTTCAACAACCACCCGAACGTCCAGCAGGCGACGATCGACAAGGCGCACTGGTTCTTCTCGTTGGCGCCGCAGGACCGTCGCGGCTACTCGGAGAACTTCTACGCGCCGGTCTCCGACCCGCTGTGGGTGGCCTGGCCCAACCACATGAAGATCTTCTTCAACAACAAGGGTGTCGTCGCCAAGTCGACCGACATCTGCAATCAGTACCCGGCCGGCGACATGTCGGTCTGGAACTGGGCGTAACTCCCCGCACTCACCAATTAACCCCGGGCCCGGCCCGGGGTTAATTGCTTTTCGTCCCCCGATCGGGGGACAACCGAATCAGCCGTTGTCGGGGCTGTTCGGTGGATGTTCGGTGAGCGGCGCAGCGGGAATAGTTGGGGCCATGCGCACCGCGACCCCAGCCACGATCCCAGCCGCAGCCCTCGACTGGCGTGATGTCGTCGGCGACTCCGACGCCCCGACCACGCGCATCGTGCACGTGCACGCCCGCGAAGCCGGGCTGATCGTCGACATGCTGTGCGTGGTACGCGGACAGCACGTCGAGCCCGACGCGCGGGTGAAGGTCGGACGGCTGCGCCGCTACGCAAGCTCGCACTGCCGCACCTGCGGCGAGTCCGTGGAACAGACCCACGACGTGCTGCCGCAAGTGGTTGCGCTGTAGTCCGTCAGTAGTGGGCCGGGAACCGATCCGTCGCGGCCGCCTCCCCGTTGGGTGAACGGCCATTGCCGGGGACCAGCACGGGCGCGTCGAGCAGTTTGCGAACCGCCGGACGAGGCCCGTAGGGCCGCAGCATCTGACTGGCCGGGCGGGTGCGCACCTGCGTCGGCCACCAGAACCAGCGCCCCATCAACGCCGCGACCGACGGCATCATGAACGAGCGCACGATCAGCGTGTCGAACAACAGGCCCAGGGCAATGGTGGTTCCGACCTGCCCCATGACGCGTAGCGGGCTGATCGCGAACGTGGCCATCGTGGCGGCAAACACCAGACCGGCAGACGTCACCACCGCACCGGTACCGGCCATCGACCGGATGATTCCGGTCTTCAACCCCGCGTGGATCTCCTCTTTAAATCGCGACACCAGCAGCAGGTTGTAGTCGGACCCCACTGCCAGTAGCAGGATGACCGACATCGCCAGCACCATCCAGTGCAGTTGGATGCCCAGGATGTCCTGCCAGACCAGCACCGAGAGGCCGAAGGAGGCTCCCAACGAAAGCAGCACGGTGCCCACGATGGTGATCGCGGCGACGAGGCTGCGGGTGATGATCAGCATGATGATCAGGATCAGGCTGGCCGCCGATATCCCGGCGATCATCAGGTCGTACTTGGACCCGTCTCGCATGTCCTTGTAGACCGCGGCCGTGCCGCCCAGCCAGATCTTGGACCCCTCCAGTGGCGTCCCCTTGATCGCTTCCTTGGCCGCCAACTTGATCGGGTCGACGTGCGAAATGCCTTCGGGCGTCGCCGGCGCGACGTCATGGGAAATGATGAAACGGGCGGCGTGGCCGTCGGGCGACAGGAACATCTTCAGGCCGCGCTTGAAGTCGGGGTTGTCGAATACCTCCGGCGGAATGTAGAAGGAGTCGTCGTTCTTGGCCGCGTCGAAGGCCTGACCCATGGCCGTCGAGTTCTGGCTCATCACGTCCATCTGGTCGTACATCGAGTTCATCGAGCTGTGCATCGTCAGCATCATCTGCTTCATCGTCGACATCGTGGCGATCATCGGCGGCATCTGCGCCAGCATTTGCGGTAGCAACGCATCCAGCTGACCAATGTCATTGGACAGGTACTGGAACTTTTCGACGATCTGATCCAGGCCGTCGAGGGCATCCAGGATGGATCGCAGCGACCAGCAGACCGGAATGTCGAAACAGTGCTTCTCCCAATAGAAGTAGCTGCGGATCGGCCGGAAGAAGTCGTCGAAGTTGGCGATCTCGTCACGCATATTGCTTGTGACGTCCAGCATTTCGTGCGTGAGGCCGTCCATGTGGTGAGTCACGGCGGCCATCTTCGACGTGATGTCGTACATCCGCTGCATCGTGTCGATGGACATCTGCATCGCGTCGGCCTGCGTGAGCATGTCGGCCATCCGCTTCTTCATGTACTCCTGGTTTTCGACCTGCGTGGTGTTCTGCATGCTGATCTGGAACGGGATCGACGTGTGCTCGATGGGCGCCCCCAACGGCCTGGTGATCGTCTGGACGCGGGCGACGCCGGGAATATGGAAGACACCCCGGGCAATTCGGTCCAGTACCAACATGTTTGCCGGATTCCGCATGTCGTGATCGGTCTCGATCAACAACAGTTCCGGGTTCATCCGGGCGTTGGAGAAGTGCCGCTCGGCGGCTTCGTATCCGACCACCGCCTTCGTGCTCGGCGGAAGGTACTGGCGGTTGTCGTAATTGGTCTTGTACCCGGGCAGCGCCAGCAGGCCGATCAGCGCGATGCCGATCGAGACCCCCAGGATCGGCCCCGGCCACCGGACGATCGCCGTGCCCACGCGCCGCCAGCCCTGGGTCCGCATCTTGCGCTTGGGGTCGAACAGGTGGAAGCGGCTGCGGCTGCCCACCGCCAATATGGCCGGGCCGAGCGTGAGTGCGGCGAGCACGGCGACCAGCGTCCCCACCGCGCACGGGACGCCGAGGCTCTGGAAATACGGAAGGCGGGTGAAGCTGAGGCAATACATCGCACCGGCGATCGTCAGACCGGAGCCCAGCACGACGTGCGCGGTGCCGTGGAACATGGTGTAGAAGGCCTGTTCTCGGTCCTCGCCGAGGGATCGCGCCTCCTGGTACCGGCCCAGTACGAAGATGGCGTAGTCGGTACTGGCCGCGATCACCATCAACACCAGCAGGTTCACCGCGAAGGTCGACAGGCCGATGATCTCGTTGTGCGCCAGGAACGCGACGACCTGGCGCGCCGCGAACAGCTCGAGCACCACCATCACCAGCGTGATGAACATCGTGATGACCGAGCGGTACACCCACAGCAACATTACGATGATCACGGCGAAGGTGAGCAGGGTGACCAGGATGACGCCCTTGTCGCCGGCCGCCGACTGATCGGCGGTCAGGGCCGCCGCACCGGTCACATACGCCTTCACCCCGGGCGGCGGTGGCGTCGAATCCACCAGCTGGCGAACCGACCGGACGGACTCGTTGGCCTTGGTCTCGCCCTGATTGCCTCGCAGATACACCTGCACGTAGGCGGCCTTGCCGTCCGAGCTCTGGGAGCCGGCCGCCGTCAGGGGATCGCCCCAGAAGTCCTGGACGTGCTCGACGTGCGCCGTGTCCGCGACGAGTTTCTTGACCAGCTGGTCGTAAAAGCGGTGCGCGTCGTCACCGAGCGGCTTGTCGCCCTCCAGCAGGATCATGATCGCGCTGTCACTGGTGAATTCGTTGAAGACCTTGCCGACGCGCTGCGTCGCCTGCATCGATGCCGCCTCTTTCGGGCTCATCGGCACCGTGTGTTGCTTGCCGACCGTTTCCAGGTCGGGAACGAACATGGACAGGCATACCACCAGCGCGACCCAGCCCACGACGATCAAGGGCGCGAATTTGTACACCGACCGCGCAAACAGCGGCATGTGGGGAAGCCCAACGGCCTGGTTGTCGGTCATGCGGACTTCACTATGCAAAAGGTTTCGGCGTTCACTCCGGTGACCGACCTTTCGTCCTTGACTACGTCATTCACGATGATCTGGCAGCCGATCTGGTCTCCGTCGGTTTGCGCGACCACGTTGACGCTCACCGACGGAAGCGTGGTGGTGACCGAGAGCGTCCAGGGCAGTGGCACGTTGTCGATGCGCCGCGGCTGGGCATTGATGTCCAGATAGTTGATATTGGCGGTGCTCCCCGACCCGTACACCTTGTAGACCACGTGCTTGGGGTTGAACGGCTTGATGTCGTCCAGGCTGCTGCTGCCGATCCCCGAGGTGTCGTGGTTGCCGAAGAAGGAGCGCAGGCGAAGGACGCAGAAGGCCGCGACCGCGATCACGACCGCGATCACGAGAACGATCCACAGTCGTCGCACCGCATTGGCAACCGGCGCCTTCGCCACCCGCTTACCTCCCGCTCACCGGGCGACCGACCGCCCGTCCGAGTGCGATTCCAATTCGCCTGCTAGTCATGGCGATTCGGCGAGAAGGCCGATGCAGGTGGCGGTGAGTACCCGGGTAAGGGCGGGGCCGAATTCGATATTCCACTCCTCGGGCGGCACGGCCTCCGGCTGGTCGGCGTAGGCATCGGTGAGCCGCTCCGGCGGGTTGGCGATCTGCCAGAACGCGGCCGCCAACGAATAGGCGGCGATCAAGCTGTCGAACGCTCCCGAGCGGCCGAGTTTGGGCAACGCGCGCTCGATGGCGTCGGCGAGGGCGACCGCGGCGGCCGAGATCGTTCGCCGGATGTCGACCACCCGCTCCACCTCCACCTCATGTTCGAGGTGAAGGTGGAGGTTGGCCAGCAGGTCGCAGAACAGTGGATCGGCCGCCAGGCCGTTGGCCAATGTTTCGGCTACCCGCGCCGGCGACATGGGGCCCGGCTCGGCCAGCTGCTCGCACACCGTTTCCGACCATCGCACCCACCCCTCGGCGGCGAGATGGAGCAGGACCTCTTTGTGTGACGTGAAGTAGCGGCGCACCGCCGAGTAGTGAATGCCGGCGCGACCGGCCACGGCGGTGAGCGTCACCGACGCGACACCGGTCTCGCGGGCCAGGGAGCGCGCGGCTTCGACCAATGCGGCCGCACGTCGGCGCTTGTTCTCTTCCGTGCGGGCGCGCTGAAATGTGAGTTGCGCCACCGCGCGAGCGTAACGCACATCACGTGATTTGTATAACGCACATAGTGTGTTTTTCGCGGGCGGTTACCGTGGAGAGTCGTCAGCGTCTGGTATCCCGTCCGTAACCGCCACCGTCTCGAATAACTCGTATGCACACAATTGCGCTCATCGGTCTGCTCGGTGGCTTGATCACCGGCATTTCGCCATGCATCCTGCCCGTGCTTCCAGTGATTTTTCTGTCCAGCATGGACAGCGGCAGCAGCAAAGCCAGCAGTCGCGGTTTGAGCTCGGCCATGCGCCCCTACCTGGTGATCGCGGGCCTGGTGTGCAGCTTCAGCCTGGCCACCCTGATCGGCTCCGCGCTGCTGTCGGCACTGCACCTGCCCCAGGACGCCATCCGGTGGACGGCCCTGGTGGTGCTCACTCTGATCGGCCTGGGCTTGATCTTCCCGCCCCTTCAACACCTGATCGAGCGGCCGTTCACCTTCCTACCGCAACGCCAAAATAGCGGCAGCACAGATGGTTTCGGCCTAGGACTGACGTTGGGCGCCCTGTATGTACCGTGCGCGGGGCCGGTGCTGGCCGCGATCGTGGTCGCCGGCGGCACGACGTCGCTGGGACCGGCGACCTTCGTGTTGACCGCGACGTTCGCACTCGGCAACGCGATACCGCTGCTGGCTTTCGCGCTGGCCGGACGGCAAGTCGCGCAACGAGTTACGGCTTTCCGACGTCGCCAGCGCCAGATTCAGATCGCCGGCGGAATCATGATGATCGTGCTGGCGGTGGCGCTGGTGTTCAACCTGCCCGCCCTGCTGCAGCGCGCCGTACCCGACTACACGACTGCGATGCAGAACCGTTTGGGCGCCAACGATATCCAACGGTCACTGGTTCCGAGCCGCCCACCGGGGACAACCACGGGCAGCGTGCTGGAACTCAATCAGGGCAACACGAGCAACGGGCTGCCCACTAACTGCAACGACGGTGCTACCGAGCTACAACAGTGCGGGCAGGCGCCGGCTATCACCGGCATCACCGGATGGCTCAACACCCCGGACGGCAAACCGCTTGATCCCGCCTCGGTGCGGGGCAAGGTGGTGCTGATCGACTTCTGGGCCTACTCCTGCATCAACTGCCAACGCGCCATCCCGCACGTCGTCGATTGGTACAACCGCTATCGCGACAGCGGATTGGTGGTCATCGGGGTGCACACCCCCGAGTACGCCTTCGAACGGGTCCCCGGCAACGTGGCCAGCGGCGCGGCCGGCTTGCACATCGACTACCCCATCGCGCTGGACAACGACTACGCGACCTGGAACGCCTTCAACAACATGTACTGGCCGGCCGAATACCTGATCGACGGCAACGGAACGCTGCGGCACACCAAGTTCGGCGAAGGCGACTACGACGGCACCGAGAAGCTGATCCGCCAACTGCTGGTGGACGCCAACCCCAACGTCGCGCTACCCCCGGCGGTCAACGGGGCCGACACCACCCCCAAGACCAACCTCACCCCCGAGACCTACCTGGCTCCCGACAAAGCCACCACCTACGGCGGTGACGGCAGCTATCAGGCAGGCGCCGCCGGGTTCAGCTTCCCGCCGCAGCTGGCTAACGACAGGTTCGCGCTGCGCGGCCGGTGGACCCTCGACGACCAGGGCATCACCGCCGAAAGCGACGACGCCGCGATCCGGCTGAACTACACCGCCAAGAACGTCTTCGTCGTCGTCGGCGGCACCGGGACCATCACGATGACCCGCGACGGGAAAACCACCACCACACCGATCGGCGGCGTCCCCACGCTGCACGAGATCGTGTCCGACGGCGCCGCCCACCGCGATCAATTCGACTTGCAAGTGAGCAGGGGCTTGCAGGTGTTTTCGTTCACTTTCGGCTAGACATCGGTAAGCACGCAGCAGCCCATCCGCCAGCTGCGTGGCTACGAATGAGAATCGTGGACTCCTTACCCGCACGGTCGGTTGCCGTCATCGGCAGCGGCGTGGCCGGCCTGACCGCCGCCTACATCCTGTCCGGCCGCGACCGCGTCACGCTGTATGAAGCCGACGTACGGCTCGGGGGCCACGCGCACACCCATTTCCTGGACGACGGCGACCGGGTGATCGGCGTCGACTCGGCATTTCTGGTGCACAACGACCGGACCTACCCGACGCTGTGCCGGCTGCTGCGCGAGCTAGGGGTGGCTACCCAGCCCTCGGAGATGTCGATGTCGGTGCGCGCCGACGAGATCGGGCTCGAATACGCCGGCGCCCTGGGCTTGAGTGGATTGTTCGCGTGTAAGCAGTCGCTGCGGCCCCGTCACCTGCACATGCTCGCCGAGATCACCAGATTCCACCGCGCCGCCGCGCGGCTGCTGCGCGACGACAGCACCGAGCCGGCGGAACTCGAGACACTGGAATCCTTCCTGCGCCGGCATCGCTTCTCGTCGTATTTCGTCGACTTCTTCATCACCCCGCTGGTCGCGGCGGTGTGGTCGTGCGCCGGTGACGACGCCCTGCGCTACCCGGCGCGCTATCTGTTCGTCTTCCTCGACCACCACGGCATGCTGTCGGTGTTCGGCTCCCCCACCTGGCGCACCGTGACCGGGGGTTCGGCGCACTACGTGCAGGCCATCGCCGCGCGGCTCGCCGAGGTGTCGACCGGGACGCCGGTGACCTCGCTGCGGCGGGTACGCGACGGCGTACGGCTGCAGGCGGGCGACCACCCGCCGCGGCTGTTCGACGCGGCCGTCGTCGCCGTGCATCCCGACCAGGCGCTGCTGCTGCTCGACGATCCGACCCCCTGGGAACGCGCGGTGCTGAGTGCGATCCCGTACTCGACCAATCAGGCGCAGCTGCACACCGACGAATCGGTGCTACCCCGGCATCGCCGTGCGCGCGCATCATGGAACTACCTGGTTACCCCCGGGAAGGACCATGTCGTGGTCAGCTATGACGTCAGCAGACTCATGCGGCTGGATGGCAACCGCCGGTACCTGGTGACCCTGGGCGGTCACGACCGCGTCGATCCGGCGTCGGTGATCGCCGAAATGACCTACAGCCATCCCCTCTACACGCCGGAATCGGTTGCGGCACAAGCATTGTTGCCCACACTGGACGACGATCGGCTGGTCTTCGCGGGCGCATACCACGGCTGGGGTTTTCACGAGGACGGCGCCGCCTCGGGCTTGGCCGCGGCGCGGCGCCTCGGTGCCGACTGGCCGACGGCGACCCAGTGCGAGGCGGTGGCCCGATGCTGACGCCGGCGATCTACCGCACCACGATCCGCCATTGGCGACAGGCCCCGGTGCGCCACTCGTTCGAATACCGCAGCTACAGCTGGTATGTCGACCTCGACGAGCTGCCGCTGCTGCCCTGGTGGCTGCGACCGTTCGCCCGGTTCCGCGCCTCGGATCACTTCGCCCCGGGGCAGCCCGGTTCGTTGCGCGATCGGCTCGGTGCCTTCTTCGCCGACCGCGGCCTGACCGCGCCCGAGGGTCGCGTCACCGCGCTGCTACAGGCGCGCGTGCTCGGGTACGTCTTCAACCCGCTGAGCGTCTTCTGGTGCCACGACCGCGACGGTCAACTGCGCCATGTGATCGCCGAGGTGCACAACACCTATGGCGAGCGCCACGCCTACCTGCTGCCCCCGGCCGACGTGCCGGTGGTCACCGAGAAGAAGTTCTATGTGTCGCCGTTCAATGCGGTGGACGGCTACTACCTGGTACGAGCACCGCGGCCCGACGACGAAGTCGACATCACCATCGAACTGCGCCGCGACCGTCAGCCCGCGTTCGTGGCCAACATGCGCGGGCAGCGGCGGCCGGCGAGCGCCCGGCAGGTCGCGATCATGCAACTCGTTTCGCCGCTGGCGCCGCTGGTGGTGGCCGTACGCATCCGAATTCAGGGGATCAAACTGTGGTTACGTCGAGTCCCGTTGGTACGGCGATGACCGTATCGACCATCCGAAAACCCGCGGCAGCAATCGATTCCGATCGCTGGCCGACCATCGCGAAGGTGCCCTCCGGGCCGGTGAGCGCGGCCTGCGCCGCCGCCGCCGACCGACTGTTGCGACGCGCGGCCGCTCGGCTCCCGCTGCGGGTGGCCTACCCGGACGGCACGGTGGTCGGTGCCGCCGACCCGACGGTGCCGACTTTGTTTGTCCACCAACCGAAAGCGATGGCGCGCCGGATCGGGCGCCACGGCCTGATCGGTTTCGGCGAGTCCTACATGGCAGGAGAATGGTCGTCGGACGACCTCAGCGGAATGCTGACGGTGTTCGCCGGCTCGGTGGACGAACTGGTGCCGCGCTCGCTGCAATGGCTGCGCCCGATCGGGCCGGCCTTCCGGCCGCGGTGGTTCAGCGCCAGCCGGGATCGCACCCGGCGCAATATTGCCGAGCACTACGACCTGTCCAACGACCTGTTCTCCGAATTCCTCGACGAGACCATGACGTACTCCTGCGCGTTGTTCGACCGGCTGCCGGCGTCGGCGTCGGATCTGGCTGCCGCGCAAGAGCGCAAGATCGATCGGCTGCTCGACCTCGCCGGCGTTCACCGGGGCAGCCGGGTGCTCGAAATCGGGACCGGCTGGGGCGAGCTGTGCATCCGCGCGGCCGCCCGGGGCGCCGAGATCCACTCGGTGACCCTGTCGGTCGAGCAGCAGCAGCTGGCGCGGCTTCGGGTTGCCGCGGCGGGGCTGACCGACAACGTGACGATCGACCTCTGCGATTACCGGGACGTTGACGGAGTTTACGACGCGGTGCTGTCGGTCGAGATGATCGAAGCGGTGGGATTCCATGCGTGGCAGCGGTATTTCACCACCCTCGAACGGCTGGTGCGACCGGGCGGCCGCGTTGCGATCCAGGCGATCACGATGCCGCACTCGCGGATGATGGCCAGCCGCAACACACAAACCTGGATCCAGAAGTACATCTTCCCGGGCGGACTGTTGCCATCCACCCAGGCCATCTCCGCAATCACCGAACGCCGCACCGGTTTACGCACGGTCGACATGACCTCGTTGCGCCCGCACTACGCCGAGACGCTGCGGCTGTGGCGGGAGCGTTTCCTGCAGCGACGAGACCGATTGGCGCACATGGACTTCGACGAGGTGTTCCAACGCATGTGGGAGCTGTACCTGGCGTATTCGGAGGCGGGCTTTCGCTCGGGATACCTGAACGTCTATCAGTGGACGTTCGCGCGCGAGGGGTGCTGATGAGCGAGGTGAGCATCGTGGAGAACTTGGCCCAGGTGTGCGGCGCCTCGGTTGCGGTTCTGGCCGTGGTGCATTCGGTTACGTTCACCATCGGCAAGCGCATCGGCCGCTACAACGTCGTCGACGTGGCCTGGGGTATCGGCTTCGTCGGGATCGCCGCCGTCGCCGCGGCGCTCGGCCACGGCGACCCGATCCGGCGCTGGCTGCTGCTGGCGCTGGTGACGATCTGGGGGGCGCGGCTGAGCTGGCACATCCACCGCAAGACCGCCGGCAAGGGTGAGGATCCGCGCTATGCCGCCATGCTGGGCGATGCCACACCCGGGGAAGTGGTGCGCAAAGTCTTTCTGCTGCAGGCGTTGATCACCTGGTTTGTCTCCTTCCCGCTGCAACTGTCGGCGGTGACCGGGCCCACCCCGAAACCGCTGGTCGCCGTGCTGGTGTTCGGTGTGGCGGTGTGGCTGGTGGGCGTCACCTTCGAAGCGGTCGGAGACCGGCAGCTGCGGATCTTCAAGTCCGACCCGGCCAATCGCGGTGTAGTGATGGACCGCGGGCTGTGGGCGTGGACGCGTCACCCCAATTACTTCGGCGACGCCGCCGTGTGGTGGGGCCTGTGGCTGATCACCATCACCGGGTGGTGGTCGCTGGCCACGGTCGGGTCACCGCTGCTGATGACCTACTTCCTGGTCTATGTGACCGGGGTCCGGCTGACCGAGAAATTGATGGCCGGCCGGCCCGGCTTCGCGGAATATCAGCAACGGACCGCGTGTTTTGTCCCGAGACCACCGAGACCAGCACGTCGATAGCCATCGCCGATGCCGCTCGGTGAACAGCGATAGGCTACTTGACAATGACCGGACTGCCGCAGCTGAGCAGCGACCTGGATGAGTTGCTGCGAGAAGTCGCGCGGGGAGACACCCAGGCCTTTGCTGCGGTCTACGACCTCACCAAGAGCCGGGTGTTCGGGCTGGTGATCCGGGTGCTGCGCGACGCCGGCTACAGCGAAGAAACCACCCAGGAGATCTATCTCGAGGTGTGGCGTTCGGCGTCGGACTACGACCCCGCCCGCGGCTCCGCCCTGTCCTGGCTGCTGACCATGGCGCACCGGCGCGCGATCGACCGGGTGCGCGCCGAGCAGGCCGGCAGTCGCCGTGAATCGCGGTACGGCGCGGCCAATGTCGACACCGACCATGACGTCGTCGCCGACTCGGCGATCGCCGGCGACGAGCGCCGCCGGGTGGCCGACTGCCTGGGCGGGCTGACCGATGCGCAGCGCCAGTGCATCGAGCTGGCCTACTACGGCGGACTGACGTACACAGAGGTGGCGCAACGTCTGGCCGCCAATTTGTCGACGATCAAATCGCGTATTCGCGACGCCCTGCGCGGGCTGCGTAACTGCTTGGACGTGCCGTGACCGAACCTACCGATTTCGAGCTGCTCGAGCTGGCGACCCCGTACGCCCTGCACGCGGTGTCCGACGCGGAGCGCGCCGACATCGACTCGCGCCTCGCGACCGCGCCCGCGTCGGTCGCGTCGGCCTTCGCCGAGGAAGTCCGCGCCGTGCGCGAGACGATGGCCGTCGTCTCGGCTGCCACCATCGCCGAACCGCCCGCACGGCTGCGGTCCGCCGTGCTGGCCCTTGCCACGCCGAGTCTTGCGAAGCGCCGGAACCGTTGGCGCACTACCGCATTGATATCGGTCGCGGCGGCGATCGTGGCGGGCCTGACGGCATTCGGCCTGCAGACGCTGCTGCGCCCGACGCCGACGCCGTCGGTGGCCGAGCAGGTGATGGCCGCCCCCGACGTCCGGACGGTTTCGCGCCCGCTGGCCAACGGGACGGCCACGGTGGTGTTTTCCCGCGACCGCGGTGCCGGGGTGCTGGTGATGAACAACGTGCCGCCGCCGAGTCCGGGCACCGTCTACCAGATGTGGTTGATCGACTCCAAGGGCCCGACATCGGCGGGGACGATGGGCACCGCGGCCGTCTCGCCCTCGACGACGGCGACGCTGACCAACCTCGGCAAGTCGACGGCCTTGGCCTTCACCGTCGAACCCGGCTCGGGCTCACCCCAGCCCACCAGCCCGATATTGGCGACCTTGCCGCTGAGCTAGGCCTTCTTCACCAGGCTGCCGAGCATCGCGACGATCACGCCGACAACGACCAGCCCCGCACCGGCAGCCAACGTCAGGTTCAGCCAGACTCGCATTCCGGCTTCGGCGGTGTGCACCATGACGTCGGCGATCTGGCGGATGTCGCCGCTGGTGCGATTGAGCGCGTCGTTGACGTAGCGGGCACCGACCTCTATGCCGACCCACCCGGCGGCGCCGACCAGCAGCGCCGAGACGCCCAAACCGGTCAGCGCCTTGCCGCGGCGCCGGGCGGCCAGCAGGGTCAGCAGTGCCAACAGCCCGCACAGCGCTACCGCCCCCAGGCTCGCCCACTTGCCCCACGCGCCGACCCGGCTCAGCTCGCCCTGCCGCAGCGAGTGGGGCACCGACGCCGTCAGCGGCACGGTCAGCGTGGCGGGCACCGTCACATTGTGCTCGCTCAAGATCTGCCGAAACGCAGGGTCGTTGAGCATTGGGGCCACGTCGACCGCCCAGGAATCATCCGACCCCGCATCGGCGAACAGCCAGCGGTGCGCCGCCCGGTTCGCCGTCGCGAACATCGGCGGGAAGGACGGCCCGGCGGTGTATGCGCCGGCGGCGTCGCGCACCTGCGCGCTGTCCACCGGGGTGCGTGCACCGCCATGCTCGGCGATCAGCGTCATCGTCCGGCTGGTGAGTTCACCGGCCATCGCGGACTGCAGGGCGGGGTCAGCCGCCGCTTTCTGGGCCAGCGCCGCGTAGCCGTTCTCGTCGACGAGATTGAGCTGCACCCATCTCCCGGGGACGGCCACCGCCAGCGCAATCGTGGTGGCGAGCCACAGCGTCAGCGTCGCGAGAAATCGCACGCCGTCAATCTACGGCGCGATGCCCCGCACGTACGCGGCTTGCCCCAGGTGCTGGGCGCAGTCGTCGATGATGCTCACCAACCGGGCGCTGGCCGTTACCGGCGGATCCCAATTGCTGTCGACGACCCGGGCCAACTCCTCGGCGGTGACGCCGGCGATGTACTCACACGAAAGCTTGTGCACCGCGCGGTAGTAACCGGACAGCAAATCGGCAGGCGCCCGCACCTTCGCCACCTCCGCGGCGCCGTGGCCGTAGCCGGTGTCGCGGCGGGGCAGATCCAGCGCGAAGCGGTCCACCCAGCCGTCACGGGTCCACACCTCCTCGACACCGGCGACGTGGGCCAGCTGGATGTCCTGCACCCGGGCGCTGTGCCAGATCAGCCAGGCGATGGAGTTGGCGTCCGCGGTGGGTCGGTAGTTGGACACGTCGTCGGTCAGTCCGTCGGTGAGCTCGTCGACGTGTTCGATCAACCGGGTGAACGCATCGCGGAGTAACTCGCGGGCGGCGGCGTCGGCATCTGACATACCAACGACCCTACGGCTATTCGTGCTGGACCGCTTCGACGTTCGCGCCGCCAGCGCAGCAAATACCCGTGTGGTCGTTCTCGAATTGATCGTGGCACGACTCGAGGCAACGGTCGTAGATTGATCAGGTGAGCTACGACCTGCTGATTCGCAATGGCACCATCGTCGACGGGCTGGGCGGTGAACCGTACGTCGGCGACGTCGGGATAACCGGCGGCGTCATCACGGCCGTCGGGCCCGTGAACGGTGACAGCGCCGCGCGCGAGATCGACGCGACCGGCCTGCTGATCACGCCGGGATTCGTCGACCTGCACACGCACTACGACGGCCAGTCCATCTGGTCGGAGCGCCTGACGCCGTCCTCGGCGCACGGAGTGACCACCGTGGTGATGGGCAACTGCGGCGTCGGGTTCGCCCCGTGCCGTCAGGAAGACCACGACGTCCTCGTCGACGTGATGGCCGGCGTGGAAGACATCCCCGGCGTGGTGATGACCGACGGCCTGCCGTGGACCTGGGAGACCTTCCCCGAATACCTCGACGCGCTGGAAGCGGGACGCCGCGACATCGATGTGGCCGCCTACCTGCCACATTCGCCGCTGCGCGTCTACGTGATGGGCCAGCGCGGCGCCGACCGCGAAGCCGCCACTGCCGACGACCTGGCCAAGATGCGGGCGCTGGCCAAGGAGGCCATGGAAGTAGGGGCGCTGGGCTTCGCGTCGTCGCGGTTGACCATCCACAAGACCGAAAGTGGTTCGCCCATACCGAGTTACGAGGCCGCCCGTGAGGAGATCGAGGAGATCGCCAAGGGCGTTGTCGACGGCGGCGGTGGGCTGCTGCAGTTCGTGCCCGATATTCCGGCCGGCGGCTACCAGCCGGTGCTGCAGACGGTGTTCGACGTCGCCGAGGAGGTCGGCTTGCCGGTCACCTTCACGCTCGTCGTCGCCAACGCCGGGGACCCGACGTGGCCCGACGCGATCAACATGATCGAGAAGGCCAACGCCGCCGGCGGCGATATCACCGCGCAACTGCTGCCCCGTCCGATCGGGTTGATCATCGGGTTGCAACTCACCGCCAACCCGTTCGTGCTCTACCCCAGCTACCAGGAGATTGCGCATCTGCCGCTGGCCGAGCGGGTCGCCGAGATGCGCAAGCCCGAGGTCCGCGCCCGCATCCTGGCCGACAAGCCGGGCGAAGGGCACCCGATCCTCTACGTCGCGCAAATGTGGGACTGGATCTTCCCACTGGGCGAGCACCCCAACTACGAGCCGGACCCGGCGGACAGCATCGGGGCCCGGGCCAGGGCCCGCGGCGTGCACCCGATGGAGGAGGCCTACGACCGGCTGCTCGACGACGACGGCCGCGCCATGCTCCTGGTCGCGACCAGCAACATGGAGCGCAACTCGCTGAACACGGTCGGCGAGCTGCTGCACCGCGACGACGTGGTGCTCGGGCTGGGTGACGGCGGCGCCCACTACGGGATGATCTGCGACGCCAGCTACTCGACGTTCTTCCTGGCGCACTGGGCGCGGGACCGGGCGTCCGGACGGTTCACGGTCGCCGAGGCCGTCCGCGAGCTGACGTCGGTACCGGCCCGGGTCGCCGGGCTGGCCGATCGCGGACGAATCGCGGTCGGATACAAGGCCGATCTCAACGTGATCGACCACGCCGCGCTGCGCCTGCACAAGCCGGTCATCACCTATGACCTGCCCGCCGGGGGGCGTCGACTGGATCAGACCGCGGACGGGTATGTGGCCACGATCGTGTCCGGTGAAGTGATCGCCGAAAACGGCAAACCCACCGACGCGCGTCCCGGCAAGCTGGTCCGCGGCCGCCAAACGGCGCCCGCACCCACGCCATAACGCCACGAAGAAGGCCCTGTCCCGGTTAAGTTATTGCAGTGACGAGCCCGCATTACGCGTGGTTGCCGCCAGAGATCAATTCGGCCCTCCTTTACGCCGGTCCTGGATCGGCGCCGCTGCATGCTGCCGCGGAAGCCTGGGATGGGCTTGCCGAGAACCTGGCCTCGTCCGCGTCCTCGTTTTTCTCCGTGGCCTCCGATCTGGCCAACGGTTCGTGGCAGGGGCCCTCGGCGTCGGCGATGCTGGCCGTCGCGACCCAATACGTGAGCTGGCTCAAGGCGGCGGCCGCCCAGGCCGAGGCGACCTCCAGCCAGGCCTCGGCCATCGCGGGTGCCTTCGAGACGGCGCTGTCGGCGACGGTGCAGCCGGCGGTGGTGACGGCCAACCGCGCCTTGGTGCGGGCGTTGGCTTCGCAGAACCACCTGGGCCAAAACGCCCCCACGATCATGGACATCGAGTCCGCCTACGAACAGATGTGGGCCACCGACGTGGCAGCGATGTCCGGCTATCACGCCGACGCCTCGGCGGCCGCCGAACAGCTGGCGCCCTGGCAGCAGGTCATGCAGAACCTCGGCGTGCAATTCAACAACGGCGACCTGATCTTCGGACCCCACTCGGGCACCGGAAGCCTGGCGCACCACATCAACACACTGGCCAGTCTCGATCACACCGGCGGCCACGTCGGGTCCTGGCTGACCGACACCCCCGGCACCGGGTTCGCCCACACCGTGCCGAGCGGTTCGGCTTCGGCGGACTTCAGCGCCAGCCTCCTCAACTCACCGAACGCCGGCACCGGTTTCAACCCGGGAACCGCAAACCTGGGCCTGCTCAGCAATCTGGGCTCGGGCACCATACCGACGGGTTTGACGGCGGAGTAACGACCCGCCCGCTGCGCCTATCCTCGACATCATGCGCACCAAGAAGAGGGTGGATCTGGACAGGCTGGCCGCCGCCCTGCCCGACTTCCCGTTCGCATACCTGATCACCGTCGACGACGAATACCGCGTCCACACCGTGACGGTCGAACCGCGGCTGCGCGACGGCGCCGTCCTCGATATCGGACTCATCGGCGGCCGCACCCGCGAAAACCTCAGCCGGCGCGGCGATGTCACGCTGCTGTGGCCGCCGCGCGAGCCGGGCGGCTATTCGCTGATCGTCGACGGCCACGCCGAAATCGCCGAGTCCGACTCCGAGACAGTCCGATTGGATGTGGTGCCGGCCCGCGCGCTCCTGCACCGCGACGCCGATCCCGACTCCGCGGCCCACGGCACCCTGCACGACTGCGTGGTGTTCTCCCTGCCGGCGTGACCTCGTACAGTCAGTCGGATGAGCCGCGTCGCGCCATTAGCCCCGCCATGGAGCGAGGAAGACGCCCACAGCATCAACAGCTGGGGCCACCCCGACCGCTCGTATGAGCCACTGCTTCTGGTGCGCTGCCTGCAGCGCCATCCCGCGCTGGCCAACCGGCTGCGCAAGCTCGGTGAATCCCTCTATATCGCAGCGCTTTTGCCTCCGCGGACCCGGACGATCGCGATCCTGCGCAGCTGCGCGCTGGTCGGTTGCGAGTACGAGTGGGGCGGGCAGGCGGCGTTCTGGGGACCGATCGTCGGAGTCAGCGACGATGAATGTGACGCGCTGGTGACCGGCGGCCCCGACGACGCGCGGTGGAGCCCGGCCGAGCGGACACTGATCGCGGCGGTCGACGAGCTGGAGCGCACCGGTTCGTGGTCGGAGGCGACGTGGGCGGCGCTGGGCCGCGACCTCGACGACGAGCAGCGCATCGAATTGCTCACGGCCGTCGGCTGGTATCGCACGATCTGCACGCTGTGCAACGCGCTCGCCCTTCCGGTGGAGGGCTGGATGCGGCGCTGGCCGCTAGGTCGCTGAGCGGTCCCGTTTGAGGCCGGGATGCTGCTTCTTCAGTAGCGGCAGCAGCAGACGTCGCGGCATGAACTGGAACAACCGGGTGCTGACTTGGCTGGGCAGCCCGGGGATCACGGATCCGCGGTCGCCGTCGAGCGCATCGATTCCGGCGCGCGCCACTTCGGCGGCGGGCAGCCACATGAACTTCGGGAACGCGTCGGCGAATTTCCGCTCATCCATGCCCGCGTTCTTCAGGAACTCGGTGCGCACCGGTCCGGGGTTGAGCAACGCGACGGTGACACCGGTGCCGGCCAGTTCGCCGCGCAGCCCTTCGGTGTAGGTGATCACGAACGCCTTGGTGGCGGCGTAGCCGACCTGGCCGGGGAAGGGGTAGTAGCCCGCGGTGGACCCGACGTTGAGAATCCCGCCGCGCCCGCGCGCCACCATCTGCTGGACCGCGCGCGTGGTCAGGTCGATAACGGCCTCGACGTTGACCCTGACCTGGGCGATCTCGTCATCGACCGACGTGTCCGTCACCGACCCGATGGTGCCGACGCCGGCGTTGTTGACCAGGATCTCGGCCGTCAATCCGCGACGCTCGACCTCGCCGAAAAGGCCGGCGCGAGCGGCGGAATCCGCGACATCGCAGCCGATCACCTCGACGCGAACCCGGCCGGTGAGTTCGTCCGCCAGCTCGCGCAGCTTGTCCTCGCGGCGCGCGACGAGAGTGACACCGTGCCCGCGATCGGCGAGCTCGCGGGCGATCGCGGCGCCGATCCCCGACGACGCTCCGGTGACGACGGCGGTGCTGGTGGGCGCGGGAGGAGGCAGAGTCACGGATCGAACCTACCGGCCGCGACTACTCGGACAATGCGTTGAACAACGCCGCGAGCTGATCGGGCGACACCGACGCGTTGCATCTGCTGCGCAGGTCGAGCAGCGGCTGGGCGATGCCTTTCAGTTCCAGCGCCTCACCCGGATGACTGAGAAAATAACCGCGTACGGATGCCTTTGCGTCGGCGGGCGGCTGGTTGACCGCCGCGGTCAGCACGTTGTTGGCATCGGGATGACCGTCGAGATATCCGCTCGCCGAGTTCAGGACACCGCTCGCGGTGGCGGCGACCCCGCTCGCCGAGCACGGGTCGGGCGCGGCAGCGGCGGTCGGCGCGATCCCGACGCCGAACACGCAGGCGGCGATCAGTCCCCAAACCGCGCCCCATGACGATTTGCCCATTGGTAAGCCCCCTTCGTGCTCAAATGTCCGAACCTTGGATAGATCAGTACCCAAAATGCGGGAAGCTGCCCGGCCGGGATGAGATCGGGGCGATGTCCGACTTGCCCGCCTCACAGCGACAATTCAACTTGTCGCTGTGAGGCGGGCAAAACATGACGGGCCGCCCGCAGGGACGGGTGGGGCCGCTGCGACTACGACGTATTGCCACCGCACACGCGCGGCCTATCCTCGCGTCATGAGCGTGAAAGTGGATCTCGATCAACTCGCCGGCGCGCTGGCCGACTTCACGTTCGCCTACCTGATCACCTTCGGCGACGGCCGGCACGCGCACGCCGTGGCGGTCGACCCGATGCTGATCGACGGCGTGCTCGAGGTGGGCTCCATCGGCAACAGCACCCGCAACAACGTCGCCCGGCACGACGCCGTCACGCTGGTCTGGCCCCCGCACGAACCGGGCGGCTACTCGCTGATCGTCGACGGCACCGGCCTGGCCCGCGATGACGTGCTGCGCGTGCTGCCCAGTCGCGCGGTTCTGCACCGCAAGGCGGGACCGGAAACGGTGACCAAACCCGGCTGTAAAGACGACTGTCTGCGTCTCGAACAGCCCTGACACACGAAAAAGCCCGGCCCACTGGGGTTTCCAGGGGACCGGGCTTCTTCAGTGAGTTGAGCTTTTCCGCTCTTGGACTTAGAAGTCCATACCGCCCATGCCACCGGTCGGGTCGCCCACCGGAGCGGCCGCCTTCTCCGGCTTGTCGGCCACGACGGCCTCGGTGGTCAGGAACAGCCCCGCGATCGACGCGGCGTTCTGCAGCGCCGAACGGGTCACCTTGACCGGGTCGGCCACGCCGGCCTTCAGCAGGTCCTCGTACTCGCCGGTGGCCGCGTTCAGGCCGGTGCCGGCCTTCGAGTTGCGGACCTTCTCGGCGACAACGCCGGGCTCCAGCCCGGAGTTGAAGGCGATCTGCTTCAGCGGAGCCTCGAGCGCCACGCGGACGATGTTGGCACCGGTGGCCTCGTCGCCCTTGAGCTTGAGCTCGTCCAGGGTCGGGGCGGCCTGCAGCAGCGCCACGCCACCACCGGCGACGATGCCCTCCTCGACGGCGGCCTTGGCGTTGCGGACCGCGTCCTCGATACGGTGCTTGCGCTCCTTGAGCTCCACCTCGGTGGCAGCTCCGGCCTTGATCACCGCAACACCGCCGGCCAGCTTGGCCAGGCGCTCTTGCAGCTTCTCGCGGTCGTAGTCGGAGTCGCTGTTCTCGATCTCGGTGCGGATCTGAGCCACCCGGCCGGCGATGGCGTCGGTGTCACCGGCGCCCTCGACGATGGTGGTCTCGTCCTTGGTGATCACGACCTTGCGGGCCTTACCGAGCAGCGAGATGTCGGCGGTCTCGAGAGAGAGGCCGACCTCTTCGCTGATGACCTGACCACCGGTGAGGATGGCCATGTCCTGCAGCATCGCCTTGCGGCGGTCACCGAAGCCGGGGGCCTTGACCGCCACCGACTTGAAGGTGCCGCGGATCTTGTTCACGACCAGGGTGCTCAAAGCCTCGCCCTCGACGTCCTCGGCGATGATCAGCAGCGGCTTGCCGCCCTGAATCACCTTCTCCAGCAGCGGGAGCAGGTCCTTGACGGTCGACACCTTGGAGCTGACCAGCAGGATGTAGGGGTCCTCCAGGACCGCTTCCTGACGCTCGGCGTCGGTGACGAAGTAGCCCGAGATGTAGCCCTTGTCGAACCGCATGCCCTCGGTGAGCTCGAGCTGCAGGCCGAAGGTGTTGGACTCCTCGACGGTGATGACGCCCTCGTTGCCGACCTTGTCCATCGCCTCGGCGATCAGGTCACCGATCGACTGGTCACCCGCCGAGATACCCGCGGTCGCAGCGATCTGCTCCTTGGTCTCGACATCCTTGGCCGACTTCAGCAAGGTCTCGGTGACCTTCTCGACGGCCTTCTCGATGCCGCGCTTGAGGCCCAGCGGGTTGGCGCCGGCCGCGACGTTGCGCAGGCCCTCTTTGACGAGCGCCTGAGCCAGCACCGTGGCCGTCGTCGTGCCGTCACCGGCGACGTCGTCGGTCTTCTTAGCGACTTCCTTGACCAGCTCGGCGCCGATCTTCTCGTACGGGTCCTCCAGCTCGATCTCCTTGGCGATGGACACACCATCGTTGGTGATCGTGGGAGCGCCCCACTTCTTCTCCAGGACGACGTTGCGACCCTTGGGCCCCAACGTCACCTTTACCGCGTCGGCGAGGGCGTTAAGACCCCGCTCGAGGCCGCGACGGGCCTCTTCGTCGTACGCAATTGTCTTGGCCATTGCGAAGTGATTCCTCCGGATTGGGAATGAAACGGAGGCCGCCGGATGGCGGCAACCCCGTTACTTACGCTGGCCGGGCGCAGTGCCCGCGACGGACGACCAGAGCTGGCCTCACCGTCCCGACCTAGCACTCGCACACTGCGAGTGCCAACGTCATTCTTAGCACTCGCCTATGCCGAGTGCAAGAACGGGGCAGCGGTTGTCCGGCGCTATCGCTCAGCGCGTAAACCGTCGACGACGACGTCGGTAACCCGCTCGGCCAGCTCCGCGTTGTAGGCCTCCATGGCCTGACATCCGACCAGGATCGTCTTCACTTCGCGCACGCCGATGTCCGCCCGCGCCGTGCCCGCCCGCTGCGCGGCGCGCAGCAGCTCGTCGAGCATCGCCAGGAAGGCGTCCTCGGCATCGGGTGCCGCGGTAGCGATGTCGATGCCGAAACCGGCCAGGGCGTCGACCAGGCCGCGATCCGCCGCACCCCACCGCAGCACCAGCGAGCGCAGGTAGACGAACAGCGCCTCACCCGGTCCGGCGGATTCCAGCAGGGCGTGCCCCTCGTCGACGAGGTGCTGCATGCGGTCCTCAATGACCGCCTGGAACAGCGCTTCCTTGGTCGGGAAGTGCCGGTAGACGGTGCCGGCCCCGACGCCGGCCCGACGGGCGATCTCGTCGATGGGTACCGACAGGCCCTCGGCCGCGAAGGTGTCATAGGCGACTTCCAGCACGCGCGCCCGGTTGCGCGCCGCGTCGGCACGCAACCGACGTTCGGGCTGTGCCATCTATTCACCACCCATCGGTTGACAAAGCGGGGCGCACGTTCCGTATAGTACAAATAAACCGGAGCGCTCGCCCCGCTTACTTTACTCGCAAAGGAGTTTGCCATGGCCAAGTGGACAGCAGCGGACATTCCCGACCAGAAGGGCCGCGTCGCCGTCATCACCGGAGCCAACACCGGCCTGGGCTACGAAACCGCCGCCGCGCTCGCCGAGCGGGGCGCCCACGTAGTGCTCGCGGTGCGCAATCTCGACAAGGGCAAGGACGCCGCCGCACGGATCACCGCACGGAGTCCGCACGCCGACGTCGAGCTGCAGGAGCTCGACCTGACCTCGCTGGACTCCGTCCGCGCGGCCGCCGGACAGCTCAAGTCCGACTACGACCGTATCGACCTGCTGATCAACAACGCGGGCGTGATGTACACGCCGAAGGAAACCACCAAAGACGGCTTCGAGATGCAGTTCGGCACCAACCACCTGGGCCACTTCGCGCTCACCGGCCTATTGCTGGAACGGCTGCTGCCGGTCGCCGGCTCGCGGATTGTGACGGTCAGCAGCGTCGGTCACCGCATTCTGGCCGACATCCACTTCGACGACCTGCAGTGGGAACGCCGCTACAACCGGGTGGCGGCCTACGGGCAGGCCAAGCTCGCCAACCTGTTGTTCACCTACGAACTGCAGCGACGGCTTGCCCCGCACGGGACGACGATCGCCGCCGCCGCCCACCCCGGCGGGTCGAACACCGAGCTGGGCCGCTACACGCCCGCGTCGTTCCGGCCGCTCGTCAACCTGTTCTTCTCGGTGATCGCTCAGGACGCCGCCATGGGCGCGCTCCCGACGCTGCGCGCCGCCACCGACCCGGGCGTCCTCGGCGGCCAGTACTACGGCCCCGACGGCTTCGCCGAAACCCGCGGCTACCCCAAAGTCGTTGCCTCGAGCACCAAGTCGCACGACACCGAGTTGCAGCGCCGGTTGTGGACGGTCTCCGAGGAGCTCACCGGCGTCGTCTTTCGCATCGACTAGGCCAAGTCGAGCAACTGCTCGTAGCAGCCGCCGAAACCACGCGGGCGGCCAGGTCGCGGATCTTGTCGGACAGCGCCCGCTCTGCTAGCTGGCAGGCTGGATTCCATGTCCCTCGTCGTGCCGCCGTATCCACCGCCCCGCTACACCGCCGGCCAGCCGGAAGTCAGCGCCTGGCTGAAACGGGGTGACGCGCCACCGGATTACCAGACCGCCGGGGTCAACTACCACTACCTGGCCAACCAGCAGGCCACCGACGGCGACTACGGCCTGTACCGGGTCGATATCGCGGCGGCCGGCGGCGGGCCCCCGGCGCACTATCACCGGGCCATGTCCGAGGCGTTCTTCGTGCTGTCCGGGACGATCAAGCTCTACGACGGCACCGAATGGGTCGACGGCCGCGCACACGATTTCCTCTATGTCCCGCCGGGCGGGATCCACGGCTTCCGCAACGAGGCCGACGAACCCGCGTCGATCCTGATGCTGTTCGCCCCGGGCGCGCCGCGCGAGACGTACTTCGAAGGCTTTGGCACGCTGGCCGACATGACCGACGACGAGCGCAGCGAGTGGTTCGTCCGGCACGACAACTTCTGGGTCTGACGTCGCTCGCCGTTAGCGCCTTCTTCACGTCAAGTTTCACCATGGCGTGAAATTCCTGTTGCGTTGAGACTAGTTTCAACGTAGCGTGAGGATAGTTTCAACGATCCGTGAAAACAGGAGAGCAGGCCATGGGCACCACCTCGAAGCGCGTCGCCGGCATCGAACCGGGCCAGCGCCGGCTGAACGGACCGCAGACGTCGGGGCGCGAGTTCCGCAATCTGAGCGAACCGAAGTACGGCACGCGTCGACACCTCAACGTCACGATCCCGATGCGCGACGGCATCGAGCTGATGGCCGACATCTACCGGCCGGACGCCAACGGGCCGTTTCCGGCACTGGTGGCCGCATCCCCCTACGCCCGGCAGCTACAAGACCTCGGCGCCCCGGCCGGCTTCATCGAGGCGGGCGCCACTGACTTCTGGGTGCCGCGCGGCTACGCCCACGTGATCGTCAACCTGCGCGGAACCGGCGGCTCCGGCGGGACTTTCGCTTTCTTCGACAGCCAAGAGCGCCGCGACATGTACGACGTGATCGAGTGGGTTGCCGAACAACCATGGTGTGACGGCAATCTCGGCATGCTGGGCATCAGCTACTTCGCCATGACCCAACTCGAGGCAGCCGTCGAGCGACCGCCACACCTCAAGGCCATCTTTCCGTTCGCCGTGACCAGCGATCTCTACGACGGCGCGACGCACCACGGTCTGCCCAGTACGAAATTTCTCAGCTCGTTTTTGTCGATGCTCGGGCTGACGGCGCCTAAGAGTGACCGGTTCTACCGCAGTACACCTTTCGCCATCGGCCGCCGCCTGCTGAATCTGGCGCCGATACACGAGAAGTTCGCCACGATGAACGGCGAATCGGCCAACGACATGCTCAACCTGCTGATGGAACTGCCCCATCCGCCGCGGCCATGGGACGAGCTGTGGCAGAACGCCGTCGTCAGGCATCCGATACGCGACGAATGGTGGGACGAGCGCGACCTGACTGAGCTGCTCGAAAACATCGATATACCAGTTTATTTGGGATGCGATTGGGAGAACGTGCCGCTGCACCTGCCGTCCACCTTTTCCACGCTGCGCAACCTGACCAAGAGCCCGTGTGTCCGGGTCGCGATGCTCGGAAAATACGGCCTTACCTGGCCGTGGGAGAGCATGCACATCGAAGCGCTCGCGTGGTACGACCATTGGCTCAAGGGACAGGACACCGGAATTCTCGAGGGTCCCGCGTTCCGCTACTTCCTGCCCGTGGCCGAAGAGTGGAAGGCGCAGGAATCATGGCCTCCGCTCGACAGCTCACATGTCGAGTTCGCCCTGCGCGCCGACGCAGGCCTTGCCGTCGACGAAGGCGAGCCGGGCAGCCGCGAATATTGGTCCCTGGGAACAGGACTCAACCGCGCCAAGCCCAGCGAGATCGATCCGCCGTCACTGCTGACCTGGACCACCGCGCCGCTGGACGAAGACGTGGACGTGGCGGGCGACATCGAACTGCGACTGGTTGCCTCGGCAACCGCGTTGGACACCGGATGGATCGTGACCGTGTCCGACATTGCCGAAGACGGCTCGACTGTCGAGCATCTCACCAGTGGTTGGCTCCGGGCCAGCCTGCGTGAGGTCGACGAAGACGCCAGCCGTCCCGGCGCGCCGGTACTGCCGTGCCGGACCGCAGTCGGAGTACCGATCGGCGAGGACGTCGTGTACCGAATCCCCTTGCGGCCCAACGCCCGACGATTTCGCCGCGGGCACCGTATCCAGTTGACACTCACCAGCGACGACCAAAATCCCGACGTTCCGGCCATCATGGACTTCCGGCATGCGCCCGTCGGCACCAGCACGGTCAACACCGTTCGATCGTCATCGCGGCTGCTGTTGCCGGTGCTCGGCTAGTTACGCGCGCAGCTCGTAGTCCTCGTCCACCAGCGTGCGGGTGCGCTCGAAGAAGGTCCGCCCGCTGTAGGGCAGCTGGGTGACCACCTTGCCGCTGGGATGGCGAAAGTAGTTGGTACAGGCCAGCCAGACCTTGCCCTCCATCGCCGACTGGATCTCGTCGTTGTAGCGGCGCTGCGCATCCTGAGTGACCTCGATGGTGCGCGCCCCGCGATCACCCATCACGTCGAGCATCTGACGGATGAAGGTCGTCTGCGCCTCGTGGATGTAGATGATCGAGTTGACGCCGTTCGTGTTGGGGCCGTACAGCATAAAGAAGTTCGGGTATCCGGCGATCAACGTACCGAGATAGGCTTGCGCGCCGTCACTCCAGTCGTCGCGCAGCGCACGGCCGCCGCTTCCGTACACGTCGATGCTGGCGAGGTAGTCGGCGGCTTTGAAGCCGGTGCCGTAGATGATGGTGTCGACGCGGTGCTCGACGCCGTCGGCGGTGCGCACTCCGCGTTCGGTGATCTCGGTGATCGCGCTGGTTTCCAGGCTGACGTTCGGCAATCCGAACGTCGGGTACCACTCGCGCGACATCAGCGGTCGCTTGCAGCCCACCGGGTAGTCCGGCGTCAGCTTGGCGCGCAGCTCGGGATCGGCGACCTTGCGCATCAGGTAACTGCGCGCGAGCTCGGTGGCCTCGCGCGTCTGATTCGCGTCGACGTCGAAGCTGGACGACTCGTAGGCGTCGAATGCCTCGTCGCGCAGCTTCTGCATGGCCGCCGGATCGCGTTCGAACTCGGCGTGCTGTTGCGGCGTGAACGGAAAATCGAATCGGGGCGAGATCCAGATCGGGGTTCGCTGAAACACGATGAGGTGTGCGGTTTTCGGGGCGATTGCCGGAACGTACTGGATCGCGCTGGCGCCCGTGCCGATGGACGCGACCCGCTCACCTGCCGTCGACTTTCCGTGATCCCACCGCGCAGAGTGAAATTGCCTGCCCCGAAACCGTTGCGCGCCAGGGATATCGGGAACGTGGGGCACGTCGAGCATTCCGACCGCGCTGACCACGGCGTCGAACTCGTGCGCGTCGCCGTCGCCGGTGACGAGCGTCCACCGCCGGCGGTTGTGCGACCAGCGCACGGTGGTGATCGAGGTGTGGGGCCGCAGGTGCGGGCCCAGCCCGTGCTCGGCGGCCACCCGTTTCAGGTAGGCCAGGATCTCGGGCTGGTTCGCGTAGGTCTTGCTCCAGCGTGGGTTCGGCGCGAACGAGTACGAGTACAGATGCGACGGCACATCGCAGGCCGCCCCCGGAAAAGTGTTGTGCCGCCAGGTACCCCCGAATCCGTCGGCGCGGTCGAAGATGGTGAAGTCGTAGCCGCCGTCGGCGAGCTGGATTCCCATCGCGATGCCACCGGCGCCCGCGCCGATGACCCCGACGCGCGGCTTCAGTCCCATTGCGCGAAGTAGGGTCGCTCGGGTCGGCTCTTCTCCACCAGGATGAACACCACGCCCCACGGATCGACGAACCAGCTAGTGCGCACGCGCGCGACGTCGGCAATTCCGCTCACCAGGAACCGGACTCCCCTGCCCTCGAGTTCGGCGCGAGTGGCGTCGAGATCCGCGCAGATCAGCCCGACATGCGAGAGCCCGTGATCGGTGAGGGCCGCGGCAGCCCGCTGATCGCCGCCGTCGACGTTGAGGTATTCGATCACCTCCAGGACGCGATCGCTGCCGTCGCCGAAGCCGACGATGGCGGCTTTCATCGTGGGATCGGCCACCAGCTCACCCATGTCGTTGCGAATGGCGTTACCGCCCATCACATACGGCGGCGACAGCACACGCAGGCCCAACACGTCGCGGTAAAAGGCCACTGCGGCCTCACAATCCGGTACGCACACGCCGGTGTGGGCCAACCCGGTAATCACGTTCTCGACTCTACGTCGGACAGCACGCATCGCAGAGGATGAGTTTTGCGACGCCGCCACCGGCGTCGGCTCCGGAATTCGAGGGGCCGATAATGGCCGGGTGCGGTCAGTCGAGGAACATCAGCGCGTCGTAGCTGCCATGATCGGCGCCCGCCCCGCCGTGACGGTGCCACTGACGCAGGCCCAGGGCCTGGCGCTGGCGGACGACGTGGTTGCCGAGTTGGCACTGCCGGTTTTCGACAACTCCGCGATGGACGGATACGCGGTGCGCGCCGAAGAGACCGAGGGCGCCACACCCGAACGGCCGGTGGTCTTGCCGGTCGCCGAGGACATTCCTGCCGGGCGCACCGATCAGTTGACGCTGCGACCCGGAACCGCGCATCGCATCATGACCGGCGCACCGATGCCGGCCGGGGCGACGGGCGTTGTGCCGGTGGAGAACACCGACGGCGGCGTGGACTCGGTGGCGATCCGCGCACGGGCGGAGCCGGGCAAGCACATTCGACGGGCGGGCGAAGACGTGGCGCCGGGCACCACCGTGCTGCGCAAGGGTCAGGTCGTCACGCCGGCGGTGCTGGGCCTGGCCGCGGCGCTGGGATTGCCGGGGCTGCCGGTGATCCCGCGACAGCGCGTGCTGGTGATCTCGACCGGGACGGAGCTGGTGACGCCGGGCACCCCGCTGCAGCCCGGACAGATCTACGAGTCCAACTCGATCATGCTGGCCGGGGCCGTGCGTGAGGCCGGCGCCGACGTGATCGCCGTCGCGACGGCCGAAGACGATGTCGCGCAGTTCAGCTCGATTCTGGATCGGCACGCGGCCCCTGAAAACGAAGTCGACCTGATCATCACCAGCGGCGGAGTCAGCGCCGGCGCCTACGAGGTCGTCAAGGACGCGTTCGGCCGTGACGGAGACCAGGGCGTCGAGTTCGTCAAGGTGGCGATGCAACCCGGGATGCCGCAGGGCATCGGGCGGGTGGCCGGCACCACGATCGTCACCCTGCCCGGCAACCCGGTCAGCGCGCTGGTGTCCTTCGAGGTGTTCATCCGTCCCGCGCTGCGCACGGCGATGGGCCTGCCGGATCCGCACCGGCCGCACCGGCCCGCGGTGCTTGCCGAGTCGCTGACCTCGCCGAAAGGTAAGCGCCAATTCCGCCGCGCGATCCTCGACACCGACAACGGCAGCGTGCTCAGCTACGGCCCGCCGGCCTCGCACCACCTGCGATGGCTGGCTTCCGCGAACGGCCTGCTGGACATCCCCGAGGATGTCGTGGAAGTGGCCGCCGGAACCGAGCTGCAGGTCTGGGATCTGAGCTAAACCTGGCGGTGGAACTCGTCGGCGGCGTCGAACGCGGAGGTGCAGCGGATCGCGATTGCGGCCACGCAGACCATCACCGGAATGGTCACCAATGCCGCTGACAACCCGATCCAGTCGGCGAGATGGCCGATCAACGGCGGCCCGAGCAGGTAACCCAGCCAGCCGCTGGCGGCCACCATCGTGATGGCCGAACCCGCGGTGCCCGCCGAGTAGGCGGAGCTGAACGCCGTGGGCACCAACAGCGCCACGCCGGCGCCCAGACAGGCGAACCCGATCACCGTGACGATGGGGTTGCCCAGCGCCAGCGTCACACACATCGCGATCGCCGCGAATACGGCCAGTGCCGGCAACAGCCGGCGCGCGGAAAGCCGCACCTGCAGGCGGGTGGCGCCCAGCCGGGTGACGACCATCAGCAACGTGTACGCGGCGTAGCTCAGCGCGGCCGCGCCCGGGCCGGCCCCCACGACGTTGCGCGAGTAGGTGGCCGACCAGTCGGCCGCGGCACCCTCGGACAGGAATGACGCGAACGACACCAACGCCAGTACCGCCACGGCGGCCGTCAACCCAAAGCGCTTGGCGCAACGCGTATCCGAACGTTCGGTCGTCGCCTGATCCGGTACCAGGTAACGCAGGAACGGTACCGCGACACCCAGCACGGCGACCCCCACCGCCACCAGCAACGGGGTAAGGCCGACTCCGGCGCCCACGCACGCCGCGCCAGTGCTGGCTCCGAGCAATCCGCCGGCGCTCCACATGCCGTGGAAGCGGGCCATGATCGGCGCTCGGGCGAGCCGCTCGACGGTGCCGGCCTGGGTGTTCATCGCGACGTCCAGCGCACCCTGAAAGACCCCCCACACCGCGAGCGCCAGAAACAGCGACAGCTCGGAGGAGGCCAGCCCGATGGCCGGCCCTGCCAGGGCGTAGCCGACGAGAGGGGCGGGCACCAACCGGTGGCTGCCCCACCGGGGCAGCGCCCAATGGCAAAAGATCATCGCGGCAACCGAGCCCAGCGGCACCCCGAAGAGCGCGGTGCCCAGCGCCGCATTGGACAACCCGAGCTGTGCTTTGACTTGCGGGATATACGCGACCCAGGCCGAGGCCAGCACCGCGTGAGCCGTGAAGATGACGGTGACGGTCATTTTTGCGCGGCGCAGCCGCGTCGCCGCGCGGTCGCGAGTCTGCGATCGAGTCGAGATCCGTACACCCCCTATGCGCGTGAAAGACCAATGCTTCCATTGCTGGCCCGCACGAAGCAGAACGCCACCCGGGCTCCGTAAGATGACGCGCGTGGCACGACGCCCCCGCCATTCCGCCGACGAAGGCCTGTCCTACCAGGGCCCGACCGTCAGCCCACGGCACATGCTGCAGCTGGTGGGAGAAACCGTGCCGCCGGTGCATCCCGCGGGGCTGCCGTTCATCTCCGCCGGCCTGGCCCTCGCGCTCCTCGGACGCCACCACCGGTGGCCGCGCCGGGTCGGTCTGCTGGCCGCGGGAGCCTGCGCGGCGTTCTTCCGGCACCCGCCCAGGGTGCCGCCGACGCGGCAGGGTGTCGTGGTCGCTCCCGCCGACGGCGTCGTCTGTCTGGTGGATTCCGCGGCCCCACCCGCGGAACTGAGCATGGGCGACGCGCCGCTGCCGCGGATCAGCATTTTCCTGTCGATCCTGGACGCCCACGTGCAACGCGCCCCGGTCGGCGGCGAGGTGATCGCCGTGCAACACCGCCCCGGCCGTTTCGGGTCGGCCGACCTGCCGTCGGCGAGCGACGAGAACGAGCGCACCAGCGTCCGGATCCGGACCGACAGTGGCGCCGAGGTGGTAGCGGTGCAGATCGCCGGGCTGGTCGCGCGCCGCATCGTCTGCGACGCGCACGTCGGGGACAAGCTGTCGATCGGTGAGACCTACGGCCTGATCCGATTCGGCTCGCGGCTGGACACCTACTTGCCGCCGGGCAGCGAGCCGATCGTCGCGGTCGGCCAGCGCGCGGTCGCCGGCGAGACGGTATTGGCCGACCTGCGATGAGCAACAAGATTCGGGGCCGGGCGGTCAACCTGCAGATCCTGCCCAGTGCGATGACAGTGCTGTCGATCTGCGCGGGCCTGACGTCGATCAAGTTCGCGCTCGAACATCAGCCCAAGGCGGCGATGGCGCTGATCGCCGCAGCGGCCATTCTCGACGGGCTCGACGGCCGGGTGGCCCGCATCCTGGACGCGCAGTCGCGCATGGGTGAGGAGATCGACTCGCTGGCCGACGCGGTGAACTTCGGGGTGACTCCGGCGATCGTGCTGTACGTGACGCTGTTGTCGACGTCGCCGGCCGGCTGGGTCGTGGTGCTGCTGTACGCGGTCTGCGTCGTACTGCGGCTGGCGCGGTTCAACGCGCTGCAGGACGACGGATCCAAGCCCGCCTACGCCAACGAGTTCTTCGTCGGAATGCCCGCGCCGGCCGGCGCGATCTCGATGATCGGCCTGATCGGGCTCAAGCTGCAGTTCGGCGATGGCTGGTGGTCGTCGACGGTGTTCCTCTGCCTCTGGATCACCGGCACGTCGATGTTGATGATCAGCAAGATCCCGATGCGCAAGATGCACGCCGCGGCGGTGCCACCGAACTGGGCGGCGCCGCTGCTGGCCATCCTGGCGATCTGTGCAGCGGCCGCGGTGCTGGCTCCTTACGTCCTGATCTGGGTCATCATCGTCGCTTACTTGTGCCACGTCCCCTTCGCGGTGCGTAACCAGCGCTGGCTGGCCGCACACCCCGAGGTGTGGGGCGAAAAGCCCGAGCAACGGCGCGCCGTGCGGCGGGCCAACCGCCGCGCCCAGCCCCACCGGCGCCCGATTGTCCGGCTGGGGCGACCCGGCGGACGATCGATGGCGCGGCTGGGGCTGCGTAAGCCGGGTGGACGTTTGCCATGACGGATCCCGGCGCGGGGTCCGGACACCTGACGCTGACCGCCCGGCTGAACACCTCGGCCGTCGACTCGCGCCGCGGCGTCATCCGGATGCACCCGAGCGCCGTTGCCGCCCTTGGCATTCGGGAGTGGGATGCGGTGTCGCTGACGGGATCGCGAACCACCGCGGCGGTGGCAGGCCTCGCCGAAACGACGATCCCGGTGAGCACGGTGCTGCTCGACGACGTGACGCTGTCCAACGCGGGCTTGCGCGAGGGCACCGCGGTGATCGTGAGCGCGGTCACGGTGTACGGCGCGCGATCGGTGACGCTGAGCGGCTCTTCGCTTGCCACCCGATCGATTACCTCGGCCACCCTGCGACAGGCCCTGCTCGGCAAGGTGATGACCGTGGGCGACGCGGTGTCGCTGCTGCCCCGCGACCTCGGGCCCGGCACCTCGACGTCGGCAGCCAGCCGGGCGCTGGCGTCCTCAGTCGGGATCAGCTGGACCTCGGAGCTGCTCACCGTCACCGGCGTGGACCCCGACGGGCCGGTGAGTGTGCAACCGAACTCGTCGGTCTCCTGGGGCGACGGGATTCCTGTCGGTGCCGCCGCGGCCCGGCCGCAACCGGTCGCCGTTGCGGATCCCGCCATCGGAGTCGACGATCTCAAGGGTTCCCAAGTGCAGGCCGGCAAGCTCAGCGAATGGCTCAAGCTGGCGCTCGACGAACCCCACCTGCTGAAAACCCTTGGCGCCACCACGAATTTGGGTGTGCTGGTGTCGGGCCCGGCCGGAGTCGGTAAGACGACGATGGTGCGCGCGGTGTGTGCCGGCCGCCGGCTGATCCAACTCGACGGTCCCGAGGTCGGCGCGCTGGCGGCCGAAGACCGACTCAAGACGGTGGCCGCCGCGGTGACCGGGATTCGTGACGGCGGCGGCGTGCTGCTGATCACCGACGCCGACGCGCTGCTGCCGGCGACCGCCGAGCCGGTGGCCGCCCTGATCCTCGCCGAGCTGCGTACCGCGGTGGCCACCGATGGCGTGGCCCTGATCGCCACGTCCGCGCTGCCCGATCAGCTCGATCCGCGGTTGCGCTCCCCTGAGCTGTGCGACCGGGAGCTCGGCCTGACGCTGCCGGACGGCGCGACCCGCAAGGCGCTGCTGGAGACACTGCTGAAATCCGTCCCGACCGGCGAGCTGGATCTGGATGAAATCGCAGGCCGTACACCGGGTTTCGTTGCCGCCGACCTGGCCGCACTGGTCCGGGAGGCAGCGCTGCGGGCGGCGTCGCGGGCCAGCGCCGAAGGCCGGCCGCCGACGCTGCATCAGGACGATCTGGTCGGCGCGCTGTCGGTCATCCGGCCACTGTCTCGTTCGGCCAGCGAGGAACTGACCGTCGGAAACGTGACGCTCGACGACGTCGGCGACATGGTCGAAGCCAAACAGGCGCTGACCGAAGCGGTGCTGTGGCCGCTGCAGCATCCCGACACCTTCGCGCGGCTCGGCGTCGATCCGCCACGCGGCGTGCTGCTCTACGGGCCACCGGGCTGCGGCAAGACGTTCGTGGTCCGGGCACTGGCCAGCACCGGGCAGCTGAGCGTGCATGCGGTCAAAGGCTCCGAGCTGATGGACAAGTGGGTGGGCGCCTCGGAGAAGGCGGTTCGCGAATTATTCCGTCGGGCAAGGGATTCGGCGCCGTCGCTGGTCTTCCTCGACGAGGTGGACGCGCTGGCGCCCCGGCGTGGGCAGAGCTTCGACTCGGGCGTCACCGATCGCGTGGTGGCCGCGTTGCTGACCGAGCTCGACGGCATCGACCCGCTGCGTGACGTCGTGGTGCTGGGCGCGACCAACCGGCCCGATCTGATCGATCCCGCGCTGCTGCGCCCGGGCCGCCTGGAGCGGCTGGTTTTCGTCGAGCCGCCCGACGCGGCGGCCCGCCGCGAAATCCTGCGCACCGCAGCCAAATCCATCCCGCTGAGCGCGGATGTCAATCTCGACGACATCGCCGCCGAACTCGACGGGTACAGCGCGGCCGACTGCGTGGCCCTGCTGCGCGAGGCCGCGCTCACCGCGATGCGGCGCTCCATCGACGCCGCCGACGTCACCGCCGCCGACCTCGAGGCGGCCCGCAAAACCGTGCGGCCCTCCCTGGATCCCGTCCAGGTGGCGTCGCTACGCGCGTTCGCCAAAGCTTTCTAGCACCGCACGCACCGACACCGCGACATCGGCCTCCAGCCAGGATGGCATCGGATCGTCGCGCGCGTGCCGTCGGACGACGGCATAGGGCAGGTCGACGATCGCGCGCGAGACAGCGTCAACTGACCGGGAGTCCTTGCGCCCATACAGCTTTCGGGCCAACGCGCCGACCCGCTCGATCAGCGGCGCATTCATCGCGGCCAGCGTCTGCTGGAATTGCGCGTCAGGCTCGGCGTCGAGCAGGTCGGCCGGACGGATGGTCAGCAACAGTCGCGCGTCCTGCGGGAGTTCGCGCGCGAAGCTGATCGCGGACACCGCCATCGCCACCGCGACTTCGGTCGGGGTATCGGCGGCTGCGGACATCGCCCGCGACTGGAAGCGTTCCAGCGCGCGCAGCCACACCGCCGTCAGGATGCCGTCGCGGTTGCCGAAGCGGTGATACAACGTGCCGGCCGGCGCACCGCTGGACTTCGCGATCGCCGCGACACTGGCCGCGCGCGGTCCGCCGTCAAGAACCAGTGTTCGGGCCGCGTCCAGGATCACATCGGTTTCATGCTTCCGCGGAGGTGCCATGATCTAGTACATTCCTTCTATATGGAACGATTACCCTATATCGATGAGCATGCCATAACCATCGACGCGAATCGGGCCGAAGCGTGGTCGGCGCTGCTGCGGGTGATGTGTCGCGACCCGCACGACCCGTCGGGCGTGC
Source organism: Mycobacterium sp. pR1184 (assembly GCF_041287235.1). Taxonomy (NCBI): domain Bacteria; kingdom Bacillati; phylum Actinomycetota; class Actinomycetes; order Mycobacteriales; family Mycobacteriaceae; genus Mycobacterium; species Mycobacterium sp. pR1184. The sequence goes on along the minus strand of NZ_JBGGKR010000001.1, from coordinate 142,640 downwards.
CAATCGGATTCGTGCTCGACGAAGCACGCGAGCCCGAGCGCTTCGCACTCGCGGGCCGCCACCTGTTCGCGGTCTACCGGTGGGTGTTCGAACTGGAGGCCGACGCCGCGGGCCGTACCCGATTGCGCGCGACCACGTGGGCAGCCTTCCCGGGTGTGCACGGCAGGATCTATCGCGCCCTGGTGATCGGCACCGGCGCCCACCAGGTGGTGACGCGCGGGACGCTGAAACGCATTGCGGCCGCGGCACTGCGCGATCAGACCGAGAGCGGCCAGACCGCATCCGACTACACCGACGTCTTCGAAGTCCCGATGTCGCCCGGCGACACGCGCACCGCCGAACAGATGTTCCGTGACGCGCTCCGAGACGAACGCGGTGGCGGCGCGGTGTCGTGGATCCACCGCCATGTCTTGCGATTTCAGCTGCATTCCTCGACCGATCACTTGATCGGCTGGCAGATCGTGCAATCGGATCCCGACGAGCTCGTGCTGACCGCGGGCGGGCCGCTGATGCGCGGGGAGCTGACGCTGCGGCGCCGGGACGGTCGGCGGGCCACGCTCACCACGCGGGTGCACTATCGCCGCAGACTGTCCGCCCGCATGGTCTGGGCGGTGATCGCCCCGCTACATCGCGTCGTCGCGCCGCGGCTCATGCAGCGTGCAGCCGAGCCCGATCCACGCCGAGCGGCGGTCATATGAGTTCAGCCTGAACGTTTCGCGGCGCTGGTCCGTAACCACTTCGCATACATCATGCTGAAGAGGCCGTCGGCCCAACACGTTCCGGCGCGCCTCGAGGAGGACTCGGATGAGCAACCGCCCCGCGAGGCCGTCATGCTCGTGACCCAACCGTCCCGCGTGGCCATGCAAACGGCACCCCGGACACGATGGCTGGCGAAATTGCGTGAGACGGCGCCCACCACCCGGGTCATGGTGGTGGCGGTCATGGTGTCGATGGTGGCCTTCCTCGACAGCACCGTGGTGAACCTGGCCCTGCCGGCCACCGAGCGCGAACTCGGTGGCGGCCTGTGCTTGCAGCAGTGGGTCGTCGACGGTTACCTGCTGGCCCTGGCGGCCGCGATCCTGCCCGGTGGTTCGATCTCCGATCTGTTCGGTCGAGTGCCGGTCATGCGTTTCGGGCTGGCCACCTTCGGGACCGGCTCCGTGCTGGCGGCCAGCGCGACCTCGCCGGTGATGCTGATCGCAGGCCGGGTCATTCAAGGCTTAGGGGCGGCGTTTTTGGTGCCTGGGTCGCTGGCGATGATCAACTCCACGTTCGCCCCCACGGACCGCCACCGAGCCATCGGAGCCTGGACGGGCTGGACGGGCACCGCGTTCGCGATCGGCCCGCTGCTGGGCGGTCTGGCGGTGGACCTGCTGAGCTGGCGATGGATCTATGCGCTGTCGGCCGTCCCGATCGTCATCGGTTTCGCGTTGACGTTCTGGCTGTGCCCGGTGCCCCGACCGACCCACCGCGCCAGCCTGGATGTCCGCGGGGCGGTGCTGGCCGCGATTGGGCTGGCCGCCACCGTCGACGCACTGATCGAGGCCGGTCAGCACGGCTGGTCCGGCCGCATCATCGCCACGCTGATCGTCGGAATCGCGGCACTGCTGGCGTTCGTGAGCTGGCAACGGCGCGCCCCGCACCCACTCATACCGCTGCGCCTGTTCACGGTCCGCAACTTCGCCGCCGCCAACCTGGTCACCGCGTTCGTCTACGGCGCCATCGCGATGGCTTCCCTCGCCGTCGCGCTCTACACCCAGGAGGTCGCGGGCTACTGTGCGACGGTCGCCGCCTTGGCCACCCTGCCCAACCCGATCCTGTCGTTCCTGTTCGCCAAGCGCGTCGGCGGTTTGGCCGCGCGCATCGGACCCCACGTGTTCCTGACGGCGGGCCCGATCCTGGCCGGACTGGGGCTGCTGCTGATCCGGCCCGGTGCCGGATTCAACATCGTCACCCATCTGCTGCCCGGCACGACGGTGCTGGCCATCGGACTGCTATTGACCACAACACCGTTGGGCGCGTTGAACCTGTCTTCGGTTGACGCGGCCCGCAGCGGCATCGCGGCGGCCATCCAAAACGCGGTGGGCCGCACGTCCGCGCTGACCTCCGTGGCGAGCGTGGGGTTGATCGCCGCGGGAACGCTCACCGATGCCAGTTTCACCCGGTTGCTGCAGATCGCCGCGGCCCTGTTCTTCATCGCCGCCCTGATCGCCACCGTCTGCGTCGTCAATCCACGCCACGGCGCCGATTCCGCTCTCGCCGAGGCCGAAGCCGCCGCCGTGGCATGAACGCCCCGGCACTGGAGCCGAGCCCGCCCCGAGTGTGGGGCCTAGGTACGAAAATCGCCGTGAATTAGGCCCCACGCTGGGCGTCGCCTTGTTGTTTACAGTTAACTGCACTATTGCGCCTGACTGCAGGCTAAAGCTAGGGTAGCCCGATGACGAGTACGGCAGCGTGGCCGGTGACCGAATTCATGAACGACCCGATCGGCTTCTTCGGCCAGTCCTACACCCAGATGCACAGCATCGGCCGCGACGAGCTCGAAGAGCTGCAGCGCCGGGCCATGGGCATCCGCTTTGCCGAGCACTACGAAAGCATCGAGATCCTGCGCAAACTGGCCGACCGACTCGGCATCACCGAGCTCAACCAGTTCAATGATGTTGTCCCGCTGCTGTTCTCGCACACGGCGTTCAAGTCGTATCCGGCCGCGCTGGTGGACAAGAAGCGCTTCGACCTGATGACGAAGTGGCTGGACAAGCTCACCAGCTACGACCTGTCGGCGGTGGACACCGCCGGCTGCACCGGGATCGACGACTGGATCGAGCGGCTCGATGCGCAGACGCCGCTGGAGGTGATCACGTCCAGCGGCACCACCGGAACCATCTCGATCCTGCCCAAGGACAAGCACGGCGCCGCGGAGGGCATGACGCTGTGGAAGATCTGTCTTTTCCAGACCTTCGGCCACGAGCCGACCGACGCCGAACTCAACCCGTCGGTCGATGTGGTGTGGCCGAACTTCGCCAACGGCAAGCTCGGTCATCTGCGCATTGCCAACATGATCAAGCGTGGCTTCACCGGCGGTGACGAAACCAGGTTTCACGCGCTCTATCCGTTCGCGGTAGATACCGACCTGATGTTTCTGGCCTCCAAGATGCGCGCGGCGGCGTCGCGCGGCGAACTCGACCGATTGGAGATCGACCCCGCGCTGGCTGCTCGCAAGGACGAGTTCATTGCCATGCAGGCCCGCCAGGCTCAGGACATGGATGCGTTCTTCACCCGCATCACCGAGCAGCTGCGCGGCAAGCGGGTGTTCATGCTCGGCACCTACCACTTGATGTACGACATCGCCAGGGCCGGCCTGGACCGCGGTGTGCGCAACGTCTTCTCCCCCGACTCCGCGATTCTCACCGGCGGAGGCATGAAAGGCGTTGCGCTGCCTGATGATTTCATGGACGTCATCAAGGACTTCCTCGGCGTCGACCGCATCCAGGTCGGCTACGGCTTCTCCGAGTCCAGCACCTTTCACTGGGGCTGCAGCGAGGGCCGCTACCACGTCGCACCCTGGGTCGTTCCGTTCGTGCTCGACCCGGACACCAGCGAACCACTTCCCCGTACCGGCGTGCAGACCGGGCGCGCGGCCGTCTACGACATCCTGCTGCGCGCGCATTGGGGCGGTGTCATCTCGGGCGACGAGGTCACGATCGACTGGGACCTGCGGTGCCCCTGCGGCCAGGCCAGCCTCGCGTTCGAGAAGGACATCATGCGCTACAGCGAGAAGCAGGGCGTCGAGGACGACCGGATCACTTGCGCCGCAACACATGAGGTGCATAACGAGGCGGTGAACTTTATGAAGGGCGTCGACCTGTGATCGCCTACACCGTCCCGCTGTTCTTGCGGGGACAGGTCATCACCGACGATCTCGTCGGATTCGATACCCGCATCGGCGCCTCGCAGTTCCAGGCGCCGGACATGGGCAAGTACGTCGATCGGCTGCCACTCAAGAGCCCCGGCGAGATGAGCGACCTCTACGAAATCAGCTTCGACGAGATCCTCGATGTGCTGGCTGCCCTCGGCGAGGCGCTGGACTTCGAGTCGAACACCCATCTGCAGGAGGCCTACGAGGCCTCGCTGGTCGCCAACGTGCTGCCGGCGGAGATGATGAAGAACAGCTATCTCGTGCTGCGGCCGCTGTTTTCGCGAGAGAACGTTACCGAAATCGCCGACAGCCAGGTCGGGCTGGACTACCTCAACGGGTGGGTCCCGCATACATTGCGCGACGGGCGCGAACTACGCGTGCGCGCGTTCGGATCCCGAGTGCTGCACATCCCGGCGGGCAACGGCGGATTGGTGTCGGCGGTGACGATCCTGCGCTCGGTGATCACCCGATCCGACGTCATCATCAAGGCTCCGTCCAACGATCCGCTCACCGCGATCGCGATCGCCCGTACGCTTGCCGATGTCGCGCCGGACCACCCGATCACCAGGCACCTGGTAGTCGGGTACTGGAAAGGGGGCGATCTGGCCGTCGAGGAGGAGCTCTACCAGCCCCAGCACATCGAAAAGATCGTGGCATGGGGCGGGATGGCGTCCGTCAAACACGTAACCCGGTACATCCAACCGGGTTTGGAGCTCATCGCGCTGGATCCGAAACGCAGCGCGACCATCATCGGCCCCGAGGCCTTCGTCGACGACGACACTTTACGGGAGGTGGCCCGGCGCGCCGCGACCGACATCGGCGTGGCCAATCAGGAAGGGTGCGCCAACGCCCGGGTCATCTACGTGCTCAGCGGAACCGACATCGAGGGCCTGGCCAACGCGAACCGGCTCGGCGAATTGATCTACCGAGAACTGGTTTCGCTGCCCGACATCGTCAGCACGGCGCCGCGCTACCCCAACCGCGAATTGCTCGATCATCTCGAGGCCTCGCGCATGACCGACGACTTCTATCGCGTCATCGGTGGCGAGCACCGCGAGGGAGCCATCGTCGTCTCCCAATTCGACGAGCCGGTCGACTATTCGCCGATGTTGTCGGGACGCGTCGCCAACATCGTGCCGGTCGATAGCATCGACCGGGTGACCTCCGCAGTCAACGCCTACACTCAGACGATCGGCATCTATCCTGAGTCGCTCAAACGACAATTGCGAAACACGCTGCCGCTGTTCGGTGCCCAACGGTTGACCAGCCTGGGCTACGCGTGCAGTGTCGCGATCGCGATGCCCCAGGATGCCATCGAACCGATCCGGCGGATGTGCAAGTGGATCGTCGACGAGGAATGCGACCCCGCCACGGTCGTTCCGCTCTGGGAGCTGGCTCGCCGATGAGTGAACGTCGCACCGCGCTGCAGGTCGTCGAGGGAAACGACCTGTCCGGCAAGGTATGTGTGATCACCGGCGCCTCGTCGGGGCTGGGCCGGGAGTCGGCGCGAGCGCTGGCCACCGCGGGCGCCCACGTGATCCTGGCCGCGCGCAACTCCGACGCCCTGGCCGACACCGCCCAGTGGGTGCGGGACGAAGTACCGGGCGCGGCGACCTCGACGATTGAGCTCGACCTCACCGCGCTGTCCAGCGTTCGCGCGGCGGCCACTGCGATCAGCGACATCGCGCCGGCGGTGCATGTGTTGATGAACAACGCCGGCGTCATGTTCACCCCGTTCGGCCGCACCCGGGACGGGTTCGAATTGCAGATCGGGACAAACCATTTCGGGCACTTCGAGCTGACCCGATTGCTGGTCCCGCAGCTGGCCGCGGCCCAGGGCGCCCGGGTGGTGATCCTGTCCTCCGGTGGCCACGTGATGGGTGACGTCGACTTCGACGATCCCAACTGGGAGCGTCGCGATTACGACAAGTTCGTGGCATACGGCGCCTCCAAGACGGCGAACATCCTGCACACGATCGAGGCCGATCGGCGGTTGCGCGATTCGGGAATTCGCGCCTACGCCGTGCATCCCGGCACCGTTGCCACCTCGCTGGCGCGATACATGTCGCGCGACGACTTCTCCGACCTCCGCAAGCTGGTGGTGGACAACAGCGCACTGCGCGGCGAGTCGAGCGACGGCCGCCTCGACTTCTCCACTCCCGAACAGGGCGCGGCCACCCAGGTGTGGGCCGCAGTGAGCCCCGAACTCGCCGACCGGGGTGCGCTGTACCTGGAAGACTGCGGCATCAGCGAAAACGTCGCCCCGTACGCGAGCGATCCGCAGCGCGCCGCCGAATTCTGGCTGCTCTCCGAAAAGGTATGTGCCAGCGTATGACCCGGATGGAGCGGCGCAAGAACGAGATGCGGGAGAAGATCCTCGTCGCCGCGTTCGACCTGTTTCTGGCGCAGGGCGTCGCGGCCACCACCATCGAGGAAATCTGCGAACGCGCCGACGTCGCCAACCGGACCTTCTTCAATCACTTCGCCACCCGCCAGGACATGATTCGCGCGCTGGCCGAACGGCGCCTGGTCAATCTGCACGACGTGGTCTTCGACCGCGCCGACGAACCCATCCCGGCGCGGCTGATCGGCGTGTTCGACGACATCGGCACGACGTTGGTCAAATCCGGTGACACCTACCGCGAGCTGATCGGCGAGATGCTCGCCACCTCCGGCTACGGCATTCAGCGCGGATTCAATCTGCACGCCACCTTCGGCGAACTGATCAAGGAAGGCGTCAGCTGCGGCGAGGTCAGCACCCGCCACGACGCAGACACGTTGGCCGACATCATCGTTGGTGCGCTCTCGGGCGGCATCGTCAACTGGACGAACGATCGCACCTACTCGCTCGAGACCAACCTGCACAACCTCGGTGTCGCGCTGGCCGACTTGCTCACGGCTCCGGCAGCGGCTCCCACTCGCTCGACACGCTCGCGCTGAACCGCGGCGGCCGCTTGTCGAAGAACGCGGCGACGCCTTCACTCGCGTCGGGACTGCCCATCACGCGGTGGTGCAACTGCGTTTCCAGCGAGGCGACCTGCCTTGGCGTGTAGCCGTGAATCGCGGTGTCCCACAACAGCCGTTTGCACAGCGCCGCCGACATCGGCGCCACATTGACCGCGATGGCGCGGGCCATCTCCAGCGCGGTGTCGAGCACCTGCGCGGCTGGCACCGCCCGATTCGCGATGCCGTACGCGACGGCCTCGGGCCCGTCGAACGTGCGCCCGGTCAGCAGCACCTCGGCGGCCACCCCGAGATTGGTCAGGTGCGCCAATGTCCAGTGCGCCATGCAATCGGGTATCACTCCCCGGCGCACCTGCACCACACCGTATTTGGCGTCCTCGGCAAGGATGCGGATGTCGGCCTGCAGCGCGATGGTCAGCCCGATTCCGATGGCATGCCCATTGACGGCAGCGATCACCGGTGTGCGCAATTCGAACGCCGGCGGGTCGATCGGCGACGCGGAAAACCCGGTACCGTCTTCGGGGCTGTCGAAGGGCGTTGCGCCGTCGGAGAAATCGGCGCCGGCGCAAAAGGCCCGGCCCGCCCCGGTGACCACAATGGCCCGGACGTCGTCGTCCTCGTCGTAGTCCCGGTACGCCGCGCTCAGCAGCGCACCCATCTCGGCGGTGTATGCGTTGAGATGCTCGGGCCGATTCAGCGTGAGCACTGCCACGCCCGAGTCGACATCGGCCACCACGTCGCTGCTCATCGCCGTGCGGACCTGCGGTGCAGGGCGTCGATCAGGCCGGCAAGGTCCGCGTTGGCCGGTGTGTAGTAGGGGAAGTAGCAACATATTTCGTCGACGTGCTCGCCGAACCGCTCGGCGATCTGCTGCGCGCATTGGTCCGGTGTGCCGACGATTCCGATCCGGGCGACCATGTCGTCGGTGATCAGGGCGCGCATCTCGGCAAAGCGGCCCTGTTTGGACAGCGCGTTGAGTTCCGGCTGGACATCCGCCCAGCCCTCCACCTCGAGCACCGGCAGGTAGGCCGGTGTGGAGCCATAGAAGGCGATCAGCGATGCGACGCCGTCGACTGCGGCCGCCAGGTCCCCCTCGTTGCTGCCGACCGCGACCATGGCCTGAGCGATCACCTGAAAATCGTTGGCGGAGCGCTGCGAACGGCGCAGTCCCTCGTTGATCGCGGGGACGGTGCGGTCGGCGAAGTGGCGGGCGCTGTTGAACGGCATCACCAGCAGCCCGTCGGCGACTTCGCCGGCGGTGCGCGTCATGATCGGGCCCAGTGCCCCCATCAGCACCGGTGGCGGCCCGAACGGGTTGGGGCCGGGGTTGAAGTTGGGCGCCATCAGGGTGTGGGTGAAGAACTCACCGCGAAAGTTCAGCGGGGACTGGCCTTCCCACGCCGCGAAGATCGCCTTGATCGCGGCGATGGTTTCGGCCATCCGCGCCGCCGGACGATGCCATGTGCTGCCGTAGCGCTTTTCGATGTGGACCTTGATCTGCGAGCCCAGCCCGAGCCGGAACTTGCCGCCGCTGTAAACCTGCAAATCGTAGGCGGCGTGCGCCATGTGCAGCGGACTGCGCGGCGCGGCGATCGCGACGTTGGTCATCAGGTCCAGGTCGGTCTCGTTGGCCGCGATGAGCAGCGGAAAAAACACATCGTGCTGACCCTCGAAGGTGAACAGGCCGTCGGCACCCGTCTCGGCGATCTCGGCCGCACTCGCCGACGCACCGGTGGGCGATCCGTTGACTTGCAGATGTACTTTCACTCAACCGTCCAGTCGCGCAATCAGTTTCCCTATAGGAAAGCACACCGCTACTTCGACAACTGGAACTCCACCATCTCGGCGATCGCGTCGACCGCCTCACCCAGTGCGGCGAACCGGTCGGCCACCGATGGCGCCGCGAGCACCGAGTAGCGGTCGGCCGCGCCGATCGGGATGCGGGTGGCCAACGTGTACAGCCGCTGTCCCGCGTCGGCGTCGTCGGGGCCCAGCAGCACCTCACGCTCCGGCAGCGTGGCGCCGCGCGCTTCGGCGATCCGCTCGAACAAGGCCATCATCCGGTCTTCGAGGTCGACAAGCTGCGCCACGGTGACCGCGTCGCCGGGTTCGTCGGGCCACGGCTGCACCGATGCCCGTGGATAGGGATCGTCGGGTAGCCACTCGGACACCCGAATCCGCTCGCCGGTCCGGCAGCGCAGCGAGTATCGGTCGGCGCCCTGCTCGACGCATTCGTCGATCGTGCACAGGACGCCGATATCGCAGCGCGAATCGCCGCCGCCGACCTCGCGACCGCGTGAGATCAGCACCACGCCGAATGGTTCGCCGGCGTCGACGCAATGCCGCACCAGTGCGACGTAGCGAGGCTCGAAGATGCGCAGCGGCATATCCTGATTCGGCAGGAACGCCGACTCCAGCGGAAACATCGCCAGCTCCATCAGATCTCCAGCTCGCCCACCAACGCATCGACGACCGCGCGCAGATCGCCGTCGTGCTCTTCGGCCACCCGACGCTGCCGCTGATAGGAAGCGCCGTGGCGCCAGATGTCCTCCACCGCCGCGAGTTCGTCGGTGCAATGCAGCAGCTTGGCGACCGGCTCCAACCGATTCAGCACATCGGTGAGGTCGTCGGTGACCAGGCGCTCGTTGCTGTCGGCGTCCTGGATGATCACCGCGTCCAGGCCGTAGCGCGCCGCGCGCCACTTGTTCTCCTGGTTGTGCCACGGCGGCATGGTCGGCAACGTCTCGTCGGCTTCCAGCCGGCGATCGAGGTCGACCACCAGGCAATGCGTCAGCGCGACCAGCGCGCTCAGCTCACGCAGGTTGGACACACCGTCGCAGACTCGCACCTCGAGAGTGCCCAGATGCGGCGAAGGCCTTATATCCCAACGAACTTCGTCGACATGGTCGATGATGCCGGTCTTCTTCTGGTCGTAGACGAACCCTTCGAATTCCGGCCAGGTCTGAAACTGGAACGGCAGCCCGGCGGTGGGCAGCTGCTGGAACATCATCGCCCGGTTGCTGGCGTATCCAGTGTCCACGCCGGTCCACCACGGTGATGACGCCGACAGCGCCAGCAGGTGCGGGTAGTAGCGCAGCAGTGACGTCATGATCGGCATCACCTTGTGCGCCGAGGAGATTCCCACGTGCACGTGCACACCCCAGATCAGCATCTGGCGTCCCCACCACTGGGTGCGCTTGATCAGCTCGGCGTAGCGGGGCGCATCGGTGAGCTTCTGGGTGCTCCACTGCGCGAACGGGTGTGCCCCGGCGCAGAACAATTCCATGCCACGGGCCCGGACGATCTGGCGTGCGGGACCCAACGTCTCGCGCAAATCCTCGATCGCCTGCCCGGTGCAATCGCAGATGCCGCTGACCACCTCGACGGTGTTGCGCAGCAATTCCTTGTGCACCCGCGGGTTTTCGCCGATCTCGGCGATAACAGAGGTGGCCTCGTTACTCAGATCGCGAGTCTGCGCGTCGACGAGGGCGAACTCCCACTCCACGCCGAGCGTCGGCCGCGGCGACCGGGCGAAATCGATATGCGCGAGAGGCCTGTTAGCCGGCACCAATGACACCGCACGCCACTCGCTTGCCGGCGTCACCAGTGCTCATCGTCATCGCATCCGGACCCGGCGCCCCGTTGGTCTGGCTGTATCGCTCCGGCGGGATATTGGCGAAGTTGTCCGCACCGGCGTGGATGATGATCGCGGTCTTTTCACCCGTCAACAGGTCTTCCATCGCGAAGGCGTCGGTGGTGGTCACCAATGTCCCGGCCCCGTCCTTGCGAACTTCCAGCGAGGTGAGGTCGCCGCTGGCGGGCTCGGCTGCGTGGCCGGGTGCTTGGAAGTGGCCGCCCGCGGACAGGAAGTCGCCGGGCGCACCGCCGGTGGGGCCAACCGAATTGGCCTCGCACTTGCCGACTTTGTGGATGTGCACACCGTGGAAGCCGGGCGCGATCTGGCCCACCCCGGTCGTCGCGATCGTGATGGTGGCATAGCCGTTGGCGAAGTCGAGTGTCGCGGTCGCGACCTGTGTGCCGTCGGGTGCGCGCAGATGGGTCGTGATGCTCCGCTTGCCCTCGCTCGCGGCTCCCGCGGTTGCCGACGGTGCCGGTGATCCCGTCCAAATGGCAGGGGTGGTACCCGGGACCGACGACGCGTGTTGGGGCGAGGAGCACGCACTCAGCAAAACGACACTGGTGGCTGCGGACAGTGCGGACAGGGTGACAACGACATGGCGGTGACCGGCAAGCGTAGGCATAGCGAGAGCCTAACCCGGCTCGCGACTCAGAGTCAGCCCGCGACCAAGACGATGACGCCGGGCGGTTCCCCGCTCAGCGCGGGAATGCGCGGTTCGACCGGCGCGCTCAGGTTTTTGCCGACCGCGTCCGCGGTGGCGTGCTCGCTACCGGCGTCGGTGAAGTACACGGTCGTGACGGTCACTTCGGGCAACGTCAGGTTTCCGACGTCGACGACCTTGAAGCCGCCGGCCTTGAGTTGGTCCGCGGTCTTCCCGGCCACACCTTCCTTGCCGGAGATGTTGAACACGTGGACATCGGCATCGGTGGCCGCGGGCTTGGTACTCGTCGAGGTCGACGAGGCGGTGCTGCTGGTGCTGGTTGCGCTCGAGGACGCCGAGGCCGAGTCATCGTCGGACTTCCCGGAGGAGCTCAGCGCCTGCCACCCGAGCAGCAAAAAGATGACACCGAGAAACAACAGCACCATCACCATGGCCCGCAGTGGGAGCCCCGTGGAATCGGGGACACGCTCTTTCATCGAGCCCTACTGTAGCTAGTCAGGTCACCTCGAAGCCGAGGCGCCGGGCCGCACGTGCCTTCTGGCGGCTGGCCCGCAACCGCCGCAACCGCTTCACCAGCATCGGGTCGGCGGCCAGCGCCTCTGGCCGATCCACTAGCGCGTTCAGCACTTGGTAGTACCGCGTTGCCGACATCGAGAACAACTCTTTGATCGCGTCTTCCTTGACACCGGCGAACTTCCACCACTGACGCTCGAAGGCCAGTATGTCGTGTTCGCGTCGGGTCAGCCCGTCGGCGACTTCAGGATCGTCCCCCGATCGATTTGCCCGCGCCATGGCGCTGTCCATATCGCTTCCCCTGGACCCTTCCGCCGAATTCCCTGTAGCTCTGCTGACTTGACTTACACCGGGGCATGTTTCGGCGAATATTGAATCACGCCGCGAACCCTCAAGCCCTCATCCAGACCCGCGAGTCGGCGGATTGCCTTCATTGCTTACTTCGCGGCCCCTTAAGCTAGCCGACCATGGCAGTCGTACCAATCCGCATCGTGGGCGATCCGGTGTTGCACACACCGACCACACCGGTGCCCGTCGATTCCGACGGCGCGCTGCCGGCAGACCTGGCGGCGTTGATCTCCGACATGTACGACACCATGGACGCCGCCCACGGCGTCGGGCTGGCCGCCAATCAGATCGGACACGGCCTGCGGGTGTTCGTGTACGACTGTGCCGACGACCGCGGCATGACCGAGCGCCGCCGCGGCGTGGTCGTCAATCCGATCCTGGAGACCTCCGAGATACCCGAGACCATGCCCGACCCGAGCGACGACGACGAGGGATGCCTGTCGGTTCCCGGCGAGTCGTTTCCCACCGGGCGCGCGAAATGGGCGCGAGTCAGCGGACTGGACGCCGACGCCAAACCGATCACCATCGAGGGCACCGGACTGTTCGCCCGGATGCTGCAGCACGAGACCGGGCACCTGGATGGCTTCCTCTACCTGGACCGCCTGATCGGACGGCACGCCCGCGCCGCAAAGCGCACCGTCAAATCCCACGGCTGGGGTGTGCCCGGGCTGTCCTGGACGCCCGGTGAGGGACCGGATCCGTTCGGACACTGATGGTCTCATGGCCGGACCTCGGAACCCGGGTAGCGGTTCGCTACCGGCGTCCGGCCGGATCGGTTCCGCCGCTCTCGGATGCGGTCGGACACCTGTTGGCGATCGATCCGGTGGTGCGGGTGCAGACGAAAACGGGCGCGGTCATCGCATTCGCCGCCGCCGATGTGGTGGCCCTGCGGGTGCTGACCGACGCGCCGGTGCGCACGTCGGCAATCCGCGCGCTGGAGTACGCCGCCGCGATGGCCCGGACCGGCCCGGAACACGCTTGGCTGGACGGCTGGCTGCTGCGATGGGGGCCTTGCCCGGTCGCGGGGGACGGCGACGAAGCCGGCTTTGCCTCGAATTCGGCAGTGCCACTGGATATTTCCGCCCGATTCAGCTCCGTCCCGGCGATCGTCGCCTGGTATGAGCGTCGCGGCCGATCCCCGCTGCTGGCCATCCCGGACCGCTTGCTGACCCCGCCGCGCACCGGGGTGGCCGATCACACCGAGCGCGTGTTGGTCCGCGACGTGCCGAGCATCACGCCAGAGCCGGACGATGCGAGCGAGGGGGCCGCCGTGACCGATGCGCCCGACGGCACCCGCTGGGTAGGACTTTCGGCGCCGCGCGAAGCGCAGTTGGCCTGGGGGGCGCGCCGGGGCGCCACCCGGGCATACCTCGCGGTCGCCGAGGGCGATACCGCGACGGCCGGCCTCGCCGACCACCTCGGCTTCCGGCTGCACCACCGCCGTCGCTACTTCGAGGCCCGGTCGGCCGGCTGGGATACCGTCTAGCTGTGCGACTAGCGACCTGGAACGTCAACTCGATTCGCACTCGCCTGGACCGCGTCACCGGTTGGCTCGCCCGCGCCGAGGTCGACGTGCTGGCCATGCAGGAGACCAAGTGCTCCGACAGCCAGTTCCCCGCCCTGCCGTTCGTGGAACTCGGCTACGAGGTCGCCCACGTCGGCTTCAACCAGTGGAACGGCGTGGCGATCGCTTCTCGCGTGGGCCTGGACGATGTGCAGGTCGGATTCGACGGCCAGCCCACCTGGAGCAGCAAGCCGGAGGTGGCCGCGACCGCCGAAGCCCGCGCCTTGGGCGCGACCTGCGGCGGCGTGCGGGTATGGAGCCTCTACGTGCCCAACGGCCGCACCCTGGTCGACCCGCACTACACCTACAAGCTGGAATGGCTTGCCGCGCTGCGCGATACGGCCGCCGGCTGGCTGCGCGACGATCCCGGCGCCCAGATCGCAATGGTCGGCGACTGGAACATCGCGCCGACCGACGACGACGTCTGGAGCACCGAATTCTTCGCCGGCGCCACCCACGTGTCCGAGCCGGAACGCCGGGCGTTCAATGCAATTGTCGAGGCGCAATTCACCGACGTAGTGCGGCCTTTCACCCCCGGCCCCGGCGTGTATACCTATTGGGATTACACCCAGCTCCGGTTCCCGAAGAAGCAAGGTATGCGCATCGACTTCATCCTCGCCTCACCGGCGCTGGCCGGGCGGGTCGCCGATGCGCAGATCGTCCGGGACGAACGCAAGGGCAAGGCGCCCAGCGATCACGCTCCGGTATTGGTCGACTTGAATCCGGAGTAGCCGCACAAATTCCAGGCGACTTCGCGTTGTGAGTACGTTTCCGACATGGCAGCATTTTGCGTTGTTAGATACGTGCACAATTTTCGTCGCTGCTGTTAACCGCCCGTTCGGCGGGTATACATGTTGCTACGCGGTTGCAACCAGAGCGACCAAGGATCCAGGGAGTCATCATGGGTGTCGTCGGAGGGGCAGTCCGCAACGCGGGAAAAACTGTCAATCGCGCGGCGGATGCCACCACCGCCGCTGCGGGCGCCGTCGGAGGGGCGGCAATCAATGGAATCGTGGGTGGGGTAACCGGAGCGGCCGAGGGCATCAAGCGCGGGATCAACTCGGGCAGCCACTCGACCCCGGCGGCCGCGCTGGCCATTGGGGCGCTGGGCGTGGCCGGGCTGGTCGAGTGGCCGCTGCTGTTGGCGGTCGGCGGCGGTGCGCTGGTGTTGCACCGGCTCAACCGCAAGCCTCAGGGCTCGGCGAAAGCCCAGCTCAAGCCGGTACCGACCGAGTCGACGCCGGCGAAGTCGGCACCACCGAAGCCCGCTAGCAAGGCCCCCGCCAAGAAGACGGCCGGACGTCGCGCCGGCGCCGCGCCGTTGCGCAGCACCAACTAGCTGGGACTTGACTTACGCGGACGCGCGCTGTGGACGGCCATGCGGCCGTCCGGCAACGTGTGCCGACGGGTCGGGGCAGATCGTCGCCCGGGGTCGCGAAATCACTCGCGAGGAAAAGCGCGGCGGCCTGCGATGCGTCCGATCTTGCTGGACGATCTCCACGATCCCGACGCGCCACAGCAGCGCATAGAGTTCGAGCAACGGCACGCGTAGCACCGAAGCAACAGATGAAAATATCGGATCGGCCAGGGAGTCGGTCGTCGACATAAGACCGACGGTGACCAAGTCACCCGGCGAGTTGGGAAACCCTTCGTTACTGAAAGGCAAATGATGGCGGAAAAGAAAACTCGCCGTGCAACATCTCAACGCGAAGCGGTAGAAAAAATTCGCGCGGGCGAAACCTTCGTCGTGAAGCTGCCCGGGATCGGGCGGACCGAGATTCCGCGACCAGAACAGCTGGCCTACTACGGCGGCCTGGCCGCCCTGGCCGCGCTCGAACTGATCGACTGGCCGGTCGCCCTGGTCATCGCCGCCGGACACATCCTGGCCAGCAACCACCACAACAAGCTGCTGGAAGAAATCGGCGAAGCGATGGAAGAGGTCTAGCGATCGGCTTCTGCGGGAATGCGCTCGTGGATCGTCAACAGCAGATGGTCGACCTGGCTCTGCACCACCGCTGACATTGGCGGCAGGTCGCTGACCTCCTGGATCAGCTGCTTGGCCAGCGTGCGCAGCTTGATGTTGGTCTCCTGCGAACGCCACTGCAGCACCCGGAACGCCTGGTCGGCGCTGACGCGGTAGATGGCCATCATCACGCCCTTGGCCTGCTCGATAGCCGCCCGGTTTTCGAACAGATCCGGCAGCGCCTCGTCGAGAACTTCCTGGCGGCTTTCGTAACGTGCTTCGTCGATGCCGCTCAAGTCGATGTAATAGCCCGACGTCCCCCGCACCGCACCCGACTCGTCGTCCACGATGCGGTCCGCCACGACGATCGCATCGTGCACCGCGCCGGATGTGTCGACAAAGCGGTGGCGACTGGAGAAGGACTCCCCGGAGTGCAACGCATGGCGGAGCAGGTCGCGGACGTGTTCCCGATCGTCGGGATGTTTGTGGGACAACATCAGGTTCGTTGTCGGTGCGACCGTGCCGGGTTCGTAGCCGTGCATCCGCGCGACCTCGTCGGACCACTCCCAGCGTTCCCCGTCGAACCAGAACTTGAAGCTGCCGACGTTCAGGTATGAAATCGCCGCGCCCCCGGTCCCCTTCGTCGGCTGCTTTCGACTCCGGGTGAATGTCGCGGCACCGGCTTGCTTGGGCTGCTGCACGTCCTTCATCATCCCACTGCGCGAAATTCACGGAAGAGCTATCCGCTGATTGGAGCCCGTTTCCGCCGTCAACCCGGCCGATATTTTCGCATTCTGGACCGCTTGGGCGCTCCCGTGCGGCGCGGATGGCCCGAGGTGGGGGTAACGTCGCGTGCGGGCATTAGCCACCGAAAAGTAAACAACCGCGGGAGCGCACGCCGAGTGTGCTGAGAGGACGGCTTGGGGCCGTCGACCGTACGAACCTGACCGGATAATGCCGGCGTAGGGAGATGAAAATATGACCGTCACCGTCGAACCGTCCGTCACCACCGGGCCGATCTGGGGCAGCACCAAGGTGTATCGGGAGATCGATGAGGTTCCCGGCGCCCGGGTGCCGTTGCGCCGGGTGAACCTCTCCAACGGCGAGCACTTCGATCTGTACGACACTTCCGGGCCCTACACCGATCCGGACGCCGCGATCGATCTGAGTGCCGGGCTGCCGCCGCGACCCGGCGTGGTCCGCGATCGCGGCACTCAACTGCAGCGGGCCCGCGCCGGTGAGATCACCGCCGAGATGGCGTTCATCGCCGCGCGCGAGAGCATGCCCGCCGAGCTGGTGCGCGACGAGGTCGCCCGCGGACGGGCGGTCATCCCGGCCAACCACAACCACCCCGAGATCGAGCCGATGATCATCGGCAAGACGTTCGCGACCAAGGTCAACGCGAACATCGGCAACTCGGCCGTGACGTCGTCGATCGCCGAAGAGGTCGACAAGATGGTGTGGGCGACCCGCTGGGGCGCCGACACCATCATGGACCTGTCGACCGGCAAGAACATCCACGAGACGCGCGAGTGGATCCTGCGCAACTCGCCGGTTCCGGTCGGCACCGTGCCGATCTATCAGGCGCTGGAAAAGACCAACGGCGACCCCACCGAGCTGACCTGGGAGCTCTACCGCGACACCGTGATCGAGCAGTGCGAGCAGGGCGTGGACTACATGACGGTGCACGCCGGCGTGCTGCTGCGCTATGTGCCGCTGACCGCCAAGCGGGTCACCGGCATCGTGTCCCGCGGCGGGTCGATCATGGCGGCCTGGTGCCTGGCGCACCACCGAGAGTCGTTCCTGTACACCAACTTTGAAGAACTCTGCGACATCTTCGCCCAATACGACGTCACCTTCTCCCTCGGCGACGGGCTGCGGCCGGGATCCATCGCCGACGCCAATGACGCCGCGCAGTTCGCCGAGCTGCGCACCCTGGGCGAGCTGACGAAGATCGCGAAAGCCCATGGCGTGCAGGTGATGATCGAGGGTCCCGGGCACGTCCCGATGCACAAGATCGTCGAGAACGTGCGGCTGGAAGAGGAGCTGTGCGAGGAGGCACCCTTCTACACGCTGGGCCCGCTGGCCACCGACATCGCGCCGGCCTATGACCACATCACCTCGGCGATCGGCGCGGCGATCATCGCCCAGGCCGGCACCGCGATGCTCTGCTACGTCACACCGAAGGAGCACCTGGGGCTGCCGGACCGCAAGGACGTCAAGGACGGTGTGATCGCCTACAAAATCGCCGCCCACGCAGGCGATCTGGCCAAGGGGCATCCGCACGCGCAGGACCGCGACAATGCGTTGAGCCAGGCACGTTTCGAGTTCCGGTGGAACGATCAGTTCGCGCTGTCCCTGGACCCCGACACCGCCCGGGAGTACCACGACGAGACGCTGCCCGCCGCACCCGCCAAGGCCGCGCACTTCTGCTCGATGTGCGGGCCGAAGTTCTGCTCGATGCGCATCACTCAGGATGTCCGCGACTACGCCGCCAAGCACGGCCTGGAGACCGAAGAGGACATCGAAGCCATGCTCGCGAACGGCATGGCCGAGAAGTCACGGGAGTTCGCCGAGCACGGCAACCGGGTGTATCTGCCGATCACGCAGCCGTGATGCGGATGCGGGGGCCGGGTCGCGGCAATCCGGCACAGTGAGCTACCTGCCGCTGGCACCACCGGGTGCGACGCCGCGCCGCGTGCTGTCCATCGCCGGCTCGGACTCCGGCGGTGGTGCGGGCATCCAAGCCGACATGCGCACCTTTGCGCTGCTCGGCGTGCACGCCTGCATCGCGGTCACCGCGGTGACCGTGCAGAACACGTTGGGAGTCAAGAGCTTTCACCAGGTTCCCGAAGACGTGGTCGCCGGCCAGATCGAAGCGGTAGTCAGCGATATCGGCGTTCAGGCCGCCAAGACCGGGATGCTGGCATCGCCGCGCATCATCGACACGGTGGCCGCCACCTGGCGCCGGCTCGGATCGACGGTGCCGCTGGTTGTCGACCCGGTGGCGGCGTCCATGCACGGCGACGCGCTGATGGCGCCGGCGGCCCTGGATTCGCTTCGCTCGCAACTGTTTCCGCTGGCCACGCTGGTGACGCCGAATCTCGACGAGGTGCGGCTGCTGGTCGGACTCGACGTCGTGGACGCCGAGTCGCAGCGCGCGGCGGCCAAGGCACTGCACGCGCTGGGCCCGCAGTGGGTGCTGGTCAAGGGCGGTCACCTACGCTCGTCGCACCGCAGCTGCGATCTGCTCTACGGTGGCTCTTCCGGGGGCGCGGATTTCTACGAGTTCGACACCGAGCGCATCGCCACCGGCAACGACCACGGTGGCGGTGACACGCTGGCCGCCGCGATCGCCTGCGCGCTGGCCCACGGGTTGACCGTCCCCGAGGCCGTCGCATTCGGAAAGCGCTGGGTCACCGAATGCCTGCGTGCCGCCTACCCACTCGGCCAGGGCCACGGCCCGGTCTCGCCACTGTTCCGGCTGTCGTGAATCTCGACCAGATCGCGGGTATCGCGCACCAACCCGACGGCGTCGCGCACGGTGTCGTGGTGCTCACGCACGGCGCCGGCGGTAACCGCGAATCGGAGCTGCTGCAACGGATTTGCGACGAGTGGGCGCGGCGCGGCTGGCTCGCGGTCCGGTACAACCTGCCCTACCGGCGGCGCCGCCCCAAGGGGCCGCCGTCCGGCTCGGCGGCCACCGATCGCGCCGGAATCGACGAGGCAATCGCCTTGTGCCGCACCCTTGCCGACGGCCCGCTGATCGCGGGTGGACATTCCTACGGCGGCCGGCAGACGTCGATGGTCCTCGCCGAGGCAGACCCGCCCCAGGTCGCCGTGTTGACACTGTTTTCCTACCCGGTCCATCCACCGGGAAAGCCGGAACGACCCCGCACCGAACACCTGCCCGCTATTCGGGTGCCCACCGTCTTCACCCACGGCACGTCGGATCCCTTCGGCACGCCGGCCGAGGTGCGTGATGCAGCGGCCTTGATCCCCGCGACGACCGAGGTCGTCGAAATCGCCGGCGCGCGTCACGATTTGCGCTCGAAGACACTCGACGTTCCCGCGCTCGCGGTCGATGCGGCGCTGCGTCTGTTGGGCTGAGAGTTACTGCCCCGGCAGGGTGCAGGTGGCGGGAAGCAGCAACAGCGCTGGCCACAGCGCGGCGGCTTCGCCGAATGCGACCAGGTCCGGACTGATCGGGGTCACTTTCTCCCATTCGGCTTGCAGATCGCGCATCCGGTCGGGGTGGATGGTGGCCCAGAAGAAGCCGATCAGGAGGTAGGGCAGGGCGAGCCACAACGCCAACTCGATGAGCGCCTGGACCGAAACCCGGCGCCCGAGCCCGCGGCGAATGCGGGCCATCCCTGCCGCCAACGCTGCCATATGCGCAACGATAGGTCAGACGCCCGGAAGGACGCAGTCGGTTGATCGCTAAGCTGCGGCAGTTGTTGAACTACGAGATGACGGTGGCCGAGTGGATCGCACTCGCGGTGCTGCTGGGCATTCCTTACTCGATCGTCGGACTGATCTGGTCATGGACACACACCAGCCATCTTCGCGGCATGCAGGGCGCCGACCTGGTGGTGTCGTTCCTCGGCTCGATCGTGTCCTGGCCGGTGTTGCTGTTCTCCAACGTCTGCATGACCTGACCCGCTTCCGCGAGTTGCAGTCTCGCGGCGGGTTCATTTAGCCAGTTCAAACTGGACAGTTTGAACTGGCTAGTTTACGGTGGTGTCATGGATGGCATCGGCGAGTCCGCTGCAACCGCCGCCCGGGACATTCGAGTGGTGTTCAGCCGCCTACGACGTCGGCTGCGAGATGTCGAGGTCCGCAACGACCTGACCCCGTCACAGACAGCGGTGCTCACCCGGCTCTGGAAGGAAGGAGCCTCGTCGGCCAGCGTGTTGGCCGCCGCGGAGCGGGTACGTCCCCAGTCGATGGCAACCATCCTGGCCGCCTTGGGCCAGCGCGGATTCATCGAGCGCACACCCGACCCCGAAGATGGTCGGCGCCAAGTGGTCTCGTTGACAAAGGCGGGCCGTCAGCGTGCCGAAAGCGACCGCCAAGTGCGGGAGGAGTGGCTGGCACGGGAGTTGCAGGACCGCTACTCCGAAGCCGAACGCCGCATCATCGTCGACGCGCTGGCACTACTTGAACGATTGACCGAATCCTGAAAGGGCATTGGTTGCAATGGAAATAGGTGTGCACTTTATCGACTTTCTGCCCGGCGACACCGCGGAGCTGGGTCCGACACTGGCCAACGCGGCCAAGACCGCCGAGCAAGCCGGCGCGACGATGTTCACCCTGGCCGATCATTTCCTTCAGATGGAGAACACCGGGCGGCCGGCCGAGGATCCATTCCTCGAGGGTTACACATCGCTGGGTTTCCTTGCCGGACAGACGAACACGATCGATCTGACCCTGTTGGTCACCGGAGTCACCTATCGCCACCCGGGCGTGCTGGCCAAGACGGTTACCACCTTGGACGTGCTGTCGCAGGGCCGCTCGATGCTGGGCCTGGGCGCGGCGTGGTACGACCGCGAACACGCAGCCCTGGGCATTCCCTATCCGCCGGTGAGCCAACGCTTCGAGATGCTAGAGGAGACGCTGCACATCTGCCGGCAGATGTGGAGCGACGACAACGGGCCTTACACCGGCAAGCACTATCAGCTGGCCGAGACAATCTGTGAGCCGCAACCGATTCGACGCCCGCCGATCCTGATCGGTGGCGACGGCGAGAAGAAGACGCTGCGACTGGTCGCACAGTACGCCGACATATGGAACAGCACGGTTCAAGAGGTCGACGTGCTCCGGCACAAGGTCGACGTGCTGAACCGGCACTGCGACACCGTGGGCCGCGACCCCGTTGACATCCGCAAAACCGTTGGTATTCTTGCCGACCCGTTCGAGGACGTCGACGGCTACCTGAAGAACGTGCAGCGGTACGCCGAGCTGGGATTCACATTGATCAACGTCGGCCCGCTGCCGGGAAATCCCGATCCGGTCGGCTTCATCCGCCGCCTCGGCGACGAGCTGGTTCCGCGGCTCGCCGAGATCGGTTGAACACCAACGTATTTAGGCAGCCATACCCGGGATGGCCGGTAGCTCAACGTGGTCGATGTAAGCCGTGGCGGGAGCACCCGAATACCTGTCGTGATACCGATCCCGCTCCACAGTCCCGGTGATCGCGCTGAGGATCCCGATGACGATACCGACCACGATCAGGACCGCGCCGATCGCGATTCCGGCAATGGCCAACCCGCGGCCACCTTCACCGGTCTGCTTGATCTTGCCCAGGGCGATAATGCCGAAGATGATGCCGAGGATCGGCCCGATGCCGCAGAGCCATCCCAACAACGAGCAGACCAGTGAGGCGATGGCCATGCCGTTGGTGCCGGCTGCCGCGGGTGGGTAACCGCCGCCCGGCGCCGGCGGGTAGCCCGGCGCCGGCGGCGGGGGCGGGTAACTTCCTCCCGGCGGCGGCGGATAGCTCGGTCCCGGCGGCGGGGGCGAATAACCCTGCCCCGGCGGCGGATAGCCGGATTCGCCCGGTGGGGGCGGATAGCTAGGCGGTTCTTCCGTCACGACGCCTCCTGAGGTCAAGTGGTTCCATACTCTACGCCTTGGTCAGCCGGGGTACCGCGTGTAGCAGGCGTCCATATCGCCGGCCACGCCACCGCGGAACGCCGAAATGCGCGTGAAGCCGGCGGGCACGCTGGTCCCGTCCGCATCGCTGGCGACCATGTGGTTGGTGAGCAACCCGGCAACAGCCTCATCGAGGTCACCGGCGGTCAGTAACAGCTCCTTGTGGGAGGGGGTGTCGATCGGCTCGGCCATCTTGCGGTGCACCACACCGGTGAGGCACGCGGTCCGCAGCGCGGTCCACGGGCTCTGCATCGGTAGACCGCGTTCGTGTTGTACCGCAAGCGCGTATCTCGACATGACGATCGACAGGGCGGTGTCATCACCTTGCGGCAGGGTGTGTTCCTTCTCGTCGGAAACCTTCGCCATCGCCGCCAGGCCGGCCAGGTCGACCATGATGGTGTTGGTGGCCGGGCAGTAGGACGCGGGCGGACTGGGTTTGGCATCCGGGCACGGCGTGGTGTGGAAGGACAGGGTCGGCGCGCTCTTGGGCGAGAACACCTTTCCCAACAAGTCCATCAGTGTCGACAGCGTGTCTTCGTTGATCGGGACCTCGCCGGTCTCGGGGTCCCCGTTGGGGTCGGTCTGCAAACCCTTGGGCAGGTCTCCGCGGCGTTGCGTGATTTCCTGCTGGTTGATCCCCGCGCACGCCGACGCCCCGCTGATGAAGCCCATCTGGAAGGCGCCGACCCGATCCAGCGCCGACCCGTGCTCGTCGTCGTTCTCGGTTTCGGCATCCATCACCGGGTCACGAGTGACGATGATCCCGGCCAGCACATGGTCGAGGCCGTCGGCGGTGCTCAGCGTGAAACGCGGTGACTTCCCGGCGGCCACCCAATACAGATAGACCCCCGCGAAGCAGTCGGCCTGTTGCTCGCGGACGATGGTCGGGTCGCGTTTGGTCACCAGCTTCGCCATCTGCTGCAGGGCGTGGCCGAACTCGTGCGCCAGCACGCCGGTGACGGACATGTCGCCGAAATACTTTTGCGCGACCGGCATGAACACTCCGCGGTCCCAGGCGATCAGATTGCAGCGGGACGTGAAAAAGGCGTTGACGAGCTTGTACGTTTCGTTGTGGCAAACGATCGGACTGCTCGGGTCATTGGAGTCGTAGGAGACCAGTTTCGCGACGGGCAGGAACGTGCCCTGCAACGACTGGCTGTACGCCGATTTCCAGTAGTCCTCGATGTCGGTAACCGACAGCAACGACAACTTGTCGATCAGGCCGTTATCGGTGTTGATCACCGTGCCGTTCGGTGGCGCCGGGTTCTCGCGGATCCCGCTGTGGCCGTCGGTGGCGAGCAGATCGCTTACCCGGAACGGGTCGTTGAGCATCGACAAGGCCCGCCCGTCGAGGACGGTCGTACACCCCGCTACCACGAACACCGTCGCTGCACAGGCAATTGCCGCCCTCAGCGAACCGCTGATGACGCGCCTGCGACTGCCCTGCAGCCGACGTCGACCTTGCCCGCGGTTCATCATGCCCAACCTCATCCCGACCGGCTGCACGGCAGCATCAAAGGGTTCTCATTCTAGGTCCGCTGGTTGAACAGCGTAGCGAAAACCAGCGGCCCAGCAAACGCCGCTAGGGCAACCGGGTCCGATGCCGTTTGTCGTGGAGCGGGACGCCGTTGACACCGGAGATGGACATGGCGTAGCTGCCTGCCGCGTATGCCACGCCAGAACCCATGACGGCCAATGCTTCCCGGTTGATGTTGTCGATCGTGTCCCGGGGGCTTTGAAAATTGGGATCGTAGCCGACACCGGCCCGGCCGCCCCACAGGCGCGCTTGCACAGGGGATTTCAGCTGCGATGCGCCAGTGCTCATGCCGCCGATCGGCACCCCCGCGATCATGAACGGGTGGTAGTCGGTCCGGGTGCCCAACGGCATGTCGGCGGGCCGCTTGCCGGCCAGATTGAGATAGCCGGACAGGGTGCGCTCGATACCGGCCGAACCCTCGGGCACATCAGCGGACGCGATCCCCTGTCCGGGCGGGCCGGACTGATCGCCGTCGTCGGTGAAGAAGCCGGCGTTGGGCGAACCGAGCAGATTGAAGTCCAGGTACATCGCGATGTCGTTGAGCTGCTCGTCGTCCAGGCCGAACACGTAATCCATGACGCCGTTGAGCCCGTCCTCGTCGGCTCCCCAGAACACGAACCGCACCGCGTTGTTCACCGGCGCCAGTGGGCCCAGCTGCAGGGCGGTTTCCAGCACCGCGGCCACCCCGGACCCGTTGTCGTTGATGCCCGCACCGCTACGCGGACCGTCGAGGTGGGCGCCAACCATGATCACGTCGTTCGTCGAGCCAGTTTTGGTCTGCGCCAGCACATTTCGCGATGTGATCTTGACGTTCTCGGCGTCCAGCACCAGCCGCACCGGTGCGGTGGCGTGCGACAGCGCGCTGCCACCGTAGCTACTCACGACGGCGACCGGCATGGTCAGCTGCTTGTAGTAGCCCGCGGTGAACAACGTGGGCGGGGCGCCTTCGCCGGTGGCCGTGCTGACCACGATCACCGCCACGGCTCCCTTTGCCCTCGCGCTGTTCTGCTTGTCGACCACCGAGCAGCGCGCGTCGTCGACGACGGCGATGGCGCCCGCGGGCAGCGCGGCCGGGTAATCACCCGCCGCGCAGCCCGACGGTTGCGTGGGTTTCACCGGTTGGCCGCTGAGACCCCCCGGCGGTGTCCGGACCAGCAGCGAGGCCTGGTCCACCGA
Source organism: Mycobacterium sp. pR1184 (assembly GCF_041287235.1). Classification (NCBI taxonomy): domain Bacteria; kingdom Bacillati; phylum Actinomycetota; class Actinomycetes; order Mycobacteriales; family Mycobacteriaceae; genus Mycobacterium; species Mycobacterium sp. pR1184. The sequence continues at coordinate 117,704 of NZ_JBGGKR010000001.1, read as the reverse complement.
ATAGCTGTTGCCGGCGATCGTCAGCGACGGCTTACCCGGTGACACCGCGTACAGTCGGTCGAACTGCGGCGTGGCCACCTCGAACCCCTTGCCGCGCAATGCTTTCGCGACATATTCGACGCTGGCGTCGTAGCCCGGTGTTCCCTCTGCCCGGTTACCCTTGTTGGCGTTGGCGATGTCCTGCAGCGCCCGCAGGTGCACGAACATCCCGTCGGCAGTGACCTTTCCGGCCAGCACCCGGCCGAGGTCCGGCGCGGCCGCCGGCGGTGCATGCCGGGGCGAGGAACACCCTGCCACCAGCCCGATCAGCACCAACACCGAGCACAGGTGGCGGATCATCGCTTTGCGAGCACGTGGCGGGTGCGGTCGGCCAGGGCGGGAACCCCGTTGTGTCCGGTGAGGTCCTGGGCGTACAGAGCGATCGCGTAGGCCACGCCGGCGCCGTTGATGCCCAGCGAGGTGCGGTCGATGTGGTCGAGCGTGTCCGTGCTCTTGTGGTAGTTCGGATCGAAAGGCTCGTCTGCGGTCCCGCCCCACAGCTTGGCTTGGTCGGCGGACTTCTTTGCCTCCGCGCCGGAGAACAAGCCGCCCGACGGGACACCAGCCTGGGTGAAGCCGTCGTAGTCGGAGCGTCCGTCGAACTGGGTGTCCTGCGCGGTCTTGCCGGCCGCCTTCAGGTAGGCGACCAGCGTGCGCTCGATGCCTGCCGAACCCTCTGGTACCACCGGTTGGCCGCGGGTGTCCGCCGGCAGGGATTGGTCACCGTCATAGGTGAAGTAACCGGGGTTCGGCGAGGCGAGCATGTCGAAATTCAAGTACAGCGCAATGTTTTTGAGGTCGTCGAGATTCAGTGATTCGACGTAGTTGCGCGATCCGATCAGTCCGAGTTCCTCGGCACCCCAGAACGCGAAGCGCACCGCGTTGTGCACCTGCGGCGAATTCCCGAGTTGCACTGCGGTTTCCAAGATTGCGGCGACACCGGAGCCGTTGTCGTTGATGCCCGGTCCCGCCAGGACGCTGTCCAGGTGTGCCCCGGCCATCACCACGTCGGTGGGCGAGCCCGTCTTGGTCTGCGCGATGATGTTGCGCGCTTTGAAACTCTGACTGCTGGCGTCCAGCTTGATCGTGACCGGCCCGGGCTGGGCGCGCAGTTGCAAACCGGTGGACTTGGTGACACCGACCGCCGGAATCTTCACGACGGTGTTCGCCCCGAGCGTGCCGCCCATCTGTTCCTCGTCGACATTGTCGGCGACGATCAACGCCACCGCGCCGCGCTGCGCTGCGGCGTCCTCCTTCTGCGCGAATGGACACGTGCCACGGTCGACGAGGACCACCGCGCCCCGCACCGCAAGCTTGTCGTAGTCCGAGGCCGCGCAGCCCTGGCCGTTGCCGGTCGACACGGCCAGCAACGGGCCGCTCACGCCGTCGGGTCCGGTGCCGAGGCTGAACTCGAGTGAGTGCGCCTCGACGGTCGTACCGCCGACCGTCACCGTGGGCTTCTCGGAATGAAAAACCCGCGCCGAGAACTCGGGGGTCTGCACGTCGAAACCGCTGTGGCGCAACGTATTTACCACATAGTCAACGCTGGCGTCGTAGCCGGGTGTGCCCACCGCCCGGGTGCCGTTATTGGCGTTGGCGATGTCTTGAAGCTTGGTCAGGTGCGTCATCATCGCGTCGGCCGTGACCTTGTTGTGCACGGTGTTGGCGAACTCCGCCGCGGCGGGATCGCTCGCCTGCTGGGAGTTCGCCGCCCGGTGCGAGCAACCGGTGATCACCACGGCGAGGGCGACCGTGGCGAGCATCGCCGCCAGCGTTCGGGATTTGTTCACCATCGCGCCCAAGGTTAGACGCCCGTCGCGCCTGGGCGCACTCGGCTCACCGCGGCGTGAGGTCAGACGTATAGCCCGCTGAAGGGCGCAAACGGAATGTTGCGCACCACAAACCAAACCGACACCAACGACAGCGTCACCATGGCCGCCCAACGTTGGTGTTGCCAGCTCCTGATCCGCCGGCCCGTCACCCGGCCGTAGGTCCAGGCCAGGTAGGCCCAGACCAACAGCACGACCGCCGCCAAGCCCAACGCGTTGAACCTGGCGGCGGCCATCAAGTTGCCGTGCAACAGCGAATAGATCATCCGTAGGCTGCCGCAACCGGGACAGTCGATACCCAGCAGAGCCTTGGTGGGACACACCGGCAGCGGGCCACCCGGGGTGGTCGGATCACCCATCCAGGTGGCCGCGCACACCAACGTCGTCGACGCGGCGACCATGAGCGGGGCGCCGAGACCGAGCGTGAGCGGCCGCTGGAGGGTCACCGTGAGTGCAAACCCTTACAGCATTGCGGCCATGGCCGCTGGGGTCGAGGTGTCGGCGGTCATGGCGATGATCGCCAGCACGATGCCGTACAGGACGGCGCTAACGACCGCGGCGATGACCGACCACTTCACCCACTTCTTGGCGGCATCGGCTGCGGCCTGCGCCTCGGCGTACTGACCCTGCGCCCACAACCCACTCACCTGAGTGGATTTGACGATGGCCACGATGCCGAATGGCAGACAGCAGAACAGTGTCGCCAAGATGGACCACACCAGATAGTTATCCGGTGCTTGCCCGGCGGGCTGCTGCGGCGGGTAACCCGGGGGCGGCGGTTGTGCAGTCATGAATTCTCCAGTCGCGAGAAGTTAGCTGGCGTGAAGCGTGCTTACCATACATGAGCGGAGTCGCCAGGGCACTATGTACGCATAAATCAGTTCGTCCACACCCCCGACATCATTGCCGCCGCAGCGCCTCTGCCGATGGTCGCGTTCGCTCGATCCCGGGCGTATCCACGAAATGCGTTGTGTGGGTCGTCTTCCCGTTATTGCCCGGAATCGCCCCAGGTCAGGCCCGAATAATGTGCAGAAAGACAATGTCGAGGCGGAATGTATTGCACAGTCCCGACATAGCCCTACGATTGCAATAGCCGCACCGCCACCGCGACCACCGAAAGGAGTCGCCGGATGTCACCTCTGAGTTACCCACTGCGCACTGCGACGGCGACGGTGCTCGCGGGTGGTTTGGCGTTTGCGGGCAACGCGACAGCGACCGCGGACCCCAACACCGGAAGCGGCGCGGATATCAACACACTAGCCAGCGCGCTGTCGAAGGGATACGGCCTCAACAACTGCATCGCCCAGGGGGCTCCCAGCGGCGCGCTGGCCTACCTACAGTGCGGACAGAGTCCGGACCCGAACGGGCCGCTGCTCGGCAAATATTTCCTTTTCAGCGACGGCAGCGCATTGGCAAGCTCATTCCAGCGCCTGATCGGTGGCGACTCCCTGAGTAACTGCGGGAATGCCGCCTCGCCGACGCCATGGCACCAGGGCAGCTCCACCGCCAACGCGGGATCGGTGGCGTGCGGGACTTTTCAGAACCATGCCGAGGTCATCTGGACCAATGAGGCCAAGAACACCCTCGGCGTGATCCGTGCCGCCGGCAACGACGTCTCATCGCTCTACCAGTGGTGGCGAGACAACGGCTGAGCTTTACCGTTGGGCCGCAACGGGTTCCAGAGCCGCGCTGCCGAGAATGTTGCCGGTGCAAACGGTATGCGACGGAATGGGTTGCGCAGCGGCAGTTTAGCCTTACGATCAGTCTGGCAAATAATTTGCTGGGTCCTCGGTCCCGGCGGTCCGACAAACCTCAGGAGTCGAGGATGCTTCACCCGACCAACGCCGCGATAGCCGCAGCTCTTACGGCTGCCTTTTGCTGTGTCGGTACCGCAACAGCGACCGCGGATACCGGCAGCTCGGCCGATGTCAACACGCTGGCCGCTTCGCTGGCGAAGGGTTACGGCCTCAACAATTGTCAATCGTCTCCCTTGACGGGGGCCGAATTGGCGGAGCTGCAGTGCGGGCCGAACCCCGACTCCGGCGGTCCGGCTTCCGCTGTCTACCAGCTCTTCAAGACTGCCAATGACCTCAGCGGCGCATACGCGTCCAACCTCAAAGACGTGACGCTGTCCTCATGCAGCGGCAGCGGCAGCGGCAGCAAAGATCCGGGCCCCTGGCACCAGGCCAGTTCCGATCAGGCCGGCGGCCAAATAGCATGCGGAACCTACAAGTCCGTCAGCCTGGTGCTCTGGACCGTCGACGGCAAAAACGTGTTGGGCTCCATCTTTTCCAAAGGTGACGTGCCCTCGCTCTACAAGTGGTGGCAGGCCAACGCCTGATCGGACTTGGGCGACAACAGGTTCCACGCTCGTGTCGCCGAAAATGATGCCGGTGTAAACCGTATTCGGCGGAATGGGTTGCATAGCCGTCGTTTGCCCCTACGATCATTCTGGCAAAGACAAATACCGTCGGCGCAGCCTTTTCAGGCGGTTACCCGAGTTTCAGGAGTCGAGGATGCCCCACCCGGCCAAGATGCTGCGAGCCGCGACGGCCGCAGTCTTTACAGCGACTTTCTTCTGCGTCGGCACTCCCACCGCGATGGCAGACAACAACGCCACGCTCCTGAGCGCCCTCTCGAAGGGCTACAGCAGCAGCAACTGCTCGTCTCAGGCGGTGTCCGACGTGCAGGGCTCGTTTACCGCCACGGTGGTAGCGGTCCTGCAGTGCGGACAGAACGCCGATTCCAGCGGCCCGATGGGCGGCAAGTACTTCCTGTTCGCCAACAGCGCCGACACGGCCAGCTCGTTCACCAAGCTCATCAGCAGTGACACCCTCGCCAACTGCGGGGACGCCAAATCGCCCACCACATGGCACCAGGGCAGCTCCGACTCCGCCGGACAGGTAGCCTGCGGAACGGATTCCGGTCAGGCCGAGGTCCTCTGGACCGTCGATGCCAAGAACGTGCTGGCCTTCATCCGCGCGTCCAACTCAGACACGGCAGCCCTGTACAAGTGGTGGCAGTCCAACGGCTGAGTTTTAAAGCTGGGCCGCAACGAGTTCGGCCACCGCTTTCATCCCCGCGCCGTTGGGATGTAGCGGCGCCGGCCGACCCGGCAGCGGCACAATGGATTTCGCCGGTCTGGTCGTCCACGGCTGGGTAGACCATGCGTGATGATCCCTACTGGCCGCGGCGGCCCTGACCACCCCGCAGCCGGATGCCGCGGCGGCGTCGGCCGTGAGCCGTTCCAGCGCCGCGGCCACGTGGCGGCCCAGGGCGGCATCCGCATCCGAGATCGGAGGTGCCGACATGCCCTCGGGCGGCAGGATTGTCAGGTAGTCGACGAAGAAAACCCGTGCGCGCGGGGCCCGTTCACACACGGCTTTCCCTACCGCACACAAGGACTCGGAAACTTCTGCCAGGGCCCGTTCGCGCACGCCACGGTCCAACAGTTCGGCGATCCGCGCGCCCAGCAGCGGCAGCCGCCGCGTCGCCCGTGGCAGGGCCGCTGCCATCAGCAGCGGAACGTAGCCGACGTCGTTGCCACCGATCGTGATCGTGACGAGGTCCTCCGAGCCGTCCAGCGCGGTGATCTGGGGCGGGGCGGTGTGCTGACGATCGGTGAGGATGTGGGCGGTGGTGGCGCCGGAAAAGGTGACATCGACCAGTTGGAGGTTCCTCTGCTCGGCGAGCAGGTGCGCATAGTTGCGCGCCGATCGGCCCGACCATCGGGGAGCGCCTTGAACGCGCGGCTGGATGCCCGGACCGGCAGCCATCGAACTGCCCAGCGCTACATATCGTTTCGATGGACTCTTCGCTTCGCTCATCGCCCGGCTGTTCGCATCACTCGATGGCCCGCTGCTGCGCGGGCCGGTCCCCGGCCCGCATCGTCGTCGGGTGTGGGCTGGATGCCTGCGCCCAGAAGCGCTTCGGGATCCGCCCGGCGCGCCGCGCCAGATAGCCGGCGGTGACTGCGGCCGCCATCGCGGCCGCCATCGCGGGCGGATCGGTGGCCCGGGTCACCGCGGTGGCCAACAACACCGCGTCACAACCCAACTCCATCGCCAGCGCGGCGTCACTCGCGGTGCCGATGCCGGCGTCGAGGATTACCGGAACACCGGCCCGCGCGACGATCATCTCGATGTTGTGGGGGTTGGTGATGCCCAGCCCGGTTCCGATCGGTGAACCCAAGGGCATCACCGCGGCGCACCCGGTGTCCTCCAGCCGGCGGGCCAGCGCCGGGTCGTCGTTGGTGTAGGGCAGCACGACGAATCCGTCGTCGACCAATTGCTCTGCCGCCCGGACTAATTCGACCGCGTCGGGCAGCAACGTGCGCTCGTCGGCGATCACCTCCAGTTTGACCCAGTTGGTGTTCAGTGCCTCGCGTGCCAGCTGTGCGGTGAGCACCGCTTCGGCCGCGCTGCGGCACCCCGCGGTGTTGGGCAACGGCGTGATGCCAAGCCGGTTGAGCAGGTCGAGCAATCCGGTACCGCCCTCGGCGTCTACGCGGCGCATCGCGACCGTGGTCAGCTCGGTGCCCGAGGTCCTCAGCGCATCTTCCAGCACCGCCAGGCTGGTCGCTCCCCCGGTACCCATGATCAGCCGCGAAGCGAAGCTGCGGTCCGCGATCGTCAGCTTGGAATCAGCCACCCTGCACCGCCGTCACTACCTCGAGCCGAGCACCATCGAAAAGCTTTGTGGTCCAACTGGACCGGGGCAGCACCGCATCGTCCATGGCCACCGCTATGCCCTGTTCGGGAAATCCGAGCGATTCCAGCAACCCGGCGACGGTGGTCGGGCCATCGACCTCGACCTCGTTTGCGTTGACTACCACGATCATGACTGGACTCCTACCGCAACGAGCTGGGACACAATCTGTTCGGCGGTCCACGGCGCCAGCAGAAAACCTGACCGGCCGTGCCCGGTCGCGACCAAGGTGCGGTCGTCCAGGCGATGCACCAGCGGAAGGTTATCCGGTGTCATCGGGCGCAGCCCGGCGGCGCACTCGGCCAGCTCGTATTCACCCAGCGCCGGCAGCACCGCGCACGCGTCGTCGAGCAGATCACGTACTCCGGATACCACCGGGGCGGTGTCCCGGCCGTGTTCGTACTGCGTCGCACCCACGACAACCCCATCCGCACGCGGCACAACGTACACCTGACGGCCGTGCACACGTGCGCGAATTACTCTGCCCAGCAACGGCATACAGCCCTTACGCCAGCGCAGTCGCAGCACCTCGCCCTTCACCGGGCGCACCGGCAGGCCGGGGCACAGCGCCGGCGCGTCGATGCCGTTGGCGATCACCACGGCGTCGCCGCAGACTCGCGACAGGTCCTGCGCCGGCGGCGCCCATGCCACACCGAGACGTTCGCAATCCGCCGCCAGCGCGTCGAGGACGGCACGGTTGTCCACGGCCAGTTCGGTGGGTGCCCGAAAGCCATGCCGGATGCCTTGCGCGAGAAGGGGTTCGACGTCGCGAGCGGCCGGCTCCCAGATAACGGGATGCCCTTGTGCGTCCAGCCAGTCCGCCACGGTGCGCAGGTCGGCGACATCGGCCCGGTCGACGGCCACCACCAGCGACTCGCGGGCGGTGACCACCTCCGGCGGCAGCCCGTCCAGGTAGCCACCTTCACGCCACAGCCGCAGCGAGTCCAGTCCCAGCCTCAGCAATCGCTCCTCGCCGGGCCAGCCCTCGCTGTGCGGGGCCAGCATGCCGCCGGCGACCCAGGATGCGCCGTGCGCGCCGGTGCGGTGCACCCGCACCGACCATCCGGCTCTGGCCGCCCGGCGCGCCACGGACAGCCCGATGACGCCACCGCCGATGACGGCCAGCGTCCCTGCCTCTGACATCTTCCGCTCCCTTCGCCGGCATGATCCGGATCAGGTGTGACGGTAAGGACAGCTCCGGCGCTTTCCGGCTGTGTCCACTCTCAGCCCCGCAGATCGCCCGGGACTCCCGTGTCTCTCGTTGTTCGGGTTCTACGCTAGCGCGCTAGCGTCGCGGTGTGCACGATCCTGTTACCCGTCTTACCGGCGCCCGGCTCTATCTGTGTACCGACGCGCGCCGCGAGCGCGGCGACCTGGCCCAGTTCGCCGAGGCAGCCCTGGCCGGCGGAGTGGACATCATCCAGCTGCGCGACAAGGGGTCGGCCGGAGAACGGCGGTTCGGCCCACTGGAGGCGCGCGAGGAGCTGGCCGCGTGCGAGATCCTCGCGGACGCGGCCCGCCGGCACGGCGCACTGTTCGCGGTCAACGATCGGGCCGACATCGCCCGGGCGGCCGGGGCCGATGTGCTGCACCTGGGCCAGGGTGATCTGCCACCGGACGTGGCCCGCGACACCGTCGGGCCCCACCCGCTGATCGGCCTGTCCACCCACGACGCCGACCAGGTCAAAGACGCCACGACGGCCGCCGTCGACTACTTCTGCGTCGGCCCGTGCTGGCCCACTCCCACCAAACCCGACCGTTTGGCGCCCGGGTTGCCGCTGGTCGAGACGGCCGCCCGGCTCAACCCGGCCAAACCGTGGTTCGCGATCGGCGGCATCGACGCGCAACGGCTGCCCGAGGTGCTGGGGGCTGGGGCCCGGCGAATCGTGGTGGTGCGCGCGATCACCGCGGCCGACGACCCCCGGGCCGCGGCCGAACAGCTCAGTTCAGCGCTTCGAGCAGCGAACTGATCCGGGGACTCAGGTGCGACGGCGCCTGATCCGCGTCGACCGGCATGCACCAGACGAAGACCCCGGCGTCGATCTCCAGCGTGCGCGGCAGGTGCTGGCGCCGTTCGTCGCCGTGGCCGAGCGGAATCAGCGCCGTCGCGGTGCGCAGCCGCTCCCAGCTGGCGGCGAAGCCGGGATGCAGCGGCAGATCGGCCACCTCGTTCTCGGCGACCCAGCGCATTTCGGCGCTTTCCCGGTTGGGCACCGTGTGCAGCAACTCGCCGGCGTCGGCGATGACGGTGGTGTAGGACCAGTGGGTACCGGCGATCCCGGCGACCTCGGCGGTGACCACGGTCGCGCGCACGGCCACGCGCTCGGCGAGCAGCCCGGCCTCCTCGTGGGCTTCGCGGACCGCCGTCTCCTCCGGGGTTTCGTGGCTATCCCGGGCGCCGCCGGGCAACCCCCAGGTGCCGCCCTGATGACTCCACACCGCCCGGTGTTGCAGCAACACCGCGGGGGTACCGTCGGGCCGTGGCGCCCGCAGCAGCAGACCCGCAGCGCCGTACCGACCCCAGTAGTGGGCGCCGCTGTCGGATATCACCCATCCGTCACCGTCGCCATGCACGTGTTCAGGATATGCAGCCGATCACCGAAATTGGGCCGCCTCCCCCCATCCGCGCCGACATCCTCTTAGAATTCGCTTATACAGGTACGAGCGGCGCATTCCAGTGACCGAAAGTTGAGGTCTGAAAACACGTGACGGTTGAGCTGGCGCACCCGTCGACCGAACCGCTGGGGTCGCGGTCGCCGGGCGAACCGGCCCACCCCCGTTGGTGGTTCATCTCGACGACGCCCGGCCGCATCCTCACCATCGGCATCGTGCTGGCGGCGCTCGGGGTCTCCAGCGCCTTCGCCACCTCGACGACGATCAACCACCGCCAGCAAGTGCTGTCCACCGTGCTCAACCACACCGAGCCGCTGGCGTTCGCCGCCGGCCGGCTCTACACCACCCTGTCGGTGGCCGACGCCGCAGCGGCCACCGCGTTCATCGCCCAGGCCGAGCCGTGGCCGGTCCGCATGCGCTACGAGCAGGCCATCACCGACGCGGCGGTGGCCGTGACCCGGGCCTCCAGCGGCCTGACCGATGAACCGCTGGTACAGCTACTCGGCAAGATCAACGCCGAGCTGGCCGTCTATACGGGCCTGATCGAAATAGCGCGGACCAACAACCGGGAAGGCAACCCGGTCGGTTCGTCGTACCTGTCGGAGGCCTCGGGCCTGATGCAGTCGACAATCCTGCCCGATGCGGCGCAGCTCTATCAGGCGACGTCGGAACGTGTGGACGCCGAAACCACCGCGTCCACCCACTTTCCGGCTCCGGTGGTCCTGGTCATCGCGACCACGGTCGTCTTCGGGGTGTTCTCGCATCGTTGGCTGGCCCGGCGCACCCGGCGCCGAATTAATCCCGGGCTGGTCGTGGGTGCGCTCGGTATCCTCGTCATGGTGGTGTGGGTCGGGACTGCGCTAACAATCTCCACGACTGCCAGCCGTAGCGCCAAAGATACGGCGGCCGAGTCGCTCAAGACCGTGACCAGCGTGGCGATCACCGCGCAGCAGGCCCGGGCCGACGAGACACTGTCGTTGATCCGGCGTGGTGACGAGCAGATCCGCAAACAATCGTTCTATCAGCGCATCGATTTCATGCATCAGCAGATCGACCAGTACATGGCCCGCAGCGACGCCGTCGACAAACCCGACCTGCAGGGCGCCGACCAGCTGCTGGTCCGGTGGCGGCAGGCCAACGACCGCATCAACTCCTACATCTCGGTCGGTAACTACCGCTCGGCCACTCAGATCGCGCTGGGCAGCGCCGAGGACGACTCCACTCCCGCGTTCGACAAGCTCGAAGACCAGTTGGGCAAGGCAATGACGCAGTGCCGCACGCACCTGCGCAACGACGTGATCAACGCGCGCAGCGGGCTGTCCGGCGCGCAGGTCGGCGGTGTGGTGCTCAGCCTGGGTGCCGCCATCGCGGTCGCCCTGGGTCTGTGGCCGCGGCTGAAAGAGTATCGATAATGATCCCGCTGCCCAGGATCCGCCGGGCGTCCGCCGTGCTGGCCACGGCGATCGTGCTGGCGGGTTGCGGGCACACCGAAACACTGACCGTCGCCACCGCGCCGACCTTGCCGCCGCCCACCCCGGTCGGCATGGAGCAGCTGTCGTCGGAGCCACCGCTGCCGCCCGACGAGACGGGCCAGGATTGCAACGCCACCGCCAGCCTGCGCCCCTTCGCCACCAAGCCCGAGGCCGACGCCGCGGTCGCGTCGATCCGGGCTCGCGGCCGGCTGATCGTCGGGCTCGACATCGGCAGCAACCTGTTCAGCTTCCGCGACCCGATCACCGGCGAGATCACCGGCTTCGACGTCGACATCGCCGGTGAGATCGCGCGCGACATCTTCGGCGCCCCGTCGCACGTCGAGTACCGGATCCTGTCGTCGGACGAACGCATCACCGCGCTGCAGCACTCCGAGGTCGACATCGTCGTGAAGACGATGACCATCACCTGCGAGCGCCGCACGCAGGTGAACTTCTCCACCGTCTACCTCGACGCCAACCAGCGGATCCTGGCCTCGCGCGACTCGCCGATCGCCAAGGTGGGCGACCTGTCCGGCAAACGGGTCTGCGTGGCCCGGGGCACCACGTCGTTGCACCGGATCCGACAGATCGACCCGCCCCCGATCATCGTCTCGGTGGTGAACTGGGCGGACTGCCTGGTGGCGATGCAACAGCGGGAGATCGACGCCGTGTCCACCGACGACTCGATCCTGGCCGGACTGGTCGAGGAAGACCCGTATCTGCACATCGTCGGACCGAACATGGCGACCCAGCCCTACGGCATCGGAATCAACCTGGACAACACCGGGCTGGTCCGGTTCGTCAACGGCACACTGGAACGCATCCGCCGGGACGGCACCTGGAACACGTTGTACCGCAAGTGGTTAACGGTTCTCGGCCCGGCACCCGCCCCACCCGTACCGAAGTATGTGGACTGATGACCGAGGCCGAACACACCGACACCGAGGCCGACGCCGAGGACGTCGACCCGGGCACCGACGCGGCGGAAGCGCAGACCGGCGCGACGACCGGGCGCGCGCATGCCACCCAGGCACTATTCCGGCCCGACTGGGACGACGATGACGACGACCTGCCGCACATCACGCTCGGCAGCCTAGACACCGAACCGCAGGACCGGATGACGGTCGCGACCCGGGTACTGCCGCCTACCCGGCAGCTCGGTGGTGGGCTGGTGGAAATCCCGCGGGTCCGCGACATCGACCCGCTCGAAGCACTGATGACCAATCCGGTGGTGCCGGAGGGCAAGCGGTTCTGCTGGAACTGCGGAAAGCCGGTGGGCCGGTCCAGCTCTGCGGGCAAGGGCGCGTCGGAAGGCAAATGCCCGTCCTGCGGGAGCCCGTATTCGTTTCTGCCCCAACTGAATCCGGGCGATATAGTCGCGAACCAGTACGAGGTCAAGGGTTGCATCGCACACGGCGGGCTGGGCTGGGTGTACCTGGCCGTCGACCACAATGTCAACGACCGCCCGGTGGTGCTCAAAGGCCTGGTGCATTCCGGTGACGCCGAAGCCCAGGCGATTGCGATGGCCGAACGACAGTTCCTCGCCGAGGTGGTCCACCCGCAGATCGTGCAGATCTTCAACTTCGTCGAGCACACCGACCGGCACGGCGATCCGGTCGGCTACATCGTCATGGAGTACATCGGTGGCCAGTCGCTCAAGCGGGGCAAGAAGGACCCGCGGCTACCGGTCGCCGAAGCCATCGCGTATCTGCTGGAAATCCTTCCGGCACTGAGCTATCTGCATTCCATCGGCTTGGTCTACAACGATCTCAAGCCGGAGAACATCATGCTCACCGAGGAGCAGCTGGAGCTGATCGACCTGGGCGCGGTGTCGCGAATCAATTCGTTCGGCTATCTCTACGGCACACCCGGCTATCAGGCACCGGAGATCGTCCGTACCGGCCCGACGATCGCCACCGACATCTACACGGTCGGGCGCACGCTGGCCGCGCTCACGTTGAACCTGCGCACCCGCAACGGCCGCTACGTGGACGGGCTGCCCGAAGACGACCCGGTGCTGTCCACCTACGACTCGTTCGGCCGGCTGCTGCGCCGCGCCATCGACCCCGACCCGCGGCGCCGGTTCGCTTCGGCCGAGGAGATCTCAACGCAGTTGATGGGCGTGCTGCGCGAAGTCGTCGCTCAGGATTCCGGAGTGCCGCGGCCCGGGTTGTCGACGCTGTTCAGCCCGAGCCGCTCGACCTTCGGGGTGGACCTGTCGGTCGCGCACACCGACGTCTACCTGGACGGGCAGGTGCATTCGGAGAAGCTGACCGCCCGGGAGATCGTAACCGCGCTGTCGGTGCCGCTGGTCGATCCGACCGACGTCGCCGCCCCGGTGCTGCAGGCGACGGTGCTCTCCCAGCCGGTGCAGACCCTGGACTCGTTGCGCGCGGCGCGGCACGGCTCGCTGGCCGCCGAGGGCATCGACGTCTCGGAGTCCGTCGAGCTGCCGCTGATGGAGGTGCGCGCGCTGCTGGACCTCGGCGATGTCGCCAAGGCGACCCGCAAACTCGACGACTTGGCCGAGCGGGTGGGCTGGCGTTGGCGGTTGGTCTGGTTCCGGGCCGTCGCCGAGCTGCTCACCGGCGACTACGACTCCGCCATCAAGCATTTCACCGAGGTGCTCGACACCTTTCCCGGCGAGCTGGCACCGAAATTGGCATTGGCCGCCACCGGCGAACTCGCCGGGAATGTCGACGTGGACAAGTTCTACAAGACGGTGTGGCGCACCAACGACGGCGTGATCTCGGCGGCGTTCGGTTTGGCGAGATCCCTCTCGGCCGCCGGCGATCGACGCGGCGCGGTGCGCACGCTGGACGAGGTGCCGCCGACATCACGACATTTCACCACCGCACGACTGACCAGTGCGGTGATGCTGCTGTCCGGCCGGTCGACCAATGAAGTCACCGAAGAGCAGATCCGCGACGCCGCCCGACGGGTCGAGGCGCTGCCGCCCACCGAACCGCGGGTGTTGCAGATCCGGGCGCTGGTGCTCGGCGGTGCGATGGACTGGCTCGAAGACAACGAGGCCAGCACCAACCACATCCTCGGCTTCCCGTTCACCAAGCACGGGCTGCGGCTGGGCGTCGAGGCATCGCTGCGCAGCCTGGCCCGGGTAGCGCCCACCCAGCGGCATCGCTACACGCTCGTCGACATGGCCAACAGGGTTCGGCCGACCAGCACGTTCTAACTCACCTCGCGAGTGTGCGTCCAGGGAGTTGCGCGTGCGTCCAGGGCGGCGACACGCCGACGGACTGCGTCGCAGGCGCACACTCAAAGCCGTTGACGCACAGTCGAAGTACCGATCGCGGCGCGGACCCGTCGGAGGGTCGCTGCGGGTGAGTCCTCTGCGACCACTCGCACGACAAGCCAGCCCATTTGCTCGAGCATCTCGATTCGACGGATGTCTTTGACGTATTGCCGTCGGTCCGTTCGATGTTGGTCACCGTCGTATTCGACCGCGACCATCCACTCCGGCCAGCCCATGTCGAGGTAAGCGACAGGGATGGTATCCACACCCAACACCGGGATCTGGGTCTGTGGCCGCGGCAGACCCGCGTCGATGAACAGCAGTCGCAGGTAGCTCTCCCGCGGGGACTGCGCACCGGCGTCTACCAACTCCAGTGCGGTTTCCAGGCTCCGAAGCCCCGGTGAACGCGGATGGTTTTCCGCGATGCCCAGCACGTCGTCGATTTTGAAACCAGTCGCGCGAGCGAGCGCGTCCAGTCGGGCGATCGCTGAATGGACGGCACCGCGCCGACCGATATCGAAAGCAGTTCGCTCGGCAGTGGTGACCGGGATCCCGCCGATGGTCTGGGTCTCACCGTCCTTCAGCATGCCGCGCCGCGTCAGCACGCCGTGCGGAGCACGCGGGTTGGTGTGCACCACTTCGACGGGGACATCCTCGGGAATCCATTGGGCGCCGTGCAACGCCGCGGCGGCCGCACCGGCGATGGTCGCCCGGCGGCCGGACCACAGCCACGCCGCGGTGATGCGCAGTTGTAGCGAAAGGTGAACGTCTGTGCCGACATAGACGTTCGGCAACACCGCGCGATATCGTGCCCGCAATTGGTGGCGGCTCAACTTGCCGCCCGCCAGCGCCTCGCTACCGATGAATGGGTTAAACGGGTCGACCATGCCGTGACCCTTGCACGTCGGCGCCTGGCGCGACGTCGGCTATCCACAGGCCGCTACCCGCGTGCATCGAAGGCGTCGTGAGTGCGTGCACGGCCAAGAATCCCGCGGTTTCCCGCCATGGGCGCACGCGCGAAGCCCTAGGCTCACACTGGACGGCCAGGACGCACACCCGTGCACGCTCGAGACGTCACCGCATGCACAGCTGATTCATAGCTCCATGCCGCACAGTTATTTCATGCCGGGGCAGTCCAGCCAGTGGATCGCAGCGGCCCGCGTGCTGCGCCGGGCCGGCTTCGGGGTGACCGGGGCCGACGTCGACGCGGCACTGCGCCGGGACTGGCCCGGCTACCTAGACGCCATGCTCGCCGGCGACCCCGCCGCGGATCCCGGTGCGATCGCCACCCCGATGCCGCGGCTGGAGCCGCTACGCGGCCCGGGCAAGGGCGCGACTCCGGCCGCCCGCAAGGAGTTCAACCACCAAGTCTCCGAACAAGAAAGCATGCTGTCGGACTGGTGGTTGCGGCGCATGGTTTACGTACAGCAGCCGGTGCACGAGAAGCTGACCGTGCTGTGGCACAACCACTTTGCGACCTCCGCGCAGAAGGTCCGCTCCGCCGCACAGATGGCCGCACAGAACGAGAAGCTGCGCACCCTGTCGCTGGGCGATTTCCGCGCGCTTGCCTACGCGATGCTGACCGATGCCGCGATGTTGCGATGGCTGGACGGACAAAGCAACACCGCCAAGGCGCCCAACGAAAATCTCGCCCGCGAATTCATGGAGCTGTTCGCGCTGGGCCATGGCAACGGTTACACCGAGGACGACGTACGCGCCGGCGCCAGGGCGTTGACGGGTTGGGTGATCGACCCCGACGGCCAAACCTCGCTGACCCCCAAGCGGCACGACGCGGGCGGCAAAACACTGTTCGGCCTCACCCGTAATTTCGACGCTGCCGAATTCTGCGATACCGTGCTGGCGCAACCGAAGTCGGCGGAATACGTCGCCGGACGGCTGTGGCAGCAGCTGGCGTCCGACGAACCCCCCTCCCCCCAGGTGCTCGGCCGGCTGGTCTCCGCCTACGGCCCCGGGCGCGATCTGCGTTCGCTGACCCGGGCCATCCTGACCGACGACGAGTTCACCGCCAACCGCGCGACCGTCGTCAACACGCCGATCGAGTGGCTGGTCGGCGTGATGCGAGCACTGCGTGTTCCGGTCGACAAGCCGGAGGTCCTGAAGATGGCCGACGCGACGTTGAAAGCCCTTGGGCAGCGGCCGTTCTACCCGCCGAGCGTCGGTGGCTGGCCGCTCGGTCAGGTATGGCTGACGACCGCGAGCGCCGAGGCGCGGCTGCGCGCCGCCGCCCGGCTGGCACACCTCGGCGACCTGTCCGGCATCGAGAGTGTGGCCCCCGCCGACCGCATCGACGCGGTCGGCTATTGGCTCGGCATCGGCTCCTGGTCGGACCGGTCCGCCGACGCGCTCGAACCGCTGGTGCGCAAGCCACCACAGTTGATCGCCGCCGCGGTCAATACACCCGAATACCTGACGTCGTGACGAGAGTGCCATGCCCGAGATCAATCGCCGCAGATTCCTGATCGCCAGCGCCGGCGTGGGCGCGGCCGGCCTGCTCTCCGGAGCGGTCGCAGTCGGCTGGCCCGACCTGATGCGCGCCGCCGAGGACCGACCGCTCGCCGACGGTGCCGGGGTGTTGGTGATTGTCACGCTCTACGGCGGCAACGACGGCATCAACACGCTAATTCCCTACTCCGAGAGCGCTTACCACGATTCCCGTCCCGAACTCGCCTATGCCCCGAGTGAGGTGTTGCACCTGGATTCTCAGCTGGGCCTCAACCCCGCGATGAAGGGCATGGCGCAGTTGTGGGGCCAGGGCCAACTCGCCATCATGCGCGGTGTGGGCTATCCGAAGCCCGACCACAGTCACTTCCGGTCGATGGACATCTGGCAGACCGCATCGCCCGCCGAACCGGTCTCGACCGGATGGATCGGCCGCTGGCTCGATGTCACCGGCGACGACCCGTTGCGCGCGGTAAACATCGGCCCTGTACTGCCGCCGCTGGCGGTCGGCGAAAAGTACACGGCGGCAGCGCTTTCGCCGACGCGGGCGCCGGAGCAGCAGACCGACCGCTTCGAGGCCATCATCAGCGCGCTAGGCAACGACGACCCCGTTGACACCCCGGCGATGGCGGCGGTAAGCAAGTCCTATCGAGCCAGCCGCACCACCAGCAAAGCGTTCGCTGCGGTGAAATCTGTTGATAGGGACAGCAATTCGTTGGCCGCGCAGCTGAATATGGTTGCCGCCGCGGTACGCGCCGGCGTCCCGACCCGGGTGTACACCGTCGCGCTCGGCGGCTTCGATACCCACGCCAACGAGCGCGATACCCAACAGCGTCTGCTGCAAAGACTCGACGAAGCGGTGACCCCGTTCCTGCGGGACATGGCCGCGGATCCCGGCGGACGCAACGTCGTGCTGATGGCCTACTCGGAGTTCGGTCGCCGTGTGGCAGCCAACGCCTCACAGGGGACCGATCACGGCACCGCGGGCCCGGTCTTCATCGCGGGTGTGCCCGTCAAGGGTGGCTGCTACGGCGAAGAGCCCAGCCTCACCGACCTCGACCACGGAGACCTCAAGTTCACCACCGACTTTCGCGACATCTACCACGAGTTGCTGGTGCATACAGTGGGGACGGACCCGACGCCGTCGGTGGGGGCCGGCCGCACCAGCTTGGGCTTCCTCTAGCCCGTCAACAGCTCCGCGCAGTCGCGTGCGATCGCGAGTTCTTCGTCGGTCGGGACGACGAGCACGGTGATCGACGAATGGTCAGCCGAAATCCGCTGTGCGCCTTTGCCTGTGGACTGATTGCGGCTCTCGTCCAGCACGATGCCCAATTCCTCGAGGCCGGTCACAGCATCACGACGCACCAAAGCATCGTTCTCCCCGATCCCGGCGGTGAACGTCAGCACATCGGTGTGCCCCAGCACCGCAAGGTAGGCGCCGATGTACTTACGCAGCCGGTGGATGAATACGTCGTACGCCAATTGTGCCGAGTTGTCGCCTGATTCGATCATCGCATGCAGCCGGCGGAAGTCGCGCTCGCCGGACAGGCCCCAGACGCCCGACCGGTTGTTGAGCATGGACTCGATCGCCTCCACATCCATGTTGGCGCTGCGCCACAGGTAACTGATGACGCCGGGATCGATGTCGCCGCTGCGGGTGCCCATCACCAGGCCCTCCAACGGGGTCAGGCCCATCGACGTGTCGACCGGCCGGCCCCCGGCGATCGCCGAGGCGGAGGCGCCATTGCCCAGGTGCAGCACGATCTGGTTCAGGCTGTCCGGCGAGGCCCCCAGGAAGGCGGCGGCCTGCTCGCTCACGTAGCGATGCGACGTGCCGTGAAAACCGTAGCGGCGTATCCGGTATCGCTCGGCAAGCTCTCGATTCATCGCGTACGTCGCGGCCGCGGCCGGTAGATGGTGGAAGAAGGCGGTATCGAACACGGCGACGTGCGCGACATCCGGCAACAGTTTGCGTGCCACCTTGATGCCCTGCAGAGCGGGCGGATTGTGTAGCGGTGCAAGCTCCGACAACTTCTCGAGCTCCGCTATCCGCTCGTCGTCGAGCAGCGTCGGGCGGTAGAAATCGCTGCCCCCGTGCACGACCCGGTGGCCGACCGCCAGTAGGCCGCTCGACCTCAAGTCGATGCCGTCCTCGGCCAGCTGGTGAAATGCCAGCCGCAACGCCTCCTCGTGATCGGCGGCCCGCCCGGACGGCTCGCCGATCTCGCCAATCACGCCGCGCGCGCGAGTGATGCCCGAATCAGGTTGCAGCAGCTGAAATTTCAGCGACGATGAGCCCGAGTTGATAACGAGAACGGTGCGCTCAGCCATGTCCGACACCCTGCGCCTGGATCGCGGTGATCGCAATGGTATTGACAATGTCTTCGACGAGCGCGCCGCGCGACAGGTCGTTCACCGGCTTGCGTAACCCCTGCAGCACCGGACCGATCGCGATGGCCCCGGCACTGCGCTGCACCGCCTTGTATGTGTTGTTACCGGTGTTGAGGTCGGGGAAGATCAGCACGGTGGCGCGACCGGCCACCGCGGAGTCGCGCAGCTTGGTGGCGGCCACCGAGGGCTCGATCGCGGCGTCGTACTGGATCGGCCCCTCGACCAATAGCTGCGGATCCCGGGCACGCACCAATTCCGTAGCCTTCCTGACCTTGTCGACGTCGACTCCGGTTCCGGAATCGCCGGTGGAGTAAGACAGCATCGCCACCTTCGGATCGATGCCGAACCGCGCGGAGGTGCGCGCCGAACTGATCGCGATGTCGGCGAGCTGCTCGGGCGTGGGGTCCGGGACGATCGCGCAATCGCCGAAGGCCAGCACCCGGTCGGGCATGCACATCAGGAAGATGCTGGACACCGTCGAGACGTCCGGCACGGTCCTGATGATCTCGAATGCCGGCCGAACCGTGTGGGCAGTGGTATGCGCGGCGCCGGACACCATGCCGTCGACCATGCCGTTGTGCACCAGCATGGTCCCGAAATACGAGACGTCGTGCATGATCTCGTGGGCCTGCTCTATGGTGATCCCCTTCGCCTTGCGCAGTTCGGCGTACTGCGCGGCGAACTGGTCGCACAGTTCTTCGTTGTACGGGTCGATGATCGTGGCGTCGTGCAGGTCGACTCCGAGTTCGGCCGAACGCGACCGGATTTGAGATTCGTCGCCCAGGATCGTCAGGTCGGCGACACAGCGTTTCAGCACCCGCCCGGCGGCCTTGAGGATGCGGTCGTCGTTGCCTTCGGGCAGCACGATGTGCTTTCGATCGGCACGAGCCTGCTGCGTGAGCTGATGAGTGAACATCTGCGGGGTTGTGACTGTAGGGATCGGAATAGCCAGCTGTGCAATGAGATCCGCGATATCGACATGACGCTCCATCAGCCCCACGGCGGTGTCGATCTTACGTTGCGAGGTTGCCGTGACGCGGCCGCGGGCCAAGGCTGCCGCCCTCGCCGTTTCGTAGGTCCCCAGGTCGTTTCCGATGATCGGAAGCCGTAGGCGCAGCCCCGCGACCAGTGCCGCAATGGACGGATGCAGCTGGAGCCCGCCGTTGAGCACAATGCAGGACAGCGACGGAAACCCTTCGGCCGCATGGGCACTCGCGGCCGCCAACACGACGTCGGACCGGTCGCCGGGGGTGATGACCGCCATACCGTCGCGTAGCCGCTCCAGCACATGGTCGGCGGTCATCCCGGCCACCAGTACGTCCATCACCTCACGCCGAACCAGCTCGGGGTCGCCGCTGACCAGCGTCCCCTGCACGGCCTGCCGCAACTCCTCGACCGTCGGCGCCGAGAGCAGCGGATCTTCCGGCAGCACATAACTGGGCGGGGCGAAGCGGTGCAGCGCTTCGGCAACGGCACCCAATTCAGCCGGATCACACCGGTTGGCCACCACCGCCGCGGTGTGGGCGCGCTGTGCGGCGAGCTCGGCAAGACACACCTCGATGACCCCGGCGACCTGATCGGCGGTGCGGTCCTTGGCCCGCACCGCCAACAGCACCGGCGCACCGAGATTGACCGCGACGCGGGCGTTGACCGACAGCTCGGCGGGACCGGCGATATCCGTGTAGTCACTACCTACGATCACCACCGCGTCGCATGCCTGCGCCATCGCGTGATAGGCATCGACGATGCCGGCGATCGCCGCGTCGGTATCGGCATGGATTTCCTGATAGGTGGCGCCGACGCATTCCTCGTAGGGCAGGCCCGCGGTGGCGCGGGTCAACAGCAGCTCCAGGATGTAGTCGCGGTCCTCGCCGAGCCGGGTAATCGGCCGGAACACACCAACTTTGGCGACCGTGGCCGTCAGTCGGTTGAGTAGCCCCAGCGCGATCGTCGACTTGCCGGTCTCGGGCTCGGGCGCCGCGATGTAAATCCCTGAAGCGGGTCGAGCGGTATCAGCCAAGTCGCCGCAGCCTGGGCGCAAGGTCCTTTTCGAACAGCTCCAGGAACCGGCGCTGGTCGTGGCCGGGCGCGTGGAACACCAGGTGGTTCAGGCCCCAGTCGATGTAGTCCTTGACCTTGGCGACCGCCTCGTCGGGATCCGAGGCCACGATCCAGCGCTTTGTGATCTGCTCGATCGGCAGCGCGTCGGCGGCCTTCTCCATCTCGATCGGGTCGTCGATGGAGTGCTTCTGCTCGGCGGTCAGCGACAGCGGCGCCCAGAACCGGGTGTTCTCCCGGGCCAGTTCCGGGTCGGTGTCGTAGGAGATCTTGATCTCGATCATCCGGTCGATGTCGTCCGGGTTCTTGCCCGCCGCTTCGGCACCCTCGCGCATCGCGGGGATCAGCTTGTCCTTGTAGAGCTCCTCACCCTTGCCCGACGTGCAGATGAACCCGTCGCCGGCGCGCCCGGCGTACTTGGCCACCTGTGGTCCACCCGCGGCGATGTAGATCGGGATACCGCCCTCGGGCACGTCGTAGATCGAGGCGCCCTTGGTCTTGTAGAACTCGCCGTCGAAGTCGACGCGGTCGCCGAGCCACAGCTCGCGCATCAGCCGCACCGATTCGCGCAGCCGCGCGTAGCGCTCCTTGAACTCCGGCCACTCGCCCTCGTATCCGGTGGCGATCTCGTTGAGCGCCTCGCCGGTGCCGACGCCGAGGAAAATGCGGTTCGGGTACAGGCACCCCATCGTGGCGAAGGCCTGGGCGATGACGGCCGGGTTGTACCGGAAGGTCGGGGTGAGCACCGAGGTGCCCAGCACGATCCGCTCGGTGCGCTCGCCGACCGCGGTCATCCAGGCCAGCGAGAACGGGGCGTGCCCGCCCTTGTGCCGCCACGGCTGGAAGTGGTCACTGACGGTGGCGCTGTCCATGCCGTGGGCTTCGGCGGCCACAGCCAGTTCGACGAGCTCGCGCGGGGCGAATTGTTCAGCAGACGCTTTGTATCCAAGTTTCAGTTCAGCCACCCGTTCTTTCTACTCCTACATCGATGGTCGCGACCCGCTGCGCCCGGCTTCGCCGCGCTTGCGATCGCTCCTACAGTGTTGGGCATGGCAGCAGCGCCAACACTTGTTCAAGTCACCGACACCGTGCACCTCGCCCAGGGTGAGGCCGTCAACTGGACGCTGGTCACCGACGACACCGGTGTAATGCTGATCGACGCCGGCTATCCCGGTGACCGGGCAGCCGTGCTGGCCTCGCTGAAAGCGCTCGGCTACGGCGTCGGCGACGTGCGCGCGATCCTGCTGACGCACGCCCACATCGACCATCTGGGCTCGGCGATCTGGTTCGCCGCAGAGCACGGCACTCCGGTCTACTGCCACGCCGACGAAGTCGGCCACGCCAAGCGCGAGTACCTCGAACAGGTCTCGGTGATCGATCTGGCGTTGCGCATCTGGCGGCCAACGTGGGCGGTGTGGACCGCGCATGTGGTGCGCAGCGGCGGCCTGATCCGTGACGGGATTCCGACCACCCAGCCGCTGACTCCCGAAATCGCCGCGGCGCTGCCGGGCCACCCCAGACCCGTTTTCAGCCCCGGTCACACGAACGGCCACTGCTCTTATCTCGTCGACGGTGTGCTGGCCAGCGGCGACGCGTTGATCACCGGGCACCCGCTGATACGCCACGACGGGCCGCAACTGCTGCCGGCGATCTTCAGCTACAGCCAGCAGGATTGCATCCGAACGCTTTCGGCGCTGGCGTTATTGGAGACCGAGGTGCTCGCGCCCGGTCACGGCCCGCTGTGGCGCGGCCCGATCCGCGAAGCGACCGATGCCGCATTGACGAAAGCCGGCGCGCTGTGACCGTCGCCAAGTCGATCGCGTTGTTCGTCGTGGCCGCGCTGTTCGAGATCGGCGGCGCCTGGCTGGTATGGCAGGGGGTGCGCGAACACCGCGGCTGGATGTGGGTGGGCTGGGGCGTGATCGCGCTGGGCGCTTACGGCTTTGTCGCCACCTTGCAGCCTGACGCCCACTTCGGTCGCATCCTGGCCGCGTACGGCGGCATCTTCGTGGCCGGCTCGCTGCTGTGGGGCATGGGGTTTGACGGGTTTCGACCCGATCGGTGGGATGTCGCCGGCGCGCTGATCTGCCTGCTGGGCGTGGCCGTCATCATGTATGCGCCGCGAACTCGCTGAGCCCCAGGTGATCCCGCAGCGTCTCGCCGGTGTACTCGGTGCGAAACGCGCCGCGCTCCTGCAGTAGCGGCACCACCCGGTCGACGAATTCGTCGAGGCCGTGCGGCGTCAGATGCGGGACGAGGATGAACCCGTCGCAGGCGTCGGCCTGGATGTATTTGTCGATCTCCTCGGCGACCCGGGATGCGGTGCCGACGAATTGCTCCCGGCTGGTGACCGCGATGATCAGCTCACGGATCGACAGCTTCTCGGCCCTGGCGCGGTCGCGCCACGCGCCGGCCACCTTGACGGGGTCGACGTGGCGGACCCGGCCCTGGGTGATGTCGCTGTCGACGACGGGATCGAATTCGGGCAGCGGCCCGTCGGGGTCGAAGTCGGCGAGCTCACGGCCCCATACCTGCTCGAGCATCGCGATTGCCGTAGCGCCACTGACCTGTTGATAGCGGATGTGGCGCGCCTTGTCCTGCGCCTCGGCGTCGGTGTCACCGAGGACGAAGGTCGCGGCCGGAAAAACCTTGAGCTGGTTGGGGTCTCGACCCGACGCGACGGCCTTGCCCTTGACGTCGGCGTAGTAGCGCTGGCCGTCCTCCAGGGAACCGTGCAGGGTGAAGAACGCGTCGGCGTACCGGGCGCCGAACGCCCGCCCCTCGTCGGAATCACCGGCCTGCAGCAGGATCGGGTGCCCCTGCCTGCCGACCGGGAGGGTGCCGAAGCCCCGGACGTTGAAGTCGGGGCCCCGGTGTTCGACGGCGTGAATCCGGGAAGGGTCGACGTAGGTTCCGCTTTCGACATCGGCGAGCACCGCGTCGGCTTCCCAGCTGTCCCAGAATCGGCGTGCGACCGTGAGGAACTCCTCGGCCCGCCGGTACCGGTCGGCGTGCTTCAGGAAGCCGCCACGGCGGAAGTTGGCACCGGTGAAGGCGTCCGACGAGGTGACGATGTTCCACCCGGCGCGGCCCTCCGACAGGTGGTCGAGCGTGGCGAATTGCCTTGCCACCTCGAATGGTTCGTTGAAGGTGGTGTTGATCGTGCCGGTCAGCCCGATCCGGTCGGTGACCGCGGCCAACGCGGCCAGCACCGCGAAGGTGTCCGGGCGCCCGACGACGTCGAGGTCGTAGATCCGGCCCCGGTGTTCGCGCAGCCGCAACCCTTCGGCCAGGAAGAAGAAGTCGAACAGCCCACGCTCGGCGGTGCGGGCCAGGTGTACGAACGAGTCGAACTCGATCTGGCTGCCCGCGCTGGGATCGGTCCACACCGTGGTGTTGTTGACGCCCGGGAAGTGAGCGGCCAGATGAATTGGCTTGCGGTGCTTACCGTTTCTGATGTTCATTGCGTCAGACCCCAGCGTTTGGCGATCAGCTCGTGCGACCGCAACCGGTCCTCGAACCGGTGCGTCACCGAGGTGATCACGAGTTCGTCGGCGCCGGTGACCCGCTGCAGCGCCTCCAGCCGCTCGGCCACGTCGTCGGGATTACCGACGAATTGCGTTGCCAACCGGTCCTTTACCAGATCGAACTGCTCGTCGGTCAGGGGCGGGCAGCTGCCGGGCTCGGGGTAAGGCATGGCACCGATGCCGCTGCGGATCGAGTACACCCAGTGGCCGTACCCGGCGGCCAGGTGTCTAGCGGTGTCGGAGTCGTCGGCCGCCACGATGTCGGCCGACACCACCACGTAGGGTTCGGCCAAGGCCGGCGACGGCACAAACGCTTCGCGGTAGGCCTCGATCGCCTCTAGGGCGGTGGCCGGCGTGATGTGATAGCTCGCCACGAACGGCAACCCCAGGGCCCCGGCCACCCGGGCGCTTTGTCCCCGGGTGCTGCCGAACACCCACGGCCGCAGCCCGCTTCGTTCGCCTGGAACGGCATGTATGTCGAACTTACCGACGTGGTAGGTGCCTTCGAGCAGAGCGAGGATGTCGTCGACCTGTTCGGCGAAGTCCGGGGATTGCGCCTGCGGCTGCTGCAGGATCCCCATCGTGGCTTGCAGCTGTTCGAGATCGAGCAGCCCGCGCAGGTCGAAGGGAGTCGGAACGACGACGCCGTCCACCTCGTGCCACACCCGCGGCGGACGGGGTTCCTTCGGCTTCTTGGGCTGCTGGTCCTCGCTGCGGCGCTGCCCGGACCTGCCGATACCGAGATCGATGCGTCCGGGATAGAACGCTTCCAGCATGCCGAAGCTTTCGACCACCGCGACGGCGGTGGTATAGCCCAGTTGCACCGCCGCGGCGCCGACCCGAATTCTGTTGGTAGCAGCCGCGATTTGTCCGATCAACACCGCGGGCGCCGCGCTGGCGACCCCGACGAAGTGATGTTCGGCCACCCAGTAGCGGCGAAAGCCCCAGTCTTCGGCACGTTGGGCCAGTTCGACGGTGTTGCGCAGCGCGGTCGCCGCGTCGCTCCCGGCACTGATCGGCGAGAGGTCGAGGATGGACAGCGGGACGTTCATGGCCGCACCGCCGCGTATCGGTTGGGCGCGACCGGCAGGCCGAGCCGGGCCCGCAGCGTCTCGCCCTCCTGATACGCCTTCCGGAAGCGGCCGGCACGCTGCAACAGCGGCACCACCTCGTCGACGATCACCGGCAGATCGGTGGCGTTGACGGCCGGTCGCAGCCGCGCGCCGTCGATGCCCAGGTGCTGCCAATCGAGCAGCAGGTCCACCAAATCCGTTGGGCCGCCGGTGAAGTTGAGCGCATCGGAGCGAGGATCGCCGTCGCCCCCGAAGGACACCACGACGTCGGCGTAGACCTTCAGCTGCGCGCCGCCGGCGGCGGCCACCTCGTCCAGGATGCCGCGCAGCGAGGCCTCGCCTTTTGGCGTGATGAACACGAGATCGCCACTGGTAGAAGCGAATTCGTAAACCGGCCGTTGATGGGCCAGCACCGCCACGACCGGCTGGCCCTGGGGCGGGCGGGGGGTTATCGACGGCCCCTTGACCGAGAAGAACTTGCCGCTGAAGTCGATGTAGTGCAGCTTGTCGATGTCGACGTAGCGGCCGGTCGACACGTCGCGGACGATCGCGTCGTCCTCCCAGCTGTCCCAGAGCCGGCGCACCACCTCGACGTAGTCGGCGGCCTCCGGAAACAGGTCCGACAGGCCGTCCACCGATGCGTCGCGGCGGCCGAACAACGCCGCCTCGTGCGTGGTGGAGCTGACGCGGGGCTGCCAGCCGGCCCGCCCGTGCGAGACATAGTCAAGGGTGGCAATGGATTTGGAGATATGGAACGGCTCGGTATGGGTCACCGTCGCCACCGGGATCAGCCCGATGTGCCGGGTTGCGGGTGCGATGCGCGCGGCGAGGAGGGCGGCGTCGCCGCGACCGGCCAGCCGTCGCGGGTCGATCTGCTCGCGGCGACCGGGCTGCGGCATCAGGGTGTCGTCGATGGTGAGGAAGTCGAGCAACCCGCGCTCGGCGGTGGCCGCAAGGCCGGCCCAGTAGCGTCCGCTCAGCTGCGACGGGGTGTTGGGGTCGACCGCCAACGTGGCACGCCACGCCTGGGGGTCCCAGCCGTATCCGTCCAGCGCGACGCCCAGATGCAGCGGGCCGGTCATGTCAGCCACTTCTCGAAAGCGATCGGGAAAACCGGGCCCTCGGACGGCAACGGCTCATCCAGCCGGCTGTATCCGGTGGCCTGATACAGCTCCTCGGCCTCGGGCTGACGGTTGCCGGTCATCAGATAGACCCTCCGGTAACCGCGCTCGGCGATCGCGGCCTCGAGCTCGGCCAGCAGCGCCATCGCGTAACCGCGGCGACGATGCTCGCTGTCGGTCCAGATCCTCTTGAGCTCGGCCGTCTCGGCGTCGAAGCGGCGAAATCCGCCGCCGGTCACCGGGCGGCCATCCAACAGGCCGATCAACATGCCCCCGTCCGGTGGAGCGAACTCGTCGGTGGGGTTGTCCTTGAGCCACGCCAACACCGTTGCTGGTGTGCTGTCGTAACGCTGCGCGTACTCGACGGCAAGCTCGGCCAGCAATGGCTGCGCCAACGCGTCGTCCAACGCGGCCGGCACAAACCGAAGCTGGGTCTTGGACATCACCTCACCTCTAACGCCTATCAGGCGGATGCATTCCAGCCGGGTCTTGCTCCGCCCCGGATGATCGTGTGGCGGTGAGGTACTGAGGTGCAATCGCGTTGTCATCGGGGGTGCCGCGCCAGCGGGTGCCCATTCCAATCGCACTGAACAAATCGGCGGCATTCCGTTCGACGGTCTGCCAGCCGTGATCGGTCAGATACTGCGGGACCGCGCGATATTCGCCGGGGTAGGTCAGTCCCGCCAGGTCGACGTCCAGGCCGAATCGGCGCCAGGTGTTGACGAACGTCTGCGCGGCCTCCAGCTGGAAGGAGCTCCAGCTGGGCATGTGATCGCCGGAGAACCGGCTGCCGGGCGCACTGACGGCGCAGACATCGTCGAGCAACCGGCTCTGCCCGTCCGGAGGCAGGAACCCGACCAGCAACGTCTCGGCGATCCACGCCGTGGGTTGGGCGGCATCGAACCCCGACCGGTGCAGCGCCGTCAACCAATCGCGACGCAGGTCGACGCCGACCGCTCGGCGGTGCGCGGTCAGTTCGGCATCCAGCCGGCGCAACACGGCGGTCTTGAAGTCGATGACGTCCGGCTGATCGATCTCGTACACCGTGGTCCCGGGTGGCCACCAGAGCCGATACGGCCGGGTGTCCAGGCCCGAGCCCAGAATCACGACCTGGGCGATGCCCGCCCGTCCGGCCGCGGCGAGGAATTCATCCAGGAACCGGGTATGCGCCCCGAGCAGGGTGATGAGCCCGGTCATGATCGCGTTGTCGCCGCCGTCTTCGACGTACCGCTGGTCGTCGAGCATCCGGGTGAAGTACTGCACCCCCGCGGCGCGCACCAACTGCTCGGCGAACGGATCGTTGACCAGACCCTTCGCGGTCGCCAGTGCCCGCGCAACCGCGCCGAACGTCGCGGTCATGCCGACGCCGCTGTCGGGACCCCACGTGTCGTCGTCGGTCCGTGCCATCAGACGTCGGAACGGCGCCGCAACGTTAGTCCGACCGCCACCCGCCAACCGAGCAGCAGCAGCGCGGTGACCGTCGCCGCGACCGCCACGAAACTCGCGGCCACGCCCGCGGAACTGGCTTTACGCAACACCATGCCGATTACCACCGTGCACAACCAGATGATCACCCCGGTAGGTGCGACGGCGGTGGGACGCCGCCACCCCCGGGACACCAGCCACCCGATCAGGGTGCCGGTGAGAAACGGCCAGGCCGTCGTCGCGACGCCGGCGAGATTGAGCCCCTCGTCGTGACTGCGGCGTCCCAGGGCGCAGAACACCAAAACGCCCACCACGTCTGACAAAAGGTAGGCCAGCCAGCCCAGCCGTTGCATAGAGCGAGACTACCGGGCTGAACCCGAGGCTGTTCTTCGCCTCGGACGCGGTGGCAGGCTGACTGTTATGAGCACACACAAACCTCCCGCGTTCAACCGAGAAGACCCGCTTGGGCTGGACGCGTCGCTGTCCAGCGATGAGATCGCGGTGCGCGACACGGTCCGGAAGTTCTGCGCCGAGCATGTCATCCCCTACATCGCGGAGTGGTTCGAGATCGGTGACCTGCCGGTGCGCCAACTGGGCAAGCAGTTCGGCGAGCTCGGGCTGCTCGGCATGCACTTGGAGGGCTACGGATGCGGTGGGTCCTCGTCGGTGCATTACGGCCTGGCGTGTACCGAGCTGGAGGCCGCCGACTCCGGGGTGCGGTCGATGGTCTCGGTGCAGGGATCGCTGGCGATGTTCGCGATCTGGAACTTCGGCTCCGAGGAACAAAAGCAGCAGTGGCTTCCCGGCATGGCCGCCGGTGAGCTGCTCGGCTGCTTCGGGCTCACCGAACCCGATGCCGGATCCGATCCCGCCGCGATGAAAACCCATGCGCGACGGGATGGTTCGGACTGGGTGCTCAACGGTCGTAAGATGTGGATCACCAACGGTTCGGTCGCCGACGTCGCGGTGGTGTGGGCCAATACCGACGACGGGATTCGGGGTTTCCTGGTCCCGACCCGCACCGCGGGCTTCACCGCCAACACGATTCACCACAAGCTGTCGCTGCGGGCTTCGATCACCAGCGAGCTGGTGCTCGACGACGTGCGGCTGCCCGCCGACGCGATGCTGCCCGATGCCAAGGGGCTGCGCGGTCCGCTGTCGTGTCTGTCCGAGGCGCGCTACGGCATCATCTGGGGATCGATGGGCGCAGCGCGCACGGCGTGGCAGGCCGCGCTTGAATACGCCACGCAGCGCACCCAGTTCGGCCGGCCGATCGCCGGATTCCAGCTGACCCAGGCCAAACTCGTCGACATGGCCGTCGAATTGCACAAGGGGCAGCTGCTCTCGCTGCACCTGGGCCGCCTCAAGGACAGTGTCGGCCTGCGGCCCGAACAGGTCAGCTTCGGCAAACTGAACAACACCCGTGAGGCGCTCAAGATATGCCGGACCGCCCGAACCATCTTGGGCGGCAACGGGATATCGCTGGAATTCCCGGTGATCCGGCACATGGTCAACCTGGAGTCGGTGCTGACCTACGAAGGCACCCCCGAGATGCACCAGCTGGTGCTCGGCCAGGCATTCACCGGTAACGACGCCTTCCGCTGATGCGCCCGAGGCAGCTGCGCCCGCTCACCTGGCTGGTGATCGCTTGCCTGGTGGTGGCCGGCTGTGGGCCCACGTCGCCATCGTCACCCCCGGACTCCGCGGACCAGGCCAAGGCCGAAGCCGTGCTGCGGGTGGTCGCAAACTTCATGACGCAGGCGCACCTGAAGGCCGTGATCGTTCGCATCACGGTGGATGGCAAGCAGGTGCTCACCCGGGCCGTCGGCGATTCGATGACCGGGGTGCCAGCCACCCCCGACATGCACTTCCGCAACGGCGCGGTCGCGATCTCCTACGTCTCGACGTTGCTACTCAAGCTGGTCGACCAGAAGAAGCTGAGCCTTGATGACCGGTTGTCGAAATGGCTGCCCGACTTCCCCAATTCCGGACGCGTCACGCTGGGGCAGCTGGCGCAGATGACGTCGGGCTATCCGGACTACGTCATCGGCAACGACCAGTTCGCCAAGGAGTCATACGCGAATCCGTTCCAGCAGTGGACAACTCAAGACATCCTGGCCCAGATCTCCGGCCGGCCGCTGCTCTACGAGCCCGGAACCAACTGGAATTACGCGCACACCAATTACGTCTTGCTGGGCCTGGCGCTGGAGAAGGCCACCGGTCAAGACATGCCGACGCTGTTGGCCAACGAGGTGCTGGGCCCGCTCGGACTCAAGCACACCGCGAACTCCGAGACGGCCGAAATCCCGTGGCCCGTCTTGCACACGTTCAGCTCCGAGCGGCGCCAGGCACTGAAAATCCCTGCGGGGATACCGTTTTACGAAGAGTCCACCTACTGGAATCCGTCCTGGACGATCACCCATGGCGCCATCCAGACCACCACCATCGACGACATGGAAGCCACCGCTGTTGGGATCGGCTCGGGCAAGCTACTTTCGGGCGACTCGTACCGGAGGATGGTGTCTACGGCGCTGCGCGGCAAGACCCACGCCCAGCCGGGCTGCCCGACCTGCTTCGACCAAAGCGAGGGCTACACCTACGGCCTGGGCATCATCATCTCCGGCGATTGGTTGATGCAGAACCCGTTGTTCTCCGGCTGCGCGGGTGTCGAGGCATATCTGCCGGCCCAGAAGATCGCGATCGCAGTCGCGGTCACCTACGCTCCGGAAGCATTCGACGACCAGGGCAACTACAGTAATCAGGCCGACATACTGTTCCGCAAGATCGGCGCGGTGATGGCCCCGAACGCGGCCCCACCGATGCCACCGGGGAGATGAGCGAAGGAGTTTGAAGTATGCGGATTCTCGCTATCGCCGGGTGCGTGCTGGCGCTGGGCGCGTTGACGGTGTCGACCGCGGTCGCCGATCCCACCGGCACGTTGCCGCCCATGACAGCCACCAATGGCGGGCCGATCATCGGCGGCGGGGGCGCCGCGTCGCAGATGTCGCAGCAACTCAAGAGCCTGGGCGATCCGAACGTCCAAGAAGTCGATGGCCCCGACGCGGCGCAATTCATCGCTGCCGCAGCCGGTATCAGCGATCGCGACCTCGCCCTGCCGTTCATGGCGCTGCAGCGCGCGCTGGGGTGTCAGAAAAACAACGCCGGGTTCGGCGCGCGTGGCTATCGCCGCAACGACGGGAAATGGGGAGGCGCGATGCTGGTGATCGCCAAAAGCGCCTACCCGGACGTCGCCGCCATGAAAGCATGCGAGATGTCCAACTGGCGCCGGCCGTCGATGGGCAGCCCCACCCAAATGTGCAACAGCGGATGGGCTTATCCCCCACAGACATTCAACGACAAGGGCGGCGACTTCATCGTGTTGCTCGCCGGGACGAACTCCGACTTCTGCACCGCGCTCAACGGGAACTACAAGAGCTCCGCCTCGCCGTGGCCGTGAGCCCGGTACTCACCAGCCACTGCAGCCGTCGAGGTCGATGATCGAACCCGGCCCCGCGCCGTCGCGCGCCGCGGCATCGGCGGCGTCCTGAGTGAAGGCCTGGCGGCCTGCCAGCGTTTTTCCGTCGGGGCTCTCCGCGATCGACAGGCAGCCCAACCCCGAGATGACCACCTGGCAGTCGTTGGTTTTCCCGATCACGTCGCACCACATGACGGCCGCGTCCTCGGCCTTTTGCTGCGTCGTGTAGCCGGTGCGGATTGATTCTTCGCCGGTCGACTGAGACGCCGCGATTGCGCCCCAGCATCCCGGCCGGCAATACAGCGAGATGTCAGCCTTGGCCGTCGGCGCGGTCAGTACCGATCCGGCCGCCGCGAAGACGCCGATAATCGCATACGGCGCAACGTGCTTCATGGTCAGACGATGGCAGCCGCAGGTGGGCGGGGCTTATGAGTCAGCTCTGAGGCCCGTGAGAACGGGCCGGTTGGTCACGCCGTCAGGTCACCGCTGACGTAGTGCTGCAGATTGGGGGCGATCGCCGCGATCGCCTCGCCCTCGGTCATCGATGCGATCGGCTCGATCTTCCAGACATAGCGCATCAGCGCGAACCCCATCATCTGCGACGAGACAAGCCCGCTGCGGATCATCCGGTCGCGTTCGTCGACACCGAGGTTCGATACGCCCATCAGGCTGCTCTCGACGATCCGCCGCAGTTTCTCGTGGGTGGCCGGTTCGTGCGCGGCGGTCTGCAAGATGGCCCGCAAGGTGGGCGCTACTTCGTCGTCGGCCCAGGCGCTCAGCAAGAAGGTGATCAGTGCGGCGCCCAGCCGATCGACGGGTGTGGTCCAGACCTTGGCGACGTTCTCCAGGAACTTTTGCGGCGGGTTCGTCGCCGCGTCCAGCAGACCTTCCTTAGAGCCGAAGTAGTGGTAGACCAGCGCGGGGTCGACGTCGGCCCCCCGTGCGACCGCCCGGATCGTGGTGCCCGCCCAGCCGTGTTGGGCGAACTCGTCGCGGGCGGCCGCGGTGATGCGCGCCGCGAGCACCCCCCGTTCATCTCGGGGCCCCGGAGTTATCGATTTCTTCGGCATAAGTTTCATTCTAACGTGAATTTCTTCGTGCGTTGAGACTTATTTCAACGTGGCGTGAGATTAGCTGCAACGGCCGTCGAAGCGCGGTAGACGGGCTCCCCACCTCGGCGCCCGCTGCCGGCCGAGCCCCTACGCAGCCGACCGCCGAGGTTCCTAGTCGTCGATGTGCGTCGGTGGCTCGTTAAAAGCGACGCCCGACGGATGTTGGTCGGGACCCAACGTCTGGCAATTCGTATTGGTGACGTAAACCGGAGAGCCGTCACGCCCGCCAGCCGGGGGAAACACGACGCAGCGTTGCCAGGTGCCGTCGGGCTGGACGGGTCCGTCGCACTTGCTGAGCACGACGCCGCCCAACTGGCAGCCGGCGCCGGCCGGGGGCGCCGTGGCGATCAGCGCGCCGACTGACAGCGCGACAACCGTTCCGCCCAAGACAAATTGCTTCATTGATCTCTCCTGAACAGGCCGCTGGGACGGACACTACTCGGTTGATCGGCGGCTGTTCGTCATTGGCGATGACGCGGATTTCACGCGCCGCGCCGGACGCTGATCCTTGGGATTGGTAGCCGATGGGCCCGGGTGTACTTGCCGTGCGGGGTCCACGAGAGGAACCCACTCATAGTCCGACATCCAGGAGGAGTCTGCGTTGTCACTGTTCGGGAAAAGAGACCACAACGCGCCAGCCGATGCCGCACAAAGTGACTTCGAGTCGCTGATGGTGCTGGCGCCGGCGGACTTGGCCGCCGAGCTCATGTCGGCGTTCGGCCCGGACGGCCCCCGGCACGGCAAGGACGTTCACACGTTGCACCTGGTCAGCTGGCTCCTGCGCCGGCACCGCGGCGCCAACAAAATGTCACGGCCGGCGGAGCAGCTGTATGCGGTGGTAGGCGAGGCGATGCAGGTGCTGGAGCACGCCGAACTGGTCCGGGTGACACAGCGCGGTGATCGCAGCTCGCATTGGAACGCCACCCGTTCGGGCACCGCAGCCCTGGCCGACGGCACTGTCAGGCAACAGATCGAGGTCCGAACCGGTCTTTAGAGGCGGCGGCTCGACGGCACTGTCACCGGCAACGCTGCGACCACACCCAACGTTCATCCCGCTGAAGTCGTACGGTGGAGATGCGCTGCGGAGACTGTAGGAGCCAGACGGATCACAGGACCTGAAGGAGAATCATGTCGCGCCATCGCGTCGTCGTCATCGGAAGCGGGTTCGGGGGGCTGAACGCGGCCAAGGCGCTCAAGCGCGCCGACGTCGACGTCACCCTGATCTCCAAGACGACCACTCACCTGTTCCAGCCGCTGCTGTATCAGGTGGCCACCGGCATCTTGTCCGAAGGTGAGATCGCGCCTGCGACCCGGCTGATCCTGCAGCGGCAGAAGAACGTGCAGGTGCTGCTGGGCGAGGTCTTCGACATCAGCCTGGCGGCCGGCACCGTGACGTCGAAACTGATGGGTATGGAGACGGTGACACCGTTCGACAGCCTGATCGTGGCGGCCGGTGCCCAGCAGTCCTACTTCGGCAACGACCAGTTCGCGACGTACGCCCCCGGCATGAAGACCATCGACGACGCCCTCGAACTGCGCGGCCGGATCCTCGGTGCGTTCGAGGCCGCCGAGTTCACCGACGATCCCGTCGAGCGGCAACGCCGGCTGACCTTCGTCGTCGTCGGCGCGGGACCCACCGGTGTCGAAGTGGCGGGCCAGATCAAGGAACTCGCCCACCGCACCCTCAAGCAAGCGTTTCGCACCATCGAGCCCCGCGATTGCCGGGTGATCCTGCTCGACGCCGCGCCCGCGGTATTGCCGCCGATGGGCGAGAAGTTAGGCCTCAAAGCACAACAGCGGCTGGAGAAGATGGGGGTCGAAGTCCAGCTCAACGCGATGGTCGATGACGTGGACTACATGGGCCTCACGATCAAGGAGAAGGACGGCACCAAGCGCCGCATCGAATGCGCGTGCAAGGTGTGGGCGGCGGGCGTGCAGGCCAGCTCGCTGGGCAAGATGATCGCCGAGCAGTCCGACGGCACCGAGGTCGACCGGGCCGGACGGGTGGTCGTCGAGCCCGACCTGACCGTCAAGGGCCACCCGAACGTCTTCGTGGTCGGAGACCTGATGTCGGTGCCTAACGTGCCCGGGATGGCCCAGGGCGCGATACAGGGCGCGCATTACGCGGCGACATTGATCAAGCACATGGTCAAGGGCACCGATGATCCGGCAAACCGCAAGCCCTTCGACTACTTCGACAAGGGCAGCATGGCCACCATCTCGCGATTCAGTGCCGTCGCGCAGGTCGGCAAGCTCGAGTTCGGCGGCTTCATCGCCTGGCTGGCCTGGCTGGGCCTGCACCTGCTCTACCTCGTCGGCTTCAAGAACCGGTTCACCACCGTGATCGCCTGGTTCATCACCTTCTTGGGCGACGGGCGCAGCCAGATGGCCATCACCAACCAGATGATGTACGCCCGAGTCGTGACGAACTGGATGGAAGCACAAAGCCAACAAGCGACGACCGAAGCCGAACGCCAGACCGCCGAGCAGCGAGCCGGCTAACTCAGGGCTTGGTCGATATCGGCGATCAGGTCGTCGGTGTTCTCCAAGCCGACCGAGATGCGGACGACGCCGTCGCCCAGACCGATCGCGGCACGCCCTTCCGGCCCCATCGCCCGATGCGTGGTCGTCGCCGGGTGTGTGACAAGCGATTTGGCGTCACCGAGGTTGTTCGAGATGTCGATCAGCCGCAGCTTGTCCAGTACCTCGAAGGCCCGCTCCTTGGCGCCGCCGGGGGCGTTGAGCTCGAAGGTGAGCACCGTTCCGCCACCGGACATCTGACGCTTGGCCAGGTCGTACTGCGGGTGCGATGTCAGGAACGGGTAGCGCACCCAACTTACCGCAGGATGCTCTTGCAGAAACTCCGCGATCCGCTGTGCTGAGGCATTGCTGTAGTCCACCCGAACCGACAGTGTCTCAAGGCCTTTCAGCAACACCCAGGCGTTGAATGCACTCATGGCCGGGCCGGTGTGCCGCATCAGCTTCTGCACCGGGCCGTCGATGTATTCCTGATCGCCGAGGATGGCGCCACCGAGCACTCGGCCCTGGCCGTCGATGTGCTTGGTGCCGGAGTACACCACCACGTCAACCCCGAGCGGAAAGCCTTGCTGCAGCAGCGGAGTGGCAAAGACGTTGTCCAGCACCACTTTTGCACCCGCAGCATGTGCCAGCTCGGTCACCGCGGCGATATCCACCAGCGACTGCATCGGGTTCGACGGCGTCTCGAAGAACACCGCCTGGGTGGGCACCGACAGCGCCTGTTCCCACTGGGCGAGGTCGTCGCCGTCGACGAAGACGGTCTCCACACCCCAGCGCGGCAGGATCTCGTTGCACACCACGAAACACGATCCGAACAGGCTGCGCGCGGCCACCAATCGATCGCCGGCGCCCAGCAGCGCGCCCAGCGAGGTGAACACCGCGGCCATGCCGCTGGCCGTCGCGAACGCCGCCGGCGCGCCCTCGATCAGCCGCAGCCGTTCCTCGAACATCGACACGGTCGGGTTTCCGTAGCGCGAATACACAAAGCGGTCGAGCTCGCCGGAGAAAGCCTGCTCGGCAGCCGCCGCCGACGGGTAGACATAACCCGAGGTCAGAAACATCCCCTCGGCGGTCTCGTCGAACTCGGACCGTAACAGCCCCCCGCGCACGCCGATGGTGGCTTGGCCGACGCCGTCGGGCAGTGCCTTCGGAATGCGAACCGACGGAACGTCGGTCATTGGCGCCGCTCCTCAATGCCGGCTACGCCGGCATCATCGTCGTCGACGCGGGTCATTGTTGCTTCCAGGGCAGTCCGACTGCCCGCCAACCGGTTTCACCTCGATGGCCCTGAGCATCGAGGTTGCCCTCGAAACCGTCCAGGATGTTGTAGGACGGCTCGATGCCCGCCTCGGTCGCGGTCTCGGCGGCACCGATGGAGCGGTTGCCGGAGCGACACAGGAAGACGACCGGTCCCGCCTGCGCGGGAAGCCTGTCCTTCAGTTCGGCCAGGAAGTTGTCGTTGTGCCCGGTCGCGGTGTTCCACTCGATGAAGACCGCGTCGCGGCCCAGGCTCGACAAGTCCGGCACCCCGACGAACCGCCATTCGGCATCGGTGCGCACGTCGACCAAGACCGCCTGCGGGTTGTCGCTGAGCAGCTTCCATGCCTCAAGCGGCGTGATATCTCCTGCGTAGCTCATTCTCGTGAGTCTAGTTAACCGCCCTTGGACGCTGCGGTGGCCACGTCGCGGGCCCGGTCGCGGGCGGAGGCCACATCCGGCGCGGTGGCCAGCGCCACCCCACGCCGCGGGCCCGGCCCCGTATCGAAGATGCGAAGGTCGCTTTCCGGCACGGCCAGCGCCGCGGTCAGTGCCTCGACGGTGGGCGCCGGGTGACTCGTGCGCGCGGCGGCCGGTGAAATCATCAGGACATCCACCGGCAGGCCGAGAATCACCCGGGCCTGCAGTTCGAATGCCGAAATCCGCTGGCTTCGCAGCGTCACCCAGACGCTTTGCGGCAGAACGGCGCTCACGTCGCAGAAGTACACCTCGTCGCCGTTGATCATCAATTCGACGCCGAACACGCCGCGGCCGCCGAGCGCCTTGACGATGCGCGCGGCGATCGATTTGGCGGCATCGAGGGCCGCCGGGCTCAGATTCTGGGGCTGCCAGGATTCCAGCACGTCGGGTTCGGCGCGCCGGTGCCCGATCGGCGAACAGAACTCGATCACCGGCCCGTTGCGACCCTCGCCGCGGATTGCGAGCAGCGTGACGTAAAACTCGACCTCCACCACCGTTTCGGCCAGCACCCGCGGCTGCTCGGCGTGACCCGTCGCCCGCCGCCACGCGGGCTCGACGTCGTCGGGACCGGACACCATCGAGCGCCCGGCCGTCGCGCCCAGCGGCTCGACCAGCAACGGATAGCCACCGTGGGCGGCCACCGCCTTGAGGTCGTCGAGCGAGCCGGCGAACCAGAACGGCGCGGTGGGCAGACCCAGCTGGTCGGCGGCCAGCCTGCGCAGGCCCTCCCGGTCGTTGGTCAACCGGACGGTGCGCATGTTAGGCACCAATTCGATGCCGTCATTGTCGGAACGGGCCGCGAGCGCCTCGAGCGCCGGGACGGAGACCGGGCCGGCGGCCGTCGCCACGATGTCGGGTTGTAGCCGGTCGATCACCCCCGACACGGTGTCCATGTCCGAGTGCTCGTGAACTTCCGCGCCCAGGCGTCGCAGCGCATTCGCCAGCTCTCGGCTGAGTTCGCCGGAACCCAGCAACAACACCCGGGGTACGCCTGCGGTTTCGCGTCGTCCTTCGGTCACAAGTGCATGCTACGGGCGCCGTCAGGGCTGACCGGGCAATAACCGCACCATCAGGCCGTTGCCCTCGGCCAGCAGCGTCTCGTCGCCGTCGACCAATTCGGCGGAGACGAACGCCTTGCGGCCCTCGGTGCTGGTGACTCGCCCGCGCACCAGCAACGGCACGTCGGTCGGCGTGACCTTGCGGTAGTCGACGTGCAGGAAGGCCGTGCGGCTGATCGGGCGTCCCGCGGCGTGGGAGATCATCCCGAACATGTGATCAAACAACAGCGGCAGCACACCACCGTGCACCGCGTGGTTGCCGCCGACGTGGAAACGGGTGAAATGGCCCGTCATTTCGACGCCGTCGGGCGAGTAGCGGGTCAACGTCCACGGCGGCAGCAGCAGGCTGCCCATGCCGGGTAGTTCGGGCGTGCGGCCCGCCGGCGCCTGACCTTCCACCTGGGCCTGAAACGGGCCCAGCAACTCCGTCAGCGCAACCACCCGATCGGCCGCGTCGTCCCAGATGTCGTCGGCCGGGTCGGCGGAGACGGCGAGGTCCTGCAGCCGGCGCATGGCCGCCACGAACCGGCCGAATCCCGGGCCCGGGGTGGCCGGGCCGTATTCGGGAAAGCCGCCGTGGTGTTCGTATTCGGGATCGAGTTCTTTTGGATCGGGATCGCTCACTGGCGCGCCGCCAGGATGTCGCGGCGCACGATGGTCTGATCCCGCCCCGGCCCGACGCCGATGCACGAAACATGTGCTCCGGCAAGCTCTTCCAGACGCAACACGTAGTCGCGCGCCTTGGCGGGCAGGTCGTCGAATTCGCGGGCCGCCGAGATGTCTTCCCACCAGCCGGGCAGCTCTTCGTAGATCGGCTCGGCGCGGTGCAAATCGCTTTGCGTCATCGGCATTTCGTCGGTCTGCACGCCGTCGACGCGGTAGCCGACGCACACCGGCACGGTTTCCAGGCTGGACAGCACGTCGAGCTTGGTCAGGAAGTAGTCGGTGATGCCGTTGACCCGGGTCGCGTAGCGGGCGATGACGGCGTCGAACCAGCCGGTGCGCCGGCGGCGCCCGGTGGTGACCCCGAATTCACCGCCGGTCTTGGACAGGTATTCGCCGTGCTCGTCGAACAATTCGGTCGGGAACGGGCCCGAGCCCACCCGTGTCGTGTAAGCCTTGAGAATTCCCAGCACCGTGGTGATCCGGGTCGGGCCGATCCCGGACCCGACGGCCGCGCCACCCGCGGTCGGATTCGAGGACGTCACATAGGGATACGTGCCGTGGTCGACGTCGAGCAGCGTGCCCTGCGAGCCCTCCAGCAGGACGGTCTCGCCGGCCTCCAGCGCGGTGTTGAGCAGCAGTCGGGTGTCGCGGATGCGGTGCTGGAAACCCTCGGCCTGTTTCAACAGGGCATCGACCACCTGCCGCGGATCCAGCGCCTTGCGGTTGTAGATCTTGACCAGGATCTGGTTCTTAAGTTCCAGGGCGCCCTCGACCTTTTGGCTCAGCTGCTCGGGATCGAGCACGTCGGCGACCCGGATGCCCTGACGGGCGATCTTGTCCTGATAGCACGGTCCGATGCCGCGGCCGGTGGTGCCGATCTTCTTGTTGCCCATGTAGCGCTCGGTGACCTTGTCGATGGCCACGTGGTAGGGCAACAGCAAATGCGCGTCGGCGGAGATCAGCAGTTTCGTGGTGTCGACACCGCGTTCCTCCAGGCCCTTGAGCTCATCGAGCAGCACGCCGGGATCGATCACCACGCCATTGCCGATGACGTTGGTGACGCCGGGCGTCAGCACGCCCGACGGGATCAGATGTAGCGCAAAGTTTTCCCCGGTGGGCAAGACGACGGTGTGCCCGGCGTTGTTGCCACCCTGGTAACGCACCACCCACTGCACGCGCCCGCCGAGCAGGTCAGTGGCCTTACCTTTGCCCTCGTCGCCCCATTGGGCGCCGATGAGGACGATTGCCGGCATGACATGCTCCCGCCTGGTCTCGCCTGCTTATTGTGGTCAGCCGGGGACCTACCTTAGTCCGGTGACGATGCGGGCGTCTTGCGGCCCGCTGAGGAGCCGGCGCAAATTTGCTCGAGCCCAGCAGGTCACGAGGAGCCCATGAATATCGCCGCGGACACGGCCAACATAGCCGTGTTGTGCTTCGGCGACCGGCGACTGCCTGGCCCACTGCACGGCCTGCCCGTCCACCGGGTCGAGACCACGGCCGACCTCGACGCCGCGATCGGGCCGTACCGACGGCTGGTCGTGCTCGGCGCCGACGCCGAGCTGGCCGCCGTGCTGGGCCGGCTGCTGCGCGCCGAGCGACTCGACGTCGAAGTGGCCTACGTGCCACATCGGCGCACCCGGGCAACGCGCATCTACCGCTTGCCGGTGGGCCGGCGGGCGGCCCGTCGGGCCCGGCGCGGCACAGCCGGGCGGGTCACCCTGGTGCGCGACGAAACCGGCGCGGTGATCGTCGGCCGGGCAGGCTGGCAGCCCCCCGGCGACCAACAGCACATCCACGGCGAAGCCGTCGTCGACGACATCCAGCTGTTCGACGGCGACATCACCGGCGCACACATCGAGCCGACGCTCGCGGTGCCGGGGCTGCGGGCTGCGGTGCACCGACGCTGGCGCCGCTGGGTGGCCGGGCGCGCCGTCCAGTTGGGCAGCACCGGCGTGCTGGTGGTGCGCGACGGTGTCGCCGCGCCCCGCCCGGCCCGGCGATCGACGTTCTACCGTCACGTCGAAGGCTGGTTGCTGGTCCGGTAGTTTCGACCGGTGGACTCACGTGGGCACGCATCGGTGCGGCCGAGCCCAATCTTCTTGGCACTGGTCGCATTGACGGCCGTCGGCGGTGTGCTGGCCTGGCTGTCCGGGACGACCGTGAAGCCGATGTCCTACGCCGGGGTGTTCATCTTCGTGGTCGCCGGCTGGCTGGTTTCGTTGTGCCTACACGAATTCGGCCATGCGGCGACCGCGTGGCGGTTCGGCGACCACGACGAGGAGGTCCGCGGTTACCTGACGCTGGACCCGCGGCGCTATGCCCATCCCGGGCTGTCGCTGCTGTTGCCGATGGTGTTCATCGCGCTCGGTGGGATCGGCCTGCCCGGCGCCGCGGTGTACGTGCGCACCTGGTTCATGTCGCCGGCGCGCCGCACCCTGGTCAGCCTGGCCGGCCCGGCCGCCAATCTGGTGCTGGCGGTGCTGCTGCTGGCGCTGACCCGGCTGTTCTTCGACCCGGAGCACTGGGTGCTGTGGGCGGGCGTGGCGTTTCTGGGCCTGCTGCAGATCATGGCGGTGGTGCTGAACCTGCTGCCCATCCC
Organism: Mycobacterium sp. pR1184; assembly: GCF_041287235.1. NCBI lineage: Bacteria > Bacillati > Actinomycetota > Actinomycetes > Mycobacteriales > Mycobacteriaceae > Mycobacterium > Mycobacterium sp. pR1184. Next base: position 76,551 of record NZ_JBGGKR010000001.1, on the reverse strand, counting down.
CGGGCTGGACGGCTATGACGCCCTGGAACCACACCTGAGCCCGGAGACGCAGCGCGCCGTCGCGCCGGCCAAGCAGTACGGCGTGTTCATTCTGCTGTTCCTGCTGCTGGCGCCCGCGATCAACCAGTGGCTGTTCGCGGTCGTGGACTGGTTCTTCGACTTCTCCGGGGTGCCGCACCTGCTGGCCAGCGCCGGGAACTCGCTGACCCGCTTCTGGAGCCGCTGGTTCTAGGTCTTGCAATATATGCGTTGCCACGCATATATTGTTCGCCATGGGCGCAGGACACAGTCACACCCCCGCCGAGGCCGACGCGTCTCGGATGATCCCCCGCATGATCATGGCCGCCGGGATTTTGGCGACGTTCTTCGTAATCGAGCTGACCACCTCGCTGCTGATCAATTCCCTTGCGCTGCTGGCAGATGCCGGGCACATGCTGACCGACGTCGTCGCGGTGTTCATGGGGCTGGGGGCGGTGATCCTGGCCAAGCGCGGCAGCACGTCGCCGAATCGCACTTACGGCTGGCACCGCGCCGAGGTCTTCACCGCGGTGGCCAACGCGGTGTTGCTGGTCGGCGTGGCGACGTTCATCCTCTACGAGGCGATCGAACGGCTCGGTACCGGAGCAGACGTCCCCGGCATACCGATGATCGTCGTGGCGCTGGCCGGGCTGATCGCCAACTTCGTGGTCGCGATGCTGCTGCGGTCGCACTCCGAGGGCAGCCTGGCCGTCAAGGGCGCCTACATGGAGGTGATCGCCGACACCGTCGGCAGCCTGGGCGTGCTGATCGCCGGTGTCGTGACCGTCACGACGCACTGGCCATACGCCGACGTCGTGGTCGCCGTGCTGGTGGCCCTCTGGGTGCTGCCCCGCGCGTTCTCGCTGGCGCGCGCCGCGCTGCGGATCCTGTCCGAGGCGTCGCCGGCCCACATCGACGTCGAGGAGCTGCGATCAGCCCTGGGTGCCGTCGACGGCGTGACCGAGGTGCACGATCTGCACGTCTGGACACTGTCACCGGGCAAGGACATGTGCACCGTGCACCTGATCAGCTCCAGCGACTCCACCACCGTGCTCAGCGACGCGCGTGAGGTGCTGCACGAGCGCGGGCTCGAGCACGCCACCGTGCAGGTCGAGAGCCGCGACAGCGACTGCTCGGAGAACTGCTAGAGGCCCAGCTCTTTGCGGGCCGCCGGGTCGCAGTCGTCGAGCAGGTCCAGGCAACGGTTCAGCTCGTCGGTCTCGCCGATCGCGTCGGCGGCCTTGGCCAACGCGGCCACACAGCGCAGGAAGCCGCGGTTGGGCTCGTGCGAGTAGGGCACCGGCCCGAAGCCCTTCCAGCCGTTGCGGCGCAATTGATCCAGGCCGCGGTGGTAGCCGGTGCGGGCGTACGCGTAGGCGGTGATGGCCCGGTCTTCGGCCAACGCCTCCTCGGCCAGCGCCGCCCAGGCCACCGACGCCGACGGGTGCGCCGCCGCGACGATGCCCGGATGCTCGTCGGCGAGCAGTTCGGCTTCGGCTTCGCTGTCGCCGGGCAGCAGGATCGGATCAGGTCCCAGGAGATCACCCATTGGTGTCATGCGTTCTATTCTGCCGTCCCGCCGCGGATGACTAAGCTCCCACTCATGCCTAACCCACCGGAGCCCGGCCGCGGCACCCCGCCGGGCGAGGACCCGACGGCGGAGCAGGCCGACGACGCGACCGAGGCCCATCCACTGGTTCCTCCCGACCCCGAGACCGAGACCGTGGTGATCGACAAGCCCGATCCCGGCAACGACCCCGCGGCCAAACCCGACGACCAACAAAGCGAACGTCGATTCACCGCGCCGGGCTTCGACGCGAAGGAAACGGCGATCATCCACACCGCGCCGGAACCCGCGACGGAAGTGTTCTCGACCCCGGCCGGCCCGCCGGGACAGCCGCCACTGCCTGGACAACCCCCGATGCCTCCGAAACCTGCTGTGCCACAATCTATTCCGGGCCGCGACGGCACCAAGCCGCGGACGGTGGGCAGGGGATTCAACTGGGGTTGGGTGCTGGCGATCACGGTGATCGTGTTGGCACTGGCGGCGATCGCCATCCTGGGCACCGTGCTGTTGACCCGCGGCAAGCACTCGCACGTCTCGCAGGAAGACATGGTGCGCCAATCGATCCACGCCTTCGACACCGCGGTACAGCGCGGCGACCTGACCCAGCTGCGCAGCATCACCTGCGGCACCACCCGTGACGGCTACGTCGACTACGACGAGCGCTCGTGGAACGAGACCTACCAACGGGTTTCGGCGGCCAAACAGTATCCCGTGATCGCCAGCATCGACCAGATCGTCGTCAACGGCCAGCACGCCGAGGCCAATGTCACCACCTTCATGGCCTACGACCCGCAGGTCCGCTCGACGCGCAGCCTTGACCTGCAGTACCGCGACGATCAGTGGAAGATCTGCCAGTCCCCCAGCGGCTAGTCATCTCTTGCGCCGAGCGGCTAGCTGACTGACTTTCCGGCGCAGTGCAGGTCGTTGCAGGCCTCGATCACGCGCTCGGTCATCGACGCTTCGGCCTTCTTGAGGTAGCTGCGCGGGTCGTAGACCTTCTTGTTGCCGACCTCGCCGTCGACCTTGAGCACACCGTCGTAATTGGTGAACATGTGGCCGGCCAGCGGGCGGGTGAACGCGTACTGGGTGTCGGTGTCGACGTTCATCTTCACCACGCCGTAGCGCAGCGCCTCCTCGATCTCCGACTTCAGCGAGCCCGAACCGCCGTGGAAGACGAAGTCGAACGGCTTGGACCCGTCGGGCAGACCGAGCTTGGCCGACGCGACCTTTTGGCCCTGATCCAGGATGTCGGGGCGCAGCTTGACGTTGCCGGGCTTGTAGACGCCGTGCACGTTGCCGAACGTCGCGGCCAGCAGGTACTTGCCGTGCTCGCCGTGGCCCAGCGCCTCGACGGTCTTCTCGAAGTCCTCGGGCGTGGTGTACAGCTTCTCGTTGATTTCGGCCTCGACGCCGTCCTCCTCGCCGCCGACCACGCCGATCTCGATCTCCAGGACGATCTTGGCAGCCACCGCGGCCTTGAGCAGTTCCTGCGCGATCTCCAGGTTCTCGTCGATCGGCACCGCCGAACCGTCCCACATGTGCGACTGGAACAGCGGATTCTTGCCGGCCGCCACCCGCTTGGCGGAGATGTCCAGCAGCGGGCGCACGTAGGTGTCCAGCTTGTCCTTCGGGCAGTGGTCGGTGTGCAGCGCGACGTTGATCGGGTACTTGGTCGCGATGTGGTGGGTGAACTTGGCCAGCGCGACCGCACCGGTGACCATGTCCTTGACGCCGAGGCCGGATGCGAACTCCGCACCGCCCGTGGAGAACTGGATGATGCCGTCGCTGCCGGCGTCGGCGAAGCCCTTGATGGCGGCGTTGACGGTCTCCGACGAGGTGCAGTTGATGGCCGGGAAGGCGTACGCGTTCTCCTTGGCGCGTCCCAGCATCTCGGCGTAGACCTCGGGGGTTGCGATGGGCATGAAATTCCTCCTGAAGACTTCAGTTGCCTCAGTATCGCAACCCGACGTTGACGGCGGGCACCCACCTCGGGGCCGGTATGTTGAGGCACCATGAGCACCGCCGTCGTGGCCCTGCCCGACATCATCGATCCGATGTTCTGGATCGGGCCCCAGGGCCTGTTCGCCTCCGCGGTGCTGCCGACCATCCTGGTCATCGTCTTCGTCGAGACCGGATTGCTGTTTCCGCTGCTCCCGGGCGAATCGCTGCTGTTCACCGGCGGTCTGCTGGCCGCACACGGAACGCTGAACATCTGGGTGCTGGCGCCGGCGGTCGCCGTGGTGGCGGTGCTGGGCGACCAGACCGGATACTTCATCGGCCGCCGGATCGGCCCGGCGCTGTTCAAGAAGGAAGATTCCCGCTTTTTCAAGCAGCATTACGTGACCGACTCGCACGCCTTCTTCGAGAAGTACGGGCCCGCGGCCATCATCCTGGCCCGCTTCATGCCGTTCATCCGGACGTTTACGCCGGTCGTCGCCGGGGTGTCCTACATGCGCTATCCGGTGTACCTGGCGTTCGACATCGTCGGCGGGGTGCTGTGGGGCGGCGGCGTGACGGTAGCCGGCTACTTCCTGGGCAACGTGCCGTTCGTGCACCACAACTTGGAAAAGATCATCCTGGTCATCCTGTTCGTCTCGATGCTGCCGGCATTCATCGCCGCCACCCGCGGCTACCTGGCGCGACGGCGTGCCGCCAAAGAGAGTTCAGGCGACGGCGAAATCGCAACCGGTCTTGGCACGGACGTCGTCGACCGTCACCCCGGGGTGTAGCTCGGTCAGCGTGAGCCCGCGTTCCGGGTCGACATCGAAGACGCACAGGTCGGTGATGATCATGTCGACCACGCCCTTGCCCGTCAGCGGCAGCGTGCATTGCTTGAGGATTTTCGGGCTGCCGTCCTTGGCGGTGTGATCCATCACGACGATCACCCGCTTGACCCCGGACACCAGATCCATCGCGCCGCCCGGGCCCTTGACCATCTTGCCGGGCACCATCCAGTTGGCCAGGTCGCCGTTCTCGGCCACCTCCAGGCCGCCGAGGATGGACAGGTCGATGTGCCCGCCACGGATCATCGCGAACGAGTCGGCGCTGCTGAAGAAGCTGGAGCCGCTGATCGTGGTGATGGTCTGTTTCCCGGCGTTGATCAGGTCGGGATCCACCTCGTCGTCGGCCGGATACGCCCCGATACCCAGCAGGCCGTTCTCGGACTGCAGCGTTACGTTGATGCCGTCGGGGATGTAGTTGGCGACCAGCGTCGGGATGCCGATGCCGAGGTTCACGTAGTAGCCGTCGCGCAGTTCCTTCGCGGCGCGCTTGGCCATGATCTCGCGGATGGGGCTCTCGTGCTTGGCCGCGGCGGCACCGCTGGTGGTGCGGAATTCGATCCGCTTCTCGTAGCCGGGGCCCGCGATGATGCGGTCGACGTAGATGCCGGGGGTGTGGATCTGATCGGGATCCAGCTCGCCGACCTCGACCAGTTCCTCGACCTCGGCAACCGTCACCTTGCCGCAGGTGGCGATCATCGGGTTGAAGTTGCGCGCCGTCTTCCGATAGATCAGGTTGCCGGCGGTGTCGCCCTTCCACGCCTTGACGATCGCGACGTCGGCCTGGATGCCTTCCTCCAGCACGTATTCGGTGCCGTCGAAGACGCGCATGTCCTTGCCTTCGGCGAGTTGGGTACCGAACGCGGTACGGGTGTAGAAACCCGGGATCCCCGCGCCGCCGGCCCGTAACTTCTCGGCCAGGGTGCCCTGCGGGGTGAGCGACAGGTCCAGCTCACCGGCCAGCACCTGGCGCTCGAATTCCTTGTTTTCTCCTACGTAGGAGGCAATAACTTTCTTGACCTGACGCCCCTTGAGCAGCAGACCCATGCCGAAATCGTCGACGCCGGCGTTGTTTCCGACGATCGTCAGGTCTTTGACGCCGCTGTCCACCAGCGCCAGGATCAGGTTCTCCGGAATACCGCACAGGCCGAATCCGCCTGCGGCAATGGTGATTCCGTCCTTCAGCAGGTCCCTCAGCGCCGCGTCGGCATCGGGGTGGACTTTACTCACGGATCGCTCCTTCTAATGCGACGATTCGGCCGTGACGTTACATGCGGCCTCCATCAGCATCCACCCCGACAGCTGCACCGAAAGGTCACGCTCGGGAGTCTCGGAGGCGTTCACCGCACCCTCGACGAACTGCGCCTGCGCGCCGGCGGTCGTCGGCAACGTCGCGTCGCGGTCCCAGAACGCCCCGAACAGCGGCAGGCCGTCCACCGTTTGTCGGTAATCCCAGGCCGATTTCGCGCTCGACAGCACGATGGTCCGCGCGGTGTCGCGGGCCACTGCGTCGTCGGCGGAGTCACCCGGCAGTGCGGTGGCGACCAGCGCCAGATAGCGGGCGGTAATGCCGGCGAACAGCCCGCCGTCCCCGCCGCCGGAGCCTTTCAGCACGCCCGACGGCGCCATGTGCTCGTTGACGGCAGCGACCAGGCGATGCACCCGCTGGGCATGTCGGGCCCGGGCTTCGGCGCCGGTGCGGTTCGCCAGCTCGGTCTCCAGGCCGAGCACCACGCCCTGGCAGTAGGTGTACTGCGCGCGCACCAGTGACCCGGCCTTGATGCCGTCGAACACCAGATGGGTTTCGGGATCGATCAGCGTTCGGTCGATCCAGTCGCCCATCTGCGCGGCGCGTTTCAAGTGATCCCCGTACCGGGCCAGAAAGATTCCCGCCGGCCCGTTGCCGGGGGCATTGAAGAACTGATCCTGCTTGCGCCACGGGATTCCGCCGCCGTCCTCGGGCACCCACGCCTTCATGAACTGGTCGGCGAGTTTCGGCAGCGCGCGGCCGCGCTCGACGCCGGCGATCCGGGCGGCGCGTTCCAGCGCGATCGCCAGCCACGCCATGTCGTCGTAATAGTTGTTGGTCCAGCGAAAGTTGTTGCGCAGCCGGTGCGAGCGAACCTGCCGGTTGATCTCGGTGCGCCGGTGCGGCTGTGGGTCACGCAGCTCCGCGTCGACCAGGCAGTCCAGCAGATGCGCCTGCCACCAGTAATGCCAGGTGCCGAACAGCCGAGCCTGCCGCGTCGCGGGCCACGCCACCACTCCCAGCTGCGTTCCCGGTAACCCCCACAACCGTTTCAGGTGGCGCTGCGTAACAGCGGCTTCGGAGCTGGCAGCCCGGTTGGCCCATAACTGGTCCATGCCTACCGATCCTGCCTCATGGCGGCAGGGCCGGCGTGGCCGTCTAGCGCCTTGAGTGTGCATCCAGGGCTTTGAGCGCGCGCCCTCGGTGGTGCGGCTCGGCGTGTCGCCGCCGCCATCGCACACTCCACGCCCCGGACGCACGGCGACGTTGACCTGCTGCTGAACCCAAGGTGTCTTACTGTTGAATATGCGCTACCGGCAGACCATCTCGGGGACCACGTATTCCTTCGCGGGCCTGGTCGATGTGCTGGCGAAGGCCACGCCGCTGCGTTCCGGTGACCAGCTGGCCGGTTGCGCCGCCGATTCCGACGCCGAACGGGCCGCGGCGGCGTGGGTGCTGGCGGACATACCGCTGGCGACGTTTCTGCACGACGTGGTCGTGCCGTATGAGACCGACGAGGTCACCCGGCTCATCATCGACACACACGATCGCGAGGCGTTCGGCCCGATCGCGCACCTGACCGTCGGTGGCTTGCGCGACTGGCTGCTGGACGCGGCGTCGCGCGACGACAGTGCCGCGCGGATCTCCGCCGTCTCGGCCGGGCTCACTCCCGAGATGCTGGCCGCGGTGTCGAAGATCATGCGCAACCAGGACTTGATCCTGGCGGCCGCCGCCGCGACGGCGACCGCCGCCTTTCGGACCACGATCGGACTGCCCGGCACGCTGGCCACCCGGCTGCAGCCGAATCACCCCACCGACGACCCGCGCGGGATCGCCGCGGCACTGCTCGACGGCCTGCTGATGGGCTGCGGCGACGCGGTGATCGGCATCAACCCCGCCACCGACTCGCCGCGCGCGGCGTCGGACCTGCTGCACCTGCTGGACGACATTCGCCAGCGATTCGCCATCCCCGTGCAGTCGTGCGTGCTGTGCCACGTGACGACCACGATGGAACTGATCGAGCAAGGCGCACCCGTCGACCTGGTCTTCCAGTCGATCGCCGGGACCGAGGGCGCCAACGCCGGCTTCGGCACCTCGATCGCGATGTTGACCGAGGCCGACGAGGCCGCCCGGTCGCTGCGCCGCGGCACTGTCGGGGACAACGTCATGTACTTGGAGACGGGACAGGGTTCGGCGCTGTCGGCCGGGGCGCATCTCGGGGTGGACGGCAAGCCGGTCGATCAGCAGACGCTCGAGGCGCGTTCCTACGCGGTGGCCCGGGCACTGCAGCCGCTGTTGATCGACACCGTGGTCGGCTTCATCGGGCCCGAATACCTGTACGACGGAAAGCAAATCATTCGCGCCGGACTGGAAGACAACTTCTGCGGGAAGCTGCTCGGCCTGCCGATGGGCGTCGACGTCTGCTACACCAACCACACCGAGGCCGATCAGGACGACATGGACACGCTGCTGACGCTGCTCGGTGCGGCGGGTACCGCTTTCGTGATCGCCGTTCCCGGCGCCGACGACATCATGCTCGGCTATCAGAGCCTGTCGTTTCACGACGCACTCTATGTCCGAAAAGCGTTGGGGCTGAGGCCCGCACCCGAATTCGAAGCCTGGCTGGCCAGCCTGGGCATGGCCGACGCCGAGGGCCGGATTCTTCCCGTCGACCTCTCGGCCTCGCCGCTGCGCGCCCTGGCGGCCGGCTGATGAGCGACCTCTGGGCGCCGCTGCGGGCCACCACGCAGGCGCGCATCGGGCTCGGGCGGGCCGGAAACTCGCTACCGACCCGGCGGGTGCTGGAGTTCCAGGCCGCGCACGCCGCGGCGCGCGACGCCGTCCACGAACCACTCGACGTCGGCGACCTGACCAACCAGCTGCACGGCATCGGCGTTTGCCAGCCGTTGCGGGTGCGCAGCCAAGCGACCTCACGCGGCGAGTACCTGCGCCGGCCCGATCTCGGTCGACTCCCCGTGGACCTGTCCGGCCTGCCAAAGACCAACGCGGACATCGGGTTTGTACTTGCCGACGGGTTGTCGCCACGGGCCCTGACCGACCACGCCGCGGACATGGTCGATGCGTTGGTCCGCGCATTCGACGGCCGCTATCGCATCGCGCCGCCGGTGATCGCCACCCAGGCGCGCGTCGCGCTCGGTGACCACATCGGCCACGCCCTCGGTGTAGCAACGGTTTTGGTGCTGATCGGCGAACGCCCGGGGCTGTCGGTCGCCGACAGCTTGGGCATCTACCTGACGCATCGACCGGCGCCGGGGCGCGCCGACGCGGACCGCAATTGCATCTCGAACATCCATCCGCCCGACGGCCTCGACTACCGCACGGCAGCGGCCGTCGCCGCCGCGCTGGTCGCCGGGGCGCGAACGCTGGGCCGGTCCGGTATCGCGCTCAAAGACCGGTTTGGCTCAGCTGAGATCGGTTGCGGCGGAGTGTAACTCGTGTAGCTCTGCGCACGCGATGACGCCCAGGTCGAGGTCTTCGCCGGGCTCGGCCCAACGAGCATAGGCTTTCTTGAATGCCAGGGCGCCGAGTTCGGCGGCCAACACCGCGGTCGATTCGGAGAAGCCACGAGATTGCAGCGCCTCGGCCATCGCGAGGGCCAGCCCAATTTGCTTGAGCGCGTTACGTTCCTGAAGCTCAGCGCTGGCCGCGATCGCGGCCTTGAGCCGGGGAGCGAGTTCCTTGTTGAACGACGTGAACGCCGCCGCTGCCGACTTCAAACCGCAGCACACCACAGTCAGCGGTGTCGCGTCGGCGGGCGCCGCGGCGATGCCCTCGCGCAGCAGTTGGGCGATGACGTCCTGGCCGGCTGCCAGCACATCACGCTTGTCGGGGAAGTGCCGAAAGAAGGTGCTCTTCGTCAGGCCCGCACGCTCGGCGATCTCCGCGACGGTCGTCTGGTCGTATCCGCGTTCGTTGAACAGGTCCAGTGCCGCCGCGACCAAGCGTTCGCGCGCGTCGGGTTGCCAACGAGCCATGACCACCACCTTAGTGATGCGACTGTTGTCCCATCACTGCTGTATGGTGATGGGACCATAGTCGCATCACATGAATGGAGCTGCTCGTGCGTGTATTCGTCACCGGCGCCAGCGGAGGAATCGGCTCAGCCGTCGTCTCAGAACTGATCGCCGCCGGTCATCACGTCGTCGGCCTGGCCCGATCCGACGCCTCGGCCGCGACCATCAGCGCACTCGGCGCCGAGCCGCTGCGCGGGGACATCACCGACCTCGCCGTCTTACAGCAGGCGGCCCGTGACACCGACGGCGTTGTCTATTTGGCGTTCTCGCACGACTTCAGCGCCGTCGGGGACGCGGTCGGCGACGAAGCCCGCGCGACCGCCGCGTTGGGTGAGGCGCTGATCGGCACCGGCAAGCCGCTGGTGCTCGCGAACGGAACCCCGGCGGTGCCCGGGCGGGTGAGCACCGAAGAAGACCCGTTCAATGTCGAGGGCCCGGTAGCCGGACGCGGCCGTACCGGCCAGGCCGTCATCGATCTCGCGCAACACGGGGTTCGATCCGCTGTCGTGCGGTTGCCTCGGTCGGTGCACGACGCCGGCGGGCGCTATGGCTTTTCCAGCCTGCTGATCCAGGCCGCCCGCCACACCGGCGTATCGGCCTACGTCGGCGATGGCACGCAACGCTGGCCCGCGGTGCATCGCGACGATGCCGCGGCGCTGTTCCGGCTTGCCCTCGAAGAAGCACCGCCCGGCTCGGTGCTGCACGCAGTGGGCGACGAAGGCGACCCGATGCGGGCGATCGCCGAAGTGATCGGCCGCCGGCTTGGCGTGCCCGTCGAATCCGCCCCGGCCGAGCACTTCGGTCCGCTGGGCGCGATGTTCGGCGTCGACCAGCCGTCGTCGAGCGCCCTGACGCAACAGCGGTTCGCCTGGAAGCCAACACATCCGAGCCTGCTCGAAGACTTGGAAGTCGGCGACTATCCCGAGTAATGACGGGCTCGCCTCAACCCGCCAGCGCCTGCAATAGGTCGCGGAGGCCGGTCAGCGAGTTCGCGGGCAGGAACAAATCGCAGTACGGCAGGGCGGCCGCCATCGACCCGGCGAGCGGTTGGAATTCCCGTTGTGCCGCACGCGGATTGAGCCAGACCAGCAGTTCGGCGCGGCGACGTAGCCGTGCCATCGCGTGCTCCAGCGCGTCGGGCGGATCGCTGTCCCAGCCGTCGGAGGCGATGATCACCACCGCGCCGCGCAGCGCGTTGCCGTGTGGCGGCGCGAGCAGGCCGGCCACACTGCGGCCGATGAACGTGCCGCCGTAACGGTCAACGACCTTGGCGTTGGCCCGCTGCAGCGCCACCTCGGCCGATCGGTGCGACAGCACCGAGGTGAGCCGGGTCAGCGACGTCGAGAACGCGAACACCTCGGGCCGAGTGCCCTGCTGGCGCAACACCGCTCGCATCAAATGCAGATACACCGCGGCGTACGGCTGCATCGAACGGCTGACGTCGCAGAGCAGGACGACGCGCCGCGGCCGGCGGCGCGGGCGGGTTCGCGCCAGCACCATCGCTTCCCAGCCGGTGGCCCGCGATGCGTTCATGGTGGCCCGCAGGTCGATCCGCTTACCGGCCGGGCTGGGCTCTAATCGCAGGCTGCGGCGGCGCGGCCAGCGCGCGACGGTTTCTTCCAGCCAAATGCCAAGCAGGCGAAGATCTTCGGGGTCGAAACGGTCGAACGACTCGTCGGCCAGGGCGGCGATCCGGCCGGGCAGCACGTCGGGCAGCAGCAGGCTCGCACTCGCCGAGTCGTGCGCCGCGGCGATACCCCGCGTCACCCACGGCAGTTTTTCGGTCGCCCCGGACCCGCTGCCGCCCGGTCGCACCGGGCCGGCGGCCGGAGTCTTGGCCCCCGGCAACGGCAGCGGCGAATCAGGGCCGGCGGTGCCGTCGAGTTCGACCGCGCCGAACACCGCCGCGAAGACCTCGTCGAAGGCGCCCAGGTCCTCCATCCGGTTGACCAGCGTCAGCCGCGCTGTCCAGTACAACGCGGATGTGTTGTCCGGTAACAGCTTTCGCAGCGCCTGCACAAAACTCGCCGGACCGCTGGCGGAGACGGACACCCCGCCACTGCGCAGCCGGGCAACCAGCGCCGTGGCGAGGGCGGCCCGGTCGACGCCCCGCAGCAGCAAGGGGGTGTCCACGAGTCGCTAACGCCGCCGCAGCAGCACCCAGATGAGCACCAGCGCGGCGAGCGCGGCCAGCGCCGGGACGGCGTACTTCTTGAGCTGGTCGCCACCGGCCAACTGCAGCAGGTCGATCGGCTCGGGCTCGGCGGCGGGAGCCTGTTGCGTTCCCGGGACCGGATTGGCCGGCCAGGCCGGAATCGACTCCTCCGACGTCGGCTCGGCTGCTGCCGCGGCACCGTTGGTCTCGGCGGGCGCCGCGGCGCCGTTCTTCTCGGCGGCCAACTTGGCTTCCAGCGATTCCACGAACTGGCCCAACAGTTTCTCCGACACCTGCTGCAGCATGCCGCTGCCGAATTGAGCCAGCTTGCCGACGATCTTCAGGTCGGTGTCGACGGTGACGCTGGTCGTCTCACCGTCCGCCTGCAGCTGAGCGGTGACGGTCGCGGCCGCGTTGCCGGTGCCGCGGGCTTCCTTGCCCTTGCCGTCGATGACCGCGCGATACTGCTCGCGGTCCTGTTCGACGAAGCGCACCTTGCCGCTGAATTCGCTGGTGACCGGCCCGACTTTGACCTTGACCTTGCCGAGGTAGTCCTCACCCTCATGGCCGACCAGCTGAGCGCCCGGCATCAGCGGGATCACCTGTTCCAGGTCGCACAGCACATCCCAGGCCCGGTCGATGGGCGCGCTGACGGTGAACTGGTTGGCGATCTTCATGCTGCGGGTCCTCTCAGGTGCGGCTGTATTCGGTAAAGGCGTGGTAGGCGTCGCGAATCAGCGTACGGTCGTCGGGTGTCTTGGCCAGTGCCCCCAGGCTCATGACGGCGGAATCGTCGACGAGGTCCGCGACGCCCAGCGACACCAGGGCGGCGACCCAGTCGATGGTCTCGGCCACCCCGGGTGGCTTGTCCAGGTCGAGATCGCGTGTGCTGCCGACGAACTGGGTGGCCCGTTCGATCAACGGTGCGTCGGCGCCGGGCACCGTGCGCCGCACGATCGCGGCGGCCCGGGCCGGCTCGGGGTAGTCGATCCAGTGGTATAGGCAGCGCCGGCGCAGCGCGTCGTGCAAATCGCGGCTGCGGTTGGAGGTCAGCACCGCGATCGGCGGGCGCTCGGCCACAAAGGTTCCGAGTTCGGGCACAGTCACCGCGGACTCGCCGAGGAACTCGAGCAGCAGCGCCTCGAATTCGTCGTCGGCACGGTCGATTTCGTCGATCAGCAGCACGGGGGGCGTCGGCCCGCGGTGGCGCACACACTGCAGGATGGGCCGGTCCACCAGATAGGTCTCGGTGTAGAGATCGGACTCATCGAGACCGGTACCACGGGCCTCGGCCAGCCGGATGGACAGCAGCTGGCGTTGGTAGTTCCAGTCGTAGAGCGCCTCGTGCGCGGTCAGACCTTCGTAGCACTGCAGCCGCACCAGAGGGGTATTCAGCACCGCCGCAAGCGTTTTCGCGGCTGTGGTCTTGCCGACGCCGGGCTCACCCTCGAGCAGCAGCGGCCGTCCGAGAGTGATGGCCAAATAGATCGCCGCCGCGGTACCGGTGTCGAGCAGATAGTCCTGGGCGTCGAACTGGCGCACCACGTCGTCGGGGCTGGCGAACGTCACTGGGCATCCTTGCCGGCGGCGAAAGCCGATCGGCATCCCGGGCAGCAGAACCAGTAGTCGGTGCCCTCCAGCTCCAGGTGCGCGGTACCGGGGCCGATCGGCACCGTCATGCCGCAGACCGGATCGACGGCCCCGGCCGGTGCGCCGGTCGCCGGGACGGTCAGCCGGGTGAGGCTGCCGTCGCGCACGGCGGCGATCAGTTCGGCCGCGATCGACACCGCGATCTCCGCGGGGGTCTTGGCGCCGATCCGCAGTCCGACCGGGGTATGGATACGAGCCCGCTGCGCCTCGGAGAGTTCGAGATCATTGAGGATCGACTCGCCGCGGACCTTGCTGGCCACCAGCCCGATATAACCGACTCCGTTATCCAGTGCGGCACGGATGATTTCGGCCTCCGGTCCGCCGTGGCTGGCGATCACCACCGCGGCGGTGTCGGACAGATCGGTGTCGCGACGCGCGTCGTAGCCGAGCACCCCACACACGTCGATCAGCGCATCGGCGATCGGGGTGGCGCCGTAGATCCGGATCAGCGGAGCCGGCAGCTGCGGCGTCAGGAAGATTTCCAGCGACCCGCCCGACAGGCACGGGTTGACCACCACGCAGGCGCCGGCGGCCTCGGGAAAATGCACATCGCCGTCGGGCAGCACGCGCAGCAGCACACTCTCGCCTGCCTGCAACACACCCAGCGCAGCTTTGCGCACCGAATTCTGCGCGCACTGCCCGCCGACGAACCCCTCAATTGTTCCATCCGCCAACAGGATTGCCTCGTCACCCGGATACGCCGATGTGGGCGACTGGGCACGCACCACCGTGGCATGCACGAACGGCGTCCGCGCCGCCAACAATTCCTGAGCCCGCTCGCTGATCGTTGTCATGGCTAAATGGGTGGTTTGGCGCGGCCTTGCATGGCCTCCCAGACCCGCGACGGTGTCAGTGGCATGTCGGCGTGGCGAACCCCGAACGGCGCCAACGCATCCACCACCGCGTTGACCACCGCGGGCGGTGAACCGACCGTCGCCGATTCGCCGATGCCCTTCGCACCGATCGGGTGATGCGGCGACGGCGTCACGGTGTGTCCGGTCTCCAGATGCGGTACCTCGACCGCGGTCGGGATCAGGTAGTCCATCAGCGATCCGCCCAGGCAGTTGCCTTCCTCGTCGAAGGCGATCATCTCCATCAGGGCCATCCCGATGCCGTCGACGATGCCGCCGTGGACCTGGCCCTCGATGATCATCGGGTTGATCTGGGTACCGCAGTCATCGACGGCGAGGAAGCGCCGCACCTTGACCACCGCGGTGCCCGGATCGATGTCCACCACACAGAAATAGGCGCCGTAGGGGTAGGTCAGGTTCTCCGGGTTGTAGCAGATCTGCGCGTCCAGCCCACCCTCGATGCCCTCGGGCAAATCGCCGGCGCCGTGTGCGCGCATCGCGATGTCCTGAATCGTGACCGCTGCCGACGGGTCGCCCTTGACGTGGAATTTGCCTTTCTCCCACTCCAAGTCGGCGACCGACACCTCGAGCATGCCCGACGCGATGATCTTCGCCTTGTCGCGGACCTTGCGGGCCACCAGGGCGGCGGCCGCGCCGGACACCGGCGTGGAGCGGCTGCCGTAAGTGCCCAGCCCGAACGGAGTCTGGTCGGTGTCGCCGTGCACCACGTCGATGTCGTCCGGCGGAATTCCCAGCTCCTCAGCGACGATCTGGGCGAACGTCGTCTCGTGGCCCTGGCCCTGGGTCTGCACCGAAAGCCGCACCACCGCTTTGCCGGTGGGGTGCACCCGCAGCTCGCAGCCGTCGGCCATGCCGAGGCCGAGGATGTCCATATCCTTGCGCGGGCCGGCGCCGACGGCCTCGGTGAAGAAGGACATGCCGATGCCCATCAGCTCGCCGCGCTCACGCTTGGCCTTCTGCTCGGCCCGCAGCGCGTCGTAGCCGATCATGTCCATGGCCTTGCGCATCGTGGTCTCGTAGTCACCGGAGTCGTACACCCAGCCGGTTTTGCTCCGGTACGGGAACTGTTCGGGCCGCAACAGGTTTCGCAGCCGCAGCTCGGCGGGGTCCATCTTCAGGTCGAAAGCCAGGCAATCCACCAGCCGCTCAACGAAATACACCGCCTCGGTGATCCGGAACGAACACGCGTAGGCGACGCCGCCGGGGGCCTTGTTGGTGTACACCGCGGTCATGTGGCAATAGGCGGCTTCAATGTCGTAGCTGCCGGTGAACACCCCGAAAAAGCCCGCCGGGTACTTCACCGGGGCCGCCGTGCCGTTGAAGGCGCCGTGGTCGGCCAGCACGGTGGAGCGGATCGCCAGGATCTTTCCCTCGTTGGTGGCCGCGATCTCGCCGACCATGATGTAGTCGCGCGCGAAGCCCGTCGAGGTGAGGTTCTCGCTGCGGTCCTCCATCCATTTGACCGGCTTGCCCAGCAGCAGCGAACCGACGATCGCGCACACGTAGCCGGGATAGATCGGCACCTTGTTGCCGAACCCCCCGCCGATGTCGGGCGAGATCACCTGGATCTTGTGCTCGGGCAACCCGGCGACCAACGCATACAGCGTGCGGTGTGCGTGCGGCGCCTGGCTGGTGGACCACAGCCTCAGCTTTCCGGTGATCGGGTCCAAATCGGCTACCGCACCGCAGGTTTCCATCGGTGCCGGGTGTACCCGGGGGTAGACGATCTCCTGCTTGACCACCACGTCGGCCTTGGCGAACACGGCTTCGGTGGCGGCCGCGTCGCCCGTCTCCCAGTCGAAGCAGTGGTTGTCGGTCTTGCCTTCCAGATCGGTGCGGATCACCGCCGCGGACGGATCGAGCGCGGTGCGCACGTCGACCACGGGATCGAGCGGGTCGTACTCGACGTCGATGAGCTCCAGCGCGTCGCGTGCCGAATAACGGTCCTCGGCAACGACGAACGCCACCTCCTGCCCCTGGAAGCGCACCTTGTCGGTGGCCAGCACCGCCTGCACGTCGTTGGACAGCGTCGGCATCCAGGCCAGACCCTTCTCGGCCAGGTCGGCACCGGTGACCACCGCCTTGACCTTCGGATGGGCAAGGGCTGCAGTCACATCGATGCTGACGATGCGCGCGTGCGCGTACGGCGAGCGCAGGATCGCCAGGTGCAGCATGCCCGGCAACACGACGTCGTCGACGTAGTTGCCGTGGCCCCGGATGAATCGGGGATCTTCCTTGCGCATCATCCGGCCGTAGCCGCAGGGCTTTTGGTCGTTGTCGGCCAGGTCTTCCGGTGACGGCGGGCGAGATTCGATCGTGGTCACGAGCCGGCCTCCACGGGAGCTGAGTGCGACGCGGCCCATTGGATAGAGCGCACGATCGTGGTGTATCCGGTGCAGCGGCAGATCTGCCCCGAAATCGCCTCACGGATGGTCTCTTCGTCGGGGTTCGGGTCGCGGTCCAGCAGGGCGCGGGCAGTGATCATCATGCCCGGCGTGCAGAAGCCGCATTGCAGGCCGTGGCAGCGCATGAAGCCTTCCTGCACCGGGTCCAGCTGGCCATTGGTTGCCAGGCCCTCGACGGTGCGCACGCTGTGGCCCGAGGCCATCACGGCCAGCATCGTGCAGGATTTCACCGGCACGCCGTCGACGTCGACCACGCAGGTTCCGCAGTTGCTGGTGTCGCAACCCCAGTGAGTTCCGGTGAGCCGCAAGTGGTCTCGCAGGAAGTGCACGAGCAGCATCCGGGGTTCGACGTCGGCGCTCACCTGCTCGCCGTTGACGGTCATATTCACCTGCATGGCTAATTCCTTTCTGTCGGCGACCCGCTGCACCCGGCTCCGCCGCGCTTGCGATCGCCTTAATTCCCTCCTGCACGTACTCGCTGAGCGGCGGTGCGCAAGGTGCGAGTGGTCAGTTCGGCGGCCAGATGGCGCTTGTACTCGGCGGTGCCGCGCACATCGGTCACCGGGTCGCAGGCCTGCGCGGCCCGCTGTCCCGCATCGGCGAACACCTCGTCGGTGGCCGGCCGCCCGGCCAGCCCGGCCGCGACGTCGGCCAGCGCGCTGCGGTCGGCGTTGACCGCGGTCAGGCCCAGCCGCGCGCCGGCGATGGAGTCACCGTCGAGGGTGAGCGCCGCGCCCGCTGCCGCGACAGCCCAATCACCAACGCGCCGTTCGACTTTCGCGTATGCG
This sequence comes from Mycobacterium sp. pR1184, assembly GCF_041287235.1. NCBI lineage: Bacteria > Bacillati > Actinomycetota > Actinomycetes > Mycobacteriales > Mycobacteriaceae > Mycobacterium > Mycobacterium sp. pR1184. The sequence goes on along the minus strand of NZ_JBGGKR010000001.1, from coordinate 59,033 downwards.
CTGGAGGTATTGTGCCGCAGCGGGATTCGTACCTCGACGAGCATCTCGTTGAAGGCGAGTGCGGTTTCGTACGGGCCGACGATGAAGTCGTCGATCGGTATTTCGCGTTCACCCGACGGCCCACGGGCCAGGCACACCGCGTCCAGCGCCTCGCACACGGTCGACAGATCCTCGGCCGGATCCGCCTGGCACAGCGAGCCGCCGAGGGTGCCGCGATTGCGCACCACCGGGTCGGCGATCACGCGTTCGGCGTCGCGGAAGATCGGGCATACGGCGGCCAGCGGATCGGAATCCAGCAGCTCGCGATGACGGGTCATGGCGCCGATGCGGACCAGGGTCGGATCGGTGATCACGTAGCCGAGTTCGAGCGCCAGGTCGTTGATGTCGACGAGGTATTCGGGGTTGGCGATGCGCAGTTTCATCATCGGCAGCAGGCTGTGCCCGCCGGCGACCACTCGCGCCCCCTCCCCCAACCGATCCAGTAATCCGATGGCGTGGTCGACACTGGTTGCGCGTTCGTATTCGAAGGGCCCGGGTACCTGCATGTGACGCACCTCACTTGGAAGGGGAACCCAAGTGTCGGCTGCTCTGACAGGGGCGTCAATAGCGAGTTAAGGGATCGTTGAAGTCGCCTCGAATTCGCCCGCGACCTGCTGCTCTGGCGCGCCGTGGTGAATCCGGCCGCCCAGCTGGGCCAGTGGCAAACCGCCGCCGCCCCATCGTCTGGCGATGATGTCGGCCGCGATCGAGACCGCGGTCTCCTCCGGCGTTCGAGCGCCCAGGTCCAGCCCGATCGGGCTGGCCAGCCGGCTCAGCTCGGCGTCGCTCAGCCCGGCCGCCCGCAACCGCTGCATCCGGTCGTCGTGGGTGCGGCGCGAGCCCATCGCCCCGATGTAGCCGACCCGCGGCAGCCGCAGCGCCACCTCGAGCACGGGGACGTCGAACTTCGCATCGTGGGTGAGCACGCAGATCACGGTGCTTTCGTCGACGGCGCCCGCCTCGGACTGGGCGGCCAGATAGCGGTGCGGCCAGTCGACGACGACATGCTCGGCCGCCGGGAAACGCGCGCGGGTAGCGAACAGCGACCGCGCGTCGCACACCGTGACCCGGTAGCCGAGGAAGGCACCTTGCTGGGCGAGGGCGGCGGCGAAGTCGATAGCGCCGAAGACGAGCATTCGCGGCCGCGGGGCGTAGCTGGAGACGAAGACCTCCATGCCCTCGCCGAGCCGTTGCCCGTCGGGACCGTATTTGAGCACCTCGCTGCGGCCCACCGCGAGCAGTCCACGCGCGTCGTCGGCGACCGCCGCGTCGGCGCGCGCCGATCCCAGCGATCCCGCCTCCGAGTCACGACGGATGACGAGGCGCCGGCCGATCCGCTGCGGATCGGGATGGGCGATGACGACCGCGACCGCGACCGGGCGCTGCGCCTCGACGTCCTCGGAGAGCGTCTCTAGTTCGGGAAAGGTTGCCTGCGACACCGCCTCGACGAAGATGTCGATGACGCCGCCGCATGTCAGGCCCACCGCGAAGGCGTCGCCGTCACTGACCCCGTAGCGCTCAAGCCGTGGCGTCCCGGTCTGGGTCACCTCCGTGGCCGCTTGGTAGACAGCGCCTTCCACGCATCCGCCCGACACCGACCCGCTCACCGAGCCGTCCGGCCCGACCACCATCGAGGCTCCGGGCAGCCGCGGCGCCGAGCGGAAGGTGCGCACCACGGTTCCCACACCAGCGGTGCCACCAGCGCGCCAAATCTTCATCAACTCGGCAAGCACGTCTCGCACAAATCCCAAAGTAGGCTCACAACCATGACTCCGGCTCAACTTCGGGCCTATTCGGCGGTGGTTCGGTTGGGCTCGGTGCGAGCCGCCGCCGCGGAACTGGGCGTTTCCGACGCCGGGATCTCGATGCATGTCGCGGCGCTGCGCAAGGAACTCGACGACCCGTTGTTCACCAGAACCGGTGCGGGGCTGGCGTTCACGCCCGGCGGGCTACGGCTGGCCAGCCGCGCGGTCGAAATCCTGGGCCTGCAGCAGCAAACCGCGATCGAGGTCACCGAGGCGGCACACGGGCGCCGGCTGCTGCGCATCGCGGCGTCGACGGCGTTCGCCGAACACGCCGCGCCGGGCCTGATCGAGTTGTTCTCGTCGCGGGCCGACGACCTGTCGGTGGAGTTGAGTGTGCATCCGACGAGCCGTTTCCGTGAGCTGATCGCGTCACGCGCCGTCGACATCGCGATCGGTCCGGACAGTGAGAACTCATCGCCGCCTGACGAGTCGATCTTCGTGCGGCCCTTCCTCAAATATCAGATCATCACCGTCGTCGCACCGAATAGTCCACTGGCCGCGGGCAATCCGGCGCCGGGGCTGCTTCGCCAGCAGCAGTGGATGCTCGGGCCGTCGGCGGGCAGCGTGGACGGCCAAATCGCAAACATGCTGCGCGGCTTGGCAATTCCGGAGTCACAGCAGCGGATCTTCCAGAGCGACGCGGCGGCGCTCGAGGAGGTGCAGCGGGTCGGCGGTGTCGCGTTGACGATCGGTTTCGCGGTCGCCAAGGACCTCGCCGCGGGCAGACTGGTGCACGTGAACGGCCCGGGTCTGGACCGGTCGGGTGAGTGGTGTGCGACAACGCTCGCGCCCGCGGCGCGTCAGCCCGCGGTGTCGGAGCTGGTCCGCTTCATCACCACGCCGCGGTGCATCCAGGCGATGATTCGCGGCTCCGGTGTCGGGGTGACGAGGTTTCGCCCGAAGGTGCACGTCACGCTGTGGAGCTGACGGCGGCTCTTCGCCGGCTCGAGTGTGCGCTGACGGCTTTGAGTGTGCGTCCAGGGCGGCCCCTATCGGCGTGACGGCGCCCTGAGCGCACACTCGACACCCTGAGCGCACACTCGACGCGGCAGACGGGAGATCACCAGGCGCGGTTGAGGTCTCCGTGCTGGCGGATCCAGGCGTGCATCGCGATCCCGGCGGCGACGCCGGCGTTGATGCTGCGCGTCGAGCCGAACTGGGCGATCGACACGGTGACCGCCGCACCGAGGCGGGTGTCGTCGGTGATGCCCGGCCCCTCCTGACCGAACACCAGCAGACATTCGCGCGGCAGTGCGACTTCCTCCAGGCGTGCGGCGCCCGGCACGTTGTCCACCGCGACGACGGCCAGCCCGGCGGCCGTCGCGAAATCCAGCAACTCGGCCGTGCTGTCGTGATGGCACAGCCGTTGATAGCGATCGGTCACCATGGCGCCGCGGCGATTCCAGCGGCGCCGCCCGACGATGTGCACGGTGTCGACCGCGAACGCATTGGCGGTGCGCACCACCGAACCGATGTTCGCGTCGTGGCCGAAGTTTTCGATCGCGATGTGCAGCGGGTGCCGGCGCTGGTCGATGTCGGCGATGATCGCCTCCCGGGTCCAATATCGGTAGGCGTCGACGACATTGCGAGTGTCACCGTCGCGCAACAGAATTGGGTCATACCGTGGGTCGTCGGGAAGCTCGCCTGCCCAGGGCCCGACGCCGGCCGCGGGTGGTACCGCCCATTCGGTGGGTCCCGGCCCGGACTCGCTCATCGCTGGCTCATCGCGACGTCCACACCCCGGCATGGGTGCCGACGATCGCGACCGTCGCATACAGCAACGCCTGGTTGATTTCGCCCTGGGTGCACAACGACGCCGATACGCGCACCGCGTCCAGCGAAGCGTCGGGCAAGATCAGCACCGACGACCCGTACACGGCACACGCCGGGTTCAGGCCGCTGCCGGGAACGGTCGGCGAGGCGAGCAGCATCATCGGGCCGCCGCGGCGGGCGGAGTCGTCGCGGTATCGGGCCGCGACGGCCTCGGCCTCCAGCCCGAGCAGCATGTAACCGGCGCCGGTGAAGGCTCCTGGATCGCCGAGTTGCGCGTTGGTCACCGGTTTACCGTCGCCGTGCCAGGCCGACAGGCTGGTGGTCTTGACGACCAGGCCGGTGTCGTTGACGTTGGTCGGCATCAGCCCCACCGGAAACGCCGCGGGGTAGGCCGCGGAGGTGTCGGCGATCCGGTCCCGCTCCGAATAGCTGTACACGCCGCGCACCTGGCTGCGGTCCGTCAAGGGGCCCAAACACACCGCGCCGGTCAGCCGGCCGGGGGGCGCCGACAGCGGCGTCCGGATGTCGTTCGCGGTGGCCATCGCTTTGTCGCAGCTGCCCAGCCCGGCGGCTTCCATCGGGTGGGCGAGCGCGCCGTAGAGCCCGAACCGGATGTCCTCCGGTTTGGCGTGCGGCGCCTTGGGATCGGCGGGTGAGGCATCGACGTCGACCAACACGTAGTCGCCGTCCCAGCGCAGGTTCGACACCGACATGTTCCAGCCCAGCAGCGCCAGCGATTCACCCAGCCGCGCGCCCTGCGCTCCGTACGGCGCCACGGCGTGGTTGGACCCCGAGCAGCCTGTCAGGCAGGTGGCCGCACAGATTGCTATCGCAAGAAACCGGCGCACAGCGACGAAGCCCTAGCCCAACCCCAGATCGGCCAGGCCCAGCACGCTGCGATAGAGCAGGCCCTCGGCCTGGATGGCCTCCGCGGCACCGGTGGCGCGGTCCACCACGGTGGCCACGCCGACGACTTCGGCTCCCGCGTCCTGCACGGCATGCACCGCCGTCAGCGCCGACCCACCGGTGGTGCTGGTGTCCTCGACGACCAGCACCCGTCGGCCGGAGACCTCCGAGCCCTCGATAAGCCGTTGCAGGCCATGGGCTTTCGCGGACTTACGCACCACGAACGCGTCGATCGGGCGTCCGGGCGCATGCATGATGGCGGTCGCGACCGGATCGGCGCCCAGCGTCAGCCCGCCGACGACCGAGTAATCCCAGTCGGCGGTGAGTTCGCGCATCAGCACCCCGATCAGGGCGGAGGCCCGGTGGTGCAGCGTGGCCCGGCGCAGGTCGACGTAGTAGTCGGCCTCTTTGCCCGACGACAGCGTTACCCGGCCGTGCACCACCGATAATTGACGCACCAGCTCGGCTAGTTCGTCGCGGTCAGACATATTGCGGCGCAATAGCTTTCAGCGCTGGAAGTTGCTGGCCTGCTGGCCGTTACGCCCGGTCGACGACGGGGGGCGCCGGATGGCTTCGGTACGGCCCTCGTCATGGCGGGTCGGCTCCGGGGCACGGCGCGCGGTGTCTCCCAGCAACCCGGAAACATCCTGGGCCGAACGCCGCGGCGGCAATTCCGCCCGTCCGGCGGGCGCCAGCGGGCGACTCGGTGCCGCGCTGCGCAGTCCGGCCGGCTCGTCGCTCTCGGCAGGCACCGGCGGCAATACGCGCAGCAGATCGTTGAACTGACGCACCGTGCGCAGACCCTCGTCCCACTGGGTGCGCGTGCTGGACACCGGCATCGCGACCAGCGTCCAGTTCTGCTCGTTCCACATGATCTCGGCGCAGTCCGGCGCGGTGTGCGCGAAGGTGACCATGCGCCGGTCGCAGGCCCGCCGGGCCGCGTCCAAGTTCGTCGAGTACACCATCCGCGGGCCGATCGCGCCCAGCAGCCAGATGTCGCTCTCGCGCGGTTCTTTCAGTCCTTTGAGCCGCAGGTCGACGACCACGTTGGTGCCCACCTTGCGATGCAGCGCGATCACCGTGGCGACTTCCTCGAGATCGAAGATGTACACCGCTTCGCCGCGGATCTGTCCCAGCACGACGTTGTGGGCGGAAACATCTCCCACCGTCGACATCACGCCGCGCTTCCAGCGCTTGAGGATGTCGGTCGATTCGCGCTCGTAGTCGAAACCGTGCGAGCGCGCCCACGACTTGCGGCGCCTGCTGCGCCCCCGCCGACGGTCGACGTCGACATACAGCAACACCACCGCGCCGACGAAGCACAGCGCGGAGAGCGTGAACCAAAGGGGGACCATCCTAAGTAGCGTATCTGCTACCCCGCCCGAACCGAGAATGCGACCTGGTCACAACCACATTAAGGTTTGCCAGGACCTCGACGAGGAGAACCTCGTGTTCAGCGTGGGGGCGCAGGTCGAGCGTTGCGGCGCCACGGCCAATGGCAAAGCCGACGCGGGATACGGGAGGATTTCGCCGTCCTGTCCCCGTAGGGTTCGGCCATGGGCTACCAGGGCTACCAGCTGATTCGCGTCGCCGCGGCCGACGGCGTTTGCCGGGCGACGATCGACAACCCCCCGATCAATCTGCTGGACGTGCCGCTGCTGAACGAGTTCGACCGACTGGCCCGCGAGGTCGCGGCCGACGACGCGGTGCGTGTGCTGATCGTCGACTCGGCCGACCCGGAGATCTTCATTGCCCACGCCGACGTCGGGCTGATCCTTGACCTGCCCGCTGACGATGTCGGGCTGCACGACGAGCTGACGCCGTTTCACGCCATGACGGAGCGGATCCGGACCCTGCCCCAGGCCACGATCGCGGTCATCGAGGGCGTCTGCCGCGGCGGTGGCTGCGAGTTCGCGATGGCCTTCGACATGCGATTCGCCGCGATCGGCGCGACGGTCCTGGGTCATCCCGAGTTGGCGGTCGGCATCATCCCGGGCGGTGGCGGCACCCAGCGGCTGCCCCGGCTGGTGGGCCGGGCGCGCGCCCTGGAAGTCATCCTCGGCTGCCTGGACATCGACGCCGAGACCGCCGAGGCCTGGGGATATGTCAACCGCGCGCTGCCGGCCGACAAGCTGCGGCGATTCGTCGACAAGCTCGCCGCCCGCATCGCGTCGTCGCACGCGGTCGCCATCGCCAACGCCAAGCGTGCGGTCGACGCCGCCACCACAGACCTGCCGACCGGGCTGCGCATCGAGGATCAGCTGTTCCGCGAAACCCTCGCACAGCCGAAGGCCCGCGAACTGCTCCAGGCAGTAATCGACGCCGGCGCCCAGACCCGTGACTTCGAGCTGGGCGACCGGCGCCGCTAGTGGGAACACGCGCCGTGAGAGCACGTTCGGCGCCAAGGGGGATCAGCCGAGGATCAGGCCGTCGCCGTCCGGGCTGACGTTGACCGGAACGGTGTCGCCGTCGTGCACGTCACCGGCCAGCAACAACTTGGCCAGCTGGTCGCCGATGGCCTGCTGCACCAACCGGCGCAGCGGCCGGGCGCCGTACACCGGGTCGAACCCGCGCTGGGCGAGCCACTGCTTGGCCGGCAGCGACACCTCCAGGGTGAGGCGGCGCTGCGCCAGCCGCTTCTGCAACTGGGCCAGCTGGATGTCGACGATCGAGACCAGCTCGCCGGGTTCGAGGCCGTGGAAGATGATCACGTCGTCGAGCCGGTTGATGAACTCCGGCTTGAACGCCGAGCGCACCGCGGCCATCACCTGCTCCTCGCTGCCGCCGGACCCGAGGTTGGACGTCAGGATCAGGATGGTGTTGCGGAAGTCGACCGTGCGGCCCTGCCCGTCGGTCAGCCGGCCCTCGTCGAGCACCTGCAGCAGCACGTCGAACACGTCGGGGTGCGCCTTTTCGATCTCGTCGAACAGGATCACCGTGTACGGGCGCCGCCGCACCGCCTCGGTCAGCTGACCGCCCTGGTCGTAGCCGATGTACCCGGGCGGGGCACCGACCAGGCGAGCCACCGAGTGCTTCTCGCCGTATTCGCTCATGTCGATGCGAACCATCGCCCGTTCGTCATCGAACAGGAACTCCGCCAGCGCCTTGGCCAGCTCGGTCTTACCGACGCCGGTCGGGCCCAAGAACATGAACGAACCCGTCGGCCGGTTGGGGTCGGCGACCCCGGCGCGGGAGCGGCGCACGGCGTCGGACACCGCGGTCACCGCCGCCTTCTGCCCGATGACGCGCTTGCCCAGCTCGTCTTCCATCCGCAGCAGCTTGGCGGTCTCGCCTTCCAGCATCCGGCCGGCCGGGATGCCCGTCCACGCCGACACCACATCGGCGATGTCGTCGGGTCCGACCTCCTCCTTGAGCATCACGTTCTCGCGGGCCTCGGCGTGTGGCAGCGCGGCGTCGAGCTTCTTCTCCACCTCGGGGATGCGCCCGTAGCGCAGCTCGGCCGCCTTGGCCAGGTCGCCGTCGCGCTCGGCGCGCTCGGACTCCCCGCGCAACGTTTCGAGCTGCTCCTTGAGGTCGCGGACGATGTCGATGGCACTCTTCTCGTTCTGCCACCGGGTGGTCAGCTCGGCCAGCTTCTCCTTCTGGTCGGCCAGCTCGGCGCGCAGCTTCTCCAGCCGCTCCTTGGACGCCTCGTCCTCCTCCTTGGCCAACGCCATCTCCTCGATCTCGAGACGGCGCACCAGGCGCTCGACCTCGTCGATCTCGACGGGCCGCGAGTCGATCTCCATCTTCAACCGGGAAGCGGCCTCGTCGACGAGGTCGATGGCCTTGTCCGGCAGGAAACGAGCGGTGATGTAGCGGTCCGACAGCGTGGCCGCGGCCACCAGCGCGGAGTCGGTGATCCGCACACCGTGGTGCACCTCGTAGCGGTCCTTCAGGCCGCGCAGGATACCGACCGTGTCCTCCACCGACGGCTCGCCGACCAGCACCTGCTGGAACCGGCGCTCCAGCGCGGCGTCCTTCTCGATGTACTTGCGGTACTCGTCGAGCGTGGTGGCGCCCACCAGCCGCAATTCGCCCCGGGCCAGCATCGGCTTGATCATGTTGCCGGCATCCATCGCGCCTTCACCGGACGCACCGGCGCCGACGATCGTGTGCAGCTCGTCGATGAACGTGATGATCTGTCCGGCGGAGTTTTTGATGTCGTCGAGCACGGCCTTGAGCCGCTCCTCGAACTCGCCGCGGTACTTCGCGCCGGCCACCATCGAGCCCAGGTCCAGGCTGACGACAGTCTTGTCGCGCAGGCTGTCCGGCACGTCGCCCGCGACGATGCGCTGGGCCAGGCCCTCGACGATCGCGGTCTTACCGACGCCGGGCTCACCGATCAGCACCGGGTTGTTCTTGGTGCGCCGCGACAGCACCTGCACGACGCGGCGAATCTCGTTGTCGCGCCCGATCACCGGATCGAGCTTGCCTTCGCGCGCGCGGGCGGTCAGGTCGGTGGAGTACTTCTCCAGCGCCTGATACGTCGACTCGGGATCGGCGCTGGTGACCCGGGCGCTGCCGCGGACCTTGACGAACGCCTCGCGCAACGCCTGCGGAGACGCGCCGTGCCCGGTGAGCAGCTTGGCGACGTCAGAGTCGCCGGTGGCCAGGCCCACCATCAGGTGTTCGGTGGAGACGTATTCGTCGTCCATCTCGGTGGCCAGCTGCTGGGCGGTGGTGATCGCCGCGAGGGATTCGCGGGATAGTTGCGGTTGCGAGCTCGATCCGCTGGCCTGAGGCAGCCGTTGCAGAAGTTTTTCGGCTTCGGCGCGGATGGTCGCGGGCTCGACACCGACAGCTTCCAGCAGCGGCGAGGCGATCCCATCGTTCTGTGTCAGCAGCGCCAACAGCAGATGAGCCGGCCTGATCTCGGGGTTACCGGCGGCGCTGGCCGCCTGTAACGCTGACGTCAGAGCCGCTTGCGTCTTGGTGGTCGGGTTGAAAGAGTCCACGACACCTCCGTTCGGGTATAGGGAAAATGCTTGTCGCGTTGTTCAACGCCGTCAAGGTTGAGTCTGTTCCGCTCAAGTTTAGAATTTTTCTGCTCGAAGCGATAGGGGACTTTGGTCCATGAATCAGACGGATAAGGACCTCGCGCCGCCGCCGCGCAGGGTTCCGGTCGCGTTCCGGCTCGCCGAGCTGCTGCCGTTTCGCTGGTGGTACGTCTGGACGCTGCTCGCGGTTGCGATCGCCCCGATCGTCCTGTGGATCCACCGGCCGGCGGCCTTCGCCGTGGCGGCGGTGCTCACCCTGGCAATGATTTATGCCGTGCACCTGTTCGGCGCGCGGGTACGAGTCGGATTGCTCAAGTGGGGCCGGGTCGCAACCGTCACGGGTGCTGAAAAGTTTTCGCGTGCACAGCATTTCAATGCGCGACTGCCGATGGCACATGAATGGAGGGTCACCCGGGAGCGCTGGAGCGGTCCCAACACCACGACCAAGGTGTCCTACACACTCGACGGCCACCAAGGCGAGCTGGTGGCGCGCGGTCGCGAATACGCCGACGGGGTGATCCTGGCCGACGTGCGCAATCCGGCGCGGGCCCGTTGCGTGACCGCTTTCGCCTACGACCTGGACCGCGACCAGACCGGCAACTGGGCCGGCGCGCTTGGCCCCCGGCTGCGGGTGCGGATGGTCTGCTGGCTTCTCATCGTGATCGGCTGGCTGGTCGTAGCGGGTCTGGCGGCGACCGGGACCCGCACCACCGACCTCGCCGGCGGCGGCCTGCCCACGAAGGTCCCCAGCTACGGCACCTTGCAGGTCAACGGGTCCGGCACCACGAAGACGATCCCCTGCAACGGCGGCTACCTCTCGGTGAGCGGCGCGAACAACACGGTCACCGTAACGGGTCACTGCACCAGCCTCAGCGTGTCCGGCAAGGGGAATCGCGTCACGATCGACAACACGGACGCGATCAGCACGACGGGCACCGACAACGTTGTCACCTATCACTGGGGCTCACCGAATGTCGCCAACACCGGAACGTCGAACACCGTCGGCCAGGGCTGACGTGCCTGGGCGAGCTTAGAATTGGGCTCCGTGGGATTAGAGGACTCCGATGCGCTGCGGGTACTGCGCGACGCGCTGGCCCCGGACGACTCGGGCGCCGGCGGCGAGCTGGTCCATCGCTTCTACACTCACTGGTTCGCCGTCGACGGCTCGGTGCGCGACCTGTTCCCGCCCGAAATGGACGCCCAGCGAGCCGCTTTCGGCCACGCACTGCACTGGGTTTACGGCGAGCTGGTAGAGCAGCGCGCCCAGGAGCCGGTAGCCTTCCTCGCCCAGCTCGGCCGGGATCACCGCAAATACGGTGTGCTGCCGGCACATTACGAGTCGCTGCGGCGGGCGTTGCGGACAACACTGCGCGCCCACTTGGGCCACCATAGCCCCGGGGCCTGGACAGCTGCCGTCGACGAAGCCGCCAACCAGTCGCTGAACCTGATCACCGGAGTGATGAGCGGGGCCGCCGACGCCGAAGAGGGACCCGCGTGGTGGGACGGCACCGTCATCGAACACCAGCGGGTATCCCGGGACCTCGCGGTCGTGCGGCTGCGACTCGACCACCCGATGCACTATCACCCGGGTCAGTACGTCAACGTCCAGATTCCGCAATGCCCGCGACGGTGGCGGTTTCTCAGTCCCGCCATTCCCGCCGACCCCGGCGGCGGGATCGAGTTTCACGTCCGTCAGGTACCCGGCGGCCTGGTCAGCACCGCGATCGTCAACGAAAGCCGACCGGGCGACCGGTGGCGGTTGTCCAGCCCGCACGGTGGCTTACACGTCGACCGCGACGGTGGCGACGTCCTGATGGTGGCCGGCAGCACCGGATTGGCTCCGCTGCGCGCGCTGATCATGGACCTGTCCCGCTACGCGAACAACCCGCGGGTGCACCTGTTCTTCGGCGCGCGCTACCGCTGTGAGCTTTACGACCTGCCGACGCTGTGGCAGGTCTGTGCCCATAACCCCTGGCTGTCGGTCTCGCCGGTGTCGGAATACAACAGCGACCCCGCGTGGGCCGTGGACTACCCGGACGTCACGCCGCCGCGCGGCCTGCATGTCCACCAGATCGGTCAACTCCCCGAGGTGGTCACCAAATACGGCGGATGGGGCGACCGACAGATCCTGATCTGTGGTGGACCGAAGATGGTCCAGGCGACCAAGGCCGCGCTGATCGCCAAAGGCGCCCCGGCGGAGCGTATTCAGCACGACCCGCTCTACCGCTAGCGGTCGTCCGATTCAGGCTAGGCTGACCGCGTGCATGTGGTGACCCTGCGCGACCCCACGTCATCGGTGGCCGCACAATTCGTGCCGGACGCGGGCATGATCGGCATCTCGCTGACCGACTCCGGGGTGGAGTTGCTCGGTCAGCGGCGCGGCCTGGATGCCTACATCGAAGCCGGCAAGACCATGGGCATCCCGATTCTGTATCCCTGGGCAAATCGGCTGAGCAGCAACACCTATACGGCTGAGAACGTGACCGTCGAGCTGACACCGGGTGAAAACGGGGTGCGCGCGGACCCCAACGGGCTGCCCATCCACGGCACGCTGGCCGCCTACCCCGACTGGCGAGTGGTGGCCGAGTCGACCAACGAGCTGACCGTCGACGTCGACTTCGGTGCCGAGCCGCGGCTGCTGGCCGGCTTCCCGTACCCGCATCTGCTGACGGTGTCGGTGCGACTGGCCGACCGGACGCTGACCGTGCGCACCACCGTCACCGCAACCAGCGACACCGCGGTGCCGCTGTGCTTCGGCTTCCATCCGTATCTTCGGGTGCCCGACGCGGCGCGCGGCGAGTGGATCATCGAGACACCGCCGCTGCGGCATCTGAGCCTCGACGGACGCGGCCTGCCCACTGGCGAATTCTCCCAGCAGCCGGCCAAGAAAGAACCCTTGGGCGACAAGGCTTTTGACGACGCCTACGACCAGGTGGCCGAGGGAGCGGTATTTGCGGTGTCCGGCGGCGGGCGGCGGCTGGAAGTGCATTTCGAGCAGGGGTATTCAGCGACCCAGATCTTCGCACCACCCGGTGAGGAGCTGGTCTGCTTCGAGCCGATGACCGCGCCCACGGACGCGCTGAGCCGCGGCGGCTACCGTACCGCGCGACCCGGCGAGCCGGCGGTCTCGGTGTTCTCCATCCGGATCTAGCAGTCATGCGCCCCGAGGTCGAGCAGCTGCTGCAGCAATGGAACTCGGTGCTGTCACTACTCGACGAGCAGGTCGAGCGGATGCGCACCGAGGCCTTCGCGGTCAGCGATCACACCGGCACCGTCGAGGTAACCGTCAACGGTCAGCTGCGCCTGGTCGACCTGCGCATCGATCCGGGGATTCTCGGCCTCGGCGCCCGGGAGGTGTCCGGACGAATCAACGAAGCCCTTAGCGAGGCAACAGTTTTCGCGAATGAAAACGTCGACGCCGAAGTGAGCGAACTGGAGAGCCGGGTCGTCGAGGCGCTGGCGAAGCTGCGGGATTTGCCGCCGGCGAAGTAACGGCTCAGGCCGTCCACACGCGCGGCGCTTCCCGGTGCGCAGCGGGCGCCACCAACTCCGCCTCGCCGTCGGCGTCGATGGTGTAGGGAAATATCAGTCCGATCGCCACCCCGTCGCGGTGTTCGACGGTGATCTCGATGCCGTCCCGATTCCTTTCGGGCAGAGTCACATTCACTGCTACCGCGGCGGCGCGCAGGCTGTCCTTCAGATCGGCGACGGCGCGCCACTGCGCGGCGAGCTGATCGCCGATCGGAAGATCCTGGCCACGGGGATAGTTGGGCGCGATGGCTTGGCGCTCGCCCGCATTGGATACCGCGAGTGCGAAAGGCAGGAACTCCCCCGCCGACGCGATGCGCTGCAGCGCGAAATCTACGGCAGCGTCGACCAGGCCATCGAGATCGGCTTGGGCTTCTGCTGTCACGTTGTCGCGCCAACCGGCCATGCGGTTGAGGGTAGCCTGAATCAGGACCTCTTTCGAAAGGTGCGGGGGATGGCGGGGAATGAGCTACGGGCCTACTGTGCGGGGTTGACACACGCGTCCAAAGTGGCCACCGATGCGGCCGACGAGATCGAGGGCCTGCGTGCCAGGCTCGGAACGCAGATGGATGGCCTCGGCCGCACCTGGACCGGACAGGCGGCCAGCGCGTATCTGAGCATTTGGGCCGAGATCAACGACGAGTGCGGCGACATGCTCGGCGACTTGCGCTGGATCGGAGATTCGCTGTCCGCGGCAGCCGCGGCCTACGCGAAAATGGAAGGCAGCGGGGCCAACGCACTCGGCAGCATCGCGCCCCCGGCGAGCGGGCTCTGATCGTGGCGCGGCGCACCGTCAACGAGGCCGAGCTGGTGGATGCGGCCGACGCTTTGCGGCAGTTCTGTCAGACGATGAAGGACCGCCTGAACGAAGTCGCCACCGATCTGAAGGGCTTGCAACAGACCTGGGAAGGCGTGGGATTCGACGCGTTCCTCCAGCGTCTACAGCATTGGCAGCACTGGGCCGACGAGATGAGTGAGGTGGTGTTCGACATGCACCTCAACGCGCATATCGCCCACCGCAACTACGTGCACAACGCCGAGGTCAACACCGCGATGTGGGGCGGATAGCTGCCGGACTGTTCGACGGCAAGTTCGACGGCCCGAACTCCGAAGGGATGGCCTTAACACGCAACGACTTCGGGAACGGGTCGGGCAGTGCAGCGAGTTGGCCGCGGTCGGCGGGCTCGTCAGTAGGCACGTATAGGGCGCCCTCGTCGTAGTAGGTCGTGCCCTCGGACGGCAAGTAATCACCGGCCAACGAAAGATAGTCACTGCCCAGCCAGGTCCACCAGGTCGGCGGGTCCGGCAAGCCGAGAATTCCGTCGGGGCCGCGCAGCGTGCCGCTGCGGTCCCAGCTGAGATCCGGGGGCCCGGACAGCCTGTGGTTGCGCAGCACTTCGCCGGTGGCCAGCAAGCTGCCGCGTCGTCGGGCGTACTCGACGAAGAAGCGCCGCACCGTGTTCCGCCACCGCGGTTCGTCCAGCGGCTCGGCCGCCACCCGGAGATGGTCGACCATGTTGCCCCCATACACATTCGAGTACAGCCCGCCGTCCAGGCACGGCAGCGTCGCGGTGAACCAGGCTACATCGGAGTAGGTGGAGACTAATTCGTCGTCACCGTCGCGGTCCAGCCGGTGCTGGTAAGGGTGGTAGCTGCCAAAGCGGCGTGGAAGCGCCTCGGGCAGAAGCTTTCTCGCAAGCTCGAGCCAGATCTTGGGTGCGCTGCGGTCCGATTCCGGGGAGTACCAATGCAGATCGAGTATGCGGATCAGCTCGGATGTGGGGCGCGGCACTTTGCGGGCACGTTTGGCACCGAGGATGTCCTCGGTCTGCTCGTCGATCGCCACGCCACCCGCGGCCACGGCCAGCGCTTTCGCGAAGCGCCGGGCGGGCTTGATCTCGGCGGGGCTGCTGCCTTCGACGATCACCTGCCAGCTGGTGGTGGGTTCCAGCACGTGCGGCACTACGTCGTCGGGCACATCCTCGGGATCGATCTCGTGGGGCCCGAACACGGTGAACGCATAGTTTTCCTGTTTGCCCCGCAGCACCCTCACCTCGTGATCACTGCTGTCGCCGACGGCCAGGCCGGGAATCGACGCCACGATCGTGGCCAGCGCGTCATCGCCGATGCTGGTCGGGGCATAGACCGTGAGGTCGTAGGACATGGCGTCGACGCTCCTGCTCAGGTGACTAACGCATAGACCCAGGCTGCCATAGACTCAACCGCCAGTCGTGAGAGTGGGGCGGGGCTACCGGTGACGGACGTCGATCCAGAGTTGTTTTACGACGCGGCCGCTGCCTATAAGGAGAACAGCGACCACACCGCGGCCGCGCTGAACAAGCTGACCGGAGTGCACGCCGCGAACGGGGCCGGCACCCACGGAGTCGGCCCGCAGTGGGCGACGGCCTATGACACCGCGGCCGACGAAGTCGGGCAGGTCGCGTACCGGCTGGTGAACGCCTTTCACAATCTGGGCAGCCTGCTGCGCCAGGACGGGGTCAACCACGACGAAACCGAAGAGGCCTCGACGCTCAACCAGCGGGATGCCTACGGGGCGCCGATCACGCCGCCGGGCGAGTCCGCGGGGACATTCATCGACGCCGCCGTGAAGGTGAGCTCGGTGGCCGGAGGCGGCGACCCCGAGCCGCCGCATTGGGATTTGGTCGGCGGTCAGATCACCGACGGCTGGCCCGACGGGCACCCCGACCAGTTGCTGTCGGCGTCGGCGGCCTGGGAGACCTTCGGTCACGATCTGGTGGGCATCGACGATCAGCCGGGCCCGGAGGAACAACGGCTGATCGTCGACGTGGAGGCGGCCGAAATCGCCTTTGTCATAGACCGACTCAACGAAGCGCGCATCGTCAGCACCGATATCGCGGGCGCCTGCGGCGACATGTCGCGCGCGGCCAAGGATTACGGCAACGAGTTGAAATCGGTCAAGGACGACATGGCATTTATCGTCAAATGTCTCTACCTGATCGTGACGGCCCTGGATGCCTACCCGCCGCAATTGCATCTGATCGCCGAGACCATCAAAAACACGTTCATCGCGACGGCGGTCACCCAGATCAACGGGCTCAACGCCGCGCTGCGCGTCACCGCCACCTCGTCGATGAAGGACTTGGGAGTCGCAGCCACGGCGATGGGCACCGCACTGCCGGCGGTCAAGTCGATCCTGGCGCTGGTGCCGCGCGGCGTAACCCCTACGCCGACGCAGCGGGTCAACGACAACCGGCGCAAGGGCCGTCGCGCCGAAGAGATCGCCGGCATCGACCAGACTACAAAGCGGCCGATCCAGGTGACGGACCCGAAGACCGGCGCCCAGCGGACCCGGATCCCCGACGAAATCGATGACGAAAACCACGTAGTACGCGAGGTCAAGAACGTCCAAAAGCTGGAAACCACGCAACAGATCCGCGACATGGCCCAGTGGGCGCGAGACAACGGATACAAACTTGTCATCGTGGTGGACAAGGGCCGCACCGACGCTGGCACAGTGGAGCAGAGATTGAGAGACGAATACCCGGGGCTGAATGTGACGATCGACGCGAGCCAGAACCTGTCATGAACAAATACGGAGATGACCCCCAGACCTGGCCGGAATGTCGACAGGCGATGAAGCGCGAGCTCAACGAAGCCGGCATCCCCGAAGATACGGTGTGGGAATTGGTCAACTCCCGCAACGACTATCCGGAGGCAGTACCGATCATCGTTGACTGGTTAGAGCACCTCGACGAACGCGTGCCACCGGATGAGGACCGCCGTGCGTGGCGCGCCGGGCTACTTCGAAATCTGATCACCAAACACGCCAAGGGCAACCGCGCAGCCGCCGATGTTCTGTTTCATCAGTTTGAAATTGAACCTCCGCTGACCAATCTGGAACTCGAGGCGGCAGGTTTCGCACTTGCCGAAGTGGCCGACCGCTCCGACTTCCCGCGAGTAGCCGAGCTGATCCGTTCGGGGCGAGACTTTCCCACCAAGTCAGTACTGGTTGAATGGCTCGGCCGAATCAAAACCGAAGAAGCCAAAGATCTTGCGGTGAGCCAACTCCCGTACCCCAGCAGGCGAATCCCGGCCATGCGCGCCCTGGTCCGCCAAAAGGCGACCGGGGTGCGCGACGCGGTCGCTGCGTACCTCGACGACGAACACGAAGTCTTCCGTAAAGAAGCGCAAAAGACTCTGGACAAGCTTCCCGAAGACTGAAATCCATGATCAGGCATCCATTACAAATGACGAGAGTGTCAATAACACGGCGTTGGGGAGCCGGCTGAATAGCTGGGAGTGACCTTCCGCATCTGCTGAAAATCGCGCTGCTGAACGGTATTCTTGGCCCATCCTGGGGATAGGGCACAGGAGGAGCGGGTTGGTCGCTGGCGACAGCGTTGCCTCGATAGACGACTTGCTGGAACGCGCGGTGCGGGCCATCAACGCTGGAGACCGCGCGACCGCGACCACGTTGGCCGGGCAGGTGCTGTCGGTCGACCGCAGTAACCCTGAGGCCGAGGACCTGCTCAGCGCACCCGCCAACTACGGCGAGATTCGCCGGCTGACAATTTTGGTGGCCGACCTGGTGGATTCGACGGCGCTGTCCACTCGACTAGAGCCCGAGATCTATCACACCCTGGTCGGCCGCTACCGGGAGCAGGTGACCCGGACTGTCGATCGCTACGAGGGACACATCAGCTCGATCAAGGGCGACGGATTGTTGGCCGTGTTCGGGCATCCCAAGGCACATGAGGACGACGCACGGCGAGCCGTCGCGGCGGGGCTCGACATCATTCGTGTCGTCGCGCAGCTCAGCAAGCGAGCTCAAAGCAAGTTCGGCGAGACCATCGACGTTCGAGTCGGCATCCACCGCGGCCTGGTTTATCTCGACACCGACCAGGACGACGTTTACGGGTTCGCCGCGAATTTTGCCGCGCGCGTTTCGGGTTTGGCCGAGCCGGGCACGGTTACGGTGTCGGATGCGGTTGCGCCCCTGGTGGATTACCTGTTCGAACTCGAAAATCGTCCGGCCGCAGCGGTGAAGGGCGTCGACGGTTTGATCAGCTACCATCAGGCGCTCGGTGAGCGACCCGACGCGGCCCCGGTGCGTCGGGTACCGCTGATCGGGCGTGACCGCGAGCGCGACTGGTTGCGGCAGAGTTGGCAGCAGGCGTGCGACGGGACGCTGACCAACCCCGGCATCGGGTTTTGGGGAGAGCCGGGAATCGGTAAGAGCCGACTCGCCACTGAGGCAGCCGAATTGGTGCGGAGTTCGGGCGCACCGGTGATCGAGCTGTTCGGTTCCCCGCTGCACACCGACACCGGCTTGCACCCGATACGACGGCTGATCGAGCGTCGATGCGGCATCACCCGGCTCACTGCCGGGCGCGAACGGCTGAGCTTGCTGCAGGACGAATTACGCAGCTGCGGAATGGAATCCGACAATATGGTGCCGCTGTTCGCTCCGATCATCGGTGTGGGCCCCGAGCAGGGCTATAACCCGGCCGCCGTAGAGGGCCGAGCCCTTTACGAATTGATCAAGACGACTGTTCAGCAGTATCTGCGGGCCTGCATCGGGGATCAAGCCGGGCTCGTGATCGCCGAGGATCTGCACTGGTACGACCCCTCCACCCTGGATCTGGTCAACTCGCTGCTCACCTGCACCGACGGACGACTACTGGTGGTACTCACCGGCCGTGACGGCGATTGGCTGCGAACAGATTGGCCGGCAACCTATTTCGATCTCTCACCACTGACCGACGAGCAGTCCGATGCGCTCATCAGCGCATTAGCCCCGGCGGTGACCGAAGACCAGCGCGCGGCAGTGCGCAACAGATGCGACGGTGTGCCGTTCTACATCGAACACGTCGTCGGTGAGCTCGATATCTCGGCAGGGGTGCCCGAGGCACTGTACGAGTCGCTCTTCGCCCGGCTGCACCGCCCGCACGCCGATGTAGTGCCGGTGGTGGAGGCGGCCGCGGTCATCGGGCGCGCCGGCGATCTCGCGTTGCTGCGGTCGGTGGTCGGAACGACCAATACCACCGTCGACGCCGTCGTCACCGAACTTGTGCGGGCCCGAGTGCTCGAGCGGCGCGGAGACAACCGGTGGCGTTTCCGTCATGAGCTGTTTCGCGAAGTGGCCGCCGAGCTGGCCCCGCCATCGCAGGCTCGGGACTTGCATGCCCGTGCAGCCCGCGCTCTGGTCGATGCGGCCGTCGGCGCCGAGCCGGATTGGCCCCTTGTCGCAAGCCATTTCGAGCAGGCGTGGCACTACAAGGAAGCCGTCGAGGCCTATCGGAAGGCTTCGGTGAGCGCCCGACGCCGGGGCGCCATCCATGAGGCGGTCGCATGCCTGACCAAGGCGATCGACGATCTGGCTCGAACCGCGGCGGGACCGCAGCGCGACCGCATGGAGATCGCCATCCGGATGGAACGCGGGTTCCTAGCGGGTGCAACGCACGGCAGCATGAGCGGTGAGGGACCCGCCGACTTTCAGCGCTGCTTGGCGATAGCGAGCGACGGAAACTATGAAGAGGAACTGCTGACTACGCTTACCGGCCTCATCGGCTACTACGTGCCGCGGGCCGAACTGCGTCGAGCCCACGAGCTGATCGACTCACTGTCCGCCCGAATCATTAAGAACCGACCCTGGAGTCACCCGGCAATAGCATCGGTATTGGGTTCCGTCGTCTGGTTAGAAGGTGACTTCATGGGCGCCCGCGAACACCTGATGCAGGCACTGGCTGACAGCTCCGCGGCCGATCCAAACGTGCTGGACACCGCGTGGTGGGTGAACGTCGACCCGATCTCGTTGGCGCACACGTACATGGCCCTGACGCATACGGTGTGCGGCGACCTCGACCGTGCCAACACCCAGTTGACCGATTCATTCCGGCGATGCGATGGCCTGGGCTTTCCACGGAATGCCTACAACCGGGCGAATACCTACTACATGGAAATCTGGGTGCGGTTGGAAAACAGCCAAATAGACAAGGCCGAGAAGCTGGTGGCGGAGCTGCGAATGCTCAGCGCGCAGTCGGGACTTGACGTATGGCAGTTGGTCGGTAGAACCGAACACGCGGCGGTAAAGGCACTAATCGCGCTGAGAGACAACGAAGATGCGGCCACGCTGGCCGCCCGCGCGGAGAAGCTGGCACGGTGGGTCGACGGCTCCCGACACATGCACCTCAATATGTTTCTCACGTTTCACGATGCGATCGTCGGCCGCCTGCTGATTGCTGCTGGCAGGCCCGACCTGGCACGGAAACGATTAGAGATGGCGCTGCAGCACGCGGAACAAACGGGCATGCACTTCTACGATGGCGAGCTGATGCGCGTGCGGGCACAGACGTTCGCCGACGCGCAAGTGCGTCGCAATGCCCTGACGGCGGCACTCGACTTCACCCGGCAGCAAGGCGCGACGCTCTTCGAACTGCGCTGCTGTTTAGATCTTCTCGACCTCGACGGCAGTTCGGATCGGAGCATGCTCGTTGACGTCGTCCGCCGCTTTCCCGGCGACACTCGATGGCCGGAATACGCCCGAGCAGAGAGCATCCTCTCGAAGTCTTGCGGTCGCAACTAGATCAGCGGTATCCCTTCTTAGGCTTGTACGGGGTATTCGATACGTCTTCGAGCGCTCGCAGGTTGCTAACCACGTCTCGGCATTCATGCTTACCAATGAGACGCACGAGTGCAGGGAACGGAGTAAACCGTCCGGGCGGCTGCAGATACCAGGAACCAAGCGCCGCCGTCCAGGCTTCCTGGTGCACTGTTCTCTCAACGACACTCGACGAGTGCGTCGCCAGATAATAGGCGAAATCCCATGCCCCCCTGCGCAATTGCCTCAGCGAACGCTGCAGAAAGCCGATCTCGCCCGGTATCAGCCAGCGGGTCCAGCGTATCTCCGGTGAAAGCTGGTCGATGACCCTGAGAACGTCTGGTAATTGCTTGAACAGGATGGTGTTGACGCGGTCGTAATCGTCCGCCAAGCTGTCCATCGAGTTAGGCGCGACGGCGAAAACTGCGAGCCCTAGGTCGAACGTAATGTGGGCATTCATCCCAGCCATCAAGTGCTGCAGAATGATCGCCTGACCGTCGTGGTCGCCGACGAACGAGACCGTCCATGGCAGGCTTGAGCCATCACCCTTGGCCGGGTGAAAATAGGCATTCAATGCATTGAAATATCGAGTGGCGAAAGCGATGTCGAGTGCTTCCATTCGAGGCCCGTCATCGAAGACCTTGTCGTTGACCGCGTCGCGAATCGCCAGCGTCGTCCGCTTGTAAAGAACCGCAAAGTAGCCGATGTGACTCTTGGTTTCGGTTGCCCAGCCAATGATCTCGTCGATGTTGCGTAGTACGTCGTCGATGGTTTTGGGTTCATTGAGCCGGTTGAGTCGGAGCGCCGAACTGGCAGGTATGGGAGCAGACATACCGAAAGACCTTTCATTTCAGGCGAAATGCGTGTTATTGCTTCGACAGCCCCCAGTCTCTGGCGAGGTGATCGGGTATGTCGAACGGTGCCCGCTCCCCACCGCGTTCGAACGCGAACAGTCCCCGCATCAGGTCGCGCGCGAACGGCCGGGCTAGTTCCGAAACCAGCTGATAGCGTGCAGAATTACGCAGATTACGGCCGAAGATGAGAACCCAAACCCAGTTGACGACACGGGTGACACGCCCGAGGTCGTCGGTAAAGCTCGACGTCGGCACCTTCAGCATGTCGGCGTACGTGTCGCCGATCAGGTGCCGTATCAACGGTGGAATCGTCTCGTCGAAGTCGCGACCGGGCGTCAGTTCGTCGAGCAGCTCCATCAGCGCCTTGGCCATGTCTTGCCCTTGCGACGACGCAGTGAACTGCCGGTGACGGATGGTCTCGACCAGGTCGGTGGCATCGTCAATACCGCGCACCCGCATGTCGTCGTCGATGCCGAGCAGGTGGGCGATCACGTTCCACAGATGTAGATAGGCCTCGCAATCCTCGTCGGAGACGCGTACTCCCAATCGGCGCATCGGCTCGACCGGGACATAGGAGAACGAGAGCATGGTGCCGGCGAGATCCTCCTGGTTGATCGGTGTGCCCCAGTGGGGATCCCAGAAACCGGGCTCCTTCAGACTGCGGTCCTCGATCAGCTTGCGCACCGCGGCGTGCATCAGGCGGATGTGCTGGATGGTGCGAAAGCCCTTGCCTTGCGGCTCGAAGCTGCCGACGGCGAGCACATTCATCAAGAACTGGCCGGTCTCGACTACTCGCCGGCGCGCATCGTCGTTGAGCCGGGCAGTCAGCCAGAGCACCTTCACGCCGTTGGCCGCCGCGTACGCCGACGGCAGGGATGCGCAGAACAGACAGAGAGAGATCTGCAGTCCCCACGTTTCGAACAGCTTCTGCCCGCGGTTGATCTTGGACGGGTCGGCCCAGTCCGGCAGCGTCATGTTGTGGGCCAGGTAGTTCTGGACCGGCCCGGGCAAGCCTGCGGGCACCAACTGGTCATTGCGCACCAGGGTGCGGATCAGATCATTGACTGCCTGCACACTGCCCTGCTGGAACAGCTCTTCGACGACGTCGTCCGCGAATGAATCCCCGTGCTCACGCTTGCTATTGAGCAGCTCGTCCGTCCACCGGGAGCCCCCAGGTGCGCCCGTCATGCAGGCAGCATGGCAGATGGGTAGCCCTTCTTGCTAGAGCAGAGAGCCGCTCAACGTAGATACAGGTAGTCGGCTACTCGCTCGCTAACCTAGCGGCCCTTGCGCGGCTGCCACACCACCAGCGCGGTGCTCTTGGGCACCACCGCGACATCGCGGCGCTGGTTGGCGCGCAGCATCGCAATTTCGTCGGCCATCTCCTTGAGCCGCGACTGCAGTGCCTCGACCTGATTGGTCAGCTCGATGATCCGCTTGATACCGGCGAGGTTGACGCCTTCGTCCTGTGAGAGCCGCTGGACCTCACGCAACAGATCCACGTCGTGCTGCGAATAGCGCCGTCCGCCACCGGAAGTGCGGCTCGGTGTCACCAGCCCGAGGCGATCGTAGGTGCGCAAGGTCTGCGCATGCATGCCGGCCAGCTCGGCCGCCACCGAGATCATGAAGGTGCGGGCGTCCTCTCGCTTGGAGTTTTTCGCCATCAGCGGTTACCCGCCCATCCCGCGCGTGGGTTGAACCCACTGGCGCGCTCGGCCTCCGCGTACGCCTCCAGGGCCTCCTGCGCGGCGCCTTCCAGGTTCGGTGGCACAGCGACTTTCACGGTGACCAGCAGGTCCCCGCTGCCGCCGCTACGTTTGGGCACACCGCGTCCGCGCACCCGCAGGATCCGGCCGTCGGCGGTGCCCTTGGGCACCCGCACGCCAACCTTGCCGTCCAGCGTAGGAACCGAAAGCGTTGACCCCAAAGCCAATTCGCTGAAGCTGACCGGCACCGTCACGGTGAGGTCGTCGCCGTCGCGGCTGAAGATCTTGTCCGGCCGCACATGCACCGTCACGTACAGGTCACCCGACGGCGCACCGCGCAACCCCGCCTCACCCTGCCCGGGCAGCCGAATCCGTTGTCCGTCTTCGACGCCGGGCGGGATGCGTACGTTGATGGTGCGGGTGCGAGTGGTGACGCCGGTGCCTTTGCACTCGTCGCAGGGGTGCTCGATGATCGAGCCACTGCCCCGGCAGTCGGTGCAGGGCTCGGAGAACCCGAATGCACCCTGGTTGCTGCTGACCACGCCGGCGCCGTTACAGGTGGGGCACACCTTCGGACTGGTACCCGGACGTGCGCCGCTGCCATGGCAATTGGTGCATGGTGCGGGGCTGGTCAACCGCAACGGCATCGCGACGCCATTGGCTGCCTCGACGAAATCCAGCTCGGTTTCGGTTTCCAGATCGTTGCCACGCCGTGGCCGGCTGGGACGACCGCCCGCGCCGCGTCCGAACAAGCCACCGAAGAGGTCGCCGATGTTGGTGCCACCGCTGCGGCCCGCTGCGTCGAACAGATCGTTGAGATTGAACTCGGCGCCGTCGCCGCCCACGTTGAAACCACCGAAGCCGCCGGTGTCGAACCGCCGACCGCCAAGACCACCACCGGCGAAGAGCCGACGGGTTTCGTCGTACTCCTTGCGCTTGGCCGGATCCGACAGCACGTTGTGCGCTTCCGACACCGCTTTGAACCGTTCACCGGCGGCGGGGTTGTCGGGATTCGCATCCGGATGCAGGTCACGCGCCAACTTGCGATAGGCGCGCTTTATCTCTTCGGGGCTGGCGTCGGAGGAGACGCCAAGCTCCTTATAGAAGTCCTTTTCGACCCATTCACGCTGGGCCATGTCGCGTCACCTCCCCTCACCTTTCGCTATTTCGGTTGTGCTGATTCTGTGCCTTAATCACCGGCGGTGTCGGCATTTTCGTCGGTGTCGCTCGCAGCGGGGTCCGCGCTCGCCGCGGCGCCGGCGTCATCGCCCGCGCCCGAGACCGTGTCGACGACACCAACCAGGGCGTGACGCAACACGTTCTCGCCCAGTTTGTAGCCCTCACGCATCACGGTGCCGATCACCGGTTTGGAGCCCTCGCCGCCATCACCTTCGTGCTGGACGGCTTCATGCAGCAACGGGTCGAAATCTTCGCCCTCGGCACCGAAGGCCACCAGACCGAGTCCGGTCAGCGCGCTCATCAGCTTGTCGGCAACCGACTTCAGCGGGCCCGACTCCAGGTCACCGTGCTTGCGTGCACGCTCGAGATCGTCGAGCACGCCCAGCAATTGGCTGACGACGGTGGCCTTGGCCCGATCCGCCGCGGCCTGCTGGTCGCGCAGCGCACGCTTGCGATAATTCGCGAAGTCGGCTTGAACCCGTTGCAGGTCGGCGATCAGTTCGGCCGCCTTGCCCGCCTCCTCCGGAGTTTCGCCGGTGAACGACTCGGACGCTGCCCCGCCCGGCGCCCCTGTTGTTTGGGGGCCGGGGGGGACATCCCGCACTTCTCCGGTCTCGGGATCGATCCGCCGCTTGTCGGTGACAGTCACCTGTTCTTGCGGATTGCCATCCCGTTGTTGATTTCCTTGAGTCACTTGGACTCCCGGTCGTCGTCGACCACCTCCGCGTCCACGACGTCATCAGCGGAGCCGGATGAGCTGCCGGACTCGGCGCCACCGGCCTGTCCGCCGGCCGCTTGCGTGGCTTCGTAGATCGCCTGACCCAGCGCCTGAGACTCCTGGCCCAGCTTCTCCATCGCCGCCTTGATCGCGGAGATGTCGGTGCCGCCCAGCGCCGACTTGGCCTCGGCGATCGCGCCGTCGACCTTGGCCAGCGTCTCCTCGGGAACCTGCGACCCGCCTTCGGCTTCGCGCTGCTCCTTGATGAACTTCTCGGTCTGGTAGACCAGCGATTCGGCCTGGTTGCGAACGTCGGCCTCTTCGCGCCGTTTGCGGTCCTCCTCGGCGTGCGCCTCGGCGTCCTTGATCATCCGGTCGATCTCCTCCTTGGACAGGCCGGAGCCCTCCTGGATTTTGATCGTGTTCTCCTTGCCGGTGCCCTTGTCCTTAGCGGTGACGTGCACGATGCCGTTGGCGTCGATGTCGAAGGTGACCTCGATCTGCGGGACACCGCGCGGAGCCGGCGGGATACCGGTCAGCTCGAACGAGCCGAGCAGCTTGTTGTGCGAAGCGATTTCGCGCTCACCCTGGAAGACCTGGATCTGCACCGACGGCTGATTGTCGTCGGCCGTGGTGAAGGTCTCCGACCGCTTGGTCGGAATGGTGGTGTTGCGCTCGATCAGCTTGGTCATCACGCCGCCCTTGGTCTCAATGCCAAGGCTCAGCGGTGTGACGTCAAGCAGCAGAACGTCTTTCACCTCACCCTTGAGGACACCGGCCTGCAGCGCGGCACCAACGGCCACGACCTCGTCGGGGTTGACGCCCTTGTTGGGCTCCTTGCCGCCGGTGAGCTCCTTGACCAGGTCGGTCACTGCGGGCATGCGGGTGGAACCACCCACCAGCACCACATGGTCGATCTCGGACACCGAGATGCCGGCGTCCTTGATGACCGACTGGAACGGCTGCCGGGTGCGGTCGAGCAGATCCTGGGTGATCTTCTGGAACTCCGCGCGGGTCAGCTGCTCATCGAGGAACAGTGGGTTCTTGTCGGCGTCGACGGTGATGTACGGCAGGTTGATCGAGGTGCTCTGCGAACTCGAGAGTTCGATCTTGGCCTTCTCGGCGGCCTCACGCAGCCGCTGCATCGCCATCTTGTCCTTGGTCAGGTCAATGCCGCTGGTGCCCTTGAACTTGTCGACCAGCCAGTTGACGATGCGGTCGTCCCAGTCGTCACCACCGAGGTGGTTGTCACCACTGGTGGCGCGGACCTCGACCACGCCTTCGCCGATCTCGAGCAGCGAGACGTCGAACGTACCGCCACCGAGGTCGAAGACCAGGATGGTCTGTTCCTTCTCACCCTTGTCCAGGCCGTAGGCCAAGGCCGCCGCGGTCGGCTCGTTGACGATGCGCAGCACGTTGAGGCCGGCGATCTGGCCGGCTTCCTTGGTCGCCTGACGCTGGGCGTCGTTGAAGTACGCGGGCACGGTGATGACCGCGTCCGTGATGTCCTCACCCAGGTACGCTTCCGCGTCGCGCTTCAGCTTCTGCAGGGTGCGGGCGCTGATCTCCTGAGCGGTGTACTTCTTGTCGTCGATCTCGATGGACCAGTCGGTGCCCATGTGCCGCTTGACCGAACGAATGGTGCGGTCAACGTTGGTGACCGCCTGGTTCTTGGCGGGCTGGCCGACGAGCACCTCACCGTTGCGCGCGAAGGCGACGATAGACGGCGTGGTGCGTGAGCCCTCGGAGTTCGCGACGACGACGGGGTCGCCACCTTCTAGAACTGCGACGACGGAGTTGGTGGTCCCGAGGTCGATACCGACCGCACGAGCCATAGTGATTCCTCCTGATTGTGTAGAGCTTCTTTGGTGCCACTATTGCTGAGTGAACCCCGCTCAAGCCTGCCCCCGAGGGTGCCGACCTGTCAACCCAGTATTGAGTCTGGGTCACTCAAGTTGTCGATGATGCTAACGATTGGTGTCGTGAGCTTGTTCCCGGGGGCCTTACGATCTTTACAACGGGTTTGATCAGCCCGAGTACCAGCGGATACGGTGCGATTCTCAAATTCGCCGTGTCTTGGAAATGACGTTCTTGTTAATTACGCATGCGTAGCACAACGAATCCGTAGCGTCCGCACTTATCCACTTCATGTGTCGAAGTTCCTCCGCCAGAAGGGCGATGCGTCATGACTGCTCCTCGGGTCGTCGTTTCCCGACGCGCCACCCAACAGTGTCGGCTCCACCTGCGATGAAGGCCTACTGTCCAACCTCGCGATCCGCGTGGTGGCACGAGTGGGCCGCCCCGCTGTGGATCGGCTGCAACTTCACCGCCTGGATGCGCCTGCTGATCCGCAACCGCTTCGACGTGCACTGGAGCCGCTGGCACTACGCCGTGCTCTACACGGGCCTGTCCGTCGTCAACTCTTTCCTGGGGACGTGGCAGAACATCGTGTTCAGCAGGCGAGTCTCCAGCACGGCGATCGGCCATGCGCCGATCTTCATCATCGGGCACTGGCGCAGCGGCACCACCATGCTGCACGAGATGATGGTGCTCGACGAGCATCACACCGGTCCGACGACGTACGAATGCATTGCGCCGCACCACTTTCTGCTGACCGAGCGGTTCGCGCGTTTCGCCGAATTCCTGACCTCGAAGCATCGCGCGATGGACAACATGGACATGAGCATGGCGCACCCCCAGGAAGACGAGTTCGCCTGGTGCATGCTGGGACTGCCCTCGCCCTACCTGACCATCGCGTTCCCCAACCGGCCGACCCAGGACGAGCATTACCTGGACATGGACAAGCTGAGCGCCCGAGAACTGGAAACCTGGAAGCAGACCTTCTTCCGGTTCGTGCAGCAGGTGTACTTCCGCCGCCGCAAGGCAATCGTCCTGAAGAGTCCGACGCACAGTTTCCGGATCAAGGTGCTGCTGGACATATTTCCGCAGGCGAAGTTCATCCACATCGTCCGGGATCCCTACGTCGTCTACCCCTCGACCGTCAACCTGTTCAAGGCGTTCTCCCTGGTACACGGGCTGCAGCGGCCGACGTTCCAGGGACTCAACGAAAACGTCCTGTCCAACTACCTGGACCTGCATCGGAAACTGGACGAAGGGCGCGAACTCGTTGACCCGTCCCGGTTTTACGAGTTGCGCTACGAGGACCTGATCGGCGATCCCGAGGGCCAGCTGCGCAAGATGTACCAGCATCTGGACCTGGGTGACTTCGATCGGTACCTGCCGCGGCTGCGAAAATACCTCGACGACAAGGCTTCCTACCGGACGAACACGTACGAAGTGACGGCCGAACAGCGCGCGATCATCGCCGAGCGCTGGGCCGAGGTCATCGATCGCTACGGCTATGGGGCGGTGGCCGAGGACGCTGTGCTCGAACAGGTAGCCATCGCAAGCTGATTCAGCGGGAAGCGACTTCCTCGATCAGCGCGAGGACGGCGCGGGTAGCCGCGCTGGTCGACCGGGCCGCGGATGTGGTGACGAACAGTCGCCATTCGAGGTCGTAGTCGCTGACGCGCAGCGTGGCCAGGCCGAAATCATCGATCTCGTCGAGGATGGTCCAACTGAGAAAACCGATCCCCAGGCCGTTGCGGATGTAGGTCGCGGCCGTGCCGAGGTCGGCGACCTCCACCGCGACGGTCCGTTCCACGCCGGCGGCGGTGAACGCATTGTCGATCACGGTTCTGGTGCCGTACCCGGGCGGGCTGTCGACGAACGACATCCCTTCCAGTTCGGCCAGCGGTACCGAATCTCGTTGGGCCAGTGGATGATCCGCCGGTACGACCAGAAGCAGCGGGACGGCCGCGACGAGCCGGGCGTTCAGATCGGCCGGCGGCGGGCCGGTGAAGACCAGGAAGGCGACATCGAGATCGCCGTCGCGCAGCTGGCGGGCGAGGCCGGCCGATCCGGCGCTGGCGGCGCGCAAGTGCACCGTCACTCCCGGATGCCGGGTGTGCAGTTCGGCCAGCACCGCGGGCATGTCGATCACGCTGATCGACGTCAGAATCCCGACCGTGACGGTGCCGCGGATCGAGCCGCGGGTGGCGTTGACGGCATCCTTGGCCGCGCGGGCGGCATCCAGGGTTTCGCGGGCGCGGGGCCGCAGCTCCTCCCCCGCTGGAGTCAGCTCGACGCCCGCCGAACCCCGGACGAATAGCTCTGCGCCGAGTTCTCGTTCCAGGGCCTTGATCGTCGCCGACACACCCGATTGGACGACATGCAACTTTTTCGCGGCCTCGGTGAAGCTCCGGTTATCCGCGACGGCGAGGAAGTACTCCAGATGACGCAGCTCCATGCAGCAATTATCACCACCCGTGCTAGTACCCATCAGAACATTTCGTTGGCCCTGATGCCGCAGGTAAACGTAGCGTCGACGGCGTCGAGCGTGACTGACCGCCCGTCGACCACCCCTACCCCCAACCTTGCTGGACGTGCCAATGACTCTGCAAGCTCCCGCCCTGACCCGGACCAGAACACGCTGGTCGTCCGCTTCCACCGACGACCAATTCGTCGTCGAGAACCCCGCGACGGGCCGAACCGTCACCGTGGTGCAGGGAGCGGGACCCAACGAGGTCGACCAGGCGGTGCGCAAAGCCCACGCCGCACACCTGCGCTGGAAGCAGCGGCCGGCCCGGGAGCGCGGGGGCTATCTGCGCCAGATCGCCGAGGTCATCCGCGCGCATGCGGACGAACTCGCGGTGCTCGAGTCGCGAGAGATGGGCAAGCCGATCGTCCAGGCGCGCCAGTTCGATCTCGAAGCGGCGATCTCGATCTTCGAGTTCTTCAGCAGCATCGTGGAGAACGTGCCGAACAAGGCGCGCGACCACGACACGGTCCTGGACGTCACGACGCTCGAGCCGTACGGCGTGATCGCGGCCATCGTGCCGTTCAACTGGCCACCCATCCACACCGCCGGAAAGATCGCTCCGGCGCTCGCCGTCGGTAACGCCGTCGTGCTGAAGCCACCGGAGCAGACCCCGTCGGTCGTGCTGCGCATGGTCGAGCTGATCCAGTCGGTGCTCCCGGACCGCGTGGTGCACGCCGTGCCGGGCAAGGGCGAGGTGGGTGCCGCGCTCGCCGGACATCGCCTGGTGGGCAAGGTGTCTTTCACCGGGTCGCCGCGGACGGGTTCGGCCGTGATGCGCAATGCCGCCTGCAACCTGACCCCCACGCTGATGGAACTGGGCGGCAAGAACCCGCTGATCGTCTTCGACGACGCCAACATGCACGAGGCGTTGCTGGCGGCCATCGACGGTGGCTTCTTCAACCAAGGCGAGGCGTGTACCGCATCGTCACGAATACTGGTGCAGGACAAGATCTATCACGAGTTCGCCGCGAAGCTGTGCAAGGCGGTGACCAAGCTGCGGGTGGGCGACGGAGCCGATCCCACCACGGACGTCGGGCCGTTGGTCACCCGTGCGCAGCAGAAGCAGGTGCTGGACTACCTCAAGCTGGGCGTGGCCGAGGGCGCGCGTATCGCCGCCCAGGCGCCGCTGCCCGACGACCCTCGGCTGGCCGACGGGTTCTACGTGTCGCCAACCGTGCTGACCGACGTGACTCCGCGGATGCGGGTCGCCCGGGAGGAGATTTTCGGACCGGTCGTCACCCTGATCCCGTTCACCGAGGAGGGTGAGGCGGTGCGGATCGCCAACAGCACTCCGTTCGGACTGGTAGCGGCGGTGTTCACCCAGGACGGCGACCGCGCGTTGCGGGTGAGCCGGCAGATCCGGGCGGGTGCGGTGTTCGTGAACAACTACGTCCGGATCGCGATCGGCACCGGATTCGGCGGGGTCGGCCACAGCGGCTTCGGACGCGAGCACGCCGAGGAGACGCTGGCCGAATACGGCTACACCAAGACGATTCGGTGGGCCGCCAAACGCGACGAACTGCCCTACTGGACCGCGGCCAGCCGCGTGCTGGAGAGCTGAGGACGGCTAAGTGCGGACCATCGCACTCGAAGAGCATTACGCCACAGCGGGATTCCTGAGCGGCCCGGGGAGCTGGCTGGCATCGCGCGCGGGCGTGATCGAACCCATCGCCGATCTCGGTGACGACCGCATCGCCGCGATGGACGAGGCGGGTATCGATCTGGCGGTGCTGTCGCTGGCCGCGCCCGGTGTCGAGCAGCTGGACGGCCCGAAAGCCGTTCCGCTGGCCCGCGAATGCAACGACGAACTCGCGGCGGCGGTCGCCCGCTACCCCGGGCGGCTGGCGGGCTTCGCCTGCGTGCCGATCAGCGCGCCCGACGAGGCGGCCGACGAATTGCAGCGAGCGATGCGCACGCTCGGCTTCCTGGGCGCGGTAATCAACGGGCACAGCCAAGGTCGCTATCTGGACGACCCGTTCTTCGAGCCGATTCTCGATCGCGCGGCGACGCTGAACGCGCCGATCTATCTGCACCCGACGATCCCGCCGGCGGATGTCATCGAGTCGAGCTACGCGGGGTTCTCCCCCGAGGTCACGTTCGCCTTCGCGACCGTGGGGTGGGGCTGGCACATCAACACGGCCACCCACCTGCTGCGGTTGATTCTCGCCGGCGTATTCGACCGCTACCCGCAGCTGCAGATTGTGATCGGGCACATGGGCGAGGCGACATCGTTCATGCTGCCGCGCTTCGACGCCACGCTGAGGCCGGAACTGACCGGACTCAACCACCCTGTGAGCACCTACCTGCGGCGCAACGTGCATTACACGTTCGCCAACTTCAACGACGAAGCGACCTACGCCAACCTGGTCGCCCAGGTCGGGATCGACCGAGTGGCGTTTTCGGCCGACTATCCGTTCGGGTCGATGAAGGCCGCCCGCGCGTTCCTGGATGGGCTCACCCTGACCGACGACGAACGCGCACGCATCAGCCACCGCAACGCCGAGAAGCTGTTGGGTCTGTGACTCACCCGGGCTCGTCGACGTCGTGACCGCCGGCGAGGTCGCTGCAATCGACGATCTCGACGTCGTGGCGGCCGCGCAGATAAGCCCCGGCGCCTTTGTCTCCGGAGATCCGGGCCAGCACCTCGGGCCAGTGCCGGCGCGCGATGACTACGGGGTGTCCGGGACGGTTACCGAAACATGCTCGCGCCAAGCCACTTTCGCCGGTATGGCTAAGGACCCGCGCCACTACGTCCGAGCCGACGTCAGGAGTGTCGATCACATGCAGCACGGCGTAGTCGGCACCCCTGCGGTCGGCCTCGGCCAGCCCGGCACGCACGGACGCGCTGAGCCCCTCGTGCCATTGCGTCGCGGTGATCGCCGCGACGCCGGGTGGGGCCGCGACCTGGGCCGCACCCAAGACCACGATGACGTCGTCGCATCCCCCGTCGCGCAGGGCGTCCACCGCGATCTCCAGCCAGCCTTCGACCAAGACTTTGGGCTTGCCGTACCGGCTGCCGGCGCCCGCGGCCAGCAACACTCCGGTGAACTGCGCCACACTCCCATGATGCCTCAGGGCAATCCGTCGCGACGCGCCTGCCGCGTGGCGATAACACTTTGCTATCAGCGACATTTCAAACGCGCGTCGCCCCAGCACATTGCGCCGTAAGCTGCGTAGTCTGCTTCTGATATCTCCAAGATTCGGGAGCGACGCGTGCGGTTTTCGCAGAGGACACGGTGGAGTCTTGCCGGTGGAACCTTGCTGCTTTCGCCCGTATTGGTGATCAGTCCCATGCTGATCAACGGCTGTTCGTCGGTCATCGAGGGCAGGCCGGTCGCCGCGCCGGGCGCCGGGCCGACCGAACCCGCATTTCCCGCACCGAGGCCCAGCGCCGCGCCGTCGAACCCCACCGGGATCCCACCGACGACGCCGGTCAACCCGAACGCACCGGCCGGCGCGATTCCGCTGCCGCCCGACCAGAACGGCTACGTCTTCATCGAGACCAAGTCCGGCGTCACGCGGTGCCAGATCAACAAGGACAGCGTCGGGTGCGAGGCACCGTTCACCGACTCACCCATGCAGGATGGTGAACACGCCAACGGCGTCCACATCACCTCTGCCGGTTCCGTCCAGTGGATCTTGGGCAACCTGGGCGCCATTCCCACCGTCCCGATCGACTACAAGACGTACGACGCGCAGGGCTGGACGATCGAGGCGTCCGAGGCCGGTACCAAGTTCACCAACGCGCGGACCGGACACGGCATGTTCGTAAGCGTGGAGAAGGTCACCACCTTCTAACGCGAATGGTCCAGGGCTCAAGATGTATCGGGTCAGATGCCGAATACCAAATCGCCGCTGTCTCGCAAGCGGTTTGCGCCTGACGCAGTAGGCGCTATCGCGCGGACGGGTAGCTCCAATCGATGATCCGTTTGTAGTCGGTGACCTCGCAGGCTAAGGCTTGTCCCCGAGGAGCCGTGTGCGCCAAGCGGAGTTGTCCAGACGATTGCTGGCGGGACTTGGCCGTGCTGTCACCGGCGATTTACGTGAATCCGGTTTGATCTGCCCGGTATTTGCACTGCTGTCAAATAAGGACGGGGCGTTATGGATTTTGGGTTACTGCCACCCGAGGTCAACTCGGGGTTGATGTACGCCGGTCCCGGATCGGGACCGATGCTGGCGGCCGCGGCGAGCTGGGAGGCGACCGCCGCCGAGTTGGAGGCCGCCGCCAACGCCTACTCCTCCGAGATCTCGGAGCTGTCCGGCAGGTGGCTGGGCCCATCATCGATGCGCATGGCCGCCGCCGCGACTCGCCATGTGGCCTGGCTAGAGGCTAGTGCCGACCAAGCCATCCAGACCGCCACCCAGGCTTACACTGCGGCGGCCGCCTATGAGGCGGCGTTTGTGGCCACGGTGCCCCCGCCGGTGATCGCCGCCAACCGCGCACAGCTGATGCTGCTGATCGCGACTAATTTCCTCGGTCAAAACACCCCAGCGATCGCGGCCACCGAAGCCCAATACATGGGCATGTGGGTGCAGGACGCCACCGCGATGTACGCCTACGCTGCCACCGCCGAAACCGCCAGCGTCCTGGAACCTTTCGACGAGCCCCAACCCACCACCGAATCCGGGGGCCAGGCCGACCAAGCCAATGCCGTCGCCCGCACCGCTGCCAACACCACCGCTGGCCGCACCCAATCGGCCGTGCAGATGGCCACTAACACCCAGTCCCTGGGGCAACTCAACGCACCGGGGGCCGGCCAACAGCTGATCGATCCCACGCTGGTACCCGGCAACACCATCACCTTCGACGGACCAACCTTTACCTACGTCGAGCCCGGCGTCAGCCTTCAGATCCCCAGCACCACTGCTGGCAGTGTCTACTTTTATGCCAACGGCGCCAGCGCCACCGTCTACGTCAGCCAGGGGAGCGTCACCTGGAACGGTCTTTCGCCCGTGTCGGGCCTGGTCGTCTTCCCGCCGGGTACATCGGTTTATGCCGGCCCTGCCGGGGCCACCTTCACTGTCCAGACCGGCGAACTTGTTGGGATTAACGTCGCGTACCCGGGTGTTTCCGGCCCCATAACCGTCGTCAATGGCGCGGTCGACGTCACCGGCGCCGCTGGCTCCTTTACCTGGAACCCCGCCACCGGCGCACTCACCGTTCTTGGCAGCGTCAACGTCACCCCCGGGGTCGCTCCCGCCCCCGTCGTGCCTGCTGCGCCAAGCATGTCTGGCGCGGCCACCGCAGCACCGATGGCCAGCTCCCCGGGCCTCGCAGGAACCTCGGCTATCCAACCGCAGTTCAATGCCGAGTTACTCGCCGACTGGGCACGCGGCCTGACCGGTGTCGACCTCGCTGATGTCCTCGTCGGGGCCGGTTAAACCAAGAGCATCGTCATCGTTGACCGGAGAGGCTGTCCACACGTGTGACCAGCCTTGTCTCTCGGTTTGGCTTGCCCAGGAAGCAGATACAGCGGATGAGCGGCGCCCGACAGTAACCGGTCAGTACGATCGGTGCCGTGGCAGGCCCCCCGGACAACTTCAACAATGAGCCGACGAGGTATAGAGACGTCGGTCGGGGCGAGCACCCGCCAGCCGATGGACCGCCGCCGCCCGCTCCCCACCCGGCGGAGCCCCAGCTCGATCCTTTCGACGAGGACACCGAGCCCACCCCGTGGTACCGCAAGCCGGTAGGGCTCATTATCTGGGGCCTATCCGTGCTGATCCTGGTTGCCCTGATCGTCTACGGGATCATCGAGCTCATCGGAGACCAGGGCAGCAGTACCGCACCGAAAACCACCACGACCACGCCGCACTCCACCACGACGACGACCACGACCACCACGACGAGTCCGCCGTCGGCCACCACGACCACCGAGCCACCCACCAGCAGCGCCGTCGAGTCGCCGGAGCCGCAGCCGACGCATCAGCCGACCCAGCAGCAACCGACGCGTCGGCATCACTGGCCATCGTGGCTACCGACGACCGTGCCCGCGATCCCCTAACGAGTTGGTTGCAATTAAGTCAACGTTTGACGGCCGATCGGAACCTGCCCGTGTGGGTCCCACCTCGGCCGACACCGCCCCGATAGTCTCAGCGACCATGGCAAGGCACGCGCCGGCAGACCATTTCGTCGACGACGAACCGACCGTCTACATCCACCACGGAAACGATGCGTACGGCAACGCGGAGCCCGACCCCGACGACCCGATTCCCGGTTGGCGTAAACCAATCGCATTGGCCGGGTGGGGTGCCCTCATCGCGGTCCTGATCGCGCTGATCGTCTGGGGCATCATCCAGCTCATGCACGGCGCCCCGCCGCAGGAGCCGGTAACGGGCCCCACTTTGGTGCCCTCCACCACGACGCCTCGGTCGTTCAACACCACCAGTGCGGCGCCGACGGTGTCGAGCGAACCGCCGGCCACCACACCCACCGACACGCCGACGGCGTCCACCGAGGACACACCGCCGTCGACCGCCACCACCACTGCGACCACGTCGTCGGGCGACGCGTACCCAGTGCCACAGCTGCCCTCGGTGATCACGCTGCCCGCGCTGCCGGGGCTACCGACCGAGATCACGCTGCCGCCCGGTCTGTGAAACGGGCCCCCACCTAGACTCGCGGGAACCCACAGCCACATTTACGACAACGCACAGGGGAACACCAGATGTCCGAGTCGCTCGGCTTGTCCATCGGGATGGCCAACCTGGTCGCGGCCCATGCCGGCGGCGACGTAGTGACTCGCAGATCCGTGCTCACCCTGTTCGACCAACGGGCATCCGAAGTAGGCCTGCCCGAGGAAAATCCGGCTCCGGCCGAAGCCGGCCTGGTGATGCGGGGGTTCGTCGAACGGGTCGGGGACCGCACTCCGCTGGTGGCAGCCGACGGGACGAAGTACCTCGGCGACGCGCTGACGGTCGAAGCGCTCGAAGCGATGGCCCGGACCGTCGACTACGGAACACCGGTCACGATCGCGATCCCCGCGTACTGGTCACCGGCGCAGGCCGCGGCCCTGCGTGAGGAATTCTTCGCCCAGCCGGGCCTGGCGCCGGGCGGCGTACCGCCGGCGCTGATCTCCGATGCCACCGCCGCACTCACCGCGCTGCGGGCCGAACCCGGCTTCCCGACCGAAGGCATCGTCGCGTTGTGCGACTTCGGCGCCGGCGGCACCACCGTGACACTGATCGACGCCGGGTCCGACTGTGCGCAGATTGGGCCGTCGGTGCGGTACTCCGAATTCTCCGGCGACGGGATCGACGAACTCATCCTCGATCACCTGCGCGAAGCGATTCCGGCCGACACCAGCGGCGGCGTGGCCAGCACGACGCGGATGGGCTCGATGGCCCGCCTGCTCGAACACTGCCGACGCGCCAAGGAAGAACTGTCCACAGCGACCACAACCACCCTGCCCGCAGTCACCGGCGAGGATGTCGAGTTGTCCCGCAACGAGTTCGACGAATTGCTCTCCGGTCCGCTGGGCGAATTCGTCACGGGCGTCGAAAACATCTTGCAGCGCAACGACATTCCGACCTCCAGCCTGTCCGCTGTGGCCACGGTCGGTGGTGGCGCCGCCATCCCGCTGCTGGCCACCCGCCTTTCCGAACGTCTCGGGGTGCCGGTGCGCACCACGCCGCAGCCCGGGCTCAGCGCCGCACTCGGCGCCGCTGTCTTCGGTCAACAACACCCCGCCCCGAGCGCGCTGGCGAGTCCCGTCGCCGAGAACCCGACGCAATTGGCCGCCGCGGCGCCGGCCGACATGACCCAGGTCATGCCGAACGCCCGGGTCGAAGAAGAGCGTCCGCTGGCGTGGTCGGAGGACGATGACGAGGAAGATCCCGTCCCCTACACCGGCCCCGAACACAGCGGCCAATATGTCCGCGACGCAATGGATTTCGAGGACGGCGACGACGGCCCTTACCCGGCCCCGCCGCTGTGGTACCAGCGTCCCGCCGTGGTGTTGAGCCTGGCCGCTGCGGCCGCGGCCATCCTGGTGGCCGTGATACTGGCGTTGACGCTCGGCGAGGAGAAGCCCGGGCCGGTGCAGACCCCGCCTCCTCAACCGACGGCCCCGTCGCCGGAGCAGACGGTGACGATCACCGAGTCGAACACCAACCCGGCCACGACGACGACGCAGGCACCGCCGCCACCGTCGACCACCACCACCGAGGCGCCGCCCGTGACAACGACCACGACCGAGGCGCCGCCCACCACGACCTATCAGCCGCCGAGCACCACGACGGCCCCGCCGCCCACCACCACCTTCACGCCGCCGCCGCCGACCGAACGGGAGAGGCCGCACTGGCCGTGGCGGCGCTACTGAGGCCGGGCGCCGTGTGCGGCGAACTCGGCGACCATCGCCTCGGCGCTGCGCACCGCGGCACGGCACGCTTTGGTGGTGAACGGGTCGTTGAGCGGATGTTCGGCCCGGCGGCGCCAGCGCTGCGCCGCGGCGAACGCGGCCCGCGGCCCCTCGCCGGGGTCGGTGTTCTCGGGGTCCAGGCCGAGCCTGCTGGCCGGACGGGTGCCCGATCCGCCGATGATCCGGCGCAGCGACGCGAGCTCTTCGTCATTCAAAGACGTTGGGCGAGAGGATAATTGGCTGAGTAGCCGAAGCTCTTCGAACGCGTGCGTATCAGCCAGCAGCGGGTCGATGTCGGCGATGACGTAGGGCGTCGCGACGATCGGGAACGCCTCGACGAACCGGCGCAACGACAGCAGCGCGGTGTGTGCCTTGAGCATGTCGGAGCGTTGCGCGAATTGCTGATCGATGACCTCACGCAGCGCCATTAACCCGCTGCGCTCGAGTAATTCGTCGGCCAGCCCAGCCGCGTCGGCGACACCGGTGGCCAGCACGGCCAACGAAATCCGCAGCCCGAACATGCCGAAACGGTCCAGCAGCTGGGCGCGGGTAGCCGCGTCGACGGGCAGCGGGCTCTCGACACGAACGAAACGGTCCACGCTCAACATGGCCTTGCTGAGTTCGGTCTTGTCGGCCGCGGCCAGCTTCTGCAGGGCGATGAACTCGCTTTGGCGCAGCGTGCGCGCGGTCAGCGCCAACAACCCCGACACCGGCACCACGGCTTGGCAGATGCCGGTCTCGTTC
This sequence comes from Mycobacterium sp. pR1184, assembly GCF_041287235.1. Lineage (NCBI taxonomy): Bacteria > Bacillati > Actinomycetota > Actinomycetes > Mycobacteriales > Mycobacteriaceae > Mycobacterium > Mycobacterium sp. pR1184. The sequence continues at coordinate 20,458 of NZ_JBGGKR010000001.1, read as the reverse complement.
ATCTCCTTGGTGAATCGCTGCGCCACGTCGGCCGCCGACAGCATCGCGTCGATGCGGCCCGCACCGATTTCGTCGGCCCGGGATGCCACACCGACGATGCCCAGCGCGCCCGCGGATCCCCCGACGAGTTGCCCAATCTGCTTGAGCAAAGCGATATCTGCGGCATTGAGGGTGCGCAGCAGGAAGACCACCGCGTCCACCCGCGGCACCCCGTCGGGGGGCACCAACAGCCGCAGCGTGCGATCCGAGGCCTCCCGCGTCAGCGACGACGTCCCCGGGGTGTCGATGATCGTGGTCTCGACCAGCTCTTCGGCCGGCCACTCGACGTCCAGATCGGCCACGTCGGCCGGGTTGAGGGCCCGGAAGTCGAACGTGAGCCCGGCGCTGTGGCTGATCGGCACGTTGGAATGCCTTCCACCCCAATGGTTTGCGGTGACCTTCGGCGTGGGACCGTGCCGGAACCAGGTCACGATACGGGTGGCCTCGGTGGCATCGGTCGGGGCGATGTCTTGACCCACCAAAGCGTTGAGCAGAGTGGACTTTCCGGCCTTGAGCGTGCCGGCCAAAGCGATGCGGATCGGCTCGTTGAGCCGCGCGCCGATGCGGTCCAGTTCGTAGAAAACTTCGGGTCGATTCCGGAACGCCGGCTCACCACGGTAGGCCTGGATGGTCCCGCCCAATATCGCACGCACTCGATCGCTAGTGCTCACACCCGTCCTACGGTCACCTGGGGCATCAGTTTGTCCACATTGTCGGTGACCTGGTTCAGGATATTCAACTGCCGCTCGAGTTCACGGATCTTGTTCTCGCGTTCGGCTTCTTCCATATGTGCCGCGGCGATGGTGGACTGCAGCGATTCGTTGAGCGAACGGGAGATCTCGTTGGCGATGTCGCGGTAGTGGTCGTGCAGCGTGCGGTGGATGATCTTGAGCCGGTCGCGAGATTCCTTGCCCACCACGAACGAGACGTCGTCGACGAAGCGCCGCACATTCGTCTTGGCCTCGGCGCGCGCCCGCAGCAGCCGGTTCTCCTTGTCCTCCTTGTAGGCCATGCGGCCAAGGATCAGCCCGGCGCCCACGGACAAGGGGTTGAACAGGCCGAGCCCCGCCACCGAGGACAACATGCCGATCATCACCACGCCGCCGTAGGAACCACGCAGCCCGGTCACCATCTTCTGGCCCTTGCCCGCCGGCTTGGACTCCAGGTCGGACACCGACTTGAGCTGGCCGAAGTCCTCGCCCATCGCGCGTTGATTCAGCTCGGGTGTCAGCACCGAATCCAGCCCGGCCGCGGCGAACGAATTCGCCACGTCGTCGGCCAGCTCCTCGGCGCGTTGGTAGGCCCAGACGAAGTTGTCCCCGACGGCGGTGGCCACCGCTTCCTCGACGTCGCTGCCGATTTCGGCCCAATGCCGGGTCGGGTCGCACGAATCGATCTGGCGCTCGATGTCCTCGGTGAGCGCGCGGAACCGGGCCCGCATGTCGTGATCGACGTCGGTGCTCAGGTCGGTGAAGCCGTCGTTGAGCACCTGTTGCCACAGCGCGGTCTGCTCCAGCGCGTCCAGCGCATCACGCTTGCGCCGCTCCAGGTCTTCGGCCAGTCGGTCACGCAACCCCGGGTCGTTGACCACGGCGAGTTCTGAACCCGCAGCCATCGTCAATTGTTCTGCCGCCGAACGGATATCGCGAAGAACCTCGTCGCGCACCCGGTCGTTCTCGCGGGAGAGCACCCGCTCGCTGAGGAACTTCACGATCGCCGGGAAGTTGGATTCCTCGTTGAGTTCGGTGTCGTTCTGCGTGACGGCGTGGCTGCGCAGCAGTGACGAGACCGGCAGGATCGGCATCGACACCCCGGCGCGGTGCAGGTGCCCGGTGTTGGCGTTGACGATGTCTCGCCAGTGCGGATAGAGGTCGGTCTTGGTGGCCGCCAACACTGCGACCGGGCAGATCCGATGCGCCTGCCGGATGAACCACATCTCCGGTTCGGTCAATTCCTGGCTGGTGTCGCTGACCATGATCAGTGCGTCCGCGTTGGGCAGCAGTCCGAGCGTGGCCGACAAGTGCGGCTGCCCGTGGCCGCCCACGCCCGGGGTGTCGATAAACGTCAGCCCGCCCTGCAGCAGCGGGCTGGGTGCGCCGATCTCGACGCGCAGCACTTCCCGGTTGCCGGCTTGCGGCGCTCGTCGTAGGTCGGTGTTGATGTCGTCGATCGGGATGTCGACGGGGACGGTCTCGCCGTTGGGGCCCGCGGCCACGATCAGCCGGGCCGACGGCGGGTCGCCATGGCTGACGACGGTGATAACCACGGTGGCCTCGTCGTCGCCGACGCGCGCCACCGGCAGGTTCAGCAACGAGTTGAGCAGCTGACTCTTACCCTGCTTGAGTTGCCCGGCGATGACCACCCGGATCTGCGGGTCGGTGATGCGCTCGCGGGCGCGCACGAGGCGATCCTTGAGGTCATTGCGTTCGTTGAGTTCGGCGATTGCGATGGTGTGGTCGATCAGCTCGACGATCACGCTGACGCGCCTCGGATCACTGGCTTGAGTCACCGCGGTTCCCCACTTTCTCGCATCGGTGATTACGGTATGCGCGCGAATCGGCGGGGATCAAAAGATCCCCGCCGATTCGCTGGGTCCGCGCGCGTTACCCGTGCGGGCCGCCGACGTGCGACGGCGACGGGTGCGGTGCCGGCGCGGGTTCGTGCACCGGAGCCGGAGCGTGCGGAGTGCCTTCGAACACCGATGGGCTGTGCGGCGCCGGAGCGTGCTCGACCGGAGCCGGCGAATGCTGCACCGGGGCCGGGGAATGCTGCACGGGCGCGGGCGAGTGCTCGATCGGCGCGTGCTGAACCGGGGCGGGCGAGTGCTGCACCGGGGCCTGCTGCGCCGGCTCATGGATCACTGGTCCGCCCGCACTGCCGTGGCCGCCGGCACCGCCCGCGCCTCCACCCTGGAAGACCGAGCCGGGGTTCGACGGCGGCGTCGCGTGTCCGCCGACGCCGCCTCCGGCACCGCCGCCACCCTGAATCACCGGGGCCTGTCCAGCAGGCCCGGCCGGGCCGTGAGCGCCGATGCCGCCACCGCCGGCGACACCGCCGCCGCCACCGAGCGTCGCGCCCTCCTGGCCGAGGATGCCGCCGTGGGCTCCACCGCCGGCACCCGCGTTGATGCCGCCGCCGGCTCCGCCGGACGGGAAGCCACCGCCGACGCCTGCGCCCGCGGCACCGCCGGCACCAGCGTGACCGCCCAGACCTGCGCCGCCGGTTCCACCGACTTCAGCGTGACTGCCCAGGCCGGCGCCGCCGGCAACGGCCGCGGATTGCGGTGAGGCGTGGCCTCCCAATCCGCCCTCGCCGCTCAACGAGCCGGTGCTGCGGGCGCCGCCGAAACCGAGTCCAGCGCCACCGGCCGCAGCGGCACCACCCTGACCGCCGACGCCGACACCCCCAAGCGGGCCGGCGACGTGGGGAGTGGCGGCTCCGTTCAGCGCCGCGCCCTCGCTAGCGATCAACCCCGCCTGACCGCTGGCGCCCAGGGCTGCGTTGCCGCCCACCCCGAGGGCTGCATTACCGCCTGCACCGGCGAGTGCACCGGCATTGCCGGCACCCGCCAGCTGGCCGCTGGCACCGATACCTGCCTGGCTCGCGAGAGCCGCCTGGCCGCCGAAGCCAGCTTGACCGCCCAGGTTGCTGCCGCCGGACAGTCCACCGCCGGCACCGAAGCCCGCCTGGCTCGCCAGAGCCGCCTGGCCGCCCAGACCCGCCTGAGCAGCGGCACCTGCTTGACCACCAGCACCCAAGCCGCCACCGATCTGACTGCCGGCACCGAAGCCCCCGCCGACCTGGCTACCTGCCCCGAAACCGCCGCCAGCTTGACCACCGGCACCGATCTGGCTGCCTACGCCGAAACCGCCACCGGCCCCCAAGCCGCCACCGCCCTGGCTACCGGCACCGAAGCCCCCGCCGACCTGGCTGCCTACGCCGAAACCGCCGCCAGCCTGACCACCGGCACCGAAGCCCGCCTGGCCGCCCAGACCAGCCTGACCGTCGGCACCCAAGCCGCCACCGCCCTGGCTACCGGCACCGAAGCCCCCGCCGACCTGTCCGCCAGCACCCAAGCCACCACCAAACTGGCTACCCGCGCCGAAGCCCCCGCCAGCCTGACCACCGGCACCGATCTGGCTGCCTACGCCGAAACCGCTACCGGCCTGACCACCTGCCCCCAAGCCACCACCGATCTGGCTACCCGCGCCGAGGCCACCACCGGCTTCACCCCGTAGACCAACACCGGCGTGGCCGGCGGCGTCGCCGCCAAATCCGCCACCGCCGTTGAATCCAGCACCAGCACCGACCGCGGTGCGACCGCCAAGTCCAGCCTCACCACCGAGACCGCCCTCACCGGTAAGACCCGCGCCGCCACCGAACCCAGCGCCACCGTCAACTCCACCACCGGCCCGCAGCCCAACACCCTCACCGAAGCCAGCGTGGCCACCAAAGCCGCCCTCCGCGCCGCCACCGAACCCAGCGCCACCGTCAACTCCACCGCCAGCCCGCAGCCCAACACCCTCACCGAAACCTGCGTGGCCACCAAAGCCGCCCTCACCACCGACACCGATGCCGGTGCGACCGCCCAGGCCAACGTCACTGGCCAGACCGAAGCCCGTGTGTCCGCCGAAGCCACCACCAAGACCCAGGCCACTCTCGCCGCCGAAACCAAGTCCCGCACGTCCGCCGAATCCGGTCTGTGCACCCAAACCGATGCCTGTCAGGCCGCCGCCGCCAAGACCGAAGCCCGTGTGTCCGCCAAAGCCACCACCAAGACCCAGGCCGGCATTGATCCCAACGCCCAGACCGAACTCGCCCCCGAAGCCGGTACCGAACCCGGTTCCATGGCCGAATTCACCGAAGCCAGGCCGGTCACCCCAACCATGTCCCCAGCCAGGCCGCCCGTCACCCCAGCCATGTCCCCAGCCAGGCCGCCCGTCACCCCAACCATGTCCCCAGCCAGGCCGCCCGTCACCCCAGCCATGTCCCCAGCCGGGTCGCCCGTCACCCCAGCCATGTCCCCAACCCGGCTCGCCCCAGCCCGGACCGAAGCCGCCCCAACCAGGTCCGAAACCGGGACCGAACCCGCCGGTGCCGGGACCAAAGCCCCAACCAGACTGCAGGCCGAACCCGCCGTAGCCGCCCCCGTAGAGTCCGGCGTCAACAGCGCCGAGCAGTCCGCCACCCACGTTGCCGACGATCGCGCTTCCCAGACCGAGGGCGAGGCCGGCGCCGTCGACAACCGGGGCAATCGCGTCACCCACCAGGGCGCCCGCGTCCTGGGCAACCTCGCCGACTAGGCCGACGGGACCGTACCCGTAGCCCGGGTCGTATCCCCCGTAGCCGGGGTCGTAGCCGCCATAGCCTTGGTCGTAGCCATAGCCGTCATAACCCGGGGCAAAGCCGTACTGGTCGGTCAGCACCTGCTGCAACCCACCGATCGGGTCGCCCGCGCCCAGGGGCACACCAGGGAGCGCGCTGGCCACTGCGGAGGAGAACTCCTCCGGAGCCACGTTGACCAAGCCTGCGTCGGTCATGGCCTGCCCGGGGCCCGCGACGAAAGCGCGGGCCGCGTCCGGGTTGCCAAACAAACCCATGATGTATTGGATCAGCCGGTCCATGATTCATTCCCCTTCAATCCCCTGCGCCGGATCGACCGGCGTTCTGCAATACACGCTATGGATTCCGCCCCTCCTAGGAATCGGGGACGGATCCCCCAGCCGATCGGTGCCTCACCGGGATCCGTGGGGGCTGTCTGTTAGGGGATTAGGGGATATGTGCCATAACCCCGACGCAGCCCGAAGACGCCCCTAGTAAACAGTGTTAGCGCAGCTCAGGACTGCAACGAATCGACCGCGGCGGCCGGAGAATCAGCCGTGCAGGCCGAAGTCGTGGTGCTCGGGGTCGCCGGGATGCGGGTGGGTGACCTGGTGATCCCACAGGCTCACGTCATGCGCTGGGAATCCCCCGTGATCGACCGGGTTATCGGGTGTCTCTGAGCCAGTGAGCTGCACCGATGCCCCAGGAGAGTCAATGCCGAAGGGCCGCGGATCGACCGGCGCCTCAACGGGTGCGGGGGTCGACGGCGGATGGATCACGCTGCTTCCCGGGCCATGCGAATCGACGATCCCAGTGGGGGTGTGCGGCGTGAAGGCGTCCAGGGCGGCCGCGGCCGCGCCGCTTGCCCAGACGTTTCCGTGATCAGCGACGGGCACGCCTGAGGCGGGACCCGCGGGAGTGCCCATCGATAGCGAATCCGTCACCATTGGAATCAAGTTATTCACATCGGCGCTGGTCACATCGGTAAGATGGGCATCCGCGATGGACTGCGCGGGGTTGGCCGCATACCGGGCCGCAGCATCGGGATCGCGGACCAGCGAGATCACGAAATCGAGCAATGAGTTTGCCATCAGGCACACCTCCTCGCCGTTCGTTGCCCTTGCCGACGCCCGCCACAGGGACCGCCCAGTCAATTACCACGATGCTATCCGCCCCGCCGAGCGCTGTGATCGGTGCACAACCCACCAGGCGCCCGGCGGCATTAGGGGGTGGCACTTTAGGGGAAACACGGGGCTACGGGGATGGCTACCCGGATACGGGGGTTGCTGGGGCTATGGTGGAAAAACTGCTTCTGACCACCAGCGCAGCACCGATTAGGGGGACGCGACATGAGCGACTCCCCGACGCTCGAACAAGTCATCCGGGCCCTGCCCAACGCGTCGACGAGTCCGGTGAAGCTCATGATCAGCGGCGGCATCGGGACCGGCAAGACCACCGCCCTGGCCGCCGCCCGCGACGCGCTGCGGGGTGCCGGGCGGACCGTGCTCACCCGCCCGCCACAGGCCGGCGATCCGCCCGACGCCGCCTTGGTGATCGACGACGCCCATCTGCTGACCGAGCCCGAATTGCTCAGCCTCACCGAGTGCGCCGCCGACCCGCGGACCACGGCGGTGGTGGCCGCCGAGCCGCAGGAGCGCCTGCGGGACCTGACCGTGGTGATGCAACGGGATCGTCCGCCGATATCGCTGGGCCCCCTTCCCGTCGACGACGGCCTGCTGGCGTGCACCGGGGGGCTCCCGTTTCTGGTGCGCGCGGCGTCCGAGGGCACACACGCCCCGGCCCAGGCAGCAACCTTCGCGCTGATCACGCGATTACGTCGGCTCGACGAACCGGACCTGGACACGCTTCTCATCATGTCGCTGACCAAAGAGCTGGGTCCGGCCGATGTGGCTGCGGCACTGGGTATTTCAGCGACCGATGCGCGTCGGGTGGTCGATCGCGCCCGCGCCGGCGGGCTTGTCGAGCCCGCACACTCCCCCGAATTCCTCCAGCTGGTCCACGACGCGATCGCCCAGATCGTCGGCAATGCCCACCACCGCGAGGTCGAAACTGCACTGTTGCGTTCGCAATTGGACATGTCGACGGTTTCGCTGCCGTTCGCGTTGCGCCTCGCCGAACACGGACTCAAAGACGACCGGCTAGCGGCCATCCTGGCCACGCATGCCGCGGCGGTACGCGGCGTATCTGCCAGGGCCGCAAGGCTTTACCAAGCCGCCGTTAACGCCGGCGCCGAAGGGCTGACGTCTCGGGTCGCCGACGCGCTGGCCCTCAACGGAGATTGTGCCGCCGCGGCAGCACTGGCTGACGAGCTGCTGAGCTCGCCTGATTCCGCCGAACGCGCTGCAGCGGTTCGGATTTCGGCCAGCGTTGCAGCCCACGAGGGCAACGCGAATCAAGCGGCGGAATTGTTCAGCTGGCTGGGCCCGCACCCGGACGCGGTGGTCGCCGCGGCCGCCGCGATCGCGCTCGCCTCGACCGGTGATCTGGTGACGGCGCGTGCAGCGCTGCGCCTCAAGGACGCCGGCCCGCCGACGATGGCCGCCCGTACCGCGCGCAGTCTGGCCGAGGGGTTACTGCTGACGATGGACCACCCGTATCCGGCCGCGATGGCGAAACTGGGTCAGGCCATCGCGACCGAACAGACTGTGACCGAAGTGATTCCGGACAGTCCGGCCGCACTGGTGACCCTGGCCGCGATCCACGGCGGCGACCCGGTCCGCGCCCGCAGCGTGATCGGCCGCGCCGTGCGCACCGACGGTGACCCGCTCTTTGCGCCTAGGCACACCTTGCTGTCCGGCTGGATCAAGATGCAGGACGGGCAGCTGCCGTCGGCCAGTGCGGACGTCGCGGCGGTCGGTTCGACCGGGTTACACCGGCGCGACGCATTGTGGGCAGCGGCCCTGCAGACGGCGATCGCGCGCCGCAGCGGTGACACCGGCGCACTTCAAAAGCATTGGTACGCAGGCATGGAGGTGCTGTCCGAGTACTCCATCGACCTGTTCGCGCTGCTGCCGTTGGGCGAGTTGTGGGTGAGTGCCGCCCGGATACGCCAGGTCGATCAGCTGCGCCACGCCCTAGATCAGGCGTTTACCCTGCTGGAGTCGCTGGGCAACCCGATCTTGTGGTCAATCCCACTGCATTGGGCCGGCGTGCACGCGGGAATCCTGTCCAACTCACCGGATTTGGTCGCCCCGCACGGGCAAGCCCTCGCTGCGTCGGCCGGATCCAGCATCCTGGCGCAGGCCCTGTCGGGTTCCGGCCGCACCTGGCTACGGGTCCTGGCCAACCAGGTCGACGCCGACGAGGTCACCGCGTCGGCCAGGGCGCTGTCGCATGTCGGGCTGACATCCGACGCGACCCGGCTGGCCGGGCAGGCCGCGCTGCAAACACCCGACGGCAGGGTGTCCGGCGCGATGCTGCAGCTGGCCCGCGATCTCAAGTTGGGCGCGGACCCGGGTGACGTCTCCACCGGGCTGACGCGCGACGAGCCCGACGGCGCGGCTTCGTCGCCCTCCCATCAACCCACCTCGGGATCGCCGCTGTCGCAGCGCGAACGCGAAGTCGCCGAGCTCCTGTTGCTGGGCATGCCCTACCGCGACATCGGCGCCCAACTCTTCATTTCGGCGAAGACCGTTGAGCACCACGTGGCCCGTATTCGCCGTCGGCTGGGCGCCGGCTCACGCTCGGAGATGTTGTCTATGTTACGTGCCATGCTGGCACCGGAAGGCTAAGCCGCAGGTCAAAGACTTTCGAGCGTCGCAGTTAGGGCAACCTTTCTCGCGTCGGGAGCAGCCCAGATGTCACTATGAGCTAGCAAAGATCGAACGAATTTTCGTTGAGCGACGATGCAATGGGGAGAGACCTTCGGTGACCACGCAGACGATCATCAGATTGGTGTTGGGGCTGGGCCTGACCGCGATCGTGGCGCTGTTCGCACTCAAACGCGTCTGGTGGCTGTATCGACTGATCATGTCCGGGCAGCCGGTGAGCGGCCGCACCGACAACGTCGGCACCCGCATCTGGACGCAGATCGCCGAGGTATTCGGTCAGCGCAAGCTGCTGAAGTGGTCGATCCCCGGCCTTGCGCACTTCTTCACCATGTGGGGCTTCTTCATCCTCATCACGGTGTACATCGAGGCCTACGGCACCCTGTTCCAACCCAACTTCCACATCCCGATCGTCGGCCGCTGGGATGCACTGGGTTTCTTGCAGGACTTCATCGCGCTCGCCGTGCTGGCCGGCATCATCACCTTCTCGATCATCCGATTGCGCAGTGAGCCAAAGGAACACGGCCGTTCGTCGCGGTTCTACGGCTCCCACACCGGCGGCGCTTGGCTGATCCTGTTCATGATCTCACTGGTCATCATCAGCTTCGCGATCTTCCGCGGCGCCTCGGTGGTCACCGGCAACTTCCCGTACGGCCGGGGTGCGTTCTTCTCGCACGCCATGGGCGCGCTCATGCAGCCACTGGGTGTGACCGCGAACGAATGGATCGAGACCTTCGCGCTGCTGGCTCACATCGCCGTGGCGCTGTTCTTCTTGATCATCGTGCTGCACTCCAAGCACCTGCACATCTTCCTCGCGCCGATCAACGTCACCTTCAAACGCCTGCCCGACGGCCTCGGCCCGCTGCTGCCGATGGAATCCGGCGGCAAGCCGATCAACTTCGAAGATCCAGGCGAGGACGACGTCTTCGGTCGCGGCAAGATCGAGGACTTCACCTGGAAGGCGAACCTCGACTTCGCCACCTGTACCGAGTGTGGGCGCTGCCAGTCGCAGTGCCCGGCCTGGAATACCGGAAAGCCGTTGTCGCCCAAGCTCGTCATCATGGACCTGCGCGATCACTGGATGGCCAAGGCGCCCTACATCCTGGGTGAGAAGACCGCCGAGCCGATGGAGGGTCTGGACCTCGAGACGGTCGAAGAAGAAGGCCACCACGTTCCGGAGTCCGGCTTCGGCCGCGTTCCCGGCCACGGACCCGAGCAGGTGGCACGCCCGCTGGTCGGCACGGCCGAGCAGGGCGGTGTGATCGATCCCGACGTGCTCTGGTCGTGCGTGTCCTGCGGCGCCTGCGTCGAACAGTGCCCGGTGGACATCGAGCACGTCGATCACATCATCGACATGCGCCGCTACCAGGTGATGATGGAGTCGGAGTTCCCGTCCGAGCTGTCGGTGCTGTTCAAGAATCTGGAGACCAAGGGCAACCCGTGGGGCCAGAATGCCGGTGACCGGACCAACTGGATCGACGAGGTCGACTTCGACGTCCCGGTCTACGGCGAAGACGTCGAGAGCTTCGACGGCTACGAGTACTTGTTCTGGGTGGGTTGCGCCGGCGCGTACGACGACAAAGCCAAGAAGACCACCAAGGCCGTCGCCGAGCTGCTGGCCATCGCCGGGGTGAAGTTCATGGTGCTGGGCACCGGGGAGTCCTGCAACGGTGACTCCGCGCGCCGGTCCGGCAACGAGTTCCTGTTCCAGCAGCTGGCCGCCCAGGCCGTCGAGACGCTGGACGGGGTCTTCGAGGGCGTGGAGACCGTCGACCGCAAGATCGTCGTCACCTGCCCGCACTGCTTCAACACCATCGGCAGGGAGTACCGCCAGTTGGGCGCCAACTACAGCGTGCTGCACCACACCCAGCTGCTGAACCGATTGGTGCGCGACAAGAAGCTGGTGCCGGTAACGCCTGTCTCGCAAGACATTACCTATCACGACCCGTGCTACCTGGGCCGCCACAACAAGGTGTACGAGGCGCCGCGCGAACTGATCGGCTTCGCCGGGGCGAACCTCACCGAGATGCCGCGCAACGCCGACCGCAGCTTCTGCTGCGGCGCCGGTGGTGCGCGTATGTGGATGGAAGAGCACATCGGCAAGCGCATCAACCACGAGCGCGTCGACGAAGCGCTGGCCACCAACGCCGCGACGATCGCGACCGGCTGCCCGTTCTGCCGCGTGATGGTCACCGACGGTGTCAACGACCGGCAGGAGGAGGCCGGCCGCAGCGGGGTCGAGGTGCTCGACGTGGCGCAGATCCTGCTCGGGTCACTCGAATACGACAAGGCCACGCTGCCGGAGAAGGGCACGGCCGCAAAGGAAGCAGAGGAGCGAGCCGCCAAGGCCGAGCCCAAGGCCGCTGCTCCCACCGCGACGGCACCGGCGCAGGAGGCGCCCGCGCAGGCCGAGGAGCCCGCGGCCGCCGAGCCCGAGCAGCCAGCCAAGGCCGCAGCGCCGGCGAAGGGGCTGGGTATCGCCGGCGGTGCCAAGCGCCCCGGCGCCAAGAAGTCCGCGGCCCCGGCAGCAGAAGCACCGGCTGCGGAAGCCAAGACGGAAGCCGCCCCCGCCAAGGGCCTGGGCATGGCCGCCGGCGCCCGAAAGCCGGGCGCCAAGAAGGCCGCCCCGGCCGCCGAAGCCTCGGCAGCAGAAGCACCTGCGACGGAGGAAAAGACCGAAGCCGCCGAGGCCAAGGCGCCCGCCGCTCCCGTCAAGGGCCTCGGCATGGCCGCCGGCGCCCGAAAGCCGGGCGCCAAGAAGGCCGCCCCGGCCGCCGCGGCCCCGGCGACCGAAGCCGAGCCGGAGAGCGCGCAAGCCGACGAACCCAAGGCCGCCGCCGCCGAACCCAAGGCGCCGGCCGCGCCCGTCAAGGGCCTGGGCATCGCCGCAGGGGCCAAGCGCCCGGGCGCCAAGAAGGCCGCGGCCCCCACCGCCGAAGCGAAGGCTGAGGCTCCCGCACCCGCCGAGCAAAAGGCCGAGGCCAAACCCGAGCCGAAGCCGGAGCCGTCCGAGGACACCAACGGTGAGGCGGCGCCCCCGGCGGCCCCTGTTAAGGGGCTCGGGATCGCACGCGGGGCCCGTCCCCCGGGGAAGCGCTGATCACAGATTGGCCTCTATCAGCAAAAATCGGTGGACGCCGATGGCACCATTGGTGACGTGACCACTCACCAGGTGCCCGTGCACAGCCCCGGCCACCACCGGCAGCGGATCTTCGCGCAGTCGTCGAAGCTTCAGGACGTTCTGTACGAAATCCGCGGCCCGGTGCACCAGCATGCTGCGCGTCTGGAGGCCGAGGGCCACCGCATCCTCAAGCTCAACATCGGCAACCCGGCACCGTTCGGCTTCGACGCACCCGATGTGATCATGCGCGACATGATCCAGGCGCTGCCCTACGCGCAGGGCTACTCGGATTCGCAGGGCATCCTGCCGGCCCGGCGCGCGGTGGTCACCCGCTACGAGCTGGTCGACGGTTTCCCGCGCTTCGACGTCGACGACGTCTTCCTGGGCAACGGGTGCTCCGAGCTGATCACGATGACCCTGCAGGCTCTGCTCGACAACGGCGATCAGGTGCTGATTCCCTCCCCCGACTACCCGTTGTGGACGGCGTCGACGTCGCTGGCCGGTGGCACGCCGGTGCACTACCTGTGTGACGAGACCCAGGGCTGGCAGCCCGACATCGCCGACATGGAGTCCAAGATCACCGAGCGCACTAAGGCGCTGGTCGTGATCAACCCGAACAACCCCACCGGCGCCGTGTACAGCCGCGAGATCCTCACCCAGATCGTCGCGTTGGCGCGTAAGCACCAACTGCTGCTGCTGGCCGACGAGATCTACGACAAGATCCTCTACGGCGACGCCAAGCACATCAGCCTGGCCACGCTGGCGCCGGACCTGCTGTGCCTGACCTTCAACGGCCTGTCGAAGGCCTACCGGGTTGCCGGGTACCGGGCCGGCTGGCTCGCGATCACCGGGCCCAAGGACCACGCCAGCAGCTTCATCGAGGGAATCAGCCTGCTGGCCAATATGCGGCTGTGCCCGAACGTGCCTGCCCAGCATGCGATCCAGGTCGCCCTCGGCGGCTACCAGAGCATCGACGATCTGGTGCTGCCCGGCGGCCGGCTGCTCGAGCAACGCGATGTCGCGTGGACCAAGCTCAACCAGATTCCCGGGGTGTCCTGTGTGAAGCCGGATGGCGCCCTGTACGCGTTTCCGCGGCTTGACCCCGAGGTCTACGACATCGAGGACGACGAACAGCTGGTCCTGGACCTGCTGCTGCAGGAGAAAATCCTGGTCGGTCAGGGCACCGGCTTCAACTGGCCGGCCCCGGATCACCTGCGCATCGTGACCCTGCCGTGGGCACGTGATCTGTCGGCGGCGATCGAACGGCTGGGCAACTTCCTGACCGCCTACCGGCAGTAGGCCGCCTCTACGGTGGAGCGGGTGACCCACTCGCACTCGCACAACCTGTCGTCAGGACCGTCCCCGCTGGGTCCGCTGCCCGCCAAAATCGTCGTCGGGCTGTTGGTGGCGATCGGCATCGCCGTGATTGCCGGTGCGGCGTTGTTGTGGCCGAGCCGCCAGCATGTCGCCATCCCGATGCCGTATCAGAGCGCCACCGGCGGGGCGGTGACCACCGAGCGCGCGCACGTGCTGTCCAGCGGGTTGGCCGACTGCGGCAGCCCGTCGGCCAGTCAGGTGCTCACCACGGCTCCGCAGCCGGGGACGCCGGGCGCGGGACGATGCGTAGAGACTTTGGTGGCAATCGATTCCGGGCCGAATGCCGGCGCGAAAACCCTGTTGGAATTCTCGCCCGGCCCCGGCCAGCCGCAATTCAAAGCCGACGACCACATCCGGGTGGTGCGGCAGGTCGACCCGCAAGGCGCTACCACGTACGCGTTCTACGACTTCGAGCGCGGCTGGTCGCTGGTGGGGCTGGCCCTGGCCTTCGCGTTGGTCATCGTCGCGGTCGCGCGCTGGCGCGGGTTGCTGGCGCTGGTCGGGATCGTGGTCGCGTTTCTGGTGCTGGTGGTCTTCTTACTGCCGGCGCTGCGCGACGGCGCCCCCGCGGTTCCGGTGGCCCTGGTGGCCTCGGCGGCGATCCTCTACGTGGTCATCTACCTCGCCCACGGTGTCAACCTGCGCACCAGTGCCGCGCTGCTGGGCACCTTGTCCGCGCTGCTGTTGGCAGCCGGATTATCCTGGGGCGCAATCGGATTAGCGCATTTGACCGGGCTGTCCGATGAACAGAACTCGGCGGTCAGCGCGTATCTGGGCAGTGTGTCGATCAGCGGGCTGCTGCTCGCCGGGTTCATCATCGGCTCGCTGGGTGTGCTCAACGATGTGACGGTCACACAGGCGTCCACCGTCTTCGAACTCGCCCATGTCGGCGGTGACACCTCGCGGCGGACGATTTTCCTGAGCGCGATTCGGGTGGGGCGCGATCACATCGCCAGCACCGTCTACACGCTGGTGCTGGCGTACGCCGGCAGCTCGCTGCCGCTGCTATTGCTCTTCAGCGTCGCGAATCGATCGCTGAGCGACGTGCTGATCAGCGAGAGTGTGGCCATCGAACTCGTGCGCTCCGCGGTGGGCGGAATCGCGCTCGCGCTGTCAGTGCCGTTGACCACGGCGATTGCCGCCGTGCTGGCCAAACCGGGCGAGCTCAGCCCCGCTCCATCATCTCCAGCAGGTAGCCGCCATAGCCGGACTTGAGCAACGTGCGAGCACGAGTGGCCAGCTCGTCGTCGGTGATCCAGCCCCGCCGCCACCCAACCTCTTCGGGCACACTGACTTTCAGACCCTGACGTCGTTCCAGGGTGCGCACGAAATCACTGGCATCGAGCAGCGAGTCGAAGGTTCCGGTATCCAGCCAGGCGGTGCCACGGGCCATCACCTCGACCGCGAGCCGGCCGCGGTTGAGGTAGATCCGGTTGACGTCGGTGATCTCGTACTCGCCTCGTGCCGACGGCTTCAAACCCTTGGCGATTTCGATGACGTCGTTGTCGTAGAAGTACAGCCCGGGCACCGCGTAATTCGACTTCGGCGTGGCCGGTTTCTCCTCCAGCGACAACGCCAGGCCGTCGGGACTGAATTCGACCACACCGTAGGCCGACGGGTTGGCCACCCAGTACGCGAAAATCGCTCCGCCTTCGATGGATTGGAAGCGGTCAAGGCTGGTGCCCAGTCCCGGGCCGTAGAAGATGTTGTCCCCCAACACCAATGCTACTGAGTCGTTGCCAATGTGCTTGTCGCCCAGGACAAAAGCCTGCGCCAGGCCATCAGGACTCTCCTGCTCGACATAACTGAGGTTGATGCCGAACTGCGAACCGTCACCCAGCAGTCGCTGAAAGCCGGCCGCGTCGTGCGGAGTGGTGATCACCAAAATGTCGCGGATGCCGGCCATCATCAAGGTGGACAACGGGTAGTAGACCATCGGCTTGTCGTAGACCGGCAGTAACTGCTTGCTGATGCCCATCGTGATCGGGTGCAGACGAGTGCCCGAACCGCCGGCCAAGATGATTCCGCGCATGTAGTGGCTCCTGAGTCCTAGGTGACGAGGTCGTCCGGCGTGAGTTCGGTGGCTGCCAGCGCCGACGCCAAGTCCTGATGACGGAACACCGAGGTGACATGGTCGTGGACAACGCGGAACGCCAACGCACCGGGAGCACCGCCCGTTTGTTCGGCGACCACGACGCCGTCGTGCACGTACATCTCGCCGAGTTCGGTGGTCGCCTGGTGGGAGGTGGCCCAGGTGCGTAGCGCCTCATGGCCCTGCGCTGCTCCGTGCGCGTCCCCAAGCTCGATGTCATCGCTGGATAGGGCGGCCAAGGTGTCGATGTCCGCGCTGGCGAGAGCGTCGTGCCAAGCCAGCACGGTGGCAATCTCCGATGTGGTCATGGACTAAAAATTACCGTGTACCACTTCTCAGCACGTCGTTTCCCCGACGTTGCTAAAGAGGCGTGCGCTGCAGCCAGGTTTGCCAGACGGCGTCGTCGCCGAACATCTCGATACCGGTGTCGGCGAGCCGAGTTCGGCGCGCCATCGCCAGCAACAGCTCGGTGGCACCGCCGCGTAACGCCGCACTGCCTTTGCCGTGCTCGTGTGACCAGACCACGCCGCCGTCCGAGACCGCGATCGTCCATTCGCCGGCTTCGCCCAGCCCCGGGTCGGTCGCGTGCAGGTGCAGTGTCTGGCCGTCCTCGAGCGGCAGTGGGGAGCCGTTGCTGCCGGCCTGGACGACGATGCGCTCGAGGAACTCCGTGATCCCGTCGGCCGCGACGGCAGGATCGAGGGTGAATTGACGCCGGAGCGCGATGGCCGCGTCGGCGCGATGTACCGACGTCTCGTGCAGTCGGCGTCGGATCCACCAATTCGCCGGGCGCTCACCGAGAAAGGTCCATACCGGCGTCTGGACGCCGGACAGTTCGACGGCGTCGAGCAGGCGTTGGGCTCCACCGTGCAACCAGGAGATCGCGTCGGCGGGATCCGGCGGCGGTTTACCGCCTTCGACGCTGCGCACGTCGAGCCGTTCGTCGAGTCGGTCCCGCACGATTTGCGCCGCCCAGCGGTCGCCGCGGCCGACGTGACGGAACAGCTGCTTGAGGCTCCACTCCGGGCAGGTCGGCACCGGGAGCGATTCGTCGACATCGCGGAAAAGCTCCGCAAAAGAGCGGTTTTCGTCGAGAAAGGCTGCCGCGTAGTCCACGCGATCAGGCTACTCGTCAAGGGTGCGATCTAGGGACGTCGCGCCCCGAGCCGGAACACCTTCCAGCCCGCCTGCGTCCAGCGCTCGACGTCCAGGCAGTTGCGGCCGTCGACGACGACGCGGGCCCGCACCCGGTCGGCGAGGTCGTTCGGGTCGAGGTCGGTGAATTCCTGCCACTCGGTC
Organism: Mycobacterium sp. pR1184; assembly: GCF_041287235.1. Taxonomy (NCBI): domain Bacteria; kingdom Bacillati; phylum Actinomycetota; class Actinomycetes; order Mycobacteriales; family Mycobacteriaceae; genus Mycobacterium; species Mycobacterium sp. pR1184. The sequence goes on along the minus strand of NZ_JBGGKR010000001.1, from coordinate 3,420 downwards.
AACACCAGGACCGCGTCCGCGCCCTCGCAAGCCTCAGCCACCGACACCGCGTAGTTCAGCGTCGGGAACAGGCGGCACGCGTTCTCCAAAGCTTTCGGATCGTAGACGTTGACCGCGGCCCCGTTGAGCTGCAGCTGGCCGGCGACGTTGAGCGCCGGTGAATCCCGTACATCGTCGGACTCGGGCTTGAAAGCGGCTCCGAGCACGGCGATGTTGGCGCCCAGCAGCGAACCGCCGCACGCGGCGGTCGCCAGCTCGACCATCTTGGTGCGCCGGCGCATGTTGATGCTGTCGACCTCGCGCAGGAACGTCAGCGCCTGGTTGGCGCCCAGCTCTCCAGCGCGGGCCATGAAAGCCCGAATGTCCTTGGGCAGGCAGCCACCGCCGAAACCCAAGCCCGCGTTGAGGAATTTGCGCCCGATGCGGGAGTCATATCCGAGCGCGTCGGCGAGCAGCGTGACGTCCGCCCCCGCGGCCTCACACACCTCGGAGACGGCATTGATGAACGAAATCTTGGTTGCGAGAAAGGCATTGGCCGAAACCTTGACCAATTCCGCTGTCTGCAAATCGGTTACCAGGAAAGGCACACCGCTGTCGAGGATCGGTGCGTACAACTCGCGGACGACGATCTCTGAGCGCACCGAATCCTGCTGTATACCAAGCACAATGCGGTCCGGCTCTAGGGTGTCATGCACCGCGTGTCCCTCACGCAGGAACTCCGGGTTCCACGCGATTTCGACGTCGACGCCTGCGGGCGCCAGCGCAGCGGCGCGCTCGCCGAGCTCGGCCGCAGTGCCCACTGGCACAGTCGATTTGCCGACCAGCACGGCCGGCCTGGTCAGCCGGGGTACGAGATTGTCGATGACGGCGTTGACGTGGCTCAGGTCGGCGCCGTACTCACCCTTCTTTTGCGGCGTGCCGACGCCGAGAAAGTGCACGTCGGCGAAATCGGCCGCCAAGTCGTAGTCGGTGGTGAATTGCAATCTGCCGGCAGCCAGGTTGTCGGTCAACAACTCTCGGAGACCGGGCTCGTAGAAGGGAATGTCACCCGCGGCGAGCTTGGCGACTTTACCTGGGTCGATATCGACCCCGACGACCTCGTGTCCCAGCACAGCCATGCCGACTGCGTGCGTGGCACCCAGATATCCAGTGCCGAAGACGGTGCATCGCATACCACCGTGTGTAGGGGGCCGCGATGAGCTAACTGCATCGCTCCGTTAAGCGGGAGGCAAACGGGAGGTGACAGCTGGCTCTCGGAGACCTAATGGCGGCCAAACCCGCCGTGTCCGCCGCCGAAACCGCCGTGACCGCCCCCACCGCCGAAGCCCGGGAAGCCGCCACCGCCACCGTGACCGCCACCACCTGGGAAGCCGCCACCACCGGGGAACCCACCACCAGGGTGACCGCCGCCGCCGGGGAAGCCGCCTCCCTCATGGCCCGGATTACCGGGGAACCCGCCACCACCGCGGCCGGGGCTATTCGGGAAGCCGCCACCGCCGGGCCCGATCGGCACGCCAGGCACTCCGATGACCGGGGGTATCGGCAGCGGGATCGGGACTGGAATCGGCGCCACGGGCGCGGGCGCCGGAGCCACTGGCACCGGGACCGGCGCGGGCGCGTCGGGTACTGGCGCAGGCGCGTCCGGGACCTGGACCGGAACCGGCGCCTCGGGTATCGGAGCCGGGGCGGGCGCCTGGGGGACGGGCGCCGCAACGGGTGCCGGAGCCGGAATCGGGGCCGCCTCAGGCACGGGAGCCGGCGCGGGGGCGGCGGGCGGCGGAGCTGGAGCCGCCGGCGCCGGTGTGGCTGGGGCGACGATGTTGTGGCTGGGAACCGGCTTCACGCCGGCGGTCGGCCGGATCGCGATCGCCAGCGAAACGACCAACGCCGCCACGCCGACGATGAAGATCGCCGCCACCACACTGCCCACCAGACCGAAAGACCTACGTTCCTGGTAATCGGCGAGCGAGGTGGCGGCGGTGTGCTCGCCCGTAAAGGGGTCGACGTACTCCTCAGGAACCGCGCTGTATGCCAGGGCGCCCTCTTCGGAGGCCGGGGCGTTGAAATACCCGGGGGCAATCGCGAAGGGGTCGATCGCACCGGTGCCGGGGTCCTGGGCGTAGGCCTGTGCGGCGGTGGACGACGCGAACAGCGGAGCGTGCGCCGACGCCAGGGCGGCGCCGCGAGCCAGCGCCGTCTCAGGCTCCTCGGGCATTGCCAGCGGGAGCGTGGTCGCGGCCTCCAGGGCCGGCTTGATCAGCGGAACATCGACGCCGGAGCCGACGACGAACACCGCGCCCGGGCGGGTGTCCAGCGTCTCGGCCTCCGAGACCATCGTGGCCAGCTGGGCCACCGCGGCGTCATCGTCTTCGGGCAGGGGCTGGCGATGCACATCGGCAATGGAGCCGTCGGCGGTATCGACGAGCGCCAAGGTGGCGGTGTCGGGTTCGATGAACAGCAGCGCGGTCTGCGCGTAATTGGTTTCGTTGCCGACCGCCTGCGCCAATGCGGCCGCGGCCAGGAACGCCGAGACCAACATCACATTCTCGACCTTGTGCGCAGCGAGTGCGTCGCGCAGGGCGGCGGCCTCGATGGGGTCGGTCCAGGTGACGCCGGTCGACGTCAGCTGGTAGCCGCCCTGGGCGGCACCCTCCTGGGTCCCCAGGATCGCCGAAACCACCTGATCAGCAGCGCTGGTCGTTGCCGCGTCGTCGTCGGACGCGACATCGAAATTGTCTTCATCGACGGTGGCGCCATCGCCATTTTCGCCTTCGACCAGAACCATCCGGACTGCCGTCGGCGCCATCGACACCCCAAGTACGGTGTCCAATGCCCCTCCATTGTCGTTTGCTAGACAGTGCTTTGGAGGACGTCGTGATCGCAGACTCCGGCTGCCTCGAGACGACGTGATTCCCCACCCTGTATTCCCCTAGCGACCCGATTTTACGCGCCTTCAAGCTCGGTCGCGTGGGACGAGATGGCTAGTGATGGCCGCCGCCACCGCCACCACCGCCGCTATGACCGCCGCCTCCGCCGCCGCCGAAGCCGCCTCCTGCGTGGCCGCCGCCTCCGCCAAGTCCGCCGCCGCCGCCGAAGCCGCCTCCTGCGTGGCCGCCGCCTCCGCCAAGTCCGCCGCCGCCAATCGGGCCGCCACCGACGGGGCCGCCACCAATGGGACCGCCACCACCGTGGCCGCCCCCACCAAACGGACCACCACCAGACGGACCACCAACCGGGCCACCACCGACGGGTCCGCCACCAATGGGACCGCCACCACCGTGGCCACCCCCACCAAACGGACCACCACCAGACGGACCACCACCGACGGGTCCGCCACCAATGGGACCGCCACCACCGTGGCCGCCACCGAACGGACCACCACCAGACGGACCACCACCAACCGGGCCGCCACCGACGGGT